>NZ_CP034118.1:894027-1498055 GCF_003856495.1 Staphylospora marina | reverse complement strand
CCTTTTGAGAGGGGAAATCAATACATACAAAAAACTTCCCATGACCGTTTATCAGATCCAGACCAAATTCCGGGATGAAAAACGGCCGCGCTCGGGGATTCTTCGCGGCCGTGAATTCCTGATGAAAGACGCATACTCCTTCCACGCCGATCTTGAATCATTGGACCGGATGTACCGGAACATGTACGACGCCTATGTCTCCATTTTTACCCGCTTGGGTCTCGATTTCCGTGCCGTGGAAGCCGACTCGGGGGCGATGGGCGGCAAGGGAACGCATGAGTTCATGGCCTTGTCGGATGTCGGGGAAGACACGATCGCCATGTGTGAATCCTGTGATTATGCCGCCAATGTGGAGATGGCCGCAATCCGTTCCGTCGGCTCGGACAGCACGGGTTCGGTGAAGGATGAAGTGCCGCCCGTGAAGAAAGTCGCGACTCCGAACAAGGCAAGCATTGAAGAGGTGGCCGGATTCTTGGGACTGCCCACAAAGCGGCTGGTCAAGAGCCTGCTGTTCCTCGTGGACGGTGAGCCGGTATTGGTTCTGGTGCGCGGTGATCATGAAGCAAATGACGTGAAAGTGAAAAATCTGCTGGAGGGCAGCGCGGTTTCGATGGCGGATGAAGAGACGGTGTTTCGCGTTGCCGGAACGTTGCCGGGATTCGTCGGGCCGGTCGGCTTGAAGCAACCGGTCAGAATCATTGCCGACCATGCCGTTGCCGAACTCGATGAACTGGTGGTGGGCGCCAATGATCAAGATGCACATCTTCTGCATGTGAAGATCGGCAGAGATTTTCATGTGGACGAAGTGGCTGATCTGCGGCTGATCCGCCCCGGAGACGCCTGTCCGCGCTGCGGCGGTGTGATCGGATTCCGGCGGGGGATCGAGGTGGGACACGTTTTCAAGCTGGGTACCCGGTACAGTGAAGTGATGAATGCCCGTTTTCTCGATGCGGACGGAAAAGAGCGGCCGTTCATCATGGGCTGTTACGGAATCGGGGTCTCACGCGTGGTGGCAGCCATCGCGGAGCAG
This sequence comes from Staphylospora marina, assembly GCF_003856495.1. Taxonomy (GTDB): domain Bacteria; phylum Bacillota; class Bacilli; order Thermoactinomycetales; family Thermoactinomycetaceae; genus Staphylospora; species Staphylospora marina. The sequence continues at coordinate 1,497,025 of NZ_CP034118.1, read as the reverse complement.
CATCGCGACGAGCACGGGATCATCTGGCCCGTGGCCGTGGCGCCGTTCCAGGTGCATCTGATCACCGTCAACGCGAAAAACGATGAACAGGTTCGTCTCGCCGAAACCCTGTATGACCGGCTGCGAAATGCCGGATATGAAGTGCTTTATGACGATCGTCCCGAACGGGCCGGAGTGAAATTCAAGGATGCGGACCTGATCGGGATTCCGGTGCGGATCATCGTCGGAGCCAAAGCGGGGGAGGGAATGGTGGAACTGACACTCCGTCGAAGCGGAGAAACCGCCGAATGTTCCGCTTCCGAGGTGCAACGTCAATTGCCGGACTGGCTGAAGCGAAGTGACATTTCGGATCAACGGTGATCCTGGTACTTCGACCTCGGATGGTCGTTTTTGGAAAATCCGTTGCCTTGCCGATCAGGGCGACGGGTTTTCTTATTCCGGATCTTGTGCGCGGTTTGCTGCGACCTTCTTGTGTGTTTGGATGTTGCCGTTCGGGTTTCGAAACCTGACATGGAAACAAGTTGTATTTCGAAGGAATTTCTGTTTCGGGAAATATTTTTTTATAAAGGGGGTTGCATTCCAGATCAGGGCATGCTATATTGGAATACGTCGCCGCGAAAACGGCGATGCGAAAGAAACACGCACGCACCTTGAAAATGGGATATGGAATGTAAAGCCAAGTCGCGATAACACCGGAAGAGAACCGAGCAGCTTGAAGGTGAAGCTGGTAAGGGCGCACGGTGGATGCCTTGGCGCCAGGAGCCGATGAAGGACGGGGCGAACTCCGATAAGCCTCGGGGAGCCGTAAGCAGGCTTTGATCCGGGGATCTCCGAATGGGGCAACCCACCGGCTGGAAGAGCCGGTACCACCACCTGAATCCATAGGGTGGCTGGGGGCATACCAGGGGAACTGAAACATCTTAGTACCCTGAGGAAGAGAAAGCAACCGCGATTCCCTGAGTAGCGGCGAGCGAAACGGGAACAGCCCAAACCGTTTGCCTTCGGCAAACGGGGTTGTAGGACGTCTCACATGGAAGTCACAAAGGTTTGGGATAGGCGAACTGGTCCTGGAAAGGCCGGCCACAGCAGGTAACAGCCCTGTAGCCGAAATCCGAAACCCTTCCGAGGCGATCCTGAGTACCGCGGGACACGTGGAACCCCGTGGGAAGCAGGGAGGACCACCTCCCAAGGCTAAATACTCCCTGGCGACCGATAGTGAACCAGTACCGTGAGGGAAAGGTGAAAAGCACCCCGGGAGGGGAGTGAAAGAGAACCTGAAACCGTGTGCCTACAATCAGTCGGAGCTCCCTTGAGGAGTGACGGCGTGCCTTTTGTAGAATGAACCGGCGAGTGACGGTCACGTGCAAGGTTAAGGTGAGAAGCCGGAGCCGCAGCGAAAGCGAGTCTGAACAGGGCGTTTGAGTACGTGGCTGTCGACCCGAAACCGGGTGATCTACCCATGTCCAGGATGAAGTTCCGGTAACACGGAATGGAGGTCCGAACCTGTTGGTGTTGAAAAACCATAGGATGAGGTGTGGGTAGGGGTGAAATGCCAATCGAACCCGGAGATAGCTGGTTCTCCCCGAAATAGCTTTAGGGCTAGCCTCGAAGAGGAGTCGCGGAGGTAGAGCACTGATTGGGCTAGGGGCCCTCCCCGGGTTACCGAACTCAGTCAAACTCCGAATGCCGCAGACTTTGGTCTTCGGGAGTCAGACCGCGAGTGCCAAGATCCGTGGTCAAAAGGGAAACAGCCCAGACCGCCGGCTAAGGTCCCCAAGTGACCGTTCAGTGGTAAAGGATGTGGAGTTGCCGAGACAACCAGGATGTTGGCTTAGAAGCAGCCACCATTCAAAGAGTGCGTAATAGCTCACTGGTCAAGTGACTCTGCGCCGAAAATGTAACGGGGCTAAACGGTCCACCGAAGCCGCGGATCGTGCCTTCGGCACGATGGTAGGGGAGCGTTCCAGGCAGCGGCGAAGCCGGTCCGGAAGGATCGGTGGAGCGCCTGGAAGTGAGAATGCCGGTGTGAGTAACGAAAAGAGGGGTGAGAATCCCCTCCGCCGAAAGCCTAAGGGTTCCTGGGGAAGGTTCGTCCGCCCAGGGTCAGTCGGGACCTAAGTCGAGGCCGAAAGGCGTAGACGATGGACAACAGGTTGATATTCCTGTACCACCTGCAGCCGTTTGTACGATGGGGGGACGCAGGAGGATAGGGGATCGCGCGATCGGAAGTGCGCGTTCAAGCGGTTAGGCCGGAGAGCAGGCAAATCCGTTCTCCATCCAGGCGGAGCCGTGATGACGAGGGAAACTTCAAGTACCGAAGTCCTTGATTCCACACTGCCAAGAAAAGCCTCTAGGAGGATGCAGGTGCCCGTACCGCAAACCGACACAGGTAGGCGAGGAGAGAATCCTAAGGCGCTCGGGAAAACTCTCGCTAAGGAACTCGGCAAATTGACCCCGTAACTTCGGGAGAAGGGGTGCCCCGGTAGGGTTCACAGCCCGAGGGGGCCGCAGTGAAAAGGCCCAGGCGACTGTTTAGCAAAAACACAGGTCTCTGCGAAGCCGCAAGGCGATGTATAGGGGCTGACGCCTGCCCGGTGCTGGAAGGTTAAGGGGAAGGGTTAGCTTCGGCGAAGCTCTGAACCGAAGCCCCAGTAAACGGCGGCCGTAACTATAACGGTCCTAAGGTAGCGAAATTCCTTGTCGGGTAAGTTCCGACCCGCACGAAAGGCGTAACGATCTGGGCGCTGTCTCGGCGAGAGACCCGGTGAAATCGTACTGCCTGTGAAGATGCAGGCTACCCGCGACTAGACGGAAAGACCCCGTGGAGCTTTACTGCAACCTGATATTGAATTCGGGTACAGCTTGTACAGGATAGGTGGGAGACTGAGAAGCCGGAGCGCCAGCTTCGGTGGAGTCGTCGGTGGGATACCACTCTGGCTGTGCCGGGGTTCTAACTCGCTGCCGTCATCCGGCAGGAGGACCGTGTCAGGCGGGCAGTTTGACTGGGGCGGTCGCCTCCCAAAAGGTAACGGAGGCGTTCAAAGGTTCCCTCAGCGCGGTCGGAAATCGCGCGTCAGAGTGCAAAGGCAGAAGGGAGCTTGACTGCGAGACCCACAAGTCGAGCAGGGACGAAAGTCGGACTTAGTGATCCGGTGGTTCCGTGTGGAAGGGCCATCGCTCAACGGATAAAAGCTACCCCGGGGATAACAGGCTGATCTCCCCCAAGAGTCCACATCGACGGGGAGGTTTGGCACCTCGATGTCGGCTCATCGCATCCTGGGGCTGTAGTCGGTCCCAAGGGTTGGGCTGTTCGCCCATTAAAGCGGTACGTGAGCTGGGTTCAGAACGTCGTGAGACAGTTCGGTCCCTATCTGTCGCGGGCGCAGGAAATTTGAGAGGAGCTGTCCCTAGTACGAGAGGACCGGGATGGACGCACCTCTGGTGTACCAGTTGTTCCGCCAGGAGCACCGCTGGGTAGCCATGTGCGGACGGGATAAGCGCTGAAAGCATCTAAGCGCGAAGCCCCCCTCAAGATGAGATTTCCCATTCCCTCGTGGAAGTAAGACCCCTTGCAGATGACGAGGTAGATCGGTCCGAGGTGTAAGCGCAGCAATGCGTTCAGCTGACGGATACGAATCGGTCGAGGGCTTCACCTCACTTCTTCTCTTCCACATCACGCTTGCTTTACACTCCATACTCATTTTCAGGGTGTGTGGCCTCCCGAAGGGAGGACAACAAAACCTGATCAAACCTGTCTGGTGACCATAGCGGAGGGGTTCCACCCGTTCCCATCCCGAACACGGAAGTTAAGCCCTCCAGCGCCGATGGTACTGAGGGATGGCCCTTGGGAGAGCAGGTCGTTGCCAGGCAGGTTTTTTGCGTTTTCTTTTGAAGTGAATTTATTCGGTTGACAGACTGAATGAATTATGCTAATTTCAAACTGCAAATGATCGGCTTTTCGTTGGATACGCTCCCTTAGCTCAGCAGGCAGAGCGCTTCCATGGTAAGGAAGAGGTCACCAGTTCGAGCCTGGTAGGGAGCTCCAACTTTGGCGGTCAGGGATCCGTATCCCTGCCGGTTCGGTTGAACAAGGCCCCGGATCATACCGGGGCCTTGTTGTTTGTCATGGCTTGTCGGTGATCGTCCCGTCACGGACGCAGCCGGGAACGGACGCTGACATCCGTCCGGGAAAGAGCACCGTCGATGTTTTTCGGGTTCGATCATGATCGCAAGGTCGCGGATTCCGTTCCGGGACCTTTTTTGCTTTCCAAGGTCAAGGTACGGCCGAAACCGGGGGACGAAAACGGCATCCCTGGGTCCGACATGGAAGATGTTCGGGGGGACAAAAAGCGGGGATGTTCGACCGTTTGAAAAGCCATTTTGTGTACATATTGTGAACTGAGCGAATTTTTTTTGATTTCCCCATGGGAGAAAAAAGGGAAAATGGACGCGGCTGGAAAATATATTCTGACCATGGGGGGGATACATAAATGAAAAAGATCAACATCACAAAATTCTCGCTGATTGCAATGGTTCTCGCGCTGGCACTCGTGATTGCTCCGGCGGGAGCCATGGCACAATCCACGGCAAAAATTGACTTGAACGTGGATCTGTTGGGGAAAGCGAATATCTTGAACATTGTGAAAGTGGGCGGCGACTGCAAGGCGATTTGGGTCAAGGTGAAAGTCGGCAACCTGGTCGGCAAGGAACTCGGAAAAGTGGTCAACAACCTCAAAATCGAAGTTCCGTATGAAATCTACTGGTACCCGAATCTCGGTGCCGTGGACGGCAAACTGGTGGCTGACGGCAAACTGCAGGTGAAAGGTGAAGACGAAACGCTCACCGTTCGTTACGAACCGGCCAAAAATCCGAACGGTCCTGCCGGGATTTATGCCATCAAGCTGAAACTTGCCGTCAACAGCAAACTCCTTGACAACTTGGCAGTGGCCGCGCGGGTGAAAGTCAACGGTCCTTGCGATGGTGACAACGGCAACAACAACCCGCCGGACAACAACGACGATGACAACAACAACAATCCGCCGGACGACAACGACGACAACAACAACAACAACAACCCGCCGGACAACAACGACGACAACAACAACAACAACCCGCCGGACAACAACGATGATGATGACAACAATAACAACAACAACCCGCCGAAAGACGACGACAAGAACAACAACAAGCCGCCGAAAAACGATGACAACAATCAAGGTGGACAGTTGCCCAAAACGGCCACCAACCATCCGAACGGCATGCTGGCTGGTTTCGGGCTGCTGATCATCGGCTTGGCCGCGTTGTTCTTCGCTCGTCGTAAAGGAATTCAATAATCTTTGAAAAACACGCTTTCCCACTCGGGCACGAACATCGTGCCCGTTTTTCTTTGGTTCCGGAGATGGTTGACAGAATGATTCCAGACCGGCAAGTCCCAGGGTCTGCGCCGATTCCTAAAACGGGATACAATATGATGGAAGGCCGAAAATTGAAGAGAGGGGAATGCGTTGATGTCGAATCGGGCAAGAAGAGAAAAGCCGAATGACCGGGAGCTTCGGGAGAGATTGACGGAAATGCAATACCGGGTGACACAGCAAAACGGAACGGAGCCCCCGTTTCAAAACGAATATTGGGATCATGAGGAAGAAGGAATTTACGTGGACGTGGTGACCGGGGAACCGTTGTTCAGTTCGCTGGACAAATTTGATTCGGGCTGCGGATGGCCCAGTTTCACCCGGCCCATTCATGAGGATCAGGTGGTGGAACGCCCCGATTACTCCCATGGAATGATCCGTACGGAAGTGAGAAGCCGGGAGGGAGATTCCCACTTGGGGCACGTGTTTGATGACGGACCGGCTCCCACCGGTTTGCGTTACTGCATCAATTCCGCCGCTCTCCGGTTCATTCCCAAGCGGGATCTCGAGCGGGAAGGTTACGGAGAATACCTGGCTCTTTTTGATGAATGAAGAAACCCGGAATCCACTGGCGTGGGTTCCGGGTTTCGGTTTCGGATCATTCGTTCAGCAAGCGTTCGAATTCGTCCAGCTTCTGTTCAAACACTTTCAGCGCTTGTCGGATCGGTTCCGGATCCGTCATGTCGACGCCCGCTTTCTTGAGCACGTCGATCGGTGTCTCGGAACTGCCGGCTTTGAGGAAGCGGAGATACCTGTCGACCGCGGGTTTTCCTTCTTCGATGATCTGTTTGGACAGGGCCGTTGCGGCGCTGTATCCGGTGGCGTACTGATACACGTAATAATTGTAATAGAAATGCGGAATCCGTGCCCACTCCAAACCGATTTCCGGATCGACGACGATCTCGTTGCCGTAGTACTTCTTGTTCAGTTCGTAGTACGTTTCGGTGAGCGATTCGGCCGTCAAAGGTTCGCCGTTTTGCGCTCTTTGATGGATGATGTGCTCGAATTCGGCGAACTTCGTTTGTCTGAATACCGTGGCCCGGAACGAATCCAGGTCGTGGTTGAGCAGGTACAGCCGTTTCTTTTTGTCATCGGTGGAACGGAGCAAATAGTGGCTGAGCAGAGCTTCGTTGCAGGTGGAGGCCACTTCCGCCACGAAAATGCTGTAATCTCCGTAAACGAACGGTTGGTGTTTGCGCGTGAAATAACTGTGGACCGAGTGTCCGAATTCGTGCGCCAGCGTGAACAGGTTGTCAATGTTGTCCTGCCAGTTCATCAGAATGTACGGATTGGTCGCATAAGATCCGGACGAGTAAGCACCGCTCCTCTTTCCTTTGTTTTCATACACGTCCACCCAGCGGTTTTCGAAAGCTTCCTTGACAACCGTGATGTATTCTTCTCCCAGAATGTCCAGACCCTTGAGCAGGACTTGTTGGGCTTCCGGGTACGTGATCTTGAAATCGACGTCGCTTACGAGCGGGGTGTACAGATCATACATGTGCAGTTCGTCCAGTCCCAACGCCCGTTTGCGAACGGCCACATACCGATGCAACAGGTGGAGGTGTTCGCGAATGGTTCCGATCAATTGTTCATGCACGGATTCGGGAATATGGTTTTGGAACAGAGCGGCATGACGGGCCGAAGGATGGCGGCGGGCCCGCGCATAAAAATTGTTTCGCTTGACGGCCCCGGACAACATGGCGGCAAAGGTGTTGCGGAATTTGCCGTACGTATGGTACAACCCTTCGAATGCCGCTTTCCGAACCTCCCGGTTCTTGCTTTCCAAAAGATGGATGAACCGCCCGTGGGTGATCTGAACCGGTTCTCCGTTCTCGTTTTGAATCACCGGGAATTCAAGATCCGCATTGTTCAACATGCCGAATGCGTTCATCGGAGTCCGCAATGCGTCCGACGCCATCGCAAGCAGCTCTTCTTCCTTCTCCGAAAGAATGTGCGGACGTTGTTTTCCCAGCATTTCGAGTTCGTGTCGGTAGACGCGGAGTTCTTCATTCTCCTCCAGGAATTTTTGAATCGTTTCCTCCGGAATCGCGAGGATTTCCGGTTCCATGAATGAGAGGGCTCCCGCCGTTTCGGTGTACAGGGATTTTGCCTTGTCGTTCAGACCTTGGTAGAACGAGTTGGTCGTGTCCTGGTCATAACGCATGTGGGCATATGTATACAATTTTTCGACTCTCAGCAGCAGCGCATCCCGGTTTTTCAGGGCGGTCAGAAGATCGTGGGAGGAGTTTCCCAGCTTGCCCCGGAAATTGCGCACCGAGGGAATCATCGCCCTGACCTTTTCAAATTCCTCGTTCCACAGGTCATCCGTGGCGAAAATGTCCTCCAGCCGCCACGTGTATTCAACGGGTATCTCGGATCGATCGGGCAATGGTTTGCCGTTTTGCACTGACATTGTCCTCTCCCCTTCCGGGTGAATTCAGCCGCACCATTGCGGATATCGGAATAAAGGTTCATTCCCATTTTATCAGAAATCGGAAAGAAGAGGCAGAATTCATTGAACCGGGCGGAACACGAAAGGTGAATGAGACGGTCCGCGTACACCGGGAAACGGGCGATCATCGATGTTTCGGAGACGGAGCGGGCAGGCCGGGCGGTTTCGCCGGAGCTGGAGAGCCACAAATGTGCCGCGTTCCGTTGCATCGAAGACAGGGGATATGTTATAATCACTGTGGCAATACTAGGGGTAAGATACGTCCGGGAGCGAAAAGAGTGGGTACCTGCCCACTCTTTCCGTTTTGTGTGAACGGAAACCCCGGTTACAGGAAGAAGGAGGACAATTCGTTGGCAGAAAGAGTCACCGACGCAGTTGCAAAGCTGGCTCTCCCGGTGTTGGAAGCCGAAGGGCTGGAACTCGTCGAAGTGGAATTCACGAAAGAAGGGTCCAACCGGTTTCTGAGGGTGTATATCGATCGCGATGATCGTCCCGTGGACCTGGATGACTGCACACGGGTCAGCGAAAAGTTGAGCCTGCTTTTGGACAGGGAAGACCCGATTCCGGAAGCATACATTCTGGAAGTGTGTTCGCCGGGAGCCGAGCGGCCGCTGAAAAAGGATAAGGATTTTCGCAAGGCGGTCGGCAAGCACGTTCATGTCACCACGTATGAAGCGATTGACGGGAAAAGCGTTTTTGAAGGAGTTCTCGCCGATTTTGACGGTCGGACGCTGACGATTGCGGAGCGGAAGAAAACGGTGCAGATTCCGCTGGACAAAGTGGCCAAGGCGAGATTGGCGATTGTTTTTTAAATTCGAAGGGAGGACAAGTGACCGATGAAAGCTGAGTTCATCGAGGCACTCGGTCAGCTGGAGAAAGAAAAAGGGATCAGCAAGGACATTCTGATTGAAGCGATCGAAGCGGCGCTGATCTCCGGTTACAAGCGGAATTTCAATTCCGCGCAAAACGTGCGGGTGGATATCAACAGAGAGACCGGAGACGTGAAGGTGTTTGCCCGCAAAACCGTGGTGGAGGAAGTGACGGACCCCCGGTTGGAGATCTCGCTGGATGCCGCCAGGGAAATGGATCCCAATTACCAGCTGGATGACATCGTGGAGATCGAGGTCACGCCGGCCGATTTCGGCCGAATCGCTGCTCAGACGGCCAAACAGGTTGTCACCCAACGAATCCGCGAGGCGGAACGTTCCGCGATTTACCGCGATTTCCTCGACCGGGAAGCGGAGCTCATCAACGGCATCGTACAGCGCGCCGACAATCGCCACTATTACGTGGATCTCGGACGGGTGGAAGGATTGCTTCCTCATTCCGAAACCATGCCCGGCGAACGTTTCAAGCACGGTGATCGCGTGAAGACGTACATCACCAAGGTGGAGAAATCGACGAAAGGTCCGCAAATTTTCCTTTCCCGTACGCATCCGGGCTTGCTCAAACGCCTGTTTGAGCTGGAAGTTCCGGAGATTTATGACGGAACCGTGGAAATCAAGGCCATTGCCCGGGAAGCCGGACAGCGTTCCAAAGTGGCGGTTCATTCCAACAATCCCGACGTGGACCCCGTCGGAGCCTGCGTGGGTCACCGGGGGGCCCGGGTTCAAAACGTCGTTTCCGAATTGCGAGGGGAAAAAATCGACATCATTCGTTGGTCGGATGACGTGGCGGAGCTGATCGCCAACAGTCTCAGTCCGTCCAAGGTGGTGTCGGTGGAAATTTTCGAAGAGGAAAAAATGGCGCGGGTTGTCGTACCGGATCACCAGTTGTCCCTGGCGATCGGAAAAGAAGGGCAAAACGCCCGTCTTGCCGCCAAACTGACCAACTGGAAAATCGACATCAAGAGCGAGTCCGAAGCGATGAAGCTTTCGGAAGAGGCGGAAACGTCCACCGAGGAAAGAGAAGAGGAAGCCGATCTGTGATCCACGCTCCCGCAGCCTGACCCTGCAAGGAGGTGCCGTGACTGGATGAAGCAGCGGAAAATTCCCATGCGAAAATGCGTCGCTTCTCAAGAAATGTTCCCGAAAAAAAGCCTGGTCCGGATCGTACGGACACCCGAAAACGAGATCGTCATCGATCCGACCGGCAAAAAGTCCGGGCGCGGCGCATATCTTTGCGCAAAACCCGAATATGTCGACTTGGCGCAAAAGAAGAAAGCTCTCGACCGGGCTCTCAAAACGCAGGTTCCCGCCGAATTGTACGATCGCCTCAGAGAATACGTGAGCGGATTGACACACGATGAATAAAGCCATGAACATGTTGGGGCTTGCGATGAGGGCCGGCCGCCTGGTGACCGGGGAAGAAGCGGTGCTGGCGGCGATTCGTTCGGGAGCGGCCAAGCTGGTTTGGTTGTCGGAAGATGCTGCCGGAAACACGAAGAAGCGGGTGACGGACAAATGCAATCATTACCGTGTCCCGCTCATCCAGGCGTCGGACAGACATGAATTGGGACACGCTGTCGGAAAGAGTGAACGGGTGGTCGTGGCCGTCACGGATGAGGGTTTTGCCCGTTCACTGACGAAGCTTGTGAGTGAATCACGGGGGTGAGCGGATTGTCCAAATTGCGGATTTATGAATATGCGAAAAACGTGAACATGAGCAGTAAGGAGATTCTGACCATCCTGGACCGGATGGGCGTGAAAGTGAACAATCACATGAGCGTGATGGATGAAGGAATGATAAAAAAGGTGGAACAGTTTGTAAAGCAAGTCAGAGAAAACGCTTCTGCGGGAGATACCGGCAACACCCGGGAAGAGCAACGCGAACAGAAGAAAGGACAGGAAAAAAAGAAAAGTCGCCCGCAAGGGCGCAGAGGAGGACGTTCCGGCCAAGGGCAAAGGCAGAATCGCGAAGGAGCGGCCCAAGGAACGGTTCAAACGGAAAAAACGGGACAGGGTTCTTCCCAGGCACAAGGCAGATCCGCGCGACCCAAGCGGGATGAAACGCGCAGACCGGCGCCGCGCGTCGCCGAAAATCTCAAACCCGAACGGGAGGACATCGAGGATTTGAACGAAACCCGTCTGGATAAGAACAAGAAATCCGACCAGCGGAAAGGAAAGTTCAACAAATTCCGGGATGATGCCAAAGGAAACAAGTTCGGCAAGGGAAAAGGAAAGAAAAAAGGCGACAGAAGACAGGAGCCGCGTGAGAAGCAGGCGCCGGTCCTGCCGAAGGAGATCACCGTCACGGGTCCGATGACCGTCGGTGAATTCGCCAAACTGCTGCGCCGGGAAGCATCCGCGGTCATCAAAAAATTGATCACCCACGGCGTGATGGCGACGATCAACCAGGAGATCGACGTGGAAACCATGTCCGTGATTGCAGAGGAATTCCAGGTGGTCCTGAATTACAAAGAGGAAGTGGACGAATCCAACTTCGAGGAACAGGTGGAAACCGACGCACCCGAGGACCTGGTGGAACGCCCGCCCGTCGTCACCATCATGGGACACGTTGACCACGGGAAAACCACTTTGCTGGACAAAATTCGCCAAACCAACGTGACTGCCGGAGAAGCCGGCGGGATCACGCAGCATATCGGTGCGTACCAAGTGGAAGTGAACGGGAAGAAAATCACCTTCCTCGATACGCCCGGACACGAGGCATTCACCACCATGCGGGCCCGCGGAGCGCAGGCCACCGACATCACCGTGTTGGTGGTTGCGGCGGATGACGGCGTGATGCCGCAAACCGTGGAAGCGATCAACCATGCCAAAGCGGCGAAAGTTCCGATCATCGTTGCGGTGAACAAGATGGACAAATTGGAAGCCAACCCGGACCGCGTCAAGCAACAGTTGATGGAATACGAACTGGTTCCGGAAGAATGGGGCGGAGAAACCATTTTCGTTCCCGTTTCGGCTCTCACCGGGCAAGGAATCGATGAACTCTTGGAAATGATCCTGCTGCAGGCGGAGATCCTTGAGCTCAAAGCCAACCCGAACAAACGCGCCCGCGGGGTTGTCATTGAGGCGGAAGTCGACAAGGGACGGGGAGCCGTGGCGACGGTTCTGGTTCAAAACGGCACCCTCAAGGTGGGCGACGGCATCGTGGCCGGAAATTACTTCGGAAAAATCCGCGCCATGGTCAATGACCGGGGTCGGCGGGTGAAAGCCGCACCTCCGTCCATGCCCGTGGAGATTCTGGGTCTGCCCGATGTTCCCAACCCGGGTGACCAGTTCATGGTCTTCGAAGATGAGAAGAAAGGTCGCGCCATCGCGGAGAAACGTCTGGCGCGTGCCCGGGAAGCGGAGCGCAAGGCCCAGGGACGGGTCTCTCTGATGGACCTGGGAGATTGGATCAAGCAAGGTCAAATGAAGGAGCTCAACGTCATCATCAAAGCCGACGTGCAAGGTTCGGCGGAGGCTTTGCGGATGGCGCTGGAGAAAATCGACGTGGAAGGTGTCCGGGTGCGGATCATTCACGCGGCCGTGGGTGCGATCAACGAATCGGACGTCACGCTCGCTTCCGCTTCCAACGCCATCATCATCGGGTTCAACGTTCGGCCCGATTCCCACGCCCGTACGACCGCGGAACAGGAAAAAGTTGAAATTCGCCTCCATCGCGTGATTTACGATGTGATTCAGGAAATCGAATCGGCCATGAAAGGGATGCTGGATCCGGAGCTGGAGGAAAAAGTCGTCGGGATGGCGGAAGTTCGCCAAATTTTCAAGGTTTCCAAAGTCGGAACCATTGCCGGTTGCTATGTCACGGAAGGAAAAGTGGTGCGTGACGGACAGGTTCGCCTGATTCGTGACGGGATCGTCATTCATGAAGGCAAACTGGATACGCTGAAGCGGTTCAAGGATGACGTCCGCGAAGTGGCTCAAGGATATGAATGCGGACTCACCATCCAGAACTACAATGACATCAAGGAAGGCGACATGATCGAGATCTTCGTGATCCAGGAAGTGGAACGGAAGTGACGTCCATGCACGTCGGAGTGTTGACGGTGGAAGGACACATTCCGGCTTCCTTTTCCCTCAAAGACAAGCGTCGCGTGATCCGGAGCGGGCTTGACAAGCTCCGCAACCGGCTCAATCTCTCCGTCGCCGAAGTCGGCCGGCAGGATGACCCACGGTTCACCCGGCTGGCCGTCGCCGGCGTCGGAAGCAGCCTGAAAGTGGTGGAAAAAGAGTTGGCGGAGGCGCTCCGTTTGCTGGAATCGACGGACGGCTTGGAGATTCTTGATCAGTTTGTCACCTTTGTTTAGGGCTCATTCACGGGAGGGAACGGAATATGGCTCGCATTCGGGTCAGCCGAGTCGGTGAACAGGTGAAAAAGGAATTGAGCCAGATCCTGCAACGGGAAATCAAGGATCCGAGAATCGGCTTTGTCACCGTCACCGCGGTGGAAATGAGCGGGGATTTGCAGATTGCAAAGGTGTACGTCAGCGTGCTCGGATCCCCCGAACAAAAACAACAGGCTCTGGCCGCTTTGGAGAAGGCCAAAGGGTACATCCGAACGGAGATCGGCCGGAGAATCAAACTTCGTTTGGTGCCGGATCTCATGTTTGTCATGGATGAATCCCTTGAACACAGCGAACACATCAACCGGCTGCTCAGGGAAGTCAACAACCGGGAGTTGGGGGATCATGAATCAAACGTTTGATGCCCTGAACCGGTTTATCGAACGAGGCACCCGTTTTCTGGTGGTGTCCCACCTGAATCCGGACGGTGACGCGATCGGATCCACGCTGGCGATGGGATATGCCCTTCGCAAATTGGGAAAGGAAGTCACGATGGTGAACGAATCTCCCGTCCCCGACAAATTTCTTTTCCTGCCGGGGGCGGATGAAATCCGCCTCCCGGAGGAAGTGGACGGGATGTTTGACACGGTGATTGCGCTGGATTGTGCCGACCGGGCGAGAATCGGAACGGCCGTGAACCTGTTTGCGGAAAGCGCACGGGTCGCCAACGTGGATCATCACGTCACCAATGATCTGTTCGGTGATGTGAACGTGGTGGTTCCCCGGGCGGCAGCCACGGCGGAGATTCTGTTTGACTGGATTGACGGAGGCGCCGTCGATTGGGACGATGCGTTGGCGGGCACGGTGTACACCGGTTTGTTGACGGATACCGGAGGGTTCCGCTATTCCAACGCAACTCCCGCCGTTTTCCGCAAAGCGGCGAAGTTGGTTGAAACGGGAGCGCATGCCCACCGGATCGCGGACCTCGTTCTGGAGACGCTCACCATGGAACAGATCCGGTTGATCCGCATTGCGCTTTCGTCCCTGCAAAGATCGGAAGACGGAAAAATCGCCTGGATCCGGTTGCGTCGGGAAGATTTCGAGCAGTCGGGTCAATCCCGACAGGATGTCGACGGAATCGTCAACTATGCGAGGAACATTATCGGCGTGGACGTGGGGATCCTGATCAGGGAAAGCGACGCCGGATCCGTCAAGGTGAGTTTGCGATCCAGAGAACGCGTGGATGTGGGCAAAATCGCCAAGGAGCTGGGCGGAGGCGGCCATGCGCGGGCGGCCGGATTCACCGCGCGGGGAACATTGGATGAAGTGGAGCAAATGATCCTGCAACATGTTCGGGCCGAGCTGGGGAGGGACGGTCAGTGACGATTCACGGTCTACTGGCCGTCTGGAAACCGAAGGGTTGCACTTCCCATGATGTGGTGGCCAAGGTTCGGAGATGGACCGGTCAGAAGCGGGCCGGGCACACGGGAACCCTGGATCCGGAAGTGGAAGGGGTTTTGCCGGTTTGCCTCGGACAGGCCACCCGCCTGGTGGAATATCTGCAGGATCTGCCCAAGGAGTATTCGGCGACACTCTGTCTGGGAATCTCCACGGAAACCGAAGATGCCACCGGTCGCGTCGTGGAAAGAAAGCCGGTTTCCGCCCCCTCCAACCGACGGGTGGAAGAAGTGTTCGAAACATTCACCGGTGAGATCGAACAGATTCCTCCGATGTATTCGGCCGTCAAGGTGGGAGGGCGCCGCCTTTATGAGCTGGCCAGGGAAGGTCGCGTGGTGGACCGCCCCGCGCGGAAAGTGACGATTCATGAATTGCGACTCCGGGAAATAGTGGAGGGTGAGTACCCGGAAATCCGGTTTGACGTGCTTTGCTCCAAAGGGACATACATCCGTACGTTGTGTGTGGATCTGGGAAAAGCATTGGGCGCTCCCGCCCACATGTCATCCTTGGTGCGGACGGCGAGCGGTCCGTTCCGAAGCGAGGATTGTTTCGGATTTGAAGAGCTTCGGGAGATCGCGGCGCGCGGAGATTGGGAACGGGCGGTCATCCCGCTCGGCGAAGTGCTCGGTCAACTCCCCGCCCTGGTGGTGTCCCAGGAGGAAGCAAAACAGGTATATGACGGAGTTTCGTTGCTTCCCGGGGAAAGTCCGGGTGAAAGCCGGCTTGTTCGCGTCCTGGATGAGACGGGCCGTTTTCTTGCTTTGTACCGATGGCTCCCGGACGGGACGGCCAAGCCGGAAAAAGTGTTTCGGGATGTGGAATGACATGGAGACAATCAGACTCAGTTATCCGGACGGATTGCCGTCTTCCGGCGAACCGGTGTCATTGGCCATCGGTTTTTTTGACGGCGTTCACCGGGGACATCAAGCGGTGATCGCCGAGGCGATCCGGCTGGGGGAGGAACTGGGGGCTGTGCCGGCGGTGATGACTTTTGATCCCCATCCGCGGCAAGTCCTCGGCAAAGAACAGATTCATCGGTTTCTCACCCCCCTCCCCGAAAAGCTCGGTCAATTTCGTCGGCTCGGTGTGAAACGGGCTTATGTCATGCGGTTCGATCCGGTGCTGGCCGGCCTTGACAAAAAGCGGTTTGTCGATGGCGTCCTCGTACCGCTGGGGGTGCGTGCCGTCGTCACCGGGTTCAATTTCGCGTTCGGACGGGGAGCGGAAGGAAAGGCCGCCGATCTCCCCGAACTGGCCGAAGGGCGTTTCGTCACCCGGGTGATCGCTCCCATCGAATCCGGGGGCGTTCCCGTGAGCAGCACCCGCTTGCGGAAAGCTCTGTCCGAAGGGGACATGGAGATCGCCCGTGACATTCTCGGCAGATTTTACTCCTTGGAGGGAACGGTCGTTCCTGGGGACCGAAGAGGGAGACAGCTGGGCTTTCCCACGGCCAATCTGGAACCGGATGAGCCTTATCTGCTCCCGAAAAGAGGCGTGTACGTGGTCCGGGTGACCGATGCGGACGGACTCGCGGAACACGGGGTGATGAACATCGGCATCAGACCCACCATCCATGATCCCGAGCCGAAAGAACGTCTCGAAGTGCATGTGCTCGGCTTCAGCGGAGATCTGTACGGGCGGGTTCTGCGCGTGGAATTTCTGCATTTTCTCCGTGAAGAAAGAAAGTTTTCTTCTCTGGAGGAATTGGCGGAACAGATCCGTCGTGACCGGGATCAGGCGGAATCCTGGTTGGCGCGCGTGGAATGAGTTTTCCTGATTGTACTCTTTCAAGCGGTATGTTATACTTAACCGGTGTCGGCGAGGTTCGCCGGCGGAAAACCCTGTCTCGGATGACCGATGGCCTCGGCGGTGGTCTGGGGCAAGGGGGCTCATGAACAAGGAGGTATACATTCATGGCATTGACCAACGAACGGAAACGTGAAATCATCGAGCAATTCAGACTCAGCGAGAGCGATACCGGTTCTCCGGAAGTGCAAATTGCCATCCTGACCTACCGGATCAACGAGTTGAACACGCACCTGAAGGAGCACAAGAAAGACCATCACTCCCGCCGCGGACTCCTGAAAATGGTCGGACAACGCCGTAACCTGCTGAACTACCTGAAAGAGAAGGACATCACCCGTTATCGTGCTCTGATTGAAAAACTCGGACTGCGTCGATAAGGCGGAAGCGGGGCGTGTTGCCCCGCTTTTTGTCATATGCGTCTTTTAAACGACTATGGGAAGGAACATAATGTACATATGAAGAATTACGGAATGTTTGTCCTGTTTTTCTGAGAGGGGGAAAGGCTTGTACCATGGAACCGGTAATATTTGAACGGGATTTGGCCGGACGGAAGCTGGTTCTTGAAATCGGGAAATACGCGGGGCTTGCCAACGGAGCCGTGATGGTGCGATACGGGGACACGGCGGTGCTGGCGACGGCCACTGCTTCGAAGGAACCGAAAGAGACGGATTTTTTTCCGCTGACGGTCAACTATGAAGAACGTCTTTATGCCGTCGGAAAAATTCCCGGCGGATTCATCAAGAGGGAAGGGCGGCCCAGTGAAAAAGCGGTGCTGGCCAGCCGATTGATCGACCGTCCGATTCGCCCCCTGTTTGAAGAGGGATTTCGCAACGAAGTGCAAGTGGTGACGACGGTCATGTCGGTGGACCAGGATTGTTCCTCGGAAATCGCCGCCATGATCGGAGCCTCGGTGGCACTCACCATCTCGGACATTCCGTTCGGCGGTCCCATTGCCGGTGTGATCGTGGGTCGTGTCGACGGCAAATTCGTGTTGAATCCCACCGTCGAACAGATGGAACGCTCCGATTTGCATCTGGTGGTGGCCGGAACGAAAGACGGCGTCAACATGGTTGAAGCAGGTTCCGAGGAGATTCCCGAGGACGTCATTCTCGAGGCGATTTTGTTCGGACATGATGAAGTGAAAAAGCTGGTCGCTTTCCAGGAAGAAATCGCCGCACAGGTCGGAAAGCCCAAGATGGAACCCGTTTTGTACCAAGTGGATGCCGAAATCGAGTCCGAGGTGAGAAACCGGGTGACGGAACCGCTCATCGACGCGATTCAGGTGGTGGAAAAACAGGCCCGCCAGGAAGCGATCGATGCGGTCAAAAACACCATGCTGGAAGCGTTTTTGACCGAATGGGGCGAAGAGGCGTACGCCGAACGGGAAAAGGACGTTCTCCACGTGTTTGACAAGGTGCTGAAAGAAGAAGTGCGCCGTTTGATCGTGGAGGAAGGAAAGCGTCCGGACGGTCGAAAGCACGACGAGATTCGTCCCCTGAGCAGTGAAATCGACATCCTGCCCCGCGCGCACGGTTCCGGACTGTTCCGTCGCGGACAGACCCAGGTTTTGTCGGTGTGTACGCTCGGCGCGCTCGGAGACGTGCAGATTCTCGATGGGTTGGACCTTGAAGAATCCAAGCGGTTCATGCATCATTACAATTTCCCCCCCTATTCCGTCGGGGAGGCGAGACCCCTCAGGGCTCCGGGGCGCCGGGAAATCGGTCACGGGGCACTTGGTGAACGCGCGCTGGAACCGGTCATTCCGTCCGAGGATGAATTCCCCTACACCATTCGCCTTGTGTCGGAAGTACTGGAATCCAACGGCTCCACCAGCCAAGCGAGCATTTGTGCCTCCACCCTCGCATTGATGAGCGCCGGCGTTCCCATCAAGGCACCGGTTGCCGGCATTGCGATGGGGCTTGTCAAGGAAGCAGACCGAGTGGTGGTCCTCACCGACATCCAGGGGTTGGAGGACCATTTGGGGGACATGGACTTCAAGGTGGCGGGAACCGCCAAAGGAGTCACGGCCCTGCAGATGGACATCAAGATTTCCAACATCAACCGCCAGATTCTCGAAAAAGCACTGGAACAGGCAAAAGTTGCCCGGATGAAACTCCTGGACAACATGACGCAGGTGATCCGTGAGCCGCGCAAGGAACTTTCGCCCTATGCGCCGAAAATCCTCACCATGCGCATTCATCCCGACAAAATCCGTGACGTCATCGGGCCCAGCGGCCGCGTGATCAACAAGATCATCGACGAAACGGGTGTCAAGATCGACATCGAACAGGACGGACGCATTTATATCGCATCTCCCGACGTGAAGCAAAACGAACGGGCCAAACAAATCATCGAAGATCTCGTCCGCGAAGTGGTGGTCGGCGAAACGTACGTGGGCATTGTCAAACGTGTGGAGAAATACGGCGCATTCGTCGAAATCTTCCCGGGCAAAGAAGGGCTGGTGCACATCTCGCAGCTTGATCTGAACCGGGTGGCCAAAGTGAGCGACGTTTGCAGTGTCGGCGACTCCATCACCGTGAAAGTGACCGAAATCGACGACCAGGGGCGCATCAATCTCTCCCGCAAAGCGGTGCTCAAGGAAGCGGCTCAGGACAAAAAAGTGGTTCGTTAAAAAAGAGACAGAGCAATCTGCCTCTTTTTTTACGTCGTTTTCCGTGTGGCATAGGGGATTCGCGACCGGCATAGGGTAATGCCAAAGGAGGTACGAGCCATGCACCTACGCCGGTTGACGGCTCTGATCGCTTTGTTGGTGTGCACATGGATGGTCGCCGAATCCGTGGCGGTTACGTCATATGTGAATACGGTTCGCAAAGGGGAATGGGTACCGGCTTTTTTTGCCTCGGACGCGGAGGAAGAATTGGGCCGGCGGATTGAGAAGGAAGCGCCCAAAAGGTACAAACCTCCCGTGGATGCCAGGGTGGATCCGATCTGGAAGGCCATTCCCGGACTGAACGGGCTTGAAGTCGACGTGCGTGCCACACTGGAAAAAACGCTGAAGCAAAAAGATCATCGCAAGATCGCGTGGGTCTATCGCCAGGTTCCGCCCAAGGTTTCCCTGGAAGACTTGGGAGCCGAGCCGATCTATCGCGGAAATCCGGAGAAGCGGATGACTGCGCTCATGGTCAATGTTGCGTGGGGCACAGAACACATTCCCGACATGTTGGCGATTCTTCGCCGGGAGAATGTGAAAGCCACGTTTTTCCTGGACGGATCCTGGCTCCAAAAGAATCCGGACATGGCGCGGCGCATTCACGCCGAAGGCCATGAGATTGGCAATCATGCATGGTCTCATCCGTTGATGAGCCGCATTTCCCGCGGACAAATCGAACGGGAAATCGGCAGGACCAACGAGCTCATCGCCGAAACGTTGAAAGTGAAGAGCCGTTGGTTTGCTCCGCCGGCCGGTGATTTCAACCGCCAGGTGGCGGAGGTGAGCCGCGCCCACGGGATGGGAATGGTGCTTTGGACCGTGGATACCGTCGATTGGCGCAAATCGGTGACGCCCGACAGGATGATCCGGACGATGAGGGAAAAACTGGAGCCCGGCAGTCTGGTTCTGACTCATCCGACGGACCGGACGGTGTTGGCGCTTCCGGGCATTCTGGAGGAGGGCAGGCGCAAAGGTTTGCGGTGGGGGACGGTGTCAGAGGTCCTTTCTCCGAAGCGGCCGGAGGCGATTGAGTGACCGGGACGGTTTTGATATAGTAGGAATACTGTGGCGCGGAAGCCGCTCATTTTTTTCTTCCAAAGACAAGGAGGTTCCCTTTTGATCATCAGACATACACTGGAAAGCGGTCTTCGAATTGTTGCGGAAAAAATTCCCCATGTGCGGTCCGTCTCCATGGGGATTTGGGTCGGGACCGGATCGGAAAATGAAACCCCGGAATTGAACGGGATTTCGCACTTCATTGAACACATGATGTTCAAGGGTACCAAAACGCGGACCGCCCGGCAGTTGGCCGAAGCGTTCGATGAGATCGGCGGCCATGTCAATGCTTTCACATCCAAGGAGATCACCTGTTATTACGCGAAAGTGCTGGACCAGCATTTTTCCACATCCCTGTCCATTTTGGCGGACATGTTTTTCGATTCCGTTTTCGCCGAAGAAGAGATTCGGAAAGAGAAAAAAGTGATCATCGAAGAGATCCGGATGGTGGAAGATACTCCCGACGATCTGGTTCACGATCTTTTGGCCGAAGCTTCCGCCGGAGACCATGCACTGGGACGACCCGTTCTCGGGAGCGTGGAAACCGTGGAGAGCTTCACGCGTGAGGACATCCTCCGCTATCTTGAACAACATTATGTTCCGGAAAACGTGGTCATCGCGGTTGCCGGAAACTTGCCGGACGATTTTCTGGAGGAGATCGAACGGATCTTCTCCCGGCATCAGGGAGGACCCAAGCCGGAGCGGGGAGCCCCGCCGCGGTTTCACCCGGGGATCAAAATCCGCCGGAAACCGACGGAGCAATCCCACATTTGCCTGGGGATGCCGGGACTTCCGGTGGGAGATTCGCGGATTTACACGCTGGTGCTCCTGAACAACGTGCTCGGTGGCAACATGAGTTCCCGTCTTTTCCAGGAAGTGCGTGAAGAACGCGGATTGGCCTATTCCGTCTATTCTTATCATTCGGCACACAAGGATGCGGGCTTGTTCGCCGTTTATGCCGGAACGAAACACGGTCAGGAAGACGAAGTGGTGGAATGCGTGCGGGAGATCCTCGCGGACATCTGCGTGAAGGGGTTGACGCCGCGGGAGCTTTCCAAAGCAAAGGAACAACTGAAGAGCAGTCTGATGCTCGGGCTCGAAAGCAGCAACAACCGGATGAGCCGGTTGGGTCGGAATGAACTGTTGCTGGGTCGCCATCTCACATTGGACGAAATCGTGGAGAGCGTGGATCGGATCACGTTGGATGAAGTGAACGAATTGGCAAAAGAGATCTTCTCCTCATCCATGTCGCTCGCGCTGATTTCGCCGGATGGCAAAGTTCCGGGCGGATTCGGGAGGAACTGAAACCATGGATGTCAAAGTCATTCAATTGCCGGGAAATGAAGATTTGCCTCTTCCGGTCAAAATGTCCGAGGGTGCCAGCGGCTTCGATCTGCATGCGGCAGTGACCGAACCTGTCGTGATCGGGCCCGGAAAGTGGAAACTGATCCCGACCGGGATTGCCGTTTCCATGCCCTCTTCGCTGGAAGCTCAGGTCCGGCCGAGAAGCGGGCTGGCACTGAAGCAGGGGGTGACGGTTCTCAATACCCCCGGGACGGTGGATGCCGATTATCGGGGTGAAATCGGCGTGATTTTGCTGAATCTCGGGGAACAACCGTTTGAAGTGAAGCGGGGAGACCGCATCGCCCAACTCGTGTTTTCCCTCGTGCCCGAAATTCGACTGGTCCGGGTGGACAAACTGGATGATACCGCCCGTGGCGCGGGAGGTTTCGGACACACGGGAACATAAGAAGAGGTGCATGCCTCATGGCGGAACCTTATTGGCCGGAAGACCGGTCGGAAGTCGAGCTGGAAATGCTCAGAAGGCAGCTTCATGAAGCAGTCGGCCATGACCCGGCCCGCTTGTCCGATGACAGCGTGCTTCCGCTGTCGAGGCGGCTCGATGCGTTGATTTTGGAAGTGCAAAAGCGGAAAATGCGAACGTCAAGCACCATGTCGGGACCCCGATCCGTCGGCGATTGATTCGCCGGCTTTTTTGTTTTGGCGGAAGTCATGTTTTCGGGCAAGGCCCGATAACATTCATAACAGCACAAGATGACGGGGGGATCGGGATGCGCTGGAGTGAACTGGTGGAGAAAGAATGCGTCGACGTGAAGGGAGGAGAGAAGCTGGGCCATTTTTCCCACGCCGATCTCAGAATCGATCCGGAAACCGGAAGAATCGAAGCCCTTCTCATTCCCCTTCACGTCTCCTGGTTTCGCAAACAGTCCCGTCAACTGGAACTTCCGTGGCAAAAAGTGAAAAAAGTGGGGGCCGAAATGATCATTGTCGACACCGCGGAACGTGCTTACGGAAAGTAACCCTCAGCCCAGCGGTCTCATATGATGGGACTGAACAGACTCTCAGCTGCAGAAGCGGGGGGAAAGGGGCTAAGGGAATGCTGGCAGGAAAGCATGCGGTATTTCTGGGAGGAGACGCACGTCAACTGGAAGTGATCAAGAGTTTCATTGAAGCGGGTGCCAAAGTGAGCCTGATCGGCTATGACAATCTGCAAAGTCCGTTCAGCGGGGCGTCCCAACGCGACTTGTCGCCCAAAGTGCTGGAAAGCGCCGACATTCTGGTGTTGCCCATCGTGGGGACGGATGACGAGGGAAACGTGCAAAGCGTGTTTACCTCCAAGCAATTGACGATCACGGAGGAACACATTGCCGCATTGCCGGAGAAAGCCGTGGTGTTTGCCGGGATGGCCCGGCCGTATCTCCGGGATCTGTGCGGTCGTCATCAGGTCCGGCTGTTTGAACTTCTGGAACGGGATGACGTGGCCATCTACAATTCGATTCCGACGACGGAAGGCGCTCTGATGATGGCCATTCAGCATACCGACTTCACCATCCACGGTTCGGTTTGCCTTGTTCTGGGATTGGGAAGATGCGGCATGTCCCTCGCGAGAACCCTTCACGCCATCGGCGCCAAGGTGCGCGTGGGCGTTCGGCAATCCGCCCACAAGGCACGGGCGACGGAAATGGGGATGGAGGCGTTTGATCTGGCGGAATTGGGCGAACACATGCGGGAAGCGGACATCGTCTTCAACACCGTTCCGGCCTTGGTGCTCACCGCTCAAGTTCTTTCCCGTGCCCGGCATGACGTGGTGATCATCGATTTGGCTTCCAAGCCGGGGGGCGTTGACTACGCGTTTGCGGAAAAACGCGGCATCAAGGCGATTCTTGCACCGAGTTTGCCGGGAATCGTCGCTCCCAAGACGGCGGGAAGAATTCTGGCCCGAACCATCATGGAACTGATGGAAGAGAACAGCCGTGAGGAGGGTCTGACCCCATGAAATTTGACGGACTGACCATCGGATTCGGCATGACGGGTTCTCACTGCACCCATGATGAAGTGCTCCCTCAGATGAAACGTTTGGTGGAATTGGGAGCCGACGTGATCCCGATCATTTCCCACACGGTGGCCACCGTGGACAGCCGGTTCGGAACGGCGGAGCATTGGAAGCGAATGATTCGTGATCTCACCGGCAAAGATCCCCTGACCACCATCCAGGAAGTGGAACCTTTCGGACCGAACGGAACGCTGGATTGTCTGGTGATCGCGCCGTGTACGGGAAATACGATGGCCAGATTGGCAAACGCTCTGACGGACGGCCCGATTTTGATGGCGGCCAAGGCTCAGATGCGCAATCACCGGCCGGTCGTGCTGGCCGTTTCCACCAACGACGCTCTCGGTCTCAACAGTTTCAATCTTGCCAAGCTTCTTGCCGCCAAAGATATTTATTTTGTCCCGTTCGGACAAGACAACCCGCAAAAGAAACCGAAATCCATGGTGGCCCGCATGGAACTGATCCCGGAAACGTGTTTGGCCGCAATCGAAGGAAAACAACTTCAGCCAATGCTGGTTGAAAAATGGCGGGATTTGAATTCATAATAGAAAAGAGATTTTCGTGAAGAAAAGGATTTTCCAATCCCTTTTCCCAGGAAAAATGACGGGTCCCCCTGCGGCATGTTGCCGGGGGTTCCTTTCTTCTGAGGCAAAAGGGGATCCGGGAGGGGAAACAAACCAATGTCTGAACAGGGATACACGGTGGCGGTCGTCGGCTCGACGGGCGCGGTCGGCCGCCAAATGGTCAAATATCTGGAGGAACGCAATTTTCCCGTCCGGCGGCTCGTACCGATGGCCTCCGGTCGTTCGGCAGGCACGAAGATCCGGTTCCGCGGGGAAGACGTCACGGTGATCGAAGCCGCTGCCGACGCGTTCGAGGGAGTGGACATCGCCCTGTTTTCCGCCGGGGGAAGTGTCAGCAAACAGCTGGCTCCCGAAGCCGTGAAACGGGGAACCGTGGTGATCGACAACAGCAGCGCATTCCGGATGGATCCGGAGGTGCCGCTTGTGGTTCCCGAAGTCAACGCGGAAGCCGTTCGCCGTCACAAGGGAATCATTGCCAACCCGAACTGTTCGACCATTCAGATGGTGGTGGCGCTCAAACCGCTCCTTGACCGGTACGGGATTGACCGCATCATTGTTTCCACGTACCAGGCCGTGTCCGGAGCGGGGGCAAGCGCCGCGGCGGAGCTGGAGCGGCAGACACGGGCCGTGTTGGCGGGAGAAGAGGTAAACCCCCGGATCCTGCCGGTCGGTCGGTTGAACAAACATGTGCAGATGGCGTTCAACGTCATTCCGCAAGTGGATGTGGGCGAAGAGAACGGATTCACCTTCGAAGAAATGAAAATGGTGAACGAAACCAAGAAAATCTTCGGAGACGAATCCATCGGAGTGACGGCCACGTGCGTCCGTGTGCCGGTCATGACGGGACACAGTGAATCGGTGTACGTGGAACTGAAGCAGGAATATGATCTGGAAGAGGTTCGCGCCCTGCTGGCGGAGGCGCCGGGGGTGGTCGTGCAGGATGACATCCTTCAACAAGTCTATCCGACTCCGCTCGAATCCGAAGGCAAAAGCGAAGTGTTCGTCGGACGGATCCGCCGGGATCTGACGCACCCGAGAGGCCTCAACATGTGGGTGGTATCCGACAACCTGCTGAAAGGCGCCGCCGTCAATGCCATCCAAATCGCCGAAACCCTCATCTCCATGAAATAGAACAGACAAGAAGGGATACGGTATGGGAATCCTCGTACAGAAATTCGGCGGTACTTCCGTGGCCACCGCCGAGCAGCGGGAACGTGTGCTTCATCATATCCGGACCGCGTTGGCCCGGGAGTACCGGTTGGTGGTTGTCGTCTCGGCCATGGGGAGAAAAGGAGATCCGTACGCCACCGACACGCTTTTGGAACTGGCCCGTCAATACGGAAATCAATTGGCTCCGCGGGAGAAGGATTTGCTGATGAGCTGCGGGGAACTGATCTCCGCGGCCGTCCTGTCTTCCATGTTGTCCGAAAGGGAAATCCCCAACTGCGTCCTCACCGGTGGACAAGCGGGCATCATCACCACGGGACATCACAACAACGCCCAGATCATCACGGTCAATCCCAAACGCATTCTCCGGGAACTGGACGAGGGAAAAGTAGTGATCGTGACCGGATTTCAAGGGCAGACCACGGACGGCGAAATCACCACGCTCGGACGCGGCGGAAGCGACACCACGGCCACCGCGCTGGGAGCGGCTCTCCGCGCCGAATATGTGGACATTTTCACCGATGTGGAAGGCATCATGACCGCCGATCCGAGGATCGTGGAGGATGCGGCCCAGCTGGAAAAAGTGACGTATACCGAGATTTGCAACCTGGCGTTTCAAGGAGCCAAGGTGATTCATCCCCGCGCGGTGGAAATCGCCGCACAGGCCAACATCCCCATCCGGGTGCGCTCCACGATGTCCGACCATCCCGGAACGCTGGTCACCAATCTGTCCGAAATCGGCAGGCTGGCGGGAGAGGTTCGTGATCTGACCATCATCGGGATCACCCAAATGCCCGGGGTCACGCAGGTGAAAATTCGCCTGAAGCAGGGAGAGTACGATTCGCAGCTGAAAGTGTTCAAAGCGATGGCGGATGCGGGGATCAGCGTCGATTTCATCAGTGTCAATCCCAGCGAGATCGCCTATACGGTCTATGATGAGCTGGCGGATCAGGCGGAAGCGATTTTGCGCGACCTGGGCCTTCAGCCCGAGCTGCTTCCCCAATGCGCCAAAGTGTCCGTGGTCGGAGCAGGCATTGCGGGTGTTCCGGGAGTGATGGCGAAAATTTCCGAGGCGCTCACGGAAGAGGATATTCAAATTTTGCAATCGGCCGATTCCCACACAACGATTTGGGTGTTGGTCCGGGGCGGCGACATGGTGAAAGCCGTTCGGGCTCTGCACAGGAAGTTCGGACTTCACCGGTTGCACGAATCGTGAGGAATTGGAAGGAGGAAGCACATCATGCAATTCGGAAGATTGATCACGGCCATGGCCACGCCGTTCACCCGGGATCTGTCCATTGACTGGCCGCGTCTCGGTGAGCTGATTGAGCGATTGATTGAAAGCGGAAACGACGCCATCGTCGTCTCCGGAACCACGGCTGAATCTCCCGCGCTCAGTCATGACGAGAAACTGGAGCTGTTCCGTTTCACGAAGGAAAAAGTGGCCGGACGGGTGAAGGTGATTGCCGGAACGGGCAGCAACAACACCGCCGACAGCATCCGCCTGACCAAAGAGGCGGAAGAAATCGGGGTGGACGGAGTCATGCTGGTGTCTCCGTATTACAACAAACCGTCCCAGGAGGGGCTGTACCTCCATTTCAAGGCGGTGGCCGAATCCACGCGTCTGCCGGTCATGCTGTACAACGTGCCCGGTCGAACGAGCGTCAACATGAGCGTGGAAACGACGGTCCGGCTTGCCCGTCTGGACAACGTGGTGGCCGTCAAGGAAGCAAGCGGGGATCTGAATCAGATTTCGCGGCTGGTCGCTTCCCTCCCGGAAGGCGTCGCCGTCTACAGCGGGGATGACAATCTGACTTTGCCGATTCTCGCCGTGGGAGGCGTCGGAGTGGTCAGCGTGGCCAGCCATCTGGTCGGCCGGGAAATGAAAGAAATGATGGAGTCCTTCTTCGCCGGCGATCATCAAAAAGCCCTGGCCATTCACCAAAAGCTGCTTCCGGTGTTCAACGGATTGTTCGTGACCACCAGCCCGGTTCCGCTCAAATACGCCATGGCGCGTCTCGGTTGGTGCGAGCCTCATGTTCGCCTGCCGCTGGCGCCCATGGACGAAGGGCTGAGACCGCAAACGGACGCATGGGTGGATGCGTTGGCACGGTGATCTTCCATCGCGGTCGATGATCCGGAAAAGCACGGGGGTTTTCGCTTTCGCCCGAAAACGGGCGGGCGGAACCCCCTTTTTTCGTCGCCGTAAAATCCCTTTCCGCCCCGGAGGACGACGGCGAGCCGTTTTGGTCACGGGTTCGTCAATTCTCTTGCATCGTGATTTTTCAATCGTATATAATGAGTTCAAGTGAGATTGTGCGGTTCGGGTGACGGCAACTTCACTGTAGGAGGGTACTTTGTTGCACAAAAACCAACGAGGCAAACTTTACATCTTTGCTCTCGGTGGGTTGGATGAAATCGGAAAAAACATGTATGTGGTGCAATACGAGAATGACATTGTGGTCATTGACGCAGGGCTCATGTTCCCGGAAGAGGACATGCTGGGCATCGACATTGTCATTCCGGACATCACATACCTTTTGGAAAATCGGGAAAAAGTACGTGGAATCATCCTGACGCACGGACATGAAGACCATATCGGCGGGCTTCCGTACATTCTGCGTCAGCTGAACGTTCCCATCTACGCCACACGACTCACGATGGGACTGGTCGAACACAAATTGCGGGAAGCCCATTTGCTTCATGATACGAAGCGGGTCGTCATCAACAACCAATCGGAGATTCGCCTGGGCACCCACCTGAAGGCGACGTTTTTCAACACCAATCACAGCATTCCGGACTCGGTGGGAGTCTGCGTGGAGACCCCGGAAGGACTGGTGGTTCACACCGGGGATTTCAAGTTTGACCTGACTCCCGTCAATGACAAACATGCCGACCTCCACAAGATGGCGGAGATCGGTAACCGGGGGGTTTTGTGCCTTCTTTCCGACAGCACCAATGCGGAGCGCCCCGGATTCACCGGTTCGGAACGAACGGTGGGTGAAGGAATCAAGGAAGTGTTTCGGAAAGCGAAACAACGGGTGATCGTGGCCACGTTCGCATCGAACATTCACCGGATTCAACAGGTGGTCGACGCGTGCGTGATGTACGGCCGCAAATTGGCGGTCGTCGGCCGAAGCATGGTCAATGTGGTTAACATTGCTTCGGAACTCGGTTACCTGCACATTCCTCCGGATCTCCTGATTGAACCTGATGAAATCAACAGACTCCCCGCGAACAAAGTGGCCGTGATCTCCACCGGCAGCCAGGGAGAGTCGATGTCGGCACTCACCCGCATGGCCAACGCCTCTCACCGGAAAGTGGAAATCCTTCCGGGGGACACGGTGATCATCGCTGCCACTCCCATTCCGGGGAACGAGAAACTGATTGGCCGGACGGTGGACCAGCTGTTCCGGATCGGCGCTGATGTGGTGTACAGCGCCACTTCCCACGTACATGTTTCCGGGCATGGTTCCCAGGATGATTTGAAACTGATGCTCAGTCTGATGAAGCCCAAATACTTCATTCCGATTCACGGTGAGTACCGCATGTTGCGGGCTCACGCCCAACTTGCCGAATCCGTGGGCGTTCGCCCCGAAAACATTTTTATTTGCGACAATGGAGACACCGTCGAGATTTCCGGCGGTCGAGCCAGATTCGGTCCGAAAATCCCGACTGGCAAAGTGCTGATTGACGGTTTGGGCGTCGGAGACGTTGGAAACATCGTGCTGAGAGACCGCAAACTTCTTTCTCAAGATGGGATTTTGGTCGTTGTCGTCACCCTGAGCAAAGCCAACGGAAGCATTTTGTCCGGTCCGGATATCATCTCGCGCGGGTTCGTCTACGTTCGCGAATCTGAACAACTGATGGAAGAAGCGAATCGGATCGTCAGTCAAACCATGGAAAAATGCATGAAAGACCAGGTGAGCGAATGGGCATCCCTGAAGACGAGCATCCGTGATTCGCTCAGCAAATTTCTGTTCGAACGGACCCGCCGCCGTCCGATGATCCTGCCGATCATCATGGAAGTGTAGCTGATCCATTCGACATGCATCGCCGTCATTTCCTTCGGAAATGGCGGCGATTTTTCTTTTGCACGGGATTTTGGCTGAGACGGGGAAGCCTTGCACATACTACGGAAGAGTCCGCAGAGAGGATGATGTGTGTGTTCCATGAGGGAATGGATCAACAACCGAATGAGAATCCGGTTACCAAAGAGGAAAACGCCGAAAAAAATGCGACGCTCCAAGCCATTCAACAATTGGGACAGACAACGGTCCCACAGATGGAAAGCAACGTGTTTTGCCTGTCCATCATCGGGCAGGTGGAAGGTCACCTCGTGATGCCGCCGCACAACAAAACGACGAAGTATGAACACGTCATCCCCCAGATTATCGCCGTCGAGCAAAATCCCCGGATTGAGGGAATGGTGATCGTGCTCAACACGGTCGGCGGGGATGTGGAAGCCGGTCTGGCCATCGCCGAAATGATTGCCACAATGTCCAAACCGACGGTGTCGATCGTGTTGGGAGGAGGTCACAGCATCGGCGTGCCGATTGCCGTGGCCGCCGACACCAGTTTCATCACGGAGACGGCCACCATGACCATTCATCCCGTACGCCTCACGGGAATGGTGATCGGGGTGCCGCAAACGTTCGAATATCTGGAGAAAATGCAGGATCGGGTCATCCGCTTTGTCGCGCAACATTCCAACATCTCCGAGGAGTATTTCCGTGAGCTGATGTTTCGGACGGGTGAACTGGCCAGGGACATCGGAACCAACGTGATCGGAAGAGACGCGGTGAAAATGGGATTGATCGACAGGGTCGGCGGGATCGCCGATGCCATGATGGAACTGAACCGGTTGATCGCCTCCAGAAAAGGAGAGATGATCCAATGATTCACTACTCCGTCATGCCTGCCGAATGGACGTGGCTGAGCGGTCCTTCGGCAAAATCGACGGTGGAGGAATGCGTCATCGACGGGGTGAAATTGCAAATTCGAAGAACCGACCGGGGGGAAGCCGTCATTGAACGGCTGCTTTCGGCGAATCCGGCGGATTATCTGAATCCCCGTTTTCAACCCGGACGGAAAGTCACGTTTGCGCCCGAAATTTGAGGGCGTTTTTTTTCTGGCGATCATTTCCATGCTATAATGAGGTTGATTGACGGGTGAAAAGGTGATGAATCCGATGAGCAAACAAAAGAAGAAACATTCTGCCCGTACGGAACAGTTGAAAAACGAGATCCTGTTCGAGATTTACGGAATCAGCTTGCTGGCCCTGTCGCTCATCACCCTCGCCAGTTACGGCGCCATCGGACGGAATCTTGCGTTTGTGTCCCGGTTTCTGGTGGGGACTTTCGATTTTGTGATTCCGCTGATCGGAATCTGGTTGGCCGTTCATGTCATGATTCACCGGAAATGGCCGGGGAAATGGACGCCCCGGGGAGTCGGGGTGATCATGTGCCTGATGGCGGTGCTCACGTTCAACCATCACCTGTCCTACGGCGGATTGCCGCAAGGGGCGGGAATCGTTGACACAACCTGGTCCGATCTCTGGGTGCAGCGCACGTCCGCCTACCCCATGGATGTCGGAAGCGGAATGCTCGGTGCTTTCATGTATGCGATTCTCCATTTCCTCTTCGATGACACCGGCACGCTGATCATGCTTGGAGCGGTGCTTATCAGCGGGATTTTGCTCATCGCCGATGTTTCGTTTGTGTCCGCCGCGGACAAGGGGAAACAATTTTTCAAATCCCGGAAGCGGGAAGTGAAAGCATGGCTGACGGGACAACTGTTGAAACGGGCCGAAAAAGGAGCTTCCGGATCCCGGAAACGCACCAGGCGCAAATCCCCGGCGGAATCGGTCAGCCGGGAAACGGTGCCGGAACCCGTCATCTACGATTTCGCCGCTCAATCGGGTCCTCCGGATGATGCAGAGATTCCGCGCGTTCTTCAGATGAAGCTTCCTCTGGAACAGCCCGTTCCCGACGAACGGGAGTCCACGGAACGGACGGAGCGTGGCCAGGGAGGGAATCCCCCGGAGGCAACGGGACGCGAAGATGCGATGGACGTCAAGTTTCGGACGGATGACAACCTGGATCACTACCTCATGCCTCCTCTGGCGCTTCTTTCCCGGTCGAAAAACCGGCCTCTTGCCGATCAGTCGGAGATGCAAAAAAGCGCCGATACCTTGGTGAAAAAGTTGGCCAGCTTCGGAGTGAAGGCCACGGTGACCGGCATTCATCGCGGTCCGGCGGTGACGCGATATGAAATCGAGCCGGAAGAAGGAGTGAAAGTGAGCCGGATCGTCAGTTTGACCGATGACATCGCACTGGCACTGGCTGCGAAAGCGATTCGCATCGAAGCACCGATTCCCGGCAAACCGGCGGTGGGGATCGAAGTTCCGAACAGCGAAACGGCCATGGTGGGGCTTCGGGAAGTGCTGGAAAGCGCCGAATTCCTCTCTCACCCCTCCAGGCTTTGCATCGGTCTGGGACGCGACATCTACGGTACACCGGTCATTGCGGATCTGGCCAAGATGCCGCATCTCTTGGTGGCGGGGTCGACCGGCTCCGGAAAAAGCGTCTGCATCAACGCCATCATCACCAGTTTGCTGTACAAATCGCGTCCGGATGAAGTGAAACTGATGATGATTGATCCGAAGATGGTCGAATTGAACGTGTACAACGGCATTCCCCATTTGCTGGTGCCGGTGGTGACCAATCCCCGAAAAGCCTCCGTGGCACTGAAAAAAGTGGTCGCGGAAATGGAGAAACGGTATGAACTGTTCGCCAAAAGCGGAGTTCGTGACATCGAGCGGTACAACCAGTGGCTGGCGGAACAGGATCAACCGGAGAAAAAACCTTTGCCGTACATCGTCGTGATCATTGACGAGCTCGCCGACCTCATGATGGTGGCGCCATCCGACGTGGAGGACGCGATTTGCCGGTTGGCGCAAATGGCGCGCGCGGCGGGCATCCATCTCATCATCGCCACGCAGCGCCCGTCCGTGGACGTGATCACCGGGGTGATCAAAGCAAACATCCCCACACGCATTGCCTTTGCCGTTTCCTCCCAGGCCGATTCACGAACCATCCTGGACATGGGCGGTGCGGAAAAACTCCTGGGACGAGGAGACATGCTGTATTTGCCCGTGGGCGCGGCCAAACCGATTCGCGTCCAAGGTGCGTTTTTGTCGGATAAGGAAGTGGAAGCGGTGGTACACTTTGTGAAGAAGCAACTCGAACCGCAATACCATGAGGAGATGATTCCGGTCAGCACCGATCCCGATTCGGGCGTTGTCATGGACGATGAATTGTATCCGCAAGCGGTCAAGCTGGTCTTGGAAGCCAAAACGGCTTCCGTCTCGCTCCTGCAGCGTCGCCTCCGCGTGGGATACACCCGGGCGGCCAGGCTGATCGACATGATGGAGGCCAACGGAATCGTCGGTCCGCCCGAAGGAAGCAAACCGAGGGAAGTGCTGATGACGTTGGAGCAGTATGAAGGAAACAAAACAGTGGCCAAATAGAGGTGCCCATGGTATAACTTTGTATGGACCGCGAATTTTTGCTGAAATTTGCATGAATCCTTCGGGACATTGGACGAGCCTGATCCCATACATACCCGGCTCCGGTCTCGGGATCCGCTTCCGGCAAGATTCCCGTCGGTCCGTCAACAGCAATGATCTCACTCACAAGGGGGAAATCAGCAAATGAGCAAGAAGTCGTGGGTTGCGCTTCTTCTCTCCGCCGTGTTGATTGCGGCAGTGGGTTGCTCCGGTCAAAATGAAAACACCGGCGGCACCGGCGAAGGCGACTTCAAAGTCGGTATGGTCACCGATACCGGCGGGCTGAATGACGAATCGTTCAACCAGACCGCCTGGGAAGGGATCAAACGGACGGAAAGTGAATTGGGTGCCACCATCAAGGCGCTGGAATCCAAACGGGATGAAGACTACATTCCCAACCTGACGAAAATGGCCAAAAACGACAAGGCCGACATCACCTGGGCCGTCGGATTCAAATTTGAAAAGGCCATTCCGGAAGTGGCTGCCCAGTTCCCGAACGCTCAATTCGGCATCGTGGACAGCAACCTGGGTGGAAACATCCCGGGCAACGTGACCGCGGTCACCTTCAAGGAAGAGGAAGGCTCTTTCCTGGTGGGTGTCATCGCCGGATTGACCACCAAATCGAACAAAGTGGGCTTCATCGGAGGAATCACCTCTCCGCTGATCAAGAAATTTGAAGCCGGTTTCACCGCCGGCGTGAAGGCGGTCAACCCGAATGCAACCGTGACGGCCGCCTATGCGGAAAGCTTCACCGATGCGACCAAAGGACGCTCCTTGGCGCAAAACATGTACAACAGCGGTGTTGACGTGATCTTCCATGCTTCCGGCGGTGTGGGCAAAGGCCTGTTTGATGAAGTGAAAACCCGGGAGCAAGGAAAATTCTGGGCGATCGGGGTGGACATGGACCAATCCAAACTGGCTCCGGATCACACCCTGACCTCCATGGTGAAAAAAGTGGACGTTGCCGTGTTTGACGTGACCAAACAACTCAAGGAAGGCACGCTGAAGCCGGGGACCCAGATCGAATTGGGCCTCAAAGAAGGCGGCGTGGATTTCGTGAAGAGCAACCACATTTCTCAGGATGTCCTGAACAAAGTGGAAGAACTGAAAGAGAAGATCGTGAAGGGCGAAATCAAGGTTCCGGCGACGATGGAAGAAGCGGCTTCCTTCAAGCTGCAATGAACCGTTCGCCCGAGAATGAACAACAACGGGTCGGCCATGTGCCGACCTTTTTGATTGTGATGCAAAGTCTTTGATTTTCCAAACATCTCATGTATACTTATAGTCTGCACGTGTCTTAAACCATGTTAATGAATAAGGAGTTTGGAAAGGCATCGGCCGCGCGGGCTTTTTGATTCCATCCTGAAAGCGTTCACTTTGCGGACGGAGAAATCATCCTCATGTTGAAAAGACCGGTCGGCATGCGCCTTTCAACCAACGCTGAAGGGGGGATCGCGTGTGAATGTCGTGGAAATGGTCGGGATCACCAAGCGGTTTCCCGGCATCGTGGCCAATGACAATGTTCATTTGTCCGTTCGCCAGGGGGAGATTCACGCACTCCTGGGGGAAAACGGGGCCGGGAAATCCACACTGATGAACATTTTGTTCGGTCTGTATCAGCCGGACGAAGGCGAGATTCGCATCAAAGGGAAACCGGTGACCATCAACGGACCCACCGATGCCAACAGGTTGGGAATCGGGATGGTTCACCAACATTTCATGCTGGTTCAGCCGTTCACGGTGACCGAAAACATCATTCTCGGGGATGAACGGTCCAGAAACGGGATTCTTGACCTGAAGCGGGCGGAACGGGAGATTTCCCGCTTGTCGGATCAATATGGTCTCAAGGTGGATCCAAGGGCGCTGGTTGCCGATATTTCCGTCGGGATGCAACAACGGGTGGAGATCCTGAAAACGTTGTACCGCGGTGCAGACATTCTCATTTTTGACGAGCCGACTGCCGTGCTCACGCCCCAGGAAATCGACGAATTGATCGAAATTATGAAAAATCTTGTCCGGGAAGGCAAGACAATCATTTTCATCACGCACAAACTGAAAGAGATCATGCGCACGTGTGACCGGGTGACCGTGATTCGCCGCGGCAAGGTGATCACCACCGTCGACGTGAACGATACGGATGAAAATGAACTTGCCGCCCTGATGGTGGGACGGGAAGTTTCCTTCCAGGTGAACAAGACGGAATCCCGTCCGGGTGAGCCCGTTTTGCAAGTGGAAAACCTGGTGGTTCGGGACGCGCGCGGGGTGGATGTGGTTCGCGGGCTGGATCTCGAGGTCCGATCCGGGGAGATCGTGGGGCTTGCCGGTGTGGACGGAAACGGCCAGTCCGAGCTCATCGAGGCGATCACCGGGTTGAGATCCCCGGAATCCGGAACCATCCGTCTCAGGGGAAATGACATCACCCGTTTCAAGCCGCGGCAGGTCACGGAGTCCGGAGTGGGACACATTCCGGAAGACCGCCACAAGCGGGGGCTTGTTCTCGACTTCACCGTCAGCGAAAACATGGTGCTTCAATCCTATTACAAACCCCCGTTTTCCAAGGGATGGTCCATCCGTTTCGAGGAAGTGCACAAATACGCCAATAAACTGATCGAGGAATATGATGTTCGCACTCCGAGCGAACATGTCCCGATCCGGGCATTGTCCGGGGGAAACCAGCAGAAAGCGATCATCGCCCGCG
Organism: Staphylospora marina; assembly: GCF_003856495.1. GTDB lineage: Bacteria > Bacillota > Bacilli > Thermoactinomycetales > Thermoactinomycetaceae > Staphylospora > Staphylospora marina. The sequence continues at coordinate 1,461,612 of NZ_CP034118.1, read as the reverse complement.
AAGTGGACCGGGATCCGGATTTTCTGATCGCCGCACAACCCACGCGAGGCCTGGATGTGGGTGCGATCGAGTTCATTCATCGCCGTCTGGTGGAGCAGCGGGACAAAGGGAAGGCCGTGTTGCTCGTCTCCTTCGAGCTGGATGAGATCATGAAATTGTCGGACCGGATTGCCGTCATCTATGAAGGAAAAATCGTCGGATGGGTCGATCCCAAAGAGACGACCGAAGAGGAATTGGGTCTTCTGATGGCGGGAAGCTTCCGGAAACGGGAGGTGAACTGAGGATGCAGAAACTTCTTTCGGGGATCAACCGACAATCCACGGCCGTTACTTCCCTCATTTCCATTTTGCTGGGCATGTTGGTGGGAGCCGTCGCCATGCTCGCTTCCGGATACAATCCCGTTGCCGCTTACAATGCCTTGTTCATCAGCGCGCTCGTCGAGCCTTTTGACATGGGAGAAACGATCCGGACGATCTCTCCGCTGATCTTGACCGGTTTGGCCGTTGCCATCGCATTCAGGACCGGTCTGTTCAACATCGGGGTGGAGGGGCAGTTCATCGTCGGTCAATTGGTCGCGGTCATCATCGCCTTGTATCTGCCGCTTCCTCCCGGACTGAACATGATTGTGGCGATGATTCTCGGCGGTGTGGCCGGAGCCCTCTGGGGAGCCGTTCCCGGAATCCTGAAAGCGACCCGCGGTGTTCATGAAGTCATCATCTCGATCATGATGAACTGGATTGCCCTTTATCTGTCCAATGTGCTCATCCGGACTTCCCTGTCGGAAGGGGCGGACTCCACGGAGAAAATTCCCGAAGCCGCCATGTTGCGCGCCGACTTCCTGACCGAAATGTTTGACAGGGCACGAATTCATTTGGGCATTTTCGTGGCTCTCATCGCCGCGGCGCTCATGTATTGGCTGCTTTGGCGCACACGGTTGGGATACGAGTTGCGCGCGGTGGGACACAATCCCCTTGCGGCTGAGTATGCCGGTATGAACGTGAAACGCAACATCGTGATGTCCATGATGATTTCCGGTTTGTTCGCCGGTCTTGCCGGCAGCACGGAAGCACTTGGAACGAGCGGCTATCTTTCGATTCAACATGCCTTCAACGGGATCGGGTTTGACGGAATCGCCGTGGCGCTGCTCGGAGCCAACACTCCGGTGGGGGTCATTCTTTCCGCCGTCCTGTTCGGCGTGCTCACGTACGGAGGCGGCAACATGCAGTTTGCGGCCGGGGTTCCGTTCGAAGTGATCCGCATCGTGTTTGCCGCCATCATCCTGTTCGTGGCCGCCAACGTGTCCGGAAAAATTCTTGAAGCTCTTCGCCGAAAGAAAGGGGGGGACCAGGCATGACGGACATGATCACCAACATTCTTACCACCACGGTGCTGTATTCCACTCCGCTCATTCTGGCGGCGATGGGAGGGCTGTTTTCCGAGCGTTCGGGTGTGGTCAACATCGGATTGGAAGGATTGATGACCATCGGTGCGTTCACCGCGGCCGTTGCCACGCTCGGTACCGGGAACCCTTGGTTGGGATTGCTTTTCGCCATGCTTGCGGGAATGATTCTCGCCGTTCCCCATGCCGTCGCTTCCGTCACGTTCAAGGCGGACCAAGTGGTCAGCGGCGTGGCCATCAACTTTTTGGCTCTCGGCTTGTCCGTCTATCTGGTGAAGCATTTGTATGATGGGGCCGGTCAGACGCCGGTCGTGTTAAACAAGTTGGAAGCGGTGAAAATTCCGCTCCTCGGCGACATTCCCGTGCTCGGGCCGTCGCTGTTCAACGCGCTTCCCACCACCTACATCGCCATTTTGGTGGTGATCGTCGGATCCTTCCTGCTTTACCGGACTCCGTTCGGCATGCGTCTCAGGGCGGTCGGTGAGCATCCCCATGCCGCCGAAACCGCCGGAATCAGTGTGGCAGGCATGCGATATATTGCCGTGATCATCAGCGGAGCCTTGGCGGCCATCGGAGGAGCCGGGCTGTCCATCGCCATCGGCAGCGAATTCAACCAGGGAACGGTGGCAGGTCAGGGGTTTATCGCCCTGGCGGCACTCATCTTCGGCAAATGGCGTCCGTACGGCGTGCTCGGTGCGGCGGCTTTCTTCGGATTTTCCGTTGCCTTGGCGCTCATCGGACAGCTGATCGGTCTGACCAAAGTGGTTCCGAGCGAGGTGCTGAGCATGCTTCCGTATGTGCTCACCATCCTTGCCTTGGCCGGATTCGTGGGCAAAGCGGAAGCTCCCGCGGCAATCGGAAAACCGTACGAAAAAGGAAGCAGATAAGGAAATTTCCCCGGAGTCTTCGGACGCCGGGGATTTTTTGTTTCGACGCGATTTGCGCATACTATCCTTGGAAAAACCACCCGATCGGGGGATCAACGGTTCGTTTCCAACCAATTTGGATTGGTCTATAATGGAAGTACATCGCTCAAACCCGAAGGAGAGGTGACGACGTGGCATACGCTCAATTCCGGACGGTGCCGGTGGGACAGGCCCGGCTGCATGTTTGCTCCAGCCCCAAATTCAAAACCACGCTGATCTCCGTGGTGATTCGGCAGAAACTTTCCCCGGAGACCGTGACCAAAACGGCTCTTTTGCCGAATGTTTTGCAACGGGGGACATCGGCTTGTCCTTCCACCGTCAAACTCAAGCGTCGGTTGGATGAATTGTACGGAGCCGCTTTGTACGGAGACGTGTTCAAACGGGGAGAAAATCATCTGCTTCAACTGTCGATGGAAATCGCCAATGACCGATTTCTCAGGGAACAAACGCCTCTGCTCAGAGAGGGGCTTGATTTTTTCAGCCAGATTCTTCTGTCACCGGCGACGGAACAAGATGCATTTCCCTCTTCATATGTGGAATCGGAAAAAAAGAACTTGCGGCAACGGATTGAAAGCTTGAAAGATGACAAGATCCGCTATTCCTCCCAGCGGATGATCGAAGCCATGTGCGAGAACGAACCGTTTGCTCTCCATCCGTACGGTCGCATTGAAGACCTTGATGCCATCGACGCGAAAAACCTGTTTACATATTACCGGGAAATGCTCGACTCCTGTCCGGTCGACTTTTATTGCATCGGTCATGTCTCCGCGGAAGAAGCGGAAGAGTGGTTCCGGGAGCGTTTCGAGGAGCGTTTCTCCGTTCCGCGCGGCACGCCGGTTGGGGGAGCGGTGCAAAAGGACGTCACCGGGGAAAAGGTCGTCATCGAGCGGATGGACGTGACTCAGGGCAAACTCAACCTCGGACTCAGATCCGGAGTGACGGCGGGCGACCCGGACTACCCGGCGCTCTTGGTCTACAACGGAATTCTGGGAGGATTCCCCCACTCCAAGCTGTTCATGAACGTGCGTGAAAGAGCCAGCCTTGCCTACTATTGTTCGTCGCGGGTGGAGAGTCACAAAGGTCTCGTGCTGATTCACTCCGGCATCGAGATCGGCAATTACGAAAAGGCGGTTTCGATCATCCGGGAGCAGCTCGAGGCCATGAGACGCGGTGACATCAGCGACCGGGAAATGGAACAGACCAAAGCCACGCTGGCCAATCAGCTTCGCGAGCAACAGGACAGAAACCATGAACTCGTGCATTTCCACTATCAATCGGTGCTGACGGGGAAAGAGCGCGATCTGGAAGCGCTGCTTGCGGACATCGACCGGATCGGCATCGATGATGTGCGAAGAGTGGCCGAAAAAGTGAAGCTGGACACGATCTATTTTCTGAGGGATCGCGGGGGGGATGGCGATGCAAAAAATTGAACACCGTCAGGTGGCGGAAACGCTTTACATGGACACGTTGCCCAACGGGCTGGAAGTGGTGATTCTGCCCAAACCCGATTTCAACAAGACGTATGCCACGTTCACCACCCGCTTTGGATCGGTGGACAACACGTTTGCCGTCGGAGACGGGGAGAAAGTCACGGTTCCCGACGGAATCGCCCATTTTCTGGAGCACAAGATGTTTGAACAACCGACCGGGACGGACGTGTTTCAGGAATTTGCCCGTCAAGGGGCTTCCGCCAACGCATTCACGTCATTCACGCGGACGGCATACCTGTTTTCCGCCACTTCCCGGGTGGAAGACAACCTGAAAACGCTCATCGATTTCGTGCAAACCCCTCACTTCACCGACCAGAACGTCGAAAAGGAAAAAGGGATCATCGGTCAGGAGATCCGCATGTATGATGACAATCCCGACTGGCGTTCCTATTTCGGCTTGATCGAAGCCATGTACAAGAATCACCCCGTTCGCATCGACATTGCCGGCACGGTGGAATCCATCGCGGACATCACCAAGGAACTCCTGTACACCTGTTATGAAACGTTCTATCATCCCTCCAACATGCTGTTGTTCGTGGTCGGTCCGGTGGATCCGGAGAACATCCTGGAATTGGTGAGGAACAACCAGGCGGCCAAGACATTCGAAGCGCCGCCACGGATCCGGCGTTTCTTCGAGTCGGAGCCGGATCAGGTCAACGAGTCCTTGCGGGAAGTGCGCCTTTCCGTGGGAGTTTCCAAGTGCCTGTTCGGATTCAAAGAGGCCTCCGGCCGGACGGGGGTGAAAGGGGACGATCTGCTGAAACAGGAGATGGCGACAAAAATTGCGCTGGAGGCATTGATCGGTCCCTCCTCCGATTTGTATCAGGCGTTGTATGATGACGGATTGATTGACGAAACGTTCGGTTTCGATTACACACTGGAGGACGGGTACGGATTTTCGATGATGGGCGGAGACACCCGGGACCCGGACGCGCTGCTGGAAAGAATTCGCCGGGAATTTCGTGTTCTCACGGAAAAAGGGATTGACGCGCAAACGTTTGACCGATTGAGAAAGAAATCGATCGGCTCCCAGCTTCGCTCTCTCAACTCTCCCGAATGGATCGCCAACCAGTTCACCAGGTATCGCTTCAACGGGGCGGACATGTTCCGGATCATTCCCGTTCTTGAGGAACTTCGGGTGGACGACATCAACAAGCGGTTGCGGGAGCATGTCAGCTGGGACCGTTTCGCCGTTTCCCTCGTCAGGCCGCTGTAACGCGGTGAACGGAATCGGGGGACAGAACATGTGGCTGAAGGGGTTTCCCGGCGGTTCGGCCGGGAGCCTTGACGGTTGAAGACATTGTACGATCAAGCCGTCCCTGAAACCAGGGACGGTTTTTTTCGGGAGGTTTTGACATGGGATGGAAGCCGTTGAAAGGAGAAACCGCCGTGATCACCGGCGGAAGCGGGGGCATCGGCTCCGCGACCGCCCTTGAACTGGCCCGTGCGGGGGCGGACGTGGTCATCGGTTACAAAGAAGGAAGGGATCGCGCGGAAGAGACGGCAAAGCGGTGCCGCGACGCGGGAGCGGATGCACGGGTCGTCAGGATGGACATGTCGGACCGTGCGTCGGTGGAACAAGCGATTCGCTCGGTTTGTTCGCTCCGTTCGCCTTCGATTCTCGTTCATGCCGCCGGCATTTCCAGACCGGGATTGGTTCAGGATGTGACGGACCGGGAGTATGACGAAATGATGGATGTTCACGTCCGGTCCGCCTTTCATCTGGTTCAGGCCGTTTTGCCGGGGATGCTCCGGGTCAAACGGGGAAGAATCATCCTGGTCACTTCGATCTGGGGGGAAACGGGAGGATCGGGAGAAGTTCTCTATTCTGCCGCCAAGGGGGCACAAATCGGGATGGTGAAGGCCTTGGGGAAAGAATTGGCTCCTTCCGGAATCACCGTGAACGCCGTCTCTCCGGGAGCGATTTCCACGCCCATGTTGGACGGGCAACTCCCGTTCGAAGACCAACGTGCTTTGGCGGAGGAGATTCCGGCCGGCAGACTGGGGAGACCCGACGAGGTGGCATCCCTCATCCGCTACCTCTGTCTGCCGGAAGCCTCTTACATCACGGGCCAAATTCTTCGGGTAAACGGAGGTTGGTATACATGAATAAAAGCAAAACGGGCGAGTCATATTACTCCTAGAAACGACGACGGATTTCAAGGAGGAAAGAACATGTCCGTACTCGAGAATTTTGAGAAATGGAAGGAGTTTCTCGCCGACAGGGTTCACCAGGCCGAAAAAATGGGAATGAGCCGGGATACCATCAACGATATCGCATACCAGATCGGTGACTACCTGGCCAATGACGTGGATCCGGAAAATGTCCAGGAAAGACTTCTCAAAGATTTGTGGTCCGTGGCGGACGAAAACGAACAAAGGACCATGGCCGGATTGATGGTGAAACTGGTTGATTCTGGAAAGTAAATAAAATGCAAGTGTACTAATATAAAACACCCTTTTTATCGGGGTGTTTTATATTTTGTAGCAATGATTTCACGGCAAATCGCTTCCTCAAGCACCATGAGTGTGTTATACTAAAAACCAGTTGAAATGCCAAATCCACACTTTCGGGTGTCGGCATGAAAGGTGTGCGATCATGAATCAGGAAGAATCTCGCGAATGGTATCTGGAATACCAGATTCACAAAAACCGTCCGGGTCTTCTGGGGGATATCGCATCGCTTCTGGGAATGTTGTCCATCAATATATTGACCATCAACGGTGTGGAAGACAACCGGCGGGGGATGTTGCTCAGAACCCGCAACGATGAAAAAATCGACGCACTCCGAAACATTCTGGAACGGGTGGACAACATTACGATCACCGCCCTCCGTCCGCCCAAGCTGGTGGACAGGTTGGCGGTCCGTCACGGTCGCTATCTGGACCGGTGTCTGGAAGACAAGAGGACTTATCGCTTCACCCGCGAAGAATTGGGACTTCTGGTCGATTTTATGGCTGAATTGTTCAAAAAAGATGGCCATCAGCTGATCGGGGTCAGGGGAATGCCGCGGGTGGGGAAGACGGAATCGATCGTCGCCTCCAGTGTTTGTGCCAACAAGCGGTGGACGTTCGTGTCGTCCACGCTGCTCAAACAGACGATCCGGAACCAGCTGGCGCATGATGAATTTTCCGATGATCACGTATACATCATCGACGGAATCGTCTCCACGATGAGATCAACGGAGAAACATGCGATGCTGGTAAGAGAAATCCTGGGAATGAACGCAACCAAGGTGATCGAACACCCCGATATTTTTTGCAAGGAAACCGGATTTTCGCTCAATGACTTCAATTACATCATCGAACTCCGGAATCATCCGGATGAAGAGATCTCATACGAGATTCTGGAAAAAGGATTTGAAGGTCATTTTTAAGGGCTTTGTCACGGGGGGAACAAGATGGCGGGTATCGGCAACTACTTGAGACAGGTCAGGGAACAGCAGGGTTACACCCTGGAAGAAATGAACCGGATGACCAACATCCACATTGAGTATTTGCAAGCGCTGGAAAATGATCAGTTTGAACTGCTGCCCAGCCCTTTTTACGCCAAGGCTTTTCTCAGAACCTATTCCAAATGTCTGGGCCTTGATGCCCAACCTCTCTTGGAAATGTATGAGCAGATGATGAATCCCGGATCTTCCTCCGTTCCGGCGACACCTCCCCAAAGCCGGTCTCTTCCGGAGCCGGAGTGGACCCGGCCTCAGCAGACCGCGCAGAGGGGGCCCGCGTACCGGACGAACGCGAATCCCCGTCAGCAGGGAAGAGCCGGAGAGGTCGGTTCCGGTCAGACGCTTCCGAGGAGCGTGTTCGGTTCATCCCCGTCCATGCCGGTGCCGTACGGGACAAGCCAGCATCCTGTCGAGCCGGCACCCGTTCAGCAAAACACTCAGCGATTCCAACCTCTGAGCAAGCCGGCTGCGCAATCACCGGGCGGAATTTCTTTCCCCGCTCCCCAACCCCAGCCTTTGGCTCCGAGAAAAGCCGTCATGGAAGCGAAACAATCGCTCGAGGACGAAGATTCCCGCAAACCGGCGCCGATGGTGATTTCCGCGGCCGTGGCCGCCCTGCTTCTCGTCGGCGGGGGAATTTGGTATTTCTCCGGATCGGAGGATCCCGATGCCACCGTCAACTCGAACACTGAAACGCTCTCGAACGGTGACGTGAGTGCCGGAGAAATCGCCGATCCCATGCTGGAGCCGGGCGAGATTCCCGATGACTCCTACATGGGCCAATTGTACTATCTGACCAATGCATCCAATCTGGAAGTGGTGGTCAAAGGAAAATCGGGCGAATCCATCGTGATGTACGCCCCGACGGCCGCCGATTTCAAAAACGGGAAAAAGAATCAATTCAGACTTCGTGTCGGTGAGGAGCGCCGGCTTGACGCAACGGGGCTCAATGAAATTTGGTTCCGGCTGAGCGTTCCCTCCAACGTACAAGTCACCGTCAACGGCGTGGATTTGTCCACGGATGCTCAGGACACGGAACAGAGCTACCGGATCAAGCTGAAGAAATGATGAGTTCCGGGCAGCGGGGCGGTCAAAGGAGGTATTGGTGTGATCGATATCGGCAAGCGCCTGAAGCGGGCTCGAGAATCGCTGGGGATGACGCTCGAAGATGTGGAAGCCCGGACCCGGATTCAGAAGAAATATTTGCAAGCCATTGAAAACGGGCAATTCGAATTGTTGCCCAGTCCGATTTATGTTCGTTCTTACATTCGGAGCTATGCAGGCGTGGTGGGGGAAAACCCTCAGATGCTTCTGAAGTTTTACCAGCCGGCCCAGCGGCCGAGAACCGAACCGGTCGGGCATCCCGGACACCATGCTCTTCCGTCCGCCGGAGAACCGGAGGAAAGCATGGGCGGGTATGCATCCGGGGATTTCCGGAGCGCGGGAGCCAATCCTTCCGTTTACGGACGTGAATCCCAAACATTTTCCCGGCCTTATCCTCAGGACACCGATCCGGAACGGCAACGCCACGTGAGAACCTCTTCCTCTCTTTCTCATCCGGTGCATTCCGGTCACTCCTCTCCGGCGAGGAGCATTCCCTCTCGCTCCTCCGGTGCCCGCAGACCGGTCATGCCGCCGGATGTGCCCGATCCCGAGGAGCTGGGGATCACCCGTGAAAAAACGACCGCCGCATCGACGGGTGGACGGACATACGGTCAGGAACTCGGCAGGTCGGCGAGGCATGCCGGGAAGGAAAAAGGTTCATCACTGGGCAAATGGTACGGTCGTTTCCTGATTTTCGGGGCGATCCTGCTGGTTTTGGCCGCCGCATGGTTCATGTATTACCGGATGGAAAACGCGTCGAGCAATACGGGCAACACCGAGATGACCCAGGATTCCGGGGAGACGGACACCCCACCGCAAAACGAAGGCCCCAAAACACCGAGATTGTCTGTCCTATATACCTCACCCGAATTTCCGGACAGGTATGAACTGGTCAATTCGGACACGATGAAAGTCGAAATCAAGTCGGTCGGGGGTGGAAAGTCGGATTTTGAGATCCGGCATGAAGAAGTGGGGGACGTCGTGGCCCAAGGATCGGTGGGACCCGGAAAAACGTTCACGGCCAATTACAACAAGGAGATTTGGTTGAAACTCAGCAAACCCGCCAAAGTTCAGGTGTTGATCAACGGATTCCAGGTGGATACCAAGAACTATGAGAATGAAAAGGTGATCCGGGTTTCCCTGATTCCCTGATCCCCCGATCAAGTCGTTTTGACACGTTTGGTGTGCCGTGGTATGCTTGTGTCAAATTCTGCGTTTTGCTCCGGTTCGTTTTGCGTTGACTTGTGGTGTCCGCCTCCTCCCAGACGGGGGATGGCGGCGAATTTTTTCAGGGGACCTCTTTTTTGACCCGCCGAAAAAAGTGACAGAAAAGAGGATTCAAAGCAACGATTGTAAAATGTTTCAACTGGGGCAAGCGCGGGAAGCCCGAAAAGCTGGAGAATGCAACGCACAATTTGCTTGTGCGATGTTCATACAGCCTGTCAGGAGGTGGCTGGGGTGTCTGTCGAGATCGGTTCATACCTTCGACAAGCCCGAGAGGCGCTTGGAATGACCCTGGACCAAGTGCAGGAAAAAACAAAGATCCAGAAATCGTTCTTGATCGCGATCGAAAACGGTGAGTTTCATAAATTGCCCAGTCCTTTTTACGTGAGGACCTATCTCCGTTCCTATGCCAACTGTGTCAAGGTGGAGCCCCATCACATTCTCAGACAGTACCGCAAGATTGATCAGGCGGAAAGGATGACGGGAGTACATAAGGCCGTCACGGAAAATGATTTGTCCCAGACCGGCCGTTTTCCCGGCACCGGAACGTTGAAAATGCCTGCGGTCGGTCCGGGAAGCGGGCCTCTTCGGGGCGTTTCGCAAGATCCAAGGCAACCGGCGGCGGGCAGAAGCATGCCCAGGACGAGTGTCAACACGGCACTTACCGCAGCCAAGTCGGAAACGAGCAAATTGCAGATCATGCGTGACAGGGAAATGGTCAGACGTGATCTGGGTTACCAACGGAATACCGGTCTGGCAAGGCCCATGCCTCACGGACCCCAGATTCCGAATCCCGTTCAGCCCGAGGTCCGGGAAAAACCCGATCTTTCGGCGACGGGACGTGTTCCCTTGCCTTCGGAACCGGCGACGAATCAACGACAGGCAACATTTCCGGACATGCATGCCGGCACCCTTCCTCCCCGCAGACCAAGGGAGCAGGGACAGCCGAATTCCGTCAGACCGCCCGCAGGGGGACCCCTGCCCAACATGCCGAAGAGATCTCCGGGACCTGACACATCCCCGGAGAGCATCAAACCTTCCTCGCCGGGTCTGCCGCCTCTTGCCGATCAGGAACCTCTTTCGACAAATCCGGCAAAACCGGTCGCAGATCCCGCTTTGGGCAGAGGGTTGACCAGATCGACCGGTTCCCATGCTCCCGTGACGGGGACTTCCGGCGTTCAAGGATCTCCGGGGGGGTCGCCATCCGCCGGTTCACTTTCCAGAAGCGCAAGGATCCGTCAGGAAAGAAACACGTTGCCTCCCGAACCGGGCGCTCTCGCCGCGCGGGAAGCGGCGGCGGGCGAGGGCGATCCGTCCGCCCATGATCCCGGTTTCCCCACCACGCCGAGGAGAAGTGCGACCCGCAAGCAATCGAAAGACGCGAGCGGGTCACCGATGAAGCGGAAAGCAGTGGCTGCGGTGGCCGCGCTCATCCTTTGCGGTTCGATCGGATGGGGAGTCATGTCGGTGTTGGGAAATGAGTCCGAGTCGAAATCAAATGTGGATCAGTCGAAAAACAACACTTCGTCCGAAGAAATCAACACCGATGGCAACAACGAAAAATCCGCGCAGAAAGTCCAACCGGCGTCCAAAGGAACCCTGGAACCCGCGCAAAAAGGGGCCAACACGAATCACTATCGCCTGAAAGGCACCGATCAGCTGACGCTTGAATTTGAGGTTCCCTCGGGAAGTTGCTGGATCGAGATCCGGGGTGCGCAGGCTTCGGGTACGGACAAATTGAAAGAAGCCACGCTCAAAAGCGGTCAAAAATGGGAATTCAAACATGTTTTCACCGATAATCCGGATCTGTGGATCACGTTCGGACAACCGGAAAGCGTGGTTGTGAAGGCCAACGGAACGTTCATCGATCCGGCCGTCAACGTTCACATCAAAAAGTCGACGGATGCGGAGTGATTGTGCCGTCAGAGCGCCTGCTCCGCCGAAAAAATCGGTCCATGATGAAAGCCCCGCTTGTGCACAGGCGGGGCTTTCTCATCATTCACCGGATTGTCGACGGCGTTTTTGACCGTCCTTTTGAATGTGCGATATACTGAAGAAGCTGGAGAAACAACTGGTCACGGGGGGTACATAGCGGATGACCCGGTCATTTGATGCGTTGAGGGCGGCCCGGGAGAGCATGGGAATGTCCCTGGAAGAGGCAGCGGTTCGAACGGGTGTCGACCCCGAAGTGCTCGCACGAATCGAACGGGGGGATTTCAGCGGCATGTCCGACTCCGCCCGGGTCCGCGGATGGATCCGGGCTTACGCCCGATTGGTAAAGGTGAACCCCTCTCCGTTGCTGCGTGAGTTCAGCATGAGTGAAAATCATTCAAACACGCCTTCCGCCGTACCGGACAAACCTCTTGTCTCACGGGTGGAGGCGCGCAGGAGCCGGAGAGTTGCCAAAAGATCGTGGAAGGATGAACTGAACAAGCTCTTGTCGGCATTTCCCGTCAAGCTGCGGTGGGTGGCGGCCGGTGTCGGCGTCCTGATTTTGACGGGGATCGGGGCGTGGCTTCTGTTGTCCGGGGAAGAGGAAAAGCCGCTTCATGCCGAAACGGAAAATCCGGCTCCCCGGACCGAAGAGAAACCGGAAGTCACGGAATCGAAAACCGGCATGAAACGACCGGTTCTCATGCTCACCAAAACCTCGGAAAGTTACAAATACGGAGATTTGTACACCATCCGTGATGCAGATCGGGTCGAGGTGAAGATCAAGGCGCTGAACACGACGAAAGTCAGGGTTCGCGGTGGCGGCCCCACCGGCGAACCGCTGGTTGACAAAAGCCTGAATTCTGGAGACGTGGTCAGTGCCGAGCATGATGAATGGATTTCCGTCAGGCTGGATCATCCCAACCGCGTGGAACTTTTCGTGAACGGTGTGTTCATTGATACGTCGAAACTGGAAGAGGTTTCCCTGTTTCAGCTGAAACTCGAGGGAGTCGGAGACGGGGAAGAGGGAAACGGCTGAGCGAACGGGGCGGAGAGTCTTTGGCTCTCCGCTTCCGTTTTTGACATGCCTGATTTTGATGGTTTATACTTACGAAAGAATGTTTCGGGAACGAAAAGCTGGAGGATGAATCGTGGCAATCATCGTTTGCGTGACCGGGGCCTTCGCAGAACCGGACCGGAGGGGAGAGCACCGGGAACTTCGGGGAAAGTACATTTGCGAACACCCGGGAGGTCGGTTGAATTGAATCTGGCCAACAAGATCACTTTTTTTCGCATACTCCTGGTACCGGTTGTGATGCTGTTTCTTCTTGTGCGTCTTGACCTCGGACAGATTCGCGTGGGGGAAGCATTCTTGACGGTTTCCGAATTGATCGCCACGCTGATGTTTGTTTTGGCCGCGGTGACGGACGGCCTTGACGGGTATGTCGCCCGGAAAAACAAGATGGTGACCAATTTGGGCAAATTTCTGGACCCTCTCGCCGACAAATTGTTGATTACGGCGGCCATGGTCTCTTTGGTGGAGATGCAACGCCTGGAAGCATGGATTGCCATCGTGATCATCAGTCGGGAGTTTGCCGTCACGGGCTTGCGCCTTGTTGCGGCGGCCGAAGGGCATGTCATCGCCGCCAGTTCGCTCGGGAAACTCAAAACCATTGTCCAGGTGGTGGCCATCGTGTCACTCATGTTGAACAATGCGCCCTTTTCTTCCTTCGCCTTTCCGTTTTCGATGATCATGACCTGGTTGGCGGTTGTCATCACCATCATTTCCGGAATCGATTATTTCATCAAGAACCGGAATCTCGTCAGTGTGACGAAGCCGCAATGAGATTCGCGTTTGCCTGAAGATCCGAAAGGAAAGGGAACATGACTGCGGAAATCATTACTGTCGGAACGGAACTGATCACGGGAAACACGGTGGACACCCATTCGGCGTGGCTGTCCCGCCGGTGTTTTTCTCTCGGGATCGAAGTGCGGTTTCATTCATCGGTCGGGGATGACCGGGAGGCCTTGTTGCAGGTTCTCAAGCTCGCATCCGGCCGTTCTTCTTTGGTGATTCTCTGCGGGGGACTCGGGCCCACCATGGATGATTTGACCAAGGAAACGGTGGCCGAATTCCTCGGGATCACGCTCAGGCAGGATCCGGAAGTGCTCGAAAGACTGGAGCGACTGTTTGCGGGCCGGGGCGTCCCCATGCCGCCCAACAACCGCAAACAAGCCTTGGTGTTTCCGGGAGGAACGGTGTTCCACAACGACCGCGGAACCGCACCGGGGCTGTCCGTGACGCAGGGAGGAGTCACGTACGTCCTTCTTCCCGGCCCTCCTGGGGAACTGTACCCCATGTTTGAAAAAAGCGTCCGTCCTTTTCTGCTTGAGCGCTTCTCGAAAGGGAAGGTGTACCTGTCGGAGACCCTTTCTTTTTTCGGGATCGGAGAATCGGCTTTGGAAGAAAAACTGAAAGATCTGATGTCGCCGCAAGAAGGCCTCGTCGTGGCCACGTATGCCAAGGAAGCGGGAGTCTCTTTGCGGATCACGGCACATGGCCGCACCGAAAAAGAGGCACGGGACAGGATGCTGCCCGTTCGGGAAGAAGTTTTGCGCAGGGCGGGAAAATATTGTTACAGTCCGGATGACCGGTCACCGGAAGAAGCGGTTGTTTCTCTTCTTGCTGAAGCGGGAAAAACCGTGGCCGTATCCGAAAGTTGCACGGGGGGATTGTTGGCCGGTCTGATTTCTTCCGTTCCGGGTGCGAGCCGGGTTCTGAAAGGCGGATTTGTCGCCTATACCGCAGACGTGAAGGAGAATGTCGCCGGAGTTCCCGCGGAAATCATCTCACGGCACGGAACGGTGAGTGCGGAAACGGCGGAAGCGCTCGCCAGGCATGCGCTTGAGCGGTTTGATGCCGATTACGGCATCAGCGTTACGGGGGTCGCGGGTCCTGCATCGGCCGAAGGAAAGCCCCCCGGCCTTGTGTTCATCGGTTTCGCCGAGAAGGGGAAGCCGGTGCGTTGCCATCGTTTGGACCTGAAGGGGGACCGCCGGAAAATCCGTCTCCTCACCGCCAAGACCGCTTGTTTCATTCTTCAGCAACGACTAAAGAAAGGTGAAACCGACGCATGAATCGTTTTGAACAGTTTGGTCTCAGTCCCGAAATTCTCAGAGGGATTCACGAAATGGGTTTTGAAGAGCCTTCCCCGATCCAGGATGCCTGCATTCCCGCCGTTCTCCGGGGGGAGGATGTGATCGGGCAGGCACAGACGGGAACCGGAAAAACAGCCGCGTTCGGCATCCCGGTTCTGGAGAGGGTCGACCCTCGCCAGCCGGTCGTTCAGAGCATTATTTTGGCCCCCACCCGTGAGTTGGCCATCCAGGTTTCCGACGAACTCCGGAAAATCGGGCGCCCCAAGCGTGTCAAAACCTTGCCGATCTACGGAGGACAATCCATCGGCACCCAAATCAAGGCGCTCAAACAGGGTGTGCACGTGGTGATCGGAACGCCCGGCCGTCTTCTGGACCATTTGCGCCGCGGAACCCTGAGCACCGATCATGTGGAAATGGTGGTGCTGGACGAAGCAGACGAGATGCTGGACATGGGATTCATCGACGACATCGAGGCGGTGTTCCGCCATCTTCCCGCGCAGCGACAGTTGCTCCTGTTCTCCGCCACGATGCCCAGCCCGATCCGGCACCTTGCACAGAAATACATGAGAAAACCCCGATACATCACGGTCAGCCGCGGGGAAGTGACGGTTCCTCTGATCAGGCAAGTGTACTACCGCGTGCTGGAAAGCACCAAAGTGGACGCGCTCAGCCGCATTCTCGACAGCGAGGAAGTGGAACTGGGCATCATCTTCTGCCGCACCAAAAAAGGCGTGGATGAGCTGGCCGAGGCGCTTCAGGTCAGAGGTTATCTCGCAGGCGGTTTGCACGGGGATCTTGCCCAGCCGCAACGGGACCGGGTGATGAACGCGTTCCGCTCCGGCGAAATCGAACTGCTCGTGGCCACCGATGTTGCGGCGCGCGGCATCGATGTGGGCAGCGTCTCCCATGTGATCAACTATGACATTCCCCAGGACGTGGAAAGTTACGTTCACCGGATCGGGCGGACCGGCCGCGCCGGCAAGGAAGGGACCGCCATCACGTTGGTCACGCCGCGCGAAATGAAACAGTTGCGCACCATTGAACAGGAGACGGGCGTGCGGCTGAATCCGCGTGAACTGCCTTCCCTGGAAGAAGTGGCCGCCCGGCAGCAAGGGACCTGGATGACCCAGATCGAGGAAGTGATCCGGGAAGGTTCTCACTCTTTGTTCGAAGAGATGGCGGCGCGGCTTTTGGAGAAATTTTCGCCGGAAAAAGTGGTTTCCGCGGCCCTTTCCGTGGCGTTTTCCGACCGGTTCGCCAAATTTGATTCGGGGTACAATTTCGGAGAGACGGGAGCGGCTCCGGGAATGGTTCGCTTCTTCCTCAACGTGGGACGCAACGCCAATCTGAACCCGCAGGAGCTTTCCAAGGCCATCTCCGAGCACGCGGGCATTTCACCCCGTCAGGTGGGCAAGATCAACATCTATGACCGTTTTTCCTTCGTGGAAGTTCCGGAAGACGTGGCGCCGTTTGTCTATGAAGCACTTCGTCAGAGCAAGATCAACGGGTCGCGCATCAACATGGAACCGGCCCGCCCCAGGGGAAAACAGGAATCCCGTGCTTGATTCACCGAACAAAACGGCTCTCCCGCATCGGCGGGAGAGCCGTTTTGTTGTCAGTCGGCGATGCCGAGGGCGATTTTCGCATACCGGGACATCCGGCTTTTGTCCCATGGCGGGTTCCAAACGATGTCCACGGTGACGTCTTTCACGCCGTCCAGTCCCTCCAAGGCCTGTTTGACCTGTTCCTGGATGGTTCCGGCAAGCGGACATCCCATGGCGGTGAGAGTCATGGTGACTTTGACGTTTCCGTCATCCGCGATGTCCACCCCGTACACCAATCCCAGATTGACGATGTCGATGTTCAGTTCCGGGTCATTCACTTCTTCCAGCCGCTCCATGATCGCTTCCCTGAGAGCGTCCTTGTTCACCGGAAAACCCCCTTCCATTTGTAATGTACCACATTTTTCCCCGTGTCACACGGGTGGTCAAAAAAACGAATAAATGTTCGCAAATCATCTTGGCAGACAGCGGAAAACAGGGTATGATGGATGTGTGATTCAATGGGGCGAGAAGAGGAGGAACTTGCATGTCCGATCGTCGGCAGGCGCTCGAGATGGCGCTCAGACAGATTGAAAAACAATTCGGCAAAGGTTCGATCATGCGTCTCGGTGAAGAGACATCCCCCCAGGTGGAGACGGTTTCCAGCGGTGCGCTGGCTCTGGATATCGCGTTGGGCGTGGGCGGGTTTCCGCGCGGACGAATCATTGAAGTGTACGGGCCCGAATCGTCCGGGAAAACGACGGTTGCCTTGCATGCCATCGCGGAAGTGCAGAAGAGGGGCGGAACCGCGGCGTTCATCGACGCCGAACATGCGTTGGATCCGGTGTATGCGCGCAATTTGGGAGTGAACATTTCCGAGTTGCTCCTGTCCCAACCGGACACCGGGGAGCAAGCCTTGGAAATCGCCGAGGCACTCGTGCGCAGCGGAGCGGTGGACGTCATCGTGATTGACTCCGTGGCCGCGCTTGTGCCGAAGGCGGAGATCGAAGGAGAAATGGGAGATTCCCACGTCGGTCTGCAGGCCCGGCTCATGTCCCAGGCGTTGCGGAAATTGTCCGGAGCGATCAACAAGTCGAAGACCATCGCCATTTTCATCAACCAGATTCGTGAAAAAGTGGGAGTCATGTTCGGCAACCCCGAAACCACTCCGGGCGGTCGGGCCCTGAAGTTTTACGCGAGCGTCCGGCTGGAGGTCCGGCGCCAGGAGACGATCAAGCAAGGCAACGACATGGTGGGGAACCGCACCCGGATCAAAGTGGTGAAAAACAAGGTGGCTCCGCCGTTCAAGCAGGCGGATGTGGACATCATGTTCGGCGAGGGCATTTCCAGGGAAGGCAGCGTGCTGGACATCGCGACCGACCTGGATATCGTGGCCAAAAGCGGAGCTTGGTATTCCTTTGAGGGTGAGCGTCTCGGACAAGGCCGGGAAAACGCCAAGCAGTTCCTGAAAGATCACCCCGAGCTGTGCCTCCGGATCGAGAACCGGATCCGCGCCCACTTCGATCTGCCCCTTCTGGAGGAGAATGCACCGGTCGCGGCTGCCAAGGAAGAAGAAACCGTGCCGCAAAAGAAAGGACGCCGGGCGAAGGAGAAAGAGGTTCCGGCCGGAGTGGCCGAAGGAAGCGGGCCGGAGCTTTCCTGATCGGAAGTGTCCGGAAAGGTTGAGTCATCGTGAACGGGAAACGGATCACCCATATCAGAAAGGCATCGGACGGGAGGTACCTCATCTTCGTGGACGGGGAAAACCTCCTGTCCGTGCATGAGGACGTATTGGTCAAGTTCCGGCTGTACAAGGACATGGAGATCGAACCCGACCTGCTCCGGGAGATGGCGGAGGAAGAAGAAATCCAACGGGTGAAGCAAGCGGCCTTGCGCTATCTCAGCCATCGGCCCCGAACCGAAGCGGAGCTCCGGAACCGGCTGTTGTCGAAAGGGTTCGAAGCAGGAGTTTGTGATCGGGTCGTGGAAGAAATGAAGGAGCTTGGCTACATCAACGATCATTGGTTTGTCCGTGCCTGGATCCGGGAACGGCAGGACGGAAAGAAATTGGGCGCCAAGCGGCTCAGACAGGAGCTCATCCGGAAGGGGATCGCCCCTTCCCTTGTCGATGAAGCACTCATGGAGATTCCTGACGACCGGCAGCGCCAAATGGCAATGGAACTTGCCGAAAGGCGCTGCTTGCGTCTTGTCGGAGAACCGTGGAGAAACATTGAGCGAAAAGTGGGGGCCTATCTGCTCAGACGGGGATTCGGCATGGAAGATGTCATGTCCGTGCTGAAAGAGTTGCGCCTGCGGCATGAACAGGAAGAGGGGAAACGTTGATGCGACTCTTGTATTTCACGGATACCCACATTCGCGGAACCGCCCCGCGAAGCCGGACCGACGATTTCCAAGATACGCTTCGCCGAAAGCTGGATGAAGTGATCGGGATTGCCGAACGGGAACAGGTGGATGTGATCCTTCACGGCGGAGACGTGTTTGACCGTCCGAATTTGTCCCCCGCCGTGGTCAGGGAATTTGCCGAGCAGTTTCGCCGGTTCCGCGCCCCGGTCTACGCCATTGCCGGCAATCATGACATATACGGTCACAATCCGGCCACGCTGGAACGGACCATGTTGGGGCTCCTCGAAGCGTTCGGCATGCTCCGGCTGATCCGCGAGGGAGAACGGATCCTGCTGGAAAAGGACGGCGTGACGGTGCAGCTGAGCGGTCAACCGTTCCATTATGATCTGGACCGCAGGGAGAAAGCGTTGGATTACGCGGTCAAAAACGAAGTTGGCGCCAAGTATTGCATTCACATGGTGCATGGCATGCTGGTGGACAAAAATCTCCCGGACGGTGTGCCGCATACGTTGGTGCATGAAGTCTGGTCGGAAGACGTGGACATCTTGCTGACCGGCCATTACCACAACGGATTTGACATCCAGCGAAAAGACGGAAAGTATATCATCAATCCCGGCGCATTGGTGAGGATCAACAACAACAAGGCCGAAATCCACCGGAAGCCTCAGGTCGTCCTGATCGAGCTGGATGAAGAGATCCGCATCGAGCGCATCCCGCTTCAGTGTGCCAAACCCGGACCGGAAGTGCTGGACCGGACGTACATTGAAGAGGCTGCGTACCGGGATAAGCAATTGGACGATTTCATCAGCGCTTTGAAACGCGCGATGGATTTCAAGGCGATCGCGGTGAAAGATATCATCAATAACTTGGTCAACGAACAATTGAAGGACGTTGAAAAAGAAGAGAAAAAAAGAGAAATTGAAGAAATCCGGGAGCGAGCCATGGAGTACATCGAAAAGGCGGAAGTGGCGGAAGGAGAGGCCGCCCAGTGAACGGATTCAAAAAGCTCATCATCGAAAACTTTCAATCCCATCAACGGACGGAGATCGACTTTTCGTCCGGACTCAACGTTTTCGTCGGTCCCAGTGACAGCGGAAAAAGCGCCGTGTTGCGCGCGCTTCGCTGGGTGCTGTTCAACGTGCCGCGAGGGACCGATTTCATCCGCAGCGGAGCCCGGGAATGCCGGGTCAGCCTGACGCTCATGGACGGAACGGAAATCGTCCGCGTTCGCAGTTCGTCCGTCAACCGCTACATCCTGCGGAAACCGGGGGAGCCGGAGCTGACGTTTGAAGGGTTCGGCAATTCCGTTCCGGAAGAGATCACTCAAGTCCACGGCATTCGTCCGATCCCGTTGGACGGAAAAGAAGTCCTTCTTCATTTCGGAGGGCAGCTGGAACCTCCGTTTTTGCTGTTTGAATCCGGAAGCAGCAAAGCCAAGACCATCGGCCGGATCATCGGCGCCCAACTGTTTGATCGGGCGATCAAAATGGCTTCTTCCGATCATCGGACCGCCACGCAGAAGATCCGGCGCCTGGAAGAAGAGAAGAGCGAGATCGAAGAAAAGCTGAAGCCGTACGAGACGCTGGAACAGTTGGAAAAAACCGTGGCCCGTGCGGAGGAATTGTTTCGGGACGCCCGGGAGAAGCAAGAACGAATGCGGCGACTCGTGCGTTTGGCGGAGGAACTGTCTGCCGTCCGCGAAGAGAAGCGACAAACGGAAGCGCGGATCCGGACATTTGATGCGCTTCCGACCGCCGTTCGGATTCTCCGGGACACGGAAATTCGACAAGAACAGTTGCGTCGCCTGACCAGATTGGATGAAAACCGGAAGAAGACCGCGCAGGAAATCAAGGTGTGCCGACGGTGGATCGTCGCTTCCTCAAGGTTGCCTCAGGCGTTCACGCTGCTGACGGAAGCGCGGCAGGCATCGGAGAGATGGAAGGATCTTTGCCGCCAGGCGGATCAACTTCAAAAAATTGTCGTGGAGCGTGAGACGGCTCAGACGGTTCGTGACAGGTTCAGATGCGTGCCCGATGCGCTCCGGGCCGTGAGCGAGGTCGAGACGATGACTCCCCGGCTGGCCCGGATGGAAAAGATGCGCAATGAATGGTTGAAATGGTCCGGGGAAAAACGACGGCTTGTCGAAGAGACTCGAAAATGGAGCCGGGTCTCCGAAATCCTTCCCCTGTTGTCCGGGACGGAGCTGCTTCACAAGCGGTTGAAAGACCTGTCCGCATTAAACGAAGAACTGACGGACACCCGAAAACGGATCAAGGACGGACGGGAGTATCTGAAGCAAATCAACCGGGACATGGTTCACCTGCTGAAGCGGTTGGAGGAATCCCTCCGCTCGTTGGGCAAGTGTCCCACCTGCATGACCCCGCTGGAAGGTTCGGTCATTGAACACATCCTGGAAGAGTACGGAGGAGGAATCGCCCGTGCAGCAGTTGGAAGAGAAGATCAGGAAACTCAGGGAACAGCTGGAGAAGGCCAATAACATGAGGGTGAAGGCGGAGGCGCGGCTGGAGGAACTGACCCGCCGCGAGGAAGAGATCATGAAAGAAACACGGGAAATGGGGGTGGACCCAGACAAATTGGAAGAGGAAATCGATCGCCTGAAAGAAGAGATCGAGAAAAAACTGACCGAGGCATGGAACTGTCTCCCCGAGGAGATGAGACAATAAATGCGATCACCGTCGTTCCATGATTTGGAACAATCCCTCGCCGCGGCCCGGGAGGAACTGACCCGTCGCCGGATCGAGCGGGACTTTCTCAACAAACGGCTGGAAGAGGTGGAAAACAGCCTCGCTTCCCAGACCAAAGAGCAGGATGTGACGGAAAAAAGCCGGATCCTGCTCCAACTGGCCGCGGATCATGCCAGGGATCAGGCAAAGCAGCAACTGGAAGAACTTGTGACGAACGCTCTCAGACACGTGTTCGGTCCTTCTTTCAGATTTGAAATCGAGCTCGCCGAACAGCGGGGAACCCCGTCCGCCGAATTTTATGTGGTCACGGAGTGGGAAGACCGACAGATCAAAAACAAACCGCAGGACTCCCGCGGCGGGGGAATCGTGGACATCATCTCCCTGGCGCTGCGCATCGCCCTGATGCTGTCCGTGAAACCGACTCCGGCGGGCCCCCTGATTTTGGATGAACCGGGGAAACACGTCAGCGAAGACTTTATCGGCCCCATGGTGGAATTTTTGAAGTCGATCGGCGAAACGTTCGACAGGCAAATCATCATGGTCAGCCACAACGTTCACCTCGCGGAATCCGCCGATTCCGCATGGTACGTCCGCCTGGCTTCCGGAAAATCGGAAGTGGTGAAAAACCGCCGCCTTGACAACGATAATGGTTAATTAATACAATTGAACTGTATCTTTGTCTTTTCAAGCAAAGATACCTCTGTGATCCGGTTCGTTCGAACATGAGAAATCAAAACGGGGCAAACATGGGCCCTTTGCCCGGTATAGCCGAAAACCCGACGGACGGAAAGTGTGAAGACCGAGTTCATCGGTCTTGTTTTGTAATCGGAGAAAGAGGAGGTGAGCGATGGACCATGGTGTTGGAAACGAGCGACATCGTTCTCCTGATCGCCTCCCTCGGAGTCGGAGCCGCCGCGGGGTACTGGATTCGGAAAACGGCGGCTGAGGCGCGCATCGGAAGCGCCGAACAAGCGGCCGCGGAGATCATAGATCAGGCTCGGAAAGAAGCGGAAGCCATCAAGAAGGAAAAGATTTTCGAGGCCAGAGATGAAGCCCACCGCTTGCGGAGTGAGGCGGAAAAAGAAATCAGGGAACAGAGAAACGAGCTGCAGCGAATCGAGCGACGCCTGAACCAAAAGGAAGAGCTTCTGGAGCGGAAACAGCAGGCTCAGGAAACCAAGGAAGATTTGCTGAACCAAAGGGAAAAGGAACTGGAGCTCAAGCAGCAAGAGATCGAAAAGCTATACCAGGAACAGCAAAAGGAAATGGAGCGGCTCTCCGGGCTTACCCAGGAAGAAGCGCGCCAACTCATTCTCACGCGGGTGGAGAATGAGATGAGACATGAAACGGCCCAGATCATCAAGGAAATGGAGCAGCAGGCCATTGAGGAAGGGGACCGTCGGGCGAAGAAGATCCTGTCATTGGCCATCCAGCGTTGTGCTGCCGATCACGTGGCGGAGACCACGGTCTCGGTGGTCAACTTGCCCAATGATGAAATGAAGGGACGGATCATCGGTCGCGAAGGGCGAAACATCCGGACGCTGGAAACGCTGACCGGCATTGACCTGATCATCGACGACACGCCGGAAGCCGTCATTTTGTCCGGATTTGATCCCATCCGACGGGAAATTGCCCGTGTCGCCCTGGAAAAGCTGGTGGCCGACGGGCGGATTCACCCGGCACGCATCGAGGAAATGGTGGAAAAATCCCGCCGGGATGTGGACGAGCGCATTCGGGAATACGGCGAACAAGCCACCTTTGAAACCGGAGTTCACGGTTTGCACCCGGATTTGATCAAAATCATCGGGCGGCTGAAGTTCCGGACCAGCTACGGTCAAAACGTGTTGAAGCATTCGATGGAAGTGGCCCACCTGGCGGGGTTGCTGGCCGCGGAGCTCGGCGAAGACGTTCATTTGGCCAAGCGGGCCGGTCTGCTTCATGACATCGGAAAAGCGATTGACCACGAAATCGAAGGTTCGCACGTGGAGATCGGCGTGGAACTGGCGAAGAAATACCATGAACATCCCGTCGTCATCAACAGCATCGCTTCCCACCACGGCGATTGCGAGGCGACCAGTGTCGTCGCCGTCCTGGTTCGGGCGGCCGATGCGTTGTCCGCGGCGCGTCCCGGTGCCCGGAGGGAAACGCTGGAAGCCTATATCAAACGCTTGGTGAAACTGGAAGAAATCTGCGATTCCTTCGACGGCGTGGAGAAATCCTATGCGATTCAAGCCGGCCGGGAGTGTCGCATCATCGTGAAGCCGGATGAGGTGGACGATGCTGAAGCGGCGCGCCTTGCCCGTGAGATCACCAAGCGGATCGAAAGAGAACTGGATTATCCCGGTCAGATCAAGGTGACGGTCATCCGGGAGACACGATCAGTGGAATACGCGAAATAAAGCGGTTTCCGTCGGTTGAGACGGACTCCCCCCGACCGGCGCTTTTTCCTTCAAAGGATCGGAACAACTGTGAATACCAAACGGGGAAGAAGCGCCCGGCGGGTCTCGGGACATGTGGAACATACTGCTCGCGGCCTTCAAGGGCCGCTTGTTTTTATGGAAAGTTTGGAGGTTAATTTCATGAAAATCCTGATGATCGGGGATGTCGTCGGTGTCATCGGAAGACACGTCGTCCAGGATGAGCTTCCCAGGGTGACGGAAAAATACCGCCCCGATGTGATCATCGCCAACGGAGAAAACTCCGCCGGAAACGGTCGGGGGATCCAAAGATCTGCCGTCAGGGATCTCTTGGAAGCGGGAGTCCGGCTCATCACGCTGGGGAATCACGCCTGGTCCCATCCGGAAGCGGTGGATATGGTCCGCCATGAATCGCATGTGATCCGTCCCGCCAATTTTCCGCCGGGCACTCCGGGAAGAGGATATGCCGTCATCCCGACACCGGCCGGTCCGCTGGCCGTCGTGAACGTCATGGGTCGGGCCCTGATGGAGCCTTTGAGGTGCCCTTTTCGAACGGTGGATGAAATTTTAAAAAAGATCCCTGCCGATTGTCCCGTTCTGGTGGACTTTCATGCGGAAACCACGTCGGAAAAACAGGCGCTTGCCTGGTATCTGGACGGCAGGGTTTCCGCGGTGATCGGCACGCATACTCATGTACAAACCGCGGATGAACGGATCTTGCCGGGGGGGACCGCATATCTGACCGATGTGGGCATGACCGGGGGATATGACGGCGTGATCGGCGTGGACCGGGAAGCCGTCATTCGCCGGTTTCTGACACAGATGCCCGTCCGGTTCACGGTTGCGGGGGGAAGAACCCAGTTCAACGCCGTATTGGTGGACGTGGATGAAAAGACACGCAAAGCCCGTGGACTGAAGCGCATCCGTATCGACGAGGATACCTCCTTTGATGGTTAATGTTGAATGGTTTTCTTTGTAATTTTTTGTGCCTGCCTATTCGAATCAGAAGGAATTTTTATTGGTTGGTCGAATAGGATAAAAGTGGACTCACTCCAACCATCGAGGAGGTACCTTGTACATGGAAGTATTAAAAGTTTCAGCAAAATCGAATCCGAACTCCGTTGCTGGTGCACTCGCCGGGGTCTTGCGGGAACGCGGCCAAGCCGAAATGCAAGCGATTGGCGCGGGGGCGCTGAACCAAGCTGTCAAAGCCGTTGCAATCGCACGAGGATTCGTCGCTCCCAGCGGGATTGACCTCATCTGCATCCCGGCGTTTACCGACATCATGATCGATGGTGAAGAGAGAACGGCAATCAAGTTGATTGTGGAACCGCGTTGACGATGGATACAAGTTTCTCCTTTCCGTTGGTCAATGTTTTCGGGAGGTGCCGGTATGCAGTGGATGGACGGTCATGCGGACGTTCTTCTCAAAATGTGGAAAATGCCGAAGCAACATTCTTTTTACGGCCCTCCTTCCGGGTTGGATGTGACGTACGGGCGGCTTCGTGAGGCCCATGTGGCCCTCCAGGCGTTCGCGGTCTTCGTGCCCCCGACGGTTCCCGCAGCCGGAAGGCTGGCGGCGGCTCTGAAGCAGATCGATCTTTTTCACGAAAAAATCGTCGCCGAAGGAAACAAGGTATTTCCCGTCATGTCGGCGGAGCATGTCAAACAATGCACCCCCGATCGAATCGGTGCCCTTCTGTGTCTGGAAGGAGCGGACGCTCTCCAGGGGGACCTTTCTTTTCTCCGCCTTTTTCACCGGTTGGGAGTGAGACAGGTGGGAATTACCTGGAATCACGCCAACGAAGCGGCGGACGGGATCGAAGAAGCCCGCGGAGGCGGATTGACGAATTTCGGCCGGAACCTGGTGCGTGAACTGAAAAACCTTGGCATGGTGGCGGATGTTTCCCATCTGTCCGTTCGGGGCTTCTGGGAAGTGATCGATGAGCCGGACTTGGCCGTCGTCGCTTCCCATTCCAATTGCAAAAAAATCTGTCCGCACATCAGGAATCTGGATGATGAACAGATTCGTGCGTTGATCGCGAAAGACGGACTCATCGGAATCACTTTTTATCCGCCTTTCGTCAAATCCGAAAGCGAAGTGTTCCTGGACGATGTTCTTCGCCATGTGGAACACGTGCTTGAACTCGACGGGGAAAATCACTTGTGTTTCGGTTCGGACTTTGACGGCATCGAGCAAAAGGTGATCGGGTTGGAACATGCAGGACGGATCGTCGCCCTTCGCGAAGAGCTGCTGAAAAGGTACCCCGAACGGCTTGTGAAAAAGTGGGCCTGGGACAACGCGGAACGGTTTTATGTGAAGAATCTGTCAAAGGACGGTTCCGACAAAAATCGATGAAAAACAGAGATCGTGAACGCAGGAGATGCACCCGGGGGATATTTGGTCCAAAAAAGGGTAAATTCAGATGACAGAGACGTCTGACTGGTTGCTTTTTCATGGTATGACGACTAGAATTAAACATGATGTTGATTCACAAAAGAGTCGATTTTTTTTCGGGCTTTTGTGAAGAAGCGATCTTATTCTCATTTTCATATGTGCCAGTTGTGGGGAGCATTTAAAGGAGATGAGTTCATGAGAAAGCAGCTTTCGTGGAAAGTGGGCGGACAACAGGGGGAAGGGATTGACAGCGCCGGCGAGATTCTGGCCACGGCGCTGAACCGAAAAGGCTATTACCTTTACGGTTACCGTCATTTCTCTTCCCGGATCAAGGGAGGACACTCCAACACCAAGATCCGGATCAGCAACAGCCCGATCCGCTCCATTTCCGACGAGCTGGATATTCTTGTCGCATTCGACCAAGAGTCGATCGACCTCAACGCCCACGAACTGATCGAGGGCGGCGTCATCTTGGCCGATGCCAAGTTCAATCCAACCGTCCCGGATGGAGTTTCCGCACGACTGCTCGCTGTTCCGTTGACCCGCATTGCCGAAGAAGTGGGCATGGCCCAAATGAAAAACATGGTCGCCGTGGGCGCTTCCATTGCCCTTCTCGGCCTTTCCGTCGACGCCTTCCAGGAAGTCATTGAAGAGCGTTTCGCACGTAAGGGCCAAAAGGTCGTGGACAAAAACATGGAAGCGATTGCACGCGGCCTTGAGTTTGTGAAAACCGAAATCGGGGAGATCGAAGATTTCCGCCTGGAGCCTTCGGACGGAAAGAAACGCCTGTACATGATCGGAAACGATGCGGTGGCGCTCGGGGCGCTTGCGGCCGGAGCGCGTTTGATGGCCGCCTACCCCATCACCCCGTCGTCGGAGATCATGGAATATCTCATCAAAAAGCTGCCCGAATTCGGCGGTACCGTGGTTCAAACCGAAGACGAAATCGCCGCCATCACCATGGTGATCGGAGCCAACTACGGCGGTGTCCGCGCCCTGACGGCTTCCGCGGGACCGGGTCTTTCCCTCATGACCGAAGCGATCGGTCTGGCCGGAATGACCGAAACCCCCGCCGTCATCGTCAACACGCAGCGCGGAGGTCCCAGCACGGGTCTGCCGACGAAACAGGAACAGAGCGACCTTCTGGCCATGCTTTACAGCACTCACGGGGAGATCCCGAAAATCGTGATCGCTCCCAGCACGGCCGAAGAATGCTTCTATGACACGATCGAGGCGTTCAACCTGGCCGAAGAGTATCAATGTCCGGTCATCATCATGACGGACCTTGCTCTGGCACTCGGCAAACAGACCGTGGAGCCGCTGGAGTACGACCGGATCCGCATCCGTCGCGGAAAACTGGTTTCCTGGGATGAAGAGTTGCCGGAGCTGGGCGATTCGGAACTGTTCCCGCGTTACGGGTTCACCGAAGACGGTGTTTCCCGCCGTGTGCTTCCCGGCATGAAAAACGGGCTGCATCATGTGACGGGTGTGGAACATGATCAAACGGGACGTCCGTCCGAAAGCCCGGTCAACCGGAAACGGATGATGGACAAGCGATTGAACAAGCTGGCCAGTGCCGATATCGGTTTCCCCACGCCGGTTTTCCTGGATGCTCCGCATGACGATGCCGATGTCCTGATCATCGGGTTCTGCTCGACCGCAGGCACCATCACCGAGGCCAAACAGCGGCTGGAACAAGAAGGCCTGAAAGTGAATCATGCGCACATTCGCCAGTTGCTTCCGTTCCCGACCGACATCGTGGCAGAGCAGATCAAACGGGCCAACAAAGTGCTCGTCGTGGAAAACAACGCAACCGGCCAGCTGACCAATCTGATCCGGATGCATACCCAGATGGGTGACAAGCTGGTTCATTTCGGCAAATATGACGGCAATCCGTTCCTGCCCTCGGAAATTTACAACCAATGTAAGGAGCTGTTGGTCCATGGCCACATTTAAAGATTTCCGCAACAAAGTCAAACCCAACTGGTGCCCGGGTTGCGGGGACTTCTCCGTGTTGGCCGCCATGCAGCGCGCTTTTGCCAATGTCGGTCTCGAACCCCATGAAGTGGCGATTGTATCCGGGATCGGTTGCTCCGGCCGGATTTCCGGATATGTGAATGCGTACGGATTTCACGGAGTGCACGGTCGGGCCTTGCCGATCGCCCAGGGCCTCAAACTGGCGAACCGGGAGTTGACGGTGGTTGCCGCCGGCGGGGACGGAGACGGCTTCGCCATCGGGATGGCTCATACCATCCACGCCATCCGTCGCAATGTGGACATCACTTACATCGTGATGGACAACCAAGTGTACGGTCTGACCAAGGGACAAACGTCTCCCCGGTCCGAAATGGGCTTCAAGACGAAATCCACTCCCCACGGTTCCATCGAGTCTGCCATCCACCCGATGGAAATGGCGCTCACCGTGGGAGCCGGTTTCGTGGCCCAAACGGTTTCCAGCGACCTGAAACAGCTGACCCGCGTGATCGAGGAAGGCATCAAACACAAAGGCTTCTCCTTGATCAATGTGTACAGCCCGTGCGTGACCTACAACAAGATCAACACGTATGACTGGTTCAAGGAAAGGCTGGTCAATCTGGACGAGATGGAAGGGTATGACCCGTCCAACCGCCAGATGGCCATGCAAAAACTGATGGAGCATCATGGTCTGGTTACCGGGATCATCTATCAGAACAAGGAAAGCAAATCCTACGAAGACATGATCAAAGGCTTCCGGGAAGAGCCTCTCGCGAAGCGGGATCTGATGCTCACTCGCGACCAGTTTGAAAACCTGGTGTCCGAATTCGCCTGATGACACCGTCTCATGCAGCCGCTTCCGTCGTCCGGAGGCGGCTTTTTTTCGCCGTGCGGCCTGATGTCCATGGTTGCCTTGGCTTTTCCGAAAATCCTGGTTGAAAAAAGGAGGAACGTCCCGTGAAATGGACGGTGCTCGGATGTCATTCGCCGTTTCCCGGCCCGGGAGGAGCCACTCCGGGATACTTGCTGGAAGCGGACGGAAAAAGAGTCCTGATTGATTGCGGGGGCGGGGTGCTCGGTCAACTGTCCCGCTTCATGCACCCGTACGACCTGGACGCGGTGGTGTTGTCCCATTTGCACCATGATCATATGTCGGACATGTTTGTTCTTCAATATGCGATCATGACGGCGAGGAAGCTGGGCAAGAGAGCAAATCCTCTTCCGGTGTGGGCTCCGGAGCAGCCTGAGGGGTGGCATGTCAAGCTCCGTTACGGGGATCATGTCCGGTTGCATCCGGTCGCGGAGGGGATGGAGGTCCCGTTCGGAGAACGGCTTCGCATCCGGTTTCACCGGACGGATCACTCCGTTCCGTGTTTTGCCATGGTGATCACGGACGGACGACACACCATCCTGTACGGAGCGGATTCCGGTCCGGATACCGATTGGCCCCGAATGGCGGAGGCACCGGATCTGTTTGTATGCGAGGCATCTTTCCTTCATCGGGACTTGCCGAAGGAGCCGGTCGGTCATCTGTCCGCGCGACAGGCGGCGGAGGCGGCGGCCCGAATCCGCGCCGACACCCTGTTGCTGACCCACCTCTTTCCCGAATACCATCCGGATGAGATTCGACGCGAAGCGGCCGAAGTACACCCGCGTTGTCTGGTGGCGGAAACCGGCCTGGTGGTCCTTGCGGGAGAGCCGATGTGAATTCCGTCTTCGGTTGAATCGTATCTTCCAAACCATTAAGATGGGGAAGAACGCGATTCATGCCTGAAGATGCATGGAGGAGGATCATATGCGGGTTTCGTTGTCTCAAAAGTTGAGGAATTTGGATGTGAGTGTGTTTGTCGAATTGTTCGACGCAAAAAACCTGGTGGCGGAAAAAGGGATGTCCATCATCGATCTGAGCGTGGGCAGTCCGGATCTTCCACCTCCGCCCGTGGTCATGCAAACGATTCAAAAGTGGGCGGCAGACCAAACAAAATACGGATACACGATCACCGCTCTTCCCGAATTCAAGCAGGCGGTGGCATCGTTTTATGAAAACAGGTACGGCGTTTCGTTGAATCCGGAACGGGAAGTGCTTCAACTCATGGGATCGCAGGACGGTTTGGCCCATCTGGCCATGACCCTCATCGATCCCGGCGACGTGGTGCTCGTGCCGGATCCCGGGTATCCCATCTTTGAAACCGGCGTCCGATTGGCCGGAGGGACTCCGTACAAGATGCCGCTGTTGGAGGAAAACGGGTTTCTCCCCCGCCTGGAGGAGATTCCTTCGGAAGTGCTGGCCAAGGCGAAATTGATGATCCTCAATTACCCCGGAAATCCGGTGACCGCCATGGCCGGACGGGAGTTTTTTGAGGAAGTGGTTCGTTTTGCGAAAAAACATGAACTGATCGTCGCTCATGATTTCACCTATTCCGAACTGGTGTATGACGGAAGGAAGGCGGTCAGTTTTCTGTCCGTTCCCGGAGCGAAGGAGGTGGGGGTGGAATTCAATTCGTTGTCCAAAACGTTCAACATGGCCGGTTGCCGGATCGGATATGTCACCGGCTATGAAGACGTGTTGGCGGGGCTGGCGCTGTACATGTCCCACACTCATTACGGGATTTTTTATCCCGTGCAGAAAGCGGCGGAAGCGGTGCTCAGAATGCCGGAGGAAACCATTCGGAGCCAGCGTCTGGTGTATGAATCCCGGCGGGATGTTCTGGTGAGCCGGCTGAAGGAAATGGGTTGGGAAGTGAGCGTTCCTCCCGCCACGATGTACGTGTGGACCCGGATTCCGGAAGGTTGGACATCGGAGGCATTCGTGTTCCGGTTGCTGGAAGAGACCGGTGTTGTGCTGACGCCAGGACGGGCGTTCGGCGAGCGCGGGGAAGGATTTGTCCGAATTTCCATGGTTCAGCCTTCGGAGATGCTGTTGGAGGCTGCCATGCGGATCGGCCGGTTTTTGTCCGCGAACCGCCAGTTGAAAGGATCGGTTCGCTGAAGCGGGGTTGGTTTCCGTTCCGGACTCCTTTTCCCGGTCCCCGGCGAGGCTTTTGTCAGACGATGTCTTTATCTCAGAATTCCTTGTCCGCTCAGGGCGGACATTTTTTCTGGTTTGCCGCTGAGGGAATAATGGGATATAATCGAGGGGAACTAATAATGTCGAAAGATCCAACGATTGGGGATTGGAAGGGAGTGTCCGCCATGAGTGGAACCATGCGCGCCTTGGTGAAACATCACGCAGGGGAAGGAGCGGTACTGAAACAAGTTCCCGTTCCTGAAATCGGTCCGAATGAAGTCTTGATTCAGGTGAAAGCCACCAGTATCTGCGGGACGGACGTCCACATTTACACCTGGGACGAGTGGGCGGCCGGTCGGGTTCGCCCGCCTTACGTATTCGGTCACGAATTCAGCGGTGTCGTGGTGGAAGTGGGCGAACATGTCAAGTCGGTGAAGGTGGGGGATCATGTGTCCGCCGAAACGCACATCGTGTGCGGAACGTGTTCCGCCTGCCGCCGCAACGACTATCATGTGTGCCTGAACACCCGCATCATCGGTGTGGACCGCGACGGCTGTTTTACCGAATACGTCGCCTTGCCCGAGGAGAATTTGTGGAAGAATGACAAAAGCCTTCCGTTTGAAATTGCATCCCTGATGGAGCCGATGGGGAACGCCGTCCATACCACGCTGTCCGGAGAAGTCACGGGACGGTCCGTGGCCGTGGTGGGATGCGGTCCGATCGGACTGATGGCCGTGGCGGTGGCCAAGGCAGCCGGCGCATCCCGGGTGATCGCTCTCGACCTGAACGAGTATCGGCTGAATCTGGCCGAAGCGATGGGAGCCACGCACCTGGTTCGGGTGAACAAGGAAGATCCGGTGCAGGCGGTGAAAACGGTTACACGGGGAGACGGGGCGGATGTGGTGTTGGAGATGTCCGGACATCCCGTGGCGATTCGTCAGGCATTCGCCATGGTCACCTACGGCGGTCGCGTTTCCATGTTGGGGCTTCCGACCCGTCCGGTGGAACTGGACATCACCAACGACATCGTGTTCAAGGGCGTCACCATTCACGGAATCACCGGACGCCGGATGTACGAAACCTGGGAGCAGACATCCGGTCTTCTGGAATCGGGCCGGGTGGACCTGAAACCCTTGATCACTCACCGGCTCTCCCTCGAGGACTTTGAGGAAGGATTCGAGCTCATGAAAAGCGGAAACTGCGGAAAAGTGGTCTTTTCGGTATAATCAAAGAGAAATCTGATCGGCAACGAGGTGACCGTGCTTGAAACCGTTTGCTCATCTGGAAAAGGAAATTCAGGAATGGAAAGCGGCCGGGACGTTCCGTCCGCTCACGGAGATCGAGTCCGAGCAGGGCGCCCGGGTCGTGATCCGCGGCAAAGAAGTGGTCCAGCTTTCCTCGAACAACTATCTGGGCCTGACCAATCATCCGCGGCTCAAGAAAGCCGCACTGGAAGCGGTGGAACAATACGGGGCGGGAACCGGTTCCGTCCGTACCATCGCCGGAACGTTCAGCATGCATGAACAGTTTGAAAAACGCTTGGCTCAATTCAAACACACGGAAGCCGCGCTTGTGTTTCAGTCCGGTTTCACGTCGAACGTGGGTGTCGTCGCCTCCATTCTGACGGATGAAGACGTGGTCATCAGCGATGAGCTGAATCACGCCAGCATCATTGACGGCATCCGTCTGACCAAGGCCAAACGCCGCATCTACCGGCACAACGACATGGATGATCTGGAAAAAGCCCTCAAGGAAACACAAGATTCCCGTGTCCGCCTCGTGGTGACCGACGGTGTGTTCAGCATGGACGGTGACATCGCTCCTCTGCCGCAAATCGTGGAGCTGTGCGAAAAATACGATGCCCTCGTCATGGTGGACGATGCACACGCCAGCGGCGTGCTCGGCAAAAACGGCCGGGGCACCGTGGATCATTACGGTTTGCACGGTCGTGTTCACATCCAGGTGGGCACGCTGTCCAAGGCCATCGGGGTACTGGGCGGTTATGTGGCCGGTGCACAAGTGTTGCGTGACTATTTGATTCATCGGGCCCGGCCGTTCCTGTTCAGCACGTCCCATCCGCCGGCCGTGACCGCTGCTTGCAATGCGGCGCTGGACGTGCTTCTGGAAGAGCCGGAATTGATCGATCGCCTGTGGGAAAACACGCGTTTCTTCAAAGAAGGTCTGAACAAGCTCGGTTTTGACACCGCCGGCAGCGAGACGCCCATCACCCCGGTGATCGTGGGAGATGACGCATTGGCGATGAAACTGTCCGATGAGTTGTTCGAACGCGGCGTGTACGCCCAAGGCATCGTGTACCCCACCGTTCCCAAAGGAAAGGCGCGAATCCGCACCATCGTGACCGCATCCCACACCAAAGAAGACCTGCAATTCTGTTTGGATGCGTTTGAACAAGCCGCCAAGAAACTGGGGATTCTGTGATTCCCCGTTATCGGTTGAAAGCCCCCGGTCCAATCTCCGGGGGCGATTTTGTTCGCGACATGCGCGGGGTTCAAGTTTGCCTCAAAACGGCGGGTGTTCGGGGGGATTCACGCTCAGCGGCCCCAGCAACCATTCCATCAGTTGCGTCGGTCCGGGCATGTCGGGATAAAAGACGAGCAGCACCGACAGCAGCCAACCGATGAAGGTGACGGCGACAAACACGATGCGTTCCTTTGTTCTTCTCGCATCGATCTGCGACCAGTCAAACAGGAAAATCAGCAAGACGAACACGGTGATCAGGAACACTTTTCCCAAAACCCTCATTTTCGGCGAATCCTTTCCGTCGGCACTCCGGCCGGTTGTTTGACCATTCCGGTGCGCCGCACATGAACGTCGACGTCCATGTCCAATTCGATGTTCCGGAATTGTTCGGGCCACCGGTTTTTCATTTTTTCCCATTCAGCCGGGAATTTTTGATGAAAGACTTTCCCGAACCCGACCACGTCCGTCCCGTGTTCCTGCAGCACACGAAGAGCGGCTTTCACCCGGTTTTCCACGTCTTTGGAGGCCAGCTCCTCCAATTGCTTCATGGAGGAACGAATCGCGCTCACGTCCGTGAGCGTTCCGTTTTGAATGAGGTCATCATCCGCGCGGATCCGTACGGTCATGATCCACCGGTTTCCTTCGATTCGGGGGATCAGGGTGGTTTCGGATTTGATCACTTCAAGCGAAATCTGGCCCGAACTGTGTTTGAGCGGAATGCTGACCGTGGCAAAGTGAACTTCGTTCCGCAGCCACAGGAGACCGCGGGCTGTTTCCGGATCCAGTTTTGCCACCATCCTGCCCTTGTCAAACAGGGCCATGCCGTGAATGACCGCCATGGTGTCATCCTTTTTTTTCACGATCGGCAACACGGCGGCGCGACTCTCACCGGACAACATCTGGGTCAGTTCATTGAGATCCACGCTCAGATCGCGTCCCTGTTCCGTGTGGGAAAGCAGGAGTTCCGCGGAAGTGTTTTGGATCACCGGTTTGATGGCCAGAATCTCCAACGGATTCCCTTCCGTCACGTACACCTGGCTTCTGGTCCGAAGCTGCGGATATCTGACCAGGAAGTCGATGGAAGGCGCGATTCCCGCGCGGGCCAGATTTTCCCCGAACAACACCACTTCCACGTGCCCCAGAAACAGTTTTCTCCCCACATTGCCCTGCATTTTGGACAGAGCATCCGCCATGGTGGTCCCCGTTCCGGATACCTCCAGGGTTCCCGCTTTGTTTCCTTCACCGGATTCGGCGGATTGCGGAATCACTTGTTGCGCGCTGAGTTCGATCTCTTCGTTTTCCGTATAATCGGCTCCCAGAGCGCGAACGATGGCGATTTCATTCAGCTCTCTCTTGTCCCAGCAGCCCGGGAGCAAGGCAAGCGCAAGCAGGATGGATATTCCTTTGGCGAGCGGCGGTCGGATCTTCTCAACAAACCGGCTCATCTTCGCATCACCACGCTGCCGGACTTTCTTCTTCGCCGGATCCATGCGATCAGAAGCAGGATGAACGGGATGACGATTTGCATCAGATGGCTGTAAAACACCACTTTGGTGGAGAAAAACTGGATGAGATACGGAAAGTCGGTGGTCGTCCAAAATCCGAACGCGATCAGGATGATCGCCCAGGGCAGGGAGAGATGATTGTATTCGGACAGTTTCAGCCACTCGGCCACGCTCAGGATGATCGCGTAATGGTACAGGGCCAGTTTGATGAATATGACAATGACCCAGATGGCCAGTATGAACGAGTCGATTCTCTCCATGAATTGGCCGAGGTGAATGTAACGGAACACTTCAAAATACGGAAACGTGTAGTTGATCGATTGTTCTCCGAAGACAAGCAGCGTGACCAAGTTGATCAGCGAAAGGGTGATCATCGCCCCGGCGATGGCGATCACTCCCCAGCGAAGCGCTTTCTTTTGATCCACCAAACCGGGCAGCAAAAAGGAGATCAGAAAAAAGTCGCTGAACCAGTTCATCTGAACGACCGCCCCCCTCAGAGAAGGAAGGATTCCGTGGTCGAAGATCGGAAAGATGTTTTCAGGCTGCCAGTCCTGGATGGTGAACGAGAGGGTGAGCAGCCAGATGACGATCGTGGGAACGAACAGGAATTGAGTGCAGCGCGCAAAGCTTTCCAGTCCTCCGCGAATGGAAACGGCACTGAGCAATGCGATGCTTCCCATCACCACCACGATGGGAGTGTCGCGCAAGAACACGCTTTTGACCAACTCCCCGTATTCCCGGAGCACGAAAGAGTTGGCATGGGTGTAGGTGGTGAAATACAAAAAGCCGATGATGCTCCCCGCAATCGTCCCGATGATTTTCCGGCTGTATCCGATGATGTTGTCCCTGGGATACAGCCGGTTCAAACCGACGGCGAGAAACAAAGCCAAAAAGCCGCTTGCGGAGGCCCAAATGGGCGAAATCCAAAAGTCGCGCCCCGCAAACTGCCCGGTAATGCCGGGCAGGCTGATCGAGCCGGTGGCTATCGTGGAAGCATACATGATCAAAGCCATTTGCCCGGAGGTGATGCGACCTTTTTCGATCACGTGGTTTCACCTCGTTCAGACGGAACATCCAGTCCTTGGTCGGGACCCGGACGTTGACCGTAACCTTGTCTTCTGGGATTGGGCGTTTCCAGCATGCCCGGACGGTAATTCTTTTTCCAGATCGGCACGCGTGCCAGCACGTCTTTCATGGCCGTGCCATGGAACGGTGCCATCGGGGAGAGATACGGAACCCCGAACGAACGCAGCGTGCTCATGTGAATCACGATGGCGATCAGACCGAGCACCAATCCCGCGATTCCCAGCGTCCCTCCCAGAATGATCATGGGAAAGCGCAGAAGCCTGAAGGACAAGCCCGCATAGTATCTGGGGATGGTGAATGAAGCGATTGCCGTCGCCGCCACCACGATCACCACCGGTGCGGAAACCAGGCCCGCCGAGACGGCCGCTTCCCCGATCACCAAGGCGCCGACAATGGAGATGGCCGGACCGACGATTTTCGGAAGGCGAAGGCCGGCTTCACGGAGAGCTTCAAATGCCGTCTCCATCAGCAAAGCCTCCACCAGCGTGGGGAGAGGAATGCGCTCCCTCGCTCCCGCGAACGTGATCAATTGGTCCGTCGGGATGGCTTCGGGATGGAACGTGATCGTCGCCACATAGAATGAAGGAAATGTCAGGGAAAGAAAGTACAGAAAAAAACGGAGCCAGCGAAACGCCGTGGCGGCCATGTGCCGGTTGTAATAATCTTCCGATGCCTGCATCAGGGTCGGAAAGGTGAGCGGCACCACCAGGACGCCCGGTGATCCTTCCATCAGGATGGCCACTCTGCCCTCCATCAGAGAGCCCGCGACGATGTCCACTCGCTCCGTCTGTTGAATTTGCGGGAAGGGAGAATAAGGATTGTCTTCAATCAGCTCTTCGATGTTCCCGCTGTCCAGGATTCCGTCGATGTCAATCCGTTTCAATCGCCTGCGCACCTCGGCGAGCACGTCGGCATCGGTCACTCCCTTGATCCAGGCGATCACGACCGGAGTTTGCGAGTAGCGCCCGATTTTCATCATCTCCAGTCTGAGAAACGGGGAGCGGATGCGGGAACGCAACAGGTTCACGTTGGTGTTCAGCGATTCGTTGAATCCGTCTTTGGGGCCGCGGATGGACGGCTCCGCATCGGGTTCCGCGATGCCCCTCGATTTGAGGACGGCCACGCCGATGCCGATGCCGCGGCACATGTCGTCCATCAACAACACGGCGTTCCCGCGTCCCAATTGTTCCACGCAATCCGACAGTTTCTCCAGTTTCTCCGTGTACGCCACGGGAAGGAGGATTTCGATGATCTCCTCAATGTCCGGAGCGACGGACGGTTTGTTCATCAACGGGCGCAGGACATGTTCGTTCAAAGCCTCGGAGTTGCTCATGCTTTTGAAGTACATCACCACGGCGGGGCGTGTTCCGCCCAGGAGAAAACGCCGGACAATGAAGTCGTAGGAACCGTCATAAAGGGCTTCGAGCAACCGGGTGTTTTCTTCCAGTTCTTCGGACAGAGGAATTTCCAGGTTTTTCGGATGACTGATGGATGTACGTGTTTGACCGTTCTTTTCTTCGGTTTTTGATTTGGAATCTTTTTTTCGGGACCAGCGGGGAGGCATGGCGAATCCCCCTTTCGTCAATTCATGCACGTCTTCTGGATGGATATTGTTTGCAAATAAAAGTCTGTCCATGCAACGATAAAATCCGGACAGAGCCGATGCCCCCGTTCGACGGAAGCACCGTGATTCATGCCCGTTTACTTGGATGTCAGGATTGCCCGTTCATCTGATTTGACGTGCAGGATCCCTTTGCGTGGATTCAATCCGGGGAGGTTGAGTGTTCCTTTGTTGCATTCATTCAAACAAGTTTGTATTGCAAACAAACCTTTCCGCGATCTGTCGAACCGCTGTTTTCAGGTTTGAAAGCTTCATCCGACGATCAAGGAATCCCGGACATCGGAATGCCGGCCGTGGGGTGAGGCCCGGCATTGATTGATCGTTTCATGAAAAACGGGTATAATATCTAAGTTACAAACAACTGCTTTGCCGAAAGTACGGAAAGGTTTCGAACCGTTCCTTCCGAATAAAAACATCCATCAAATACGGAAAGGGTGAATGGGATGGGACAAGAGAAAGATTACAGCCGTTACTTTGTGGCCCCGGATCTGAAAGCCGCCAAAAAGCGCAGCAAAGACGGGGTCCGGGTCATTCGGTTTGAAGACATTCCCGAACCCATGCGGGATGCGGGCAGAGGGAAAAAATATCTGATTGTCACCTACGGTTGTCAGATGAACGTCCATGACAGTGAAACGATGGCCGGGATTTTGGAACAAATGGGATATGAGCCGGCCGCGGGCGAAGAAGATGCGGACGTGATTCTTCTCAATACGTGTGCCATCCGCGAAAATGCCGAGGACAAGGTGTTCGGCGAGCTGGGTCGTTTGAAGCAGAGGAAGCTGGAAAAACCCGGATTGATCCTCGGGGTATGCGGGTGCATGTCCCAGGAGGAAGTGGTGGTCAACCGCATTCTCCGGAGCTATCCATACGTGGATTTGATTTTTGGCACCCACAACATCCACCGGCTCCCCCATCTGCTGATGAATGCCCTGTTCTCCAAGGAGATGGTGGTCGAAGTCTGGTCCAAAGAAGGAGATGTGGTGGAGAACCTGCCGAAAGTCCGACGGGACGGCCTCAAGGCATGGGTCAACATCATGTACGGTTGCGACAAGTTCTGTACGTACTGCATTGTTCCGTACACCCGCGGAAAGGAACGCAGTCGTCGTCCGGAAGACGTGCTTGCGGAGATCCGCGATTTGGCCCGCAAGGGATACAAGGAAATCACGCTGTTGGGTCAAAACGTGAACGCGTACGGCAAAGATTTCACGGATCGTGATTACACGTTTGCCGATCTGATGGATGATGTCCGCAAAATCGGCATTCCGCGGGTCCGTTTCACCACCAGCCATCCGAGGGATTTCGACGACCGTCTGATCGAAGTCCTCGCCAAACGAGGCAACCTGGTGGAGCACATTCATCTGCCGGTGCAGTCGGGCAACTCGCAGATCCTGAAACTGATGGCGCGGAAATACACCAGGGAACATTATCTGGAACTGGTGCGAAAAATCAAGGAAGCCATTCCGGACGTGGTGCTCACCACGGACATCATTGTCGGATTCCCCGGTGAAACCGAGGAGCAGTTTGAAGACACCCTGTCCCTCGTGCGCGAGGTGGAGTTTGACTCCGCGTTTACGTTCATCTATTCTCCGCGGGAGGGAACGCCGGCCGCGAAGATGCAGGATGACGTTCCGATGGAAGTGAAAAAAGAACGTCTTGACCGCCTGAACCGTCTGTTGGCCGAAATCGGCCGCCGCAAGAACGAAGCTCTTCGCGGGCAGGTGGTCGAAGTGCTGGTCGAAGGGGAAAGCAAGAAGGATCCGAACGTCTTGTCGGGCAGAACCCGGACCAACAAACTGGTTCATTTCCGCGGGCCGAAACACCTGATCGGTCAATTTGTGAAAATCCGGATTGACGATCCGCAAACATGGACCTTGCGGGGAACGCTGGTGGGTGAAGCGTCCGCGACGGGAGCGGGTGCCTGACATGGATTCCATCGTCCAGGATCACCCCGTGCTGGAGAAAGCGAGGCGCCTCGCGCGCAATTTGCAAAACAGCCAGGAGATCTCGAGGTTTCGGATCGCCGAACGCCAAGTGAACGAAAGCCCGACCGTGCAGGAAACCATCCGTGAGATCAAACGGAAACAAAAAGAGTTGGTTCATGCGAATCATTACGGAAAAACGGAATATGCCCGCATGCTCCGTGGTGAGCTGGACCGCCTGAATCAAAAACTGGATGATCTTCCGATCGTGCGGGAATACAGACAGGCGCAGGTCGAAGTGAATGATCTCCTGCAGACGATTCAGAGGGTCATTGCGGATACCGTCGCCAAGACCGTCCGCGTGGAAACCGGAGGGGATTCGCCCGGGGGATGCGGGAGCGGAGGATCTTGCGGATGCGGCAATCGTTCCTGATCGACGGCCGAACCGACGACGACAAAAAACCGGGGGAAGTCCCCCGGTTTTCTTCATGCCAAAAAAACCGAAAAGTTTTTTTCGCAGGTTTTTTTGCACTCTAGACACATGCCCTGCATACATATGTCAGTGAACGACGAATGGAGGAGGGAAGCATGTTGTCGTACGCAGACAGAGCCGTCGAATATCGCCAGATCATCACCCGCGCCGTATGCGGCAAAGGACGCAAATTTTCCCAAACGACTCACACGATCAAACCGGCGGAAGACATTCACACCATTCTCGGTGCCTGGGTGATCAATCACCGGTACGAATGCGGCAAAATCGGGGAAGCGGTCGAAGTTCGGGGCAGCTATGACGTGAACATCTGGTATGCCACCAAAGGCAACACCAAGACGGACGTGGTCAAGGAGACGGTTCATTATACCGAACAAATACCTCTTCATTACTATGATCGGAATACCCGGGAGTCGTCCGTGTTGGTCAGTGCGGCCGTGACCCAGGCGCCCAATTGCGTCGAAGCGTCCATCGCCTCGAAAGATGACGGGGTTTTGGTCCGCGTGGAAAAAGAGTTCGTCGTGGAAATGGTCGGGGAAACCAAGATTTGCGTTCCCGTGTATCCGCTTGAGTATGCCGAAAATGATGATAAGGAACTGATCAGCGAATACTCCGACGAATACGGTTCCGAATCTTTTGATGAGCTGGACCCGAATCTGGAGATTGACGATCTGGAAGACTGAACGGGCGGCGGAACATGCGTTGCCCGCTTTCCGTGACATTTTATGCACGAACGGGAAACAGGCACCCGCGGCGGATGCCTGTTTTTTGTCGGTTCACAAAACTTGGCTTTTGTCGCCCGTATTGTCCCGGCGAGCACCTCCGCCTCTCTTTGGGGCGGTGTTTTTTTCGGCTCAGGGATCATGGCAGGCGGGAGCGACCGGACCGGCCGATCCCGTGAAGACGCAGGCGTCGCTGATCCATGTGCCGTTGGAAAGTGTTTGTTCCAAAGGTTGGAGGTCCTGAATCTGACGGTATGGCCCGGATCACCGCTTCCTCCAAAGAAGCCGTTTTTGCTTCGGCGCGAGGCGAAATGCCGGCGCCGAACGGGAACACGGAAGCGAACACGAGGCAGAGCATCAGGATCAAGGACAGGCGTGTGATGGATCCTTCGCGAATTCATCCCTCTGAATTTTCTTTTGATGAACAGTGCCGATTTTCGCACCGGGGGCACGGAAGCTTGAGTCAAGCGAAGACGGTCGCGGCTAACCAATCGGATGCTTTTGACATAACATGTGCATCATGCCTCTTTCCGCAGAGTGGTCAAAGAAAGGGGAAGCACGATATGGGCGCCGTCCGTGTTGCCGACACCGTGTCACTGGAAAATGAAGATTCGATCCGGAAGCATCTTGTGGGGGAAGACGGGAGAATGGCGTCCGGAATTTTGTTGGATCTTCCGGAGAGTCTCGGATTGTCACCGTCCGTTCTCTCGCTCAACGATGAGAAAGCCGTGAAACGGTCGAGGGATTCAACCGTCAGACATGCCGTGCTCAAGTTGCACGGAATTTCGGTCGGCGAGACTCTCACGCCGGTGAAGGAATATGTTCTCGCCGTGTTTCAGACCAAAGTGGTTGCCGTGTGGCGCACCCGCGGTCACCCGGTTTGGAACGCTTCCGCCCGGAAAAAACAAACATACGTGCGGGCGGACGTGACGGAATCGTCAAAGGAAATGAGGAAAGCGCAGGCACTGGCGATCCGCGCCGTCTACGCCCTGGGGCTGGATTACGGGCTTGTGCGCCTGCGCATCGGAACGGGCAGAAGAATGGGAATCGTGAACGTGCAACCGGCCCCCATCCTGAACAAGGACATGGAAAAAGGTTTTGTTCAAGCGATTCAGAGTTATTATCAGCAGTGCATCCAACCGAAACCGTCCGTGGACCGGATCGTGCTCGGAGCGGATCCGGAATTCGTGATGAAGACGCCCGACGGAAATTTGGTGATTGCGTCCCGGTACGTTCCGATCCGCGGAAAAGTCGGCTGCGATGCCATCTGGATCGGACAGAACCGTAACCAGAAGCCGTTGTTCGAATTGAGGCCGGAACCGACCCCCGACCCGAAGACTCTGGTGGTGCGCATGTATCAGGCGCTTCTGTACTGTGCCAAAAAAACGAGGCACGTGCAGTGCAAATGGCTTGCGGGAAGCCTTCCCCATCCCGGATTTCCCATCGGTGGTCACATTCATTTCAGCGGCATCCTTCCCGATTTCAAATTGTTGCGGGCGCTGGACAATTACCTCACCCTTCCCCTGACGCTCGCCGAAGACGCGAAGGGGATCAAGAGACGTCCCAAATACGGGTTTCTCGGTGACTTCCGGTATCAGGAGCATGGAGGATTCGAGTACCGGACTCCGCCCAGTTGGCTGGTTTCGCCCACCCTCACCAAGGGGGTGCTGGCCGCGGCAAAGGTGATTGCCGTCAATTACCGGAGTCTCCGCCATGACCCGTTTGCGCAGCTGAAGATGCAGGAGGCGTATTACAGCGGGAACAAGAAAGAGCTTGCCGCCTGGCTGGAGCCGATCTGGGAGGATCTTCGCCAAACGGAAGAATACCGGTTGTATGCCAGGTATCTGGATGACTTTTTCCGGTATCTGGCGTCGGGAAAGGTGTGGGATGAAACCAGGGATTTCCGGAAATCCTGGCGGATTCCGCCTTACCATTTGAAAAACAGGGGAAGATGATGGGCGTGTCCGCCGATCGGTTTCTCTGATACAATAGAACAATGAAACCGAAGTCGGAGGGTGTGAGCTGTGGGACAATACACGCCGATGATTCAGCAATATTTGTCCATCAAGGCACAGTATCCGGATGCCTTTTTGTTTTTCAGGCTCGGTGATTTCTACGAAATGTTTGTGCGCCCGTAAGGGCTTCCGATGAATCTGCCCTGGCAAGGCAGCAGGCCCAGGACGCGAACACACGGCCTGTCGTCAACCGGCTGATCCGGAGGGGAAACCCGATGGGGAGTGCAGCATGCCGGTAAAGTCACAAGTCACCGGGCTGCCACGGTGCGACTGAGTGGCGAGACGAAACCGTTGCAGATGAGGATGAAGGCTACACTGCTTGAAGGACAGCCCGAGAGGTCACATCGTAGACGATGGTGAAAGGCAGCTGACACACCATCCGGCCGACGGAGATCCGCATAAAAACATGGCGGCATCTCAGAGCGTCCCGCGGCCGCTCGCGCCCGGTAAGGGATGAAAGGGCGAACGTCCCATCCGACACTGCAACATGCCCGTCATCGGATGCCTAAACGGGGATCACCTAAGTCGGAACGCCGGAGATGAACCGGCTATGGCACGTCCGGTGCCTGAATATCCGATATGGTGACGGAGCCCCCGTAGTAGTCCGGGGCAGGGAAAGCCTGCCACATGGCGAAGGGGGGCAGCTTGCCTCGTTTGATCCGGAATTGGGAAGGAGCGAGAGGCTCTGTGAGAAATCCCAAGGCGGTATTGAACAGTCTGGCACGGAAAGCGAAGGATGACAGGTACAAGTTCCGGAGACTGTACAGAAACTTCTACAACGAGGAGTTTTTTTGGCTGGCCCTGAACCGTCTGTCTGCCCGAAAGGGCGTGGTCGACCGGACGGCGGGGGAACGGGGCATGGACGGAACCTGTGCCGGAAAGATCCGAACCATCATCGAAAAGTTGAAAGACCAAACGTATCAACCCGTGAAGGTCTGCGCGACGAAAGTCGGAACGAAACACCCGCCGCGATCACCCGCCATTGATGATTTGCTGGTTCAGGAAGTCTGCCGGATGATTCTCGAAGCCATTTTTGAGGGAAGCTTCTCGGATGAATCGCACGGATTCAGACCCGGAAGGAGCTGCCACACCGCTCTCATGCACATCCGGGAACGTTTCACGGGAGTTCGATGGTTCATTCAGGGAAATCTCGGTGGGGTCTTTGAAAACATCGATCACCAAAAACTGGTGGAAATCCTCAAAAAGAGAATCGAGGACGAGAGGTTCGTCAACCTGATCCGGAAGTTCCTGCGTGCCGGGTATTTGAAAGACTGGAGATATCACGGCACGTACAGCGGAACACCGCAAGGAGGGATCATCGGTCCCGTCCTGACGAACATCTTTCTCGACCGGTTGGACAAGCATGTGGCGGACATCCGGGAACGTTTCGAAGGATCCGGATTTCAGCCGAATCCGACCGGAGCGGGTCCGACGGACGGGGGCAACAAACGTCTCCGCCATGTGCGATACGCCGACCGCTTCCTGATCGGAATCATCGGGAGCAAAGCGGATGCGAGGCGGATCCGGGAGGAGATCGCCGCTTTTGCACGGGAACGTCTGAATGTTTCCCTGCCGGAAGAGAATCTCCTCATCACCCACTCGTCCGAACCGGTCCGATTTCTCGCCCATGACATTGTCATCCCGAGACCCGACGTTGTCCCCGGAGGAACGAGCGGAACCGGGGCGCGGCTTGACAACATGAGATGCAGGCTCTGCGTGCCGAAGGAAACATGGATGAACAGGCTTTTGCAATTGAAGGTTCTGAAGATCGATGAAAAGGGTCGATGGCGCGCCATGCATCTTCCCCGTCTCGCCCGTTTGGAGGACGTCGAGATTCTGAACGTTTACAATGCGGAAATCGAGGGTTTGTACAATTACTACAGGCTGGCCGATAACGTGAATGTCCTGAGAAAGTTCTTTTACATCATGAAGTACAGCATGTACAAGACATTCGCAGGCAAGTACAAAACCTCGGTGT
Organism: Staphylospora marina; assembly: GCF_003856495.1. Taxonomy (GTDB): domain Bacteria; phylum Bacillota; class Bacilli; order Thermoactinomycetales; family Thermoactinomycetaceae; genus Staphylospora; species Staphylospora marina. The sequence continues at coordinate 1,416,704 of NZ_CP034118.1, read as the reverse complement.
CCAGGATTCTCGGGAGGTACCTGAGGGACGGGCGGTTCACGGTGGAGTACCGGACGAAAAGCGGAATGAAACGTGCCGTGCTTTATGATCGGGGATTCAAACGGGACACACGGGTTCTGCCGGAAGAAGCGGACTTGCTGCCCGGCGGATTTTCGCACAAACGAATGCCCGGAACCTGACGTTCGGAACCGGGTGAACGTTTTCCGGGATGTTGAGTTGCAGCAGGTGATCAGCGCGAGCGGGACCGATCGCGGTTCCGTCAATGATGATGATTTCAGGATCTTCGTGTCCGCCGTGCCGGACCGGAAGGCAAGTGGAGAGCCGTATACGCCGAGAGGCGTACGTGCGGTTCGGAGAGGGGCTCCCGGAAACCTGCCGTCGAAAGGCGGAAAGGCGCCGGGTTCCTACTCACCTTTGATGATGCGCTCAAAGCGGCGAAAGAACTGGAAATCACGCTGACCAGTCGGGATGGAGGAAAAGAACGGGTCCCCATGTGCGGAGTTCCCTTTCATTCCGCACATACATATGTGGAACGTCTGATCGAAAAAGGTTACAAGGTGGCCATCTGCGAGCAGGTGGAAAATCCGGCGGAAGCCAAGGGAGTGGTCCGCCGCGAAGTGGTTCGGGTGATCACGCCCGGCACGGTGATGGAAGAAAACATGCTGGTGGATCAGGAAAACAATTTCCTGGTGGTGCTGAGCGGCAACGGACAGGACATGGCGCTCGCCGCGGCCGACCTTTCCACCGGCGAATGCCATGTGACGCAGTGGAGCGGATCTTTCGATCGATGGTTGGATGAAGTGTCTTCATACCAACCTCGCGAGGTGGTGCTGGATGAGACCCTGGCTTCACAGTCGGCATTGCGGCAAGCCATCACGCTCCGATTGAAAGCGGTCATCACTCCCTTCACTCCGGATCCCGCGGAGGAATCAGGGATCTTGGAGGCTCTCCCCCGGCAGTTCGAGCGGTTCGATGAAATCTGTGACACGCCGTTGCTCCGACGGGTGGCCACGGTCTTGCTGGGGTATCTGACGGCGACGCAAAAGCGGTCTTTGGGACATCTGACACGTCTTCGCCGGTACGATGCCAGACAATACATGGTGCTGGACGAATCGGCCCGAAGAAACCTGGAACTCACGGTGACGCTGGGGGAGGGGAAACGGAAAGGATCGCTTCTGTGGCTCCTGGACAAAACGGCGACGGCCATGGGCAGCCGGCTGATCAAAAAATGGCTGGACAAACCCCTGCTGGAATTGGGGGAGATCCAGGCCAGACAAGATGTGGTGCAAGCGTTCCTCGACGACTGGATTCTGTTCGACGAGGTTACCGATTTACTCAAGCAGGTGTACGACCTGGAGCGCCTGGCGGCGAGGATTTCGTTCGGATCCGCCAATGCCCGGGACCTTGTCAGCCTGAAACGGTCCTTGTCCGTCATTCCGGATCTTCGACGGTTGCTGATCGAAGCCGGTTGTCCCCGCCTCAGGAAATCGGGGGAATCGCTCGATGAATGCGCGGACATCCGCGAACTGGTGGAGCGGGCCATCGTGGACGATCCGCCCGTTTCGGTCAAGGAAGGCGGCATGATTCGCGAAGGGTACAGCGACCGGCTGGATGAGCTCCGGAACATTCAGAAAGACGGAAAAAGCTGGATCACCTCCCTGGAAAAAAAGGAACGCGAAGAGACCGGGATCAAATCCTTGAAAATCGGCTACAACCGGGTGTTCGGATATTACATCGAAGTGACCAAGTCCAATCTGCATCTGGTTCCGGAAGGACGCTACATCCGAAAACAGACGCTGGCCAACGCGGAGAGGTATGTCACGCCGGAGTTGAAGGAGCGGGAAGAACGGATTCTTCATGCCGCGGAAAAATCGGTGGAGATGGAGTACGAACTCTTCACGAACGTTCGGGCCAAGGTGGCGAAAGAGGTGCTCCGGTTGCAAGAGTTGGCGGGAAAAGTGGCCGAACTGGACGTTTTGAGGGCTTTCGCCCAGGTCGCCCGTCATTACGGCTATGTGCGTCCCGTCGTCACCCGGGGAGATCGTTTGTACATCAAAGACGGACGTCATCCGGTGGTGGAGGCGGTCTCGCCGGACGGCCATTTCGTGGCCAATGACGTTGAGCTCGATGCAAACAGCCGTCGGATTTTGTTGGTGACCGGTCCCAACATGGCCGGCAAGAGCACCTTCATGCGACAAGTCGCCCTGATCGCCGTGATGGCCCAGATCGGTTCCTATGTTCCGGCTGCCGAAGCGGAAGTGGGAATCATCGACCGCATCTTCACCCGGATCGGAGCGGCCGACGATTTGATCGGGGGACGCAGCACCTTCATGGTGGAGATGACGGAAACCTGCCGGGCATTGAAAGAAGCCACTCCCCGCAGTCTGATTTTGCTCGATGAAGTGGGACGTGGCACATCCACTTATGACGGAATGGCACTCGCGCAAGCGATCGTGGAACACATTCACGACCGGGTGGGGGCAAAGACTCTGTTTTCCACTCATTATCATGAGTTGACACGGTTGGAAGGTCAGCTGAAAGATCTGGTCAACGTTCACGCCCGGTGTGTGGAAAGAGACGGGAAAGTGGTGTTTTTGTACCGCATCGTTCCCGGAGGCGCCGACCGGAGTTACGGCATTCACGTCGCCGAGCTGGCGGGCCTTCCCCAAGAAGTGATCGACAGGGCGAGAAACCTGCTTGCAGATCTGGAGGGGGCGGACCGGGAGAGCCGGGAAGATGGCCCCCGGACGACACCGGAAAACGGACAACTCAGCCTGTTCGACGACTTCGTCTCCGAAACGGCCGCGACCGTTCAACCCGCATCCGCCGTGCCGGTGCTTTCTCAGGAGGAACGGGAAGCGCTCCGTGCTCTTCGTGATTTTGACCTGATGAACAAAACACCCATGGATTGCATGCTGCTGATTCACGAACTCAAGAAAAAGCTGAATTGAAGTCGCCGAAACCGGGGAAGGAGGAGGGAACATGGGAAAGATCCGGCTGCTGGACGATCATCTGGCCAACCAGATCGCCGCGGGTGAAGTGGTGGAGAGACCGGCCTCGGTGGTGAAGGAACTCGTGGAGAACGCGATCGATGCAGGTGCTTCCCGGATTCAGGTTCGCATCGAAGAAGGAGGGATCTCGCTGATTCGGGTGTCGGACAACGGATCCGGCATGGATGCGGAAGATGCCGTCCTGGCTTTTTCGCGGCACGCCACCAGCAAGATCCGTCAAAAAAGGGATCTGTTCTCCATCCGGACCTTGGGATTTCGCGGGGAAGCGTTGCCCAGCATCGCTTCCGTGGCGAAAGTGACGTTGACCACCTCCTGTGATTCCGGGGAATCCGCGACCCGGGTCTCGATGGAAGGCGGAAAAATCCTGCGTGTGGAGGAGACAAACCGTTCCCGGGGCACAGATGTGGAAGTGCGCGATCTGTTTTTCAATACCCCGGCCAGGCTCAAGTACCTGAAAACGGTGGGCACGGAAGTCAGTCACGTGGCCGATGCGGTCAGCCGGCTGGCTCTTGCCCACCCCGGGATCGCGTTCTCCCTTCACCACGATGCCCGGGAGCTCCTCCGGACATCCGGAGACGGCAAGGTGCTTCATGTGTTGCATGCTCTTTACGGCAGGCAAGTGTCCGGAAAAATGGTGCCTTTCCGGGCGGAAGACATGGATTTTGAAGTGGAGGGGTTTTTGACGAGGCCGGAGGTGACCCGGTCCGGTCGTTCTCACCTCTCGGTGATTCTCAACGGACGGAATGTGCGTTCCGTTCCGCTCGTGCAGGCCGTTCTCCGCGCGTACGGCACTCTGCTGCCTTCGGGCAGATGGCCGATTGGCGTATTGATGATCCGGATGGATCCGAAACTGGTGGATGTCAATGTGCATCCGGCCAAGCTGGAAGTACGCCTCAGCAAGGAATCGGAATGTTGTCGCCTGATAGAACGGGCCGTCCGTGAAGCCCTTCAACGTCAACACCTGATCCCGTCGGCCTGGACGGACCCGGGAGGGGCCCGAATCCGGCGAACGGAGGTCGTCCAGGAGGCACTGGATTGGAAAGCTCCCGGTGATGGTTCCCCGCGCTCTTCGGAAACGGTCCCAATGCGGTCGCCGGTCGACGAACCGGCCCTTCCCCGAATCGGAGACCGGTCTTCCGCGGTGGCATACCATGCCGAATCAAGTTCGAAGGAAGAACCGCTTCGCGTGCGAGAGGCGGTCCGGGATCCGTGGGAACCTCAGCGGCCGACTCCCGCTGCCGAAAACCGGCCGTCAGCAGGCGGGCAGCTGCACGGGGAGCCGGAAGAAGCCCGGGAAATGGAGATCTTTGAAGCGGAAGAGGACCGGGAAACGGAACGAAGGCGGATGCCGATGATGCAACCGCTGGCGCAGGTGCACGGAACCTATGTGGTGGCCCAGTCGGAAGACGGTTTTTACCTGATCGACCAGCATGCCGCGCACGAACGGATTTACTACGAGTATTTTTTGCGGAAAATGGAAGAGAACGTGTCGGATCAACAGCCTCTGTTGATCCCGCTCACCGTGGAGTGTACGCCGGCGGAGTCGGAAATTTTGGAGATGCACAGGGTACAACTTCACGGATGGGGACTCGATCTGGAGCCGTTCGGCGGAAGCACCTGGCTGGTGCGCGCCTATCCATCCTGGTTCCCGAAAGAGGACGCGGTTGCGCTTTTGCATGAAATCATCGATTGGCTGAAATCATCGGGGAAGGTGGAAACGTCGAAGGTCAGGGACGCGAGTGCCAAGATGATGGCCTGCAAGGCGGCGATCAAAGCCAACCGGCATTTGCGCAGGGAGGAGATGGAGGCGCTTCTGGAGCAACTTGACGGATGCGACAATCCTTACACCTGTCCGCATGGCCGCCCCGTTTTCGTTCACTTCTCCACCCGGGATCTGGAGAAAATGTTCAAAAGGGTGATGTAGGCGTTGCTGTATGTGACGACATCGATCGGACCGGATGAAAGATTGGTCCGGGAAGCCAGGGAACTGGCGAAAGAATTGGGAGGGGAGTACATCCCCAGAAAACGCCGCTCCGTCGCCGATCTGTTCGGAGAATTGAAGGGGGAGCGAGCCGTCATCGTCACCCGGGATGAATGGCGGTATCAGGATGTGCACGGCAACCGGTTTTTCTTTCATCCCAACATGGCTGCCTTGCGCATCAAGCATTTGATGCAGGGACAAAGCGACTCTTTGGTGGAAGCGGCCGGGATTCGGCCCGGGGACCACATTCTCGACTGCACGCTCGGCTTGGCCGCCGATTCCATCGTGGCCGCTTTCGCGGCGGGAGAGGAAGGACGGGTTGTCGGCTTGGAAAGTGAGCCGGTGATCGCCGCCATCGTAAGGCACGGGCTTCGGACGTATCAGACCGAACGGACGGAGCTGAACCGGGCCATGCGGCGGGTTGAAGCGCTCAGGGGTGACTATCGGGACTTCCTTCCGAACTTGCCGGACAATTCTTTTGACGTTGTGATGTTTGACCCCATGTTCCGCGAAACCGTGAAGGAGTCCGCGGCCATGCAACTCCTGAAGCCGATCGCCAATCCGGATCCTCTCGACGAGCACTCCGTCCGGGAAGCCGTGCGGGTGGCCCGGCGGCTCGTTCTGCTCAAAGAACGGGTGAAGAGCGGGGAATTTGAGCGGCTCGGCTTCGAAATCACGCGCGTTTCTTCGCGGTTTGCCTGGGGTGTGATCCGGAAGGAGGAACGGCGATGAAACCGCCTCTTCTGATCATTGTCGGGCCGACCGCATCGGGCAAGACGGGGTTGGGCATCCGGTTGGCAAAGCGGTTTGACGGGGAAGTCGTTTCGGGGGACTCCATGCAGATTTATCGCGGCATGGACATCGGCACGGCCAAGGTGACGCCCGAAGAGCAGGAAGGTGTTCCGCACCATCTCATTGACATCATCGAACCGGACGTTCCGTTCTCCGTGTCTGAATTCAAAACACGGGCCCGAAGGACCATCGCGGACATTCAAGCCAGAGGAAAGTTGCCGATTCTCGTCGGAGGCACCGGGCTCTACATCGAGGCGGTGGTTCACGATTATCTCATGCCGCAGGTCAGAGAATGCCCCGAAACCCGGGAGAAGTATCGGCGATTGGCGGAAGAGCGGGGCAACGAAGCCCTTCACCGGGTCTTGGCGGAGGTCGATCCGGAAACGGCCGCACGGTTGCATCCCAATGACGTGAAACGGGTGATCCGTGCGCTGGAAGTGTATGAAATCACGGGCAAGCCGCTGTCCAAGTCAGCGGGGAAAGGCGAATCTCCGTACGATGCCTTGTGGATCGGGCTGACCATGCGACGCGACCGGTTGTACGAACGGATCAACCGACGGGTCGATGAAATGCTGGATGCGGGGTTGATCGACGAAGTGCGACGATTGGTCAACCGGGGCTACGGGCGGCATTTGACTTCCATGCAAGGAATCGGGTATAAAGAAATCATAAGCTTTCTGGAAGGCGAGATTTCCCGGGAAGAAGCGGTGCGGCTCATCAAGAAGGGGACCCGGAAATACGCCAAACGACAGCTTTCCTGGTTCCGACGTCTTTCCGAGATTCATTGGTTTGATGCGGAAGACAACAGGAGTTTTCCGGAAATTGTGGAGCTGGTTGCAGGAAAGTTCCAAGCAGACGGAGAATAAGGTATCCACACAATGAATGTAAAAATACATAGGAGGTTCGGATTTTGAAACAAACCATCAATATTCAGGATACATTTCTGAACCAAATCCGGAAAGAATCGATCCCCGTCACCATTTATCTGGTCAACGGATTCCAGCTCCGTGGTGTGATCCGGGGTTTTGACAATTTCACCATCGTGATTGACAGCGACGGCAAGCAACAAATGGTGTACAAGCATGCCATTTCCACATTCACCCCGTCCCGTCCCGTTTCGCTCATGCCGTCAAGCGAGGAAAAACAACAGGAAGTGTGAAGACCGGGGGGCCAGCATGCCCGGTCTTTCCCTTTGTCCGGACCCGGAGAAGACGGAGGTCCGGTTGTTTTTTTTCGCAAGGTGCATGGCGGCGCGCTTTTTTCTTGCCCGGAATCAGGGAAGTTCTTCGCGCTTCCTTTCACCTCTTTCTGGGCTCCTGCGTATAGTAAGGCAGCGAACGGGATCAAGAGGTGAACTCCATGGGCCGGAAAGTTCTCGCGGAAACCGGAAAAAACCGGATCCATGTCGTGTTTGATCATCCGACCGGGCGGTTTTCTCCCGAGAAAAAACGTCGGGGGGAAACGGAACTGTTCTGGCAGGAATCCGAACACGGCGCGCTCTCCGATTGTCTGGAAGAATTGTCGCAATTGGTCGGACTGGTCAACATCAAGGAGTTCGTGAAAGAGATCTATGCGTGGCTGGAAGTGGGGAAGCGAAGAAAAGCTGCAGGACTGGCGGCGGATGAGCAGGTGCTGCACATGATCTTCACGGGCAATCCGGGTACCGGAAAAACGACGGTCGCCCGCATCCTGGGGCGTCTGTTCAAGGAGATGGGCGTCTTGTCCCGGGGGCATCTGGTGGAAGTGGAACGGGCGGATCTCGTGGGGGAATACATCGGTCACACGGCCCAGAAAACCAGGGAACACGTACGAAAAGCATTGGGCGGCATTCTGTTCATCGATGAGGCCTATTCCTTGGCCAGAGGCGGAGACAAGGATTTCGGAAAAGAAGCGATCGATACGCTGGTCAAGGCGATGGAAGATCACAAAAATGATTTCATCCTCATTCTTGCCGGATATCCGGAAGAAATGGAATGGTTCCTCAGACTCAATCCCGGATTGCCGTCTCGTTTTCCCGTCCATCTGAAGTTTCAGGATTTCACCTTGGAAGAACTCCTGGACATTGCGGACCGGATGGTGTCGGCCAGACAGTACCGCCTGTCCCTTGCCGCCCGGGAGAGGTTGCGCAGGCATCTGGAAGAGGAGATGCGAAGGCGGGACAGTCATTCCGGCAACGCACGCCACGTTCGGAACCTGGTGGAACAGGCGATTCGCCAGCATGCGATGCGTGTGATTCGCATGAAAAATCCCGACCGCGACGAATTGATGACGTTGCGCGGGGAAGATGTGATGGCCGGATTGGGAGCGGGAAAACGGGGAGCTTCTCCGTGGTATAATGGATCCGGTGTCAGATTTGCGACAGACAGAAGGAGTTGAACGGCCATCAAATCCACGGAAACTCGGGAAAAAGCGATTCTGGTGGGATGCGGACCCAAGCGTGACGAATGGGAGATTCTCTCCGATTTGGCCGAACTGGAGCAGTTGGCGGACACGGCCAAGGCGGACACCGTCGGCCGGTTCGTCCAGTTCCGGGAACGGCCGGATCCCGCTTGGTTGATCGGGAAAGGGAAGGCGGAAGAAATCGCTCTCGCCGCGGAAGACACGGAGGCGGATCTCGTCATTTTCGACCGCGAGTTGTCTCCGGCGCAAATCCGGAATCTGGAAGGAATCATCCCGTGCAAAATCATTGACCGCACCCAACTGATTCTCGACATATTCGCACAGCGTGCGCAAACCCGGGAGGGGCGCATTCAGGTCGAACTGGCGCAATTGCAATATTTGTTGCCGCGCCTGTCGGGACGGGGAAGGGAGATGTCCCGGCTCGGAGGCGGAATCGGCACCCGGGGGCCCGGAGAGAAGAAGCTGGAAACGGATCGTCGCCACATTCGCCGGCTGATCGCGGATTTGAAACGGGAATTGGATGAGGTGAAAAAGCATCGGCAACTCCTCAGAACCCGCCGAAAGAAAACGGGAACCTATCAAGTGGCCCTCGTCGGTTACACCAATGCGGGAAAATCCACGTTGCTCAACAGGCTTACCGGTTCCGGCGTGTTGGCGGAAGACAAATTGTTTGCCACGTTGGATCCCACTTCCCGTCGTCTGGTGTTGCCCGCGGGGACCGAGGTCATCCTGACTGACACCGTCGGGTTCATTCGCAATCTCCCCCATCAACTGGTGGCGGCTTTCCGATCCACCCTGGAACAGGTGAGGGAAGCCGATCTGCTTCTGCATGTGGTGGACAGCAGCCATCCGGAAGCGGCCGAACAGATCGCCGCCGTGGAAAAGGTGCTGGAGGAGCTGGATGCATCGGACATTCCCGTCCTGATGGTGCTGAACAAGGCGGACAAGGCCGGTTTCCGGATTCCGCCGCGTTCCTCGCGGGAAGCCGTGGTGATGTCGGCTTTGCGCGATGAGGATTTGTCCGTTCTTTGCGAACGCATCGAACAAATGCTGAAAGGGGATGCGATCCTCGTCGAGGCCAGGATTCCGGCTGATCGGGGAGATTGGATCTCCGAGCTGTTCAGGGACGGAGAGGTATTGCACAGCCGGATCGACGGACTGGAAATGGTGATGGAATTGTCCATGTCCCGGGAACGGTTTCGCCGGATTTCCGGCGAGCTGAAAGCACACCTTCATGTCCCTGACGGTCGGTTCGGTGACACGGACGGTTGACAAGCAATCATGTTTCATCCTCCCCTGCTTTGATTCATTCCGAGCAACGGAGCAACTTATGACAAAAGTGGTGTGAGACAGTGTACGAAGCATTGACCCATGGATTGTGGTTGGAACGAAAAGTGCATGTGGTGGAAGAGAAAATCGCTCCCGTCATCCGGGACATTCAGCGGCGCGTCGACCGATTGCAGTGGCGGGTGCTGGATGCATTCCGGCGTCACGGCGTGAGCGATTTCCATTTGCATTCTTCCACCGGCTACGGGTACGGCGATTCCGGTCGGGAAGTGTTTGAACGTGTGTTTGCCGACTTGTTCGGAGCGGAATCGGCCTTGGTCCGCCCCAACATCATTTCGGGAACCCATGCCATCGCCGCCTGTCTGTACGGGGTTCTTCGCCCCGGAGACGAACTGGTTTACCTGACGGGTCGTCCCTACGACACCTTGCACAAAGTGATCGGCAAGGGACGGGACGGCTCCGGATCTCTGGCGGATCTCGGGATCGGATACCGGGAAATCCCCCTGCTGCCGGACGGTGAGGTGGACTGGGAGGCTTTTCGGGCGGCGCTGACCCCGCGAACAAAAATGGTGGGCATTCAACGTTCCCGAGGGTATGCCGACCGGCCGTCGTTTTCCGTGTCGAAAATACGGGAAATGATCGAAAAGGTGCGCGAGATCCGGCCGGATTCGGTGATCTTCGTGGACAATTGCTACGGGGAGTTCGTGGAGGAAGAGGAACCCACGCATGCCGGTGCCGACCTCATTGCCGGTTCTCTGATCAAAAACCCGGGAGGAGGTCTCGCCAAGTCGGGCGGTTACATCGCCGGCAAAGCGAAGTGGGTGGAGCGCGCGGCGGGACGGTTGGCCGCCCCGGGAATCGGCATTGAGGGAGGAGCCACTTACGGTTACTTGCGGGATTACTGGCAGGGGTTGTTCCTTGCCCCCCATGTGGTCGGCGAGGCCCAGAAAGGCATGGTATTTGCCGCGGCTCTCTTGGAAGAGCTGGGTTTCGACACTTCGCCGTCCTGGAACGATCCGCGTACCGACATCATCCAGCAAGTGGTACTGAAGAGTCCGGATCTCTTGGTGGCTTTTTGTCGCGGCATTCAGTCCGGGTCCCCGGTGGATGCGCACATTGTGCCTGAACCGGCGCCCATGCCCGGTTATGAGGATCCCGTCATCATGGCTGCCGGAACGTTCGTGCAGGGAGCGAGCATCGAGCTGTCCGCCGACGGCCCGTTGCGCCCGCCGTACATCGTGTACATGCAGGGAGGTCTCACGTTCTCCCATGTGAAAGCGGCCGTTTTGCTGGCTTTGGATCATATGTTTTCCACCGGTGGGATGCCGGTCGGCAAACAAGCGTAAGGAGTGATCGGGGTGGAAACGTTCGGGTGGATATTGGCGTCGTTGCTGTTTTTGCTGGCTTACGTGGGGGTCTTTCTGCCGGTGTTGCCGGATGCCCCGCTCGCCCTCGCGGGATTCGTCGTGTATCATTTCCTGGTCGATTCGGAATCACTGGGATGGGGATTTTGGATCACGGCCGTTCTTGTCACCGGGCTGCTCGTGTTGGTGGATCTGTTGTCGGGAGCCGCGATGGCCAGAAAATACGGAGGATCCCGCGGTTCCATCGTGGCCGCGGTGATCGGCGCGCTGGTGTTTCCGGCCTTCATGGGGCCGATCGGAGTCGTGGTCGGACCGTTCCTCCTGGTCTTCCTGCTGGAGTGGGTTCTCCGGAAAGATGCGCGGGAAGCGGTCAGAATCGGTTTCGGCACGCTGATCGGTTTCCTTGGGGGCGTGTTTGTCAAATTCGTTGCCATTACCGGACTCATCGTTTGGTTTTTGCTTTCGGTGATCTGAACCGGGTCAACCCGGCGGTTCTTGTCATGCCGACCGGGACCTTCCGAACATGATCGCCGGTGTCGAGAAAAACGCTGTGTTACAGATCCGGAAACTTCCGGATCTTTTTTTTGTTGTCAACGCGTTTTTTCGGAAGAATCACGCTCGTGTGTTTATTGTGTCAACTTATCTTACACTACGACGATCGGGTCGGCCCGTCCATCGGAAGTGGCTCCCGATGCCGTTGCATGGCGGTATGAATGGACGGATAAAGCGACTTTATCAACGGGAGACGGATTCATGCGAAAGGGTGGTGAATTTTGTTGTTAATTTTCCTTACATGTGTTGACAAAGAAAGTTGACACGGAATATAATGAGTCCATGAACAACCACGGTCCGAAAGGGAGGCTGAAGAGAAGGTTGAGAGATGCGATCCGCAGGAACATGCCCCTGTTTCCCATCGGAATCGTCACCAAGCTGACGGAATTGACTCCCAGACAGATCCGTTATTACGAGCAACAGGGATTGATCCGGCCGTCGAGAACCGAGGGGAACCAGCGCCTCTTTTCTTTCAATGACGTGGACCGCTTGCTCAGGATCAAAAGCTTGATCGAGAAGGGAATCAATCTTGCCGGCGTCAAGGAAGTGCTCGCACGGGAAGAGCAACTCCTGGAGGCGCGGAAAGAAGCGGAAAAGGCTCGCAAGGAACTGTCGGAACGCGATGTGCGGCGTCTCGTGAAAAGACAGCTCATGGTTCCCGACCGTCCCGGTTCCGCTTTGCTGACGCAGGGGGAATTGTCGAGATTCTTCCGTCACTGACCGACGTCTTCCAGAGAACATAAATTCATGCCCAGAACCGGGAAGGAGAGAAATCGTCGATGGCCAAGAAAACGTACAGCCGCGATGACATTTTCCGAATGGCTCGCGAAGAAAACGTCAAGTACATCCGCCTGCAGTTCACGGATCTCCTCGGCACGATCAAGAACGTGGAGATTCCGTTCAGCCAGCTGGAAAAAGCGCTGGACAACAAGATGATGTTCGACGGTTCTTCCATCGAAGGATTCGTGCGGATCGAAGAATCCGACATGTATCTGTATCCGGACCTGGATACCTGGCTGATCTATCCCTGGGGATCCGAAGCGGGCGGCAAAGTGGCCGGATTGATCTGCGACGTGTACAATCCCGACGGCACCCCGTTTGCGGGAGATCCGCGCGGCATTTTGAAGCGGGTCCTGAAAGAGGCCGAAGAAATGGGCTTCACCGCGTTCAATGTCGGCCCGGAACCGGAGTTCTTCCTGTTCAAGTCGGATGAAAACGGCGAACCGACCATGACCCTGAACGACAAAGGCGGCTATTTTGACCTGGCGCCGCTGGATCTCGGGGAAAACTGCCGCCGTGACATCGTGCTGACGCTGGAACAACTCGGTTTCGAAGTGGAGGCGTCCCACCACGAAGTGGCTCCCGGGCAGCATGAGATCGACTTCAAATATGCCGATGCCGTCACCACCGCCGACAACATTCAGATGTTCAAGCTTGTGGTGAAAAACGTGGCCCGTCACTACGGTCTGCACGCCACGTTCATGCCCAAACCGCTGTTCGGTGTCAACGGGTCCGGCATGCACTGCAACATGTCTCTGTTCCGCGGTTCGGAAAATGCCTTCTACGATGAAAATGACGAGCTGGGTCTTTCCGAAACCTGCCGCCATTTCCTGGCGGGCATTCTGAAGCATGCCCGTGCGTTCACGGCCGTCACCAATCCGCTGGTCAACTCCTACAAACGCTTGGTTCCGGGCTATGAAGCTCCTTGCTATGTCGCCTGGTCGCCGAAAAACCGCAGTCCGCTGGTTCGAATTCCGGCTTCCCGCGGTCTGAGCACCCGGATCGAAGTTCGCTCTCCCGATCCGTCCGCCAACCCGTACCTCGCGCTCGCGGTCATGCTCAAGGCCGGCCTCGACGGCATCAAGAACAAGCTTCCGCTGCCGGCTCCGACCGATCGCAACATTTATGTGATGGATGAGCACGAACGTCGGGAGAACGGAATCGATAATCTGCCGAGCAGCTTGCGTGAAGCTCTGGTGGAACTGCAATCCGATCCCGTGATCATGGATGCCCTCGGCGAGCACGCATTGACTCACTTCGTTCAGGCCAAAGAAATCGAATGGGATCTGTTCCGCACGCAGGTTCATCCGTGGGAACGCGAACAGTATCTGTCCCTGTACTGAACCCGTTCACGTGGACCCGATCGACCTCCGCTTTCGGAGGTCTTTCTTTTCGACGCGAATGTCAGAGAGTTCCGACCGATTCGGGGAGGGATGTTTGATGATCATCATCCGTGCGGCCCGCCCGGAAGATTTGCCCGCATTGACCGGGATTTACAATCACGCCGTCATCCACACCACGGCCACTTTTGATCTTGAGCCGCAATCCCTTGAAGAAAGAAAACGCTGGATGGAGAGCCACGGCCCGCTTCATCCGCTTTTGGTGGCGGAAGAAGACGGGAACGTGCTCGGCTATTGCGGAATTCTGCCGTATCGGACCAAGCCCGCTTATTCGAGGACGGTGGAGATCTCCGTCTATGTTCATCCGGAAGCAAGGAGGCGAGGGGTGGCCGGACGGTTGATGGAAGCCATGATCCAGCTGGCACGGAGTTTGAAACACCATGTGATCATTGCCGGCATCACCGGCGGCAATGAAGCCAGCTTCCGGCTCCATCGCAAATACGGATTCCGGGAAGTGGGGGTGCTCAAAGAAGTGGGATTCAAGTTCGGAGCTTGGCAGGATGTTCATTTTTTTCAATTGATGCTGTAAACAGGTTTGCTTCGCAAACAATGAACCCCCGTGCATGGCAAGAAGACGGATTCCGGTGTGAGGACGATGAAAAACGGGAACAAATGGAGGGGTGTATGCCGGAATCCGATTCAGACCGCTTTGAAACCATCCGGGAAAAGCACAGGGAGGGGGTTCGCTTTGAAAGGGAAACAAAAACCGATCGGCTGGTGGCTCAAGGAAGCAGACCGGGCCATCACCCGGTTTTCGGCGAAGAAATTGCAGGAGTTGGGTTTGAACCGGTTTCAATGGCAAGTGTTGAATGTTTTGCGCGAGCAAGGCCCGGTTCCGGCCAGGAAGATTCATGAACAGGTGAAGTTGTTCGTGGATGAACCATCGTTTGCGGAAATGCTTCGCCGCTTTGCCGGACAGGGATGGATCCATCTGTCCGATGAGCAAGATCCGATGGATCAAATGCTTTCGCTGACACCGGAAGGAGAAAAGGCACATGCGGCCGCGTGGGAAAAACAGCGACAGGTTCGCGAACGATTGATGGAAGGCATTTCGGACGAGGAATATCTGACGGTGATCCGCGTCCTGCAAAAAATCACCGAAAATTTGTCCCGGGAGTGAACGCGCCGGAAACGCGGAGAAGATCGCGCCATCGCCGGGGCGGAAGGGAAGGGGGAATGTCCGTGGAGCCGACGCAAATCCGTGATTTGATTCGGAAAGCATATGACCGGCATGCCCGGGAACGTGATCTTACGGACACGGAAGCCTGGAGGGATCTTCTCCGGAAGCGGTTTGTCGATTTTCTCTTCCGCGAGGGAAAGAAAACCGTTTTGGAGATCGGAGCGGGTCCGGGACACGACAGCCTGTACTTCAAGATGAGGGGATTGTCCGTCACGGCGGTGGACCTGTCGCCGGAAATGGTGCGTTTGTGTCGGGAAAAAGGGCTGGATGCCGATGTGATGGATGTGGTCCGTCCGGACTTTCCGGATGAACGTTTTGATGCGATTTGGTCGGTCAACTGTCTGGTGCATGTCCGGAAAGCGGAACTGGACCGGGTGCTTTCGGAACTCTCACGGATTTTGAAGAAGGACGGGATCTTCGGCCTCGGGCTGTGGGGCGGAATGGAGTTTGAAGGCATCTGGGACGGGGATTCTTATGAACCCAAACGGTTTTTTTCGTTTTTTTCCGATTCATCCATGCGCGAGGCGGTGTCCCGGCATTTTGAATGTCTGAGTTTTGAAACATGGGCGGTCTCCGACGGTCCGTTGCATTTTCAATACATGGTGCTTCGGAAGCGGCCATCGCGCCATCATGGCGGTTGACGGGCCGCTTCCGATGCATGCCGGTTGGATTGTTCCACGCTGACAATGAGCGTGTCGGTCATTCGTCGGTTTCGGAAAGCTTGAACACGGGCAGATCCTCTTCCTTCCGGATCAGTGTTTCGGTATGTGTCCAGGCGGTTGTCCAGCGCTGGCGGGTGAGGCCCGGATAATCCGGGAGATTCGCGGGGGTTTTGGATTCCATGGGAATCACCGCATACCCCCATTTTCCCCCGCGGTCGTAGCGATGAACGAAGGTGGGGAGCCAAGAAATTTTTTTGAGCCGGGTGGATCCGTCCGCCAAATTTTTTTCGATGTCCAGATACACGATGATGCCCTCGTCCGTATACCGGTCTGTTTGATTGGAAATGAAATTCCCCATGGAATAGATGACCCATTTTTCTTTTCCGTCGACATTTTTCCGCCGGATCGGTTGCAGGACGTGCGGATGACTGCCCAAAATGACGTCCGCACCCGCTTCAAGAATTTGCGTGGCGGTTTTTATCTGGTATTCGTCCGGTTCCCGTCTGTATTCCGTTCCGAAGTGGAGGGAGACCAGGACAAAATCGGCTCCTGCTTTGCGCGCCTCACTGATGTCGCGGGCCACCTGCTCCGGGGAGATCCGGTTCACCAGCCAAGGCTTGTCCTTGGGGACGGGAAGTCCGTTGGTGTGTTGGGTGTAGGCCAAAAAGGCCAGCGTGATGTCTTCCGTTTTGATGAGCACCGGGCCGCGATCATCGGGGGTCGGCGCGCTTCCCGCCGGATGGAGTCCTTTGTCCTTCACGGTTTGCCACGTCCGGATCACCCCGGCTTCCCCGGTGTCCATCGAATGGTTGTTGGCGGTGCTGAGTACGTCAAATCCGCTGTCTTTCAGGGCATCCACCAGTTGATCCGGAGAATTGAACCGGGGATATCCGCTCCAGGGAAGACGGTTTCCGGCGAGGGTGGTCTCCAGATTGCCGAAGGTCACGTCGGCGGACTCCAGATACGGTTTCACCTCACGGAAAAAGGAGCGGAAGTCAAATCCGTTTCCGGTGGCGCCGGCCTTGATTTGCGGCGAGTGCATCATGATGTCCCCGACGGCGGCGATCCGGATCGTCCTCGTGCCGGACGGCTCGCGGTGGGATGCACCGGGAGGCAGCGGCGCATGGGATTTCGAAGGCGGATAAGAGATGAAAACAGCCAAGGTCAGGACCGGAAACAAGACGAGGAAAAGGAGAAATTTTCTCAAAAAATCACCTGCTTCGCAAAACGGATGTCATGAATGGGTCGTTCTTTTCATTTCAATGAAAGCTTGACGCAAAATGGATGAAAGATTTTCTGCCCGACGGTTTCAATGGTTTTTTGGAATACAAGTCCATTATACTCACTGGAGGCATCGCCGGAAACCGCTTTCGTTGACGCCCGGAAAACGGGACATGTATAATGATATTCAGTCATTTTTGCGGATGGAGGTTACATAGGTGCTCACCACGATCAGTGAAATCCCCGCCCATGTCGGTCAGGAAGTGAAATTGGGCGGATGGTTGTACAACAAGCGTTCCAGCGGAAAAATCCAGTTTTTGCAGCTGAGGGACGGAACCGGTTTTATCCAGGGGGTGTTGGTAAAAAGCCAGGTGACTCCCGAAGTGTGGGAAACGGCCAAACAGCTCACCCAGGAAAGCTCCCTGTATGTGCGGGGAACCGTTCGGGCCGATGAACGGGCACCGGGCGGGTACGAGCTGGATGTCACCCATGTGGAAGCGATCCAGATCGCCGAAGAGTATCCCATTTCGAAAAAGGAACACGGTGTGGACTTCCTGATGGATCACCGGCACCTGTGGATCCGTTCCCCGCGCCAGCGTGCCATTTTGACCATTCGTGCGGAAATCATCCGTTCCATCCAAGAATACCTGAACGGGAACGGATTCACGCTGGTGGATCCGCCGATTCTCACTCCTTCGTCCTGCGAGGGTACCACCAATCTGTTTCACACGAAGTATTTCGATGAAGACGCCTATCTGACCCAAAGCGGTCAATTGTACATGGAAGCGGCAGCCATGGCCCTGCGCAAGGTGTATTCGTTCGGGCCGACGTTCCGGGCCGAAAAATCCAAAACCCGCCGCCATCTGATCGAATTCTGGATGATCGAGCCGGAAATGGCGTTTTGCGACCATGAAGACAGCCTGATCATCCAGGAGCAACTGGTATCCCACGTGGTGCAGAGCGTGCTGAAAAACTGCCGGCGCGAACTGGAGGTGCTCGGACGGGACATCTCCAAATTGGAAAACGTCAAACCGCCGTTCCCGCGCATGACGTATGACGAAGCCGTGAAGCTGTTGCACGAAGCCGGTTTTGAGGACTTTGAATGGGGAGAAGACTTCGGGGCACCGCACGAGACCAAAATTGCCGAGAGCTTCGATCGCCCCGTGTTCATCACCCACTATCCGACCAAGGTGAAGGCGTTTTACATGAAGCCGGATCCCGATCGGCCCGAGGTGGTTCTCTGTGCCGATCTGATCGCTCCGGAAGGGTACGGCGAAATCATCGGCGGCAGCCAGCGGATCGATGACCCGGTTCTGATGGAGCAACGGTACAACGAACACCATCTCCCGATGGAAGCGTATCAATGGTATCTGGAACTCCGCAAGTACGGGACGGTTCCGCATTCCGGATTCGGGCTCGGTCTGGAGCGGACGGTATCCTGGATCTGCGGCCTGGACCATGTGCGGGAAGCGATTCCGTTTGCCCGTACGCTGTATCGCCTGTATCCGTGATCATGTTGATCAAGCATGTTTCCCGGTCTTTTCCAGACCGGGCATTTTTTCGTTTTTTCAAGTCTGTTTCTTTGAGGTCAAGCCTGCTATAGTAAGGAACGAAAGAGGTGAAAGGGCTTGGACCGGAAAGAATCGCTTCAGGCGTCGCTGGTGCGCCTTCTGGAACAGGGGTCCGTTTCCATTCCGCTGCTCTTGTTCACGGAGTACAAACGGGTGGGCTTGACCGAGGCACAAACGATGCTTCTGCTCCATATCTGGGTGTTTCAGGAGAAGGAGCAAAAGTCGTTTCCCACCGTGGCGGAGTTGAACCGGCGCATGTCCATTTCCCAGGATGAGATGGTCAACCTGTTGGAACAGTTGGTTCGCGGAGGTTTTCTGAGCATCGAGGAAGAAGTGGACGAACGCGGGGTCCTCAGCGAGCGGTATTCACTGTCTCCGCTCTTCATGCAACTGGTGGCCTCCCATCTGGACCGCGACGAACCCGAGGAAGACGAGAAGGATGAACGTTTGTATCGCCGGCTGTTCACCCTGTTCGAACAGGAATTTGCCAGAGCCTTGTCACCGTTGGAATGCCAGATGCTCGCCAGATGGATCGATGAAGACAAATATCCGGAAGAATTGATCGAGGCGGCTTTGCGGGAGGCCGTTTTTTGCGGCAAGCTGAATTTCCGGTACATCGACAGGATTTTGTTCGAGTGGGAGAAGAACGGGATTCGGACAACGGAAGAGGCGGCAGAGCATTCCCGCAGATTCCGTCAAAAGGGGATCTTGTACCAAGGGCAGGTCAGGGAACGGGAACAGGCCGCCGGAAGTTTTTCCTTTTACAATTGGGTGAAACCGAAGTGACCGCCCCTTCGGGCGATCCCGGGACGGATCGGTCGGAGCGCTGTTGCGCCGGCTGATCCGTCCATTTTTTTTTTCGGTGGATTCCTGCCTGTTTCGGCCCGGAAACGCGCGCATATTCTGGGGTGAAAGGGAGGGGGTTCTCTGTGGCGGATACAGTGGGGGTTTTGATCAGCCGCCGTGTTTTCAGTGACAGCCTGCGGGGATTGACTCCCTATGAATCGTTGGAATTGTATGACAAACATGCTCGCAGGGAAGGGATGATCCCGGTTTTTTTCACTCTGGACCGGATCCTGTTTTCAAGGAGACTGGTCAGGGCCTATGAGCGTGGGGAGGATGGCGGATACAGGGAGCGGTGGGTGCCCGTTCCGCGGGTGATTCACAACCGGGTGAAACCCCCGGCGGAATCCCCGGAATTCCGGATGTTGAAACGTTTGCCCGGCATTCGTTTGTTCAATCGGGACAACCGGTTTGACAAATGGAACGTCCATTGCAAGTTGAAAAGAACCCCGGAATTGTGTCAGCATCTCCCGCGGACGCACCCGTTGACGTGGAAGCGGTTTTGCGACATGTTCGAAGAATTCGGGGATGTGATCATCAAGCCCCGGGACAAAAGCTTGGGCATGGACCTGGTACGGATTGACCGGACCGAAGGAGGGGTTCGCGTTCGCAAAGCTTCCGGGATGGTCAAGGAGATGTCCGGCGAACAGCTGAGGCGGTTTGTCCGTGCCCGTGAATCAGGGGGGGCGTTTCTCGTCCAGCAGGCCATTCCGTTGATGGAAAAGAAAAACAGGCCTTTTGATCTTCGGGTGTCCGTTCAACGGGGAGGAGACGGAAGATTTCGCGTGTCCGGCATCGTGGCCAAAGTGGGGCTCCCCGGGGCGGCGGCCACCAATGTGGCGGTGGGAGGGGAAGCGGAACCGGTCTCCGTCGTGCTTCGGGAAGCCGGTGTTTCCGGAGAAGAACGTCTGTTGCGGGAAATTTCGCGCGTTGCTCTGCACGCGGCCGATTGCCTGGCCGGTGAAGACCTTGGTATTGCGGATTTGGGGATGGATCTGGGAATTGACAAAGAGGGACGGATCTGGATCATCGAGGTCAACGGGAGAGATCTGCGCGTCACGTTCCACTGTTCCGGAGACATGGAAGCGTGGGAACGCACGTTTGCCACGCCGATGATGTTTGCACGGCATCTGCTGGATTCCGTTCCTCCTGCAAAGGACGCCGCTCCGTCCGTCGCCATTCTGACGCCCGGAAATTTGCCCGTGTACGGCTCCGGCAGCGGATCGGTGGAAATTTCGGCCCGATCCGTGTTCCGAAGCATGCAGGAGAGAACCGTGACATGGCTGCTGGGAACCGGTACGGGGAATCACCCCTCGGCCGTGGAAATCCGGGCTTCGGGTCGGAAAGAATATTTGAAACGGGCCATTCAAGCCTTGCGGCGGTTGGCGCCGGATGTCATTCAGATCGAAAACCGCCCCCTTTGGATCCGCAACGTGTCCGCCGCACTTCCCGCCGCCGGGAAAGTTCTGTTCATGCATTCGGAAACGTATCTCAACCCTCCGTATGCCGCGGATGATATCGAAAGGCATTTGGCCGGGTATGATCTCATCATTGCCAACAGCCGCTTTTTGGCCGATCGGCTGCATGCACGGTATCCCTGTCTCGGGAACAAGGTTCGGGTGGTGAGGTTGGGCGTGAACCTCAAACAGTTCAGACCTCCCTCCTTCCCGGAGGAGCGGGAACGGATTCGCCGATCGTTCGGCTTTGATCCTCAGGCGTTCATCATTCTGTTTGTCGGTCGGCTCATTCCCGGCAAAGGCGTGCATCATTTGGTGGAGGCTTTCTCACGAATGGCGGATGAGCGTCCGGATGCGGTGCTCCTGATTGTCGGAGGAAGCCATTACGGGTACAATCTGGGCACTCCCTATGTCAAACAATTGAAGCGGATGGCCAAGCCGCTTCGAAATTGCGTTTTTTTCAAACCGTTCACCAGGCATTCCCGGCTTCCTTCCATCTATCGAATGGCAGATGTCCTGGTGACTCCGTCGGTGTGCGATGAGGCATTCGGTCTGGTCAATCTGGAAGGAATGGCAAGCGGCTTGCCGGTTTTGTCCACTTGCGTCGGAGGAATTCCCGAAGTCGTGGAAGACGGTGTGACGGGGCGGTTGTTGCCGACGGATCGCCTGAGCGAACGGATTGCCGAAACGTTGTCGGATTGGATGAATCAACCCGGTTGGTTGAGGGAAATGGGGGAAGCGGGCAGGAGAAGGGCGGAAAAACGGTTCACGTGGGAACGAACCGCCAAAAAACTGGCTTTGATGTATCGGGTGCTGACCGCCCGGTGATTGCGATCCGAATGAGGTGAGGGAACCGGGCGGTCACGAAGAGGGGGAGTCGTACAAGTCAATGTGCAGGTTTCCTTGGGAATCCACCTGCGCCAGGAAAACATCCTCCAATTTTTTGTCGGCTTTGGCCAGCTCTT
The DNA here is from genome assembly GCF_003856495.1 of Staphylospora marina. Taxonomy (GTDB): domain Bacteria; phylum Bacillota; class Bacilli; order Thermoactinomycetales; family Thermoactinomycetaceae; genus Staphylospora; species Staphylospora marina. The sequence continues at coordinate 1,395,238 of NZ_CP034118.1, read as the reverse complement.
TGTTCAGCCAGTTTCGATCCAGCCCCAGTTTTGCCAAGGGGCGTTCCAGCACGGTTCCTTCCATGATCACGATTCTCGGGAAATGTTCCCGTCCAGCCCGGTGGATCCCGAGCGCTTGCAGGGTGAGGGGGCGTCGGTCCGGTTTCAATTGAACGTTGATGGCACCGTCCGGTTCCATCACGGCAAATTCCACGTCATCCAGGTTGAACACGTTTTTGTTGCGAAGATGGGACATCAGTTCCGAAACGGTGATCCGTTCCTGGCGAAGATTCTTTTCCAAAACTTTTCCCTGAGAGATCAACATGACGCTTCGACCGTCGATCCATTCGCGGATGGTGTTGCTGCTCAGTTGCAAATATTCAATGCCCAAAGCCACCAAAAACCAGACAAAGAGAGAGACGAGGCCCAAATACCACGGAATTTGCGTCTCCAAGGGGATGTAGGCCGCCAGGCTTCCGATGGTGATCCCGGTGACATATTCAAACGGGGACAACTGTGAAACCTGTCGTTTTCCGAGAAGCCGGGTCATGATGAGCAGAGCGACGACTGCGGCCAGTGTTTTCAAGACGACAGAGATCCAGTCGGGCATGTCGCTTCCCTCCGTGATTTGCAGGCTGTGGAAATGATTTTCATCAACGGCGGGATTTTCCGCCTCTGCGAACGGGCGAACGGGGAGAGGCTGCGCCCCGTTCGGCAATCATAAATCGATTCGGGGAGAAAAAAGTAAAGTCATTCACACGGTTAGTATGCGGGAAAGATCAAAGAGGTATGCTCCGCGGGTGGACAAGCATCGGGGCTTTCTGCCAAAGACGCGATCAGGTATGATGAAAGGGAAAACCGGTTTTTTGAAAAAACACCGGGAGACAATCGGGGGGAAGCTTGTGGAATCGTTTGTGTTTCACAATCCGGTGAAATTGATCTTCGGTCGGGATACGCTTCCTGCACTCAAACAGGAAGTGCCGAAGTACGGCAAAAAAGTGTTGTTGGTGTATGGCGGGGGGAGCATCAAACGAAACGGGATCCATGAACGGACCGTGTCCCTTCTTCGGGAAGTCGGGGCGGAAGTGACCGAACTTGCGAGTGTGGAGCCCAACCCCCGGCTGGAAACGGTCCGGAAGGGAATCGCCTTGTGTCGGAGCGAAAACATCGAATTCATTCTGGCGGTCGGAGGAGGCAGCGTGATCGACGCGGCCAAGGCCATTGCCGCCGGGAGCGTGCAGGAAGCGGATGTGTGGGACATCATCACCCGGAAAGCGGAAGTCAAAGGAGCCCTTCCCTTGGGGGTGGTGTTGACACTGGCCGCCACCGGTTCCGAGATGAACTCCGGGTCGGTGATCACCAACTGGGAAACGAAAGAAAAGCTGGCCTGGGGATCGCCCCATGTCTATCCCAAATTTTCCATCCTCGATCCGGCGCACACCTCTTCGGTTCCGCGGGATCATACGGTGTACGGCATCGTCGACATCATGTCCCATGTTCTGGAACACTATTTCAGCAAAGCGCCCAATGTCCCGTACAATGAGCGGATGTGCGAAGGCTTGTTGACCACCGTGATCGAAACGGCGCCGAAACTGCTGGAGGATCTTGAAAACTATGAATACCGGGAAACCATCATGTTTTGCGGAACCATGGCGTTAAGCGGCGTTTTGAACCAGGGGATGCCCGGCGATTGGGGGACGCACCGGATCGAGCATGCCGTGTCGGCCGTTTACGACATCCCGCACGGCGGAGGTCTGGCGATTTTGTTTCCCAACTGGATTCGCTACGTGATGGATGAGGCCGAGCCGAAAATGGCGCAATTGGCGGTTCGGGTGTTCGGAGTGGACCCCGAAGGGAAAACCCGTCGTCAAACGGCGGAAGAAGGGGTCGACAGACTGCGTGAGTTCTGGTCTTCACTGGGGGCACCTTCCCGGCTGGCCGATTACGGAATCGACGACAGCCGGTTGGAACTGATGGCGGAGAAAAGCGCGCCCGGCGGAACCGTCGGTCGGTTTCGTCGGCTGAACAAGGAAGACGTGCTGAACATCCTGAAAATGAGCCTCTGAACAAAAAAACGGCCCGATGGCCGCCGAACGTGTTGACGAACTGTCCGGGGAGCCGTTGCGGTTCCCGTTTCGGGTTTCATGAGACGGAAGTTCATCAAGCTCACGGCGGCCGGTCCGTCAGGATCCATGGGTCGTACCGGATTTTCGAAGTGCCGATTTTTTTCTGTGTTTGGATTTGAGTGTCCGGAGCCAATGTTGTCGGTTGGTGTCTGACCAGCTTTTGTGTTGGAAATAACTCACCGGGTCAAGCTGATCCAGACTGGGCTCCGGGTTCTCCTGGACTTCCTGCTTCACTTGTTCTCCGTATGCAATCACGCTTTTGAGCCAGTCGGGAACCCGTGCCATGACAACTCTCCTTTTTCTTAGTAAAGAATCCACTTTCGATTATATCGTTTTTATTGCTATGCCGAAAAGACCGATCAATTGAAAGAATCAAAATTCTCCCGTACTCAGATCAACACTCCCTCCGCCGTTTTGGGCAATGCATCATGTTCATCCAACGTCAGCAGGAAACCGGACAGTTCTTCCCAAAGCATTTTTTCCTGATATCTCCCGGAGCGGTCGCAACACCAGACGCAGTGATACAGCCATGCATGGATGTTGATCTCTTCTTTTTTGTCATGGCCGGCCACTTCTTCAAATCCCTGAAAAAGAACGGGCTTCAGATCTTCGTAAATGTCGCGCATCCGCCCGCAATCGCCCCGGGCTTCGGCCACCTGAGCTTGTGTGCGAAGTCTTTTCCATTCCGTGAGCACCCGCTTCAATGCCAAGCTCATTTCGTATTGACGGATTTCGTTCATGTCGCACGCCCTCCCTTTGAACCCCTGTTTTCCATTTTCCCGGAAATCGGGGTGATTCCTACGGGGGAGGAGAAGATTGTGCAAGTCAGGAAAACATACGGAAACGGAGGGGGAAACGTGAATGTACGTCCTCTTTCACCCGACGATTTGAACGATTATCGCAGGATTCGTCTGCGGGCTCTCCGGGACCATCCCGAGAACTTCGGCTCGACCTATGAACAGGAGAGCCGCATGACGACGGAACAATGGGAGCGTCGGCTCAGCCCGTCGGAGGACCGGATTTCATTGGGGTTGTATGACGGCGAGCGCCTGATGGGGACGGCGGTACTCGTCCGGGAACAAAGGGAAAGGATGAGGCACAAGGCCAATCTCTACGCCATGTATGTGGCTCCCGAAGCGAGGGGGAAGGGAGCGGGACGCCTGCTGCTGGAGGAGTTGTTGAAACGGGCCCGGGAGATGGACGGTTTGGAACAAATTCATCTGTCCGTGGTCTCCGGCAACGAGCCAGCGAGAAATCTGTATCGGCAATTCGGATTCATCACGTACGGGGTGGAGCCCCGGGCGGAAAAGATCGGGGACCGCGCGTTGGATGTGGAGTGGATGGTTTGTTTTCTTACATGATAAACAAGTTTGCATCGCAAACAATCATGGGAAGAATTCCGCCTTCCATGAACGGAGGGCGGATAAAATCACTCAGCGAAGCCGGTCCACCACTTTTTCCAGATGCATGCTTCTTGATGCTTTGAAGTAGATCAACGATCCCGGCGGCGTTTTGCGGATGAGATGTGCCACCAGCTGATCATGGGTGTCATACGAGTACACCCTTTGTCTGTCCATTCCCGCTTTGATGGCGGCGTGTGCGATCAGCCGCCCGCCTCTTCCGATGGTCACCAGTTGGCTCAAACCGATTCCGGCGGCGAAACGACCGATGGACGAGTGTCCTTCGTAGGTAAGGTCCCCCAGTTCTTTCATGTCTCCCAAGACGGCGATCTTCGTTCTGTCGGGAAAGATGTGCCGAAGCACTTCCAGCCCGGCTTTCATCGATGTGGGATTGGCATTCCAGGCATCATTGATGAGGATTCGTCCGGACCGCCCTTTCAGAAATTGCAATCGCATTCCGGGTGGTTTGAAGGAAGCCAGCCCATCCCGGATTTCCTTGACGGAAGCTCCGAAAGCGCGGGCGATCCCCATGGCGGCCAGGGCGTTGTACACATTGTGAATGCCGAAGATCGGGATGAAGCATGAAATGCGTTGACCGAACAGGTTGGCATCAAATGACATGCCCCGGGTGTTGTAGCGGATGTTCGTGGCGCGGACGTCCGCATTGTTTTTGATGCCGAACGTGTAAACCCTGCCGCTGAACCTCTTCACGGAGAGTTTGCGGCTGCGGGCGTCATCCGCATTCAAAAAGAGCGTTCCTCCCCGCCGGATGCCGTCCACCAGTTCCTGTTTGGCCAGAACCACTTTGTCCAGTCCCCCGAGGCTCCCCGCATGTGCTTCGCCCACGTTGGTGACGGCGCCGATTTCCGGTTTCACGACGGCGCACTGTCTGCGGATGTTGTTCAACGACTTCATCCCCATTTCCAGCAGGAGCAGCTTGTGATCCGGAGTGAGGCGGGTCAGGTAAGTCGGAAGAAAAACCCACGTGTTGAGATTCCCTTCCGTTCTGACCATGGGCCAGCGGTATCTGAGGATGGACGCCGTCATGGCCGTGGTGGTGGACTTTCCGGAGCTTCCCGAGATGCCGATGACCCGGACGGGACACTGTTTGAAGTTCCACAATGCCAATTTCCAAAAAGAGGAAAAGGCATCTTTGACCCGAATGATGCCGGTATCCGGAGGGATGCCCGCGGACGATTGATCATGCGGCAATACCACGGCGACCGGTTTGACGGCCCGGATGGCCGACAGTTGTTTGGACCAGCTGATTTCCCGGGTGTAAAAGTAGACCTGGTGATGTCGAAGGGATCGCGGCCTTCCGAAATTCACGGAGGAGACGAGGGCTTGGGGCAGATGGGATGAACTGGTTCCACCGATGATCGACATCAGCTTTTTCAGTGGAATGGTTTTCATTCGGTTGCCTCCCTCACGTCAGACGGAAACGGGCAATCCGCCTGCTTGCGGCTCACCGTATCTTATTCCGCAAGCTCGGGGAAGGGCCCGGGCAAATGCCCAAAGTTTGGAAATGGCGTTTGTCCCTTTTCGGGGAAAAGGGTGGACACCGTTCACCGTTGACGGAGAAAGGGCCGGCCGGTCGTTTTGTCGGAAGAAATTCACACCTCATTCACTTATTTGCGGGGGTGAACGGGAAAGCTGTGGTATGATGATGTACAAGAGCGTGTTGGATTGGAGGGTTCTCCATGACTTCTGCCGATTTCTTCAAGCTGTTTACCCATGCGACCAACTGGGACGTCGGTCTCAATCTCGTATACATGGCCGTGGCCGTGCTTTATTTGCTGGTCGTCGGTCCGTTCAGGGAACGACTGGGCGGAACGGAGCCGGTGAGCGGATTCCGCAAGTCATTGTTTTTGAGCGGTTTGATCATCTGGTATTTCTCCGAGGGAAGTGCGTTGGATCTCTTGGCCCATGAGTTGTTCAGCATGCACATGATGCAGATGTCGCTGAATTACTTTGTGGTGCCTCCGCTGATCATTCTGGGGATCCCGCGTTTCCTGTGGAGGTTTGCGCTCGGAAATGCCGCGGTGAAATCCGTGTTCTCCTTCTTCACGCGACCGGTGATCTCGCTGTTTTTCTTTAACGGAATGATCTGGTTTTATCATGTGCCCGTGGTGTTTGACGCGCTCATGGCCAACCACCTGTATCACAACATTGCCCATTCCATGCTGATGGTTGCGGCATTTTGCACCTGGTGGCCGATCATCGCTCCCCTCCCGGAGATGAACCAATTGAAGACGCTCCTCCGGGTGGCGCTGATTTTCGCCAACGGTTTTTTGATCACTCCCGCCTGTGCGATCATCACGTTCACGGACACCGTCCTGTTTGAAAGTTATTCCCAAATGTCCACGGTGGCTCCGGTTCTGTCACCGCTTCACGACCAGCAATTCGGCGGAGTGATCATGAAAATCATGCAAGAGGCGGTTTACATCGTGGCCATCATGGCCATTCTCGCACAATGGTTCAAGGAATCCAAAGCCCGTGACGAAGAGGAGTTGGAAATGATCCGTTCGGAACGGTCGCACAACGGAAACACGTTGAGCACGGTAACGGGGGAGGGAAGCCAGGCATGAAACCGGTCAAGCTGGCTTTGATGTTGATGACGACCCTTTCGCTGGCGGCATGTTCGCCCGGTCCGGAGAAAAAAACAAGCGATTCCGAAACGGCACAGACGGCAGCCCCTGAACAGGTGTATCTTCAGCACTGCGCCAATTGTCACGGCGGCAGCTTGGAAGGGGCGTATGCTCCGCCCCTTAAAGAAGTCGGAAACAAGTACGATCGAGATGAGATTTTGAACATCATTCGGAAGGGTAAAGGAAAAATGCCCTCCCAGGATTACGTTCCCAAAGAGGATCAGGAAAAACTGGCCGATTGGCTGGTGGAAACAACCCGGAAGCAATGAGGATTCCAAAAAGCCGATGCATCCGAACCACGGAAGCATCGGCTTTTTGTGTTTTCCGGTTTTGGCGTGAAAATTGGGCCGGACGGGCGAATATCATGATTCTGTCCGAGTGAGAAAGGGAGGGGAACGGATGAAGGGAGTTGTTTTGGCGGGGGGGACCGGTTCCAGGCTGTTTCCGCTCACCAAAATCACCAACAAACATTTGTTGCCGGTCGGCAAGTATCCGATGATATACCATCCGATTTCCAAGCTTGTGGAATGCGGCATCCGTCAAATTCTCATCGTTACCGGCGTGGAACACATGGGAGACGTGGTGCGGTTGCTCGGCAGCGGAAAAGATTTCTCCGCGGAGTTCACCTACCGGGTGCAGGATGAGCCGGGCGGAATCGCACAAGCTTTGTCGTTGGCCGAAGAGTTTGCGGCGGGAAATCGGGTGGTGGTGTTGTTGGGAGACAACGTGTTCGAAGATTCGCTGGTTCCTTACGTGGAGGAGTATCGCCGACAGTCTTCCGGGGCGAAGATTCTGCTCAAGGAAGTTCCGGATCCTCACCGGTTCGGCGTTGCGGAAGTCCGGGGGAACCGCATTCTTTCCGTGGAAGAGAAGCCGGACAGGCCGAAGAGTTCGCTGTGCGTGACCGGGATCTACATGTATGACCGGAACGTGTTTGATTATATCCGGGGGCTGACTCCATCCGCACGGGGAGAATACGAGATCACCGATGTGAATAATCTTTATATTCGGAACGGACAGATGACATTCAATGTTCTCAAGGGATGGTGGACCGATGCCGGTACGCCGGAGTCACTGCTTCGGGCCAACCGGTATGCCGCCGAAACGGTCCTTCAAAGCTTCCGTACCAAAGGAGAATCGGAATGAAAACGGTGTTGGTGACCGGTGGAGCGGGATTTATCGGGAGTCATTACGTTCGGTGTCTTCTGGAATCCGAGCGGGAGGTTCAAGTGATCAATGCGGATGCACTCACGTATTCGGGGAATCCGTGGAATCTCCGATCGCTGGAAGGGCATCCCCGTCACCGGTTCGTGAGGGTGGATCTCGCGGATTCGGATCAGGTTCGAAGATTGTTCCGCGAACATGCGATTCATCAGATCGTTCATTTCGCCGCCGAATCCCATGTGGACCGAAGCATTCGTTCTTCGGCTCCGTTCGTCCGTTCAAACATCACGGGAACGCATCATTTGTTGGAGGCGGCCCTGAAGCATGGGGTGGAGAAGTTTGTTCATATTTCGACCGATGAGGTGTACGGCAGCATTTCCGAGGGGCAGGCGGACGAATCGGCTCCGCTCAAGCCGTCCAATCCTTATTCAGCCACCAAGGCGGCCGCGGATCTTCTGTGCCTTTCCTTTTTTCACACCCACGGGTTGCCCGTCGTGGTGACACGCTGCACCAACAATTACGGCCCCCGTCAATATCCGGAAAAATTGATTCCGCGGATCATTTTCCGCCTGATGAACCATCTCCCCGTGCCGATCTACGGTGACGGCCGTCAAGAGAGAGAGTGGATTTTTGTGACGGATCATTGCCGCGCGGTGGAGCAAATCCGACTTCACGGAACTCCCGGAACGGTGTACAACATCGGAACCGGGGAAACGCTGCCCAATCTGGAAGTGGCGCGGCGGATTCTCGCCATGATGGGAAAGCCGGAATCACAGATCCGTTTCGTCGAGGACAGGCCGGGGCATGATGTGAGGTATTCACTGGATGCCTCCAGAATCAAAAGCGAGCTCGGCTGGGAGCCGTCGGTTTCTTTCGATGAAGGGTTGGAGCGGACGGTGGATTGGTATTTGAACCATTCGGATTGGTGGGAATCCGTGAAGAGACGGAAGACGGGAGGAGAGCAGTGGTGAACGTCCTGGTGACCGGAGCGGGCGGTCAACTGGGGATGGATGTGGTCCGTCTCTTGCGGGAGCGGGGACGGAATGTGACGGGGTACACCAGAAAGACATGGGATGTGTCGGAGCACCGGCAAACCGTTGCTGTTCTGGATTCGATGAATCCTGATGTGGTGATCCATTGCGCGGCTTGGACCCGGGTGGATGAAGCGGAGCTGGATCCGTCCGGTGCTTTCCGGGACAACGTGCTTGCAAGCCGTTTGCTGGCGGAGGAATGTTCCCGCCGGGGCATTCGATTGGTACACATCAGCACCGATTATGTGTTTGACGGAGCCAAAACGGACGGATACGTGGAAGAAGATGAGACCCGTCCCCTGAACGTGTACGGAAAAACCAAAAGGCTTGCGGAAAAATGGGTGCTCCGGTTGGCACCGGACGCCATGATCCTCAGAACTTCCTGGTTGTACGGGGTCCACGGAAAGAACTTTGTGTATGCCATTCTTGAAAAATTGGAACGTGGATTGCCGTTTTCCGTCGTGAATGATCAGGAAGGGTGTCCCACTCATACACTGGAACTGGCATCCCTGATCGACCGACTCTTGGACCGGTGGATTTCGGGGATCGTTCACGCCGGTGCCGGAGGCCGGTGCACCTGGTACGAGTTTGCCGGGGAGATCGCACGCCTGTCCGGACAAAAGTGCCCCATGCACCCGGTCTCTTCGGAAGAGATGGCTCGTCCGGCCAGAAGACCGGCCTGTTCCGTATTGCTGCCGCGAAGGCTGGAACGGGAAGGGGTCGCGCCGATCGGACATTGGAAGGAAGGGTTGGAAGGTTTTTTCCGGTGCTTGCGGGAGGGAGAAAGAACCGATGATTGACGGAGTCGTGTTCAAAAAGCTGGTCAAACATTGCGACGACCGGGGAACGTTCATGGAGATTCTCCGCGAAGACGACGGAATTCTCGAGCGTTTCGGCCAAGCATCCGTTTCGATGACGTACCCCGGTGTGGTCAAGGCCTTTCATTACCATGAACACCAGGATGACGTCTGGTATTTTCCGGTCGGCAACGCCCAAGTGGTTCTCCACGATCTTCGGGAATCCTCACCGACGGCGGGGCAGACGGATGTTTATTACATGGGAGAAGAAAATCCGTCCATTTTGTTGATTCCCAAGGGAGTGGCTCACGGGTATCGCGTGCTGGGGCACAAACCGGCAATGATTGTTTACTTCACCACCCGGCCGTACAATCCGGACCATCCCGATGAACATCGGCTTCCCTGGGACGACCCGGCCATCGGGTTTGACTGGCGAACCCGGTTCAGGTAGGGAGGAACCGTGATGGAAGAAACAGAAATCCGGACGTTCCGATTTCCGTCCGGATTGCCGGGAGCGATGACGGGACGGTTTCCGGACTGGGAAGACGGGATGTCGGTGACCCGGGCGGCCGATGTTTCGAAGGTGAGCATCGGAACGGGCGGAACGGTTCGGCTTTTCAACCCGCCGGCGGAACTGATCCGAACCTTGCCCGAAACGCTCGAGATTCATGCGGCGTTTGACGAATTGCCTCCTTCCGGTATGATCCATGTGTTCCGAAAGGCTCGTGTCATCGTTCCGTCGCTGGCATTTCGTTCGGTCTTCAGACGGCACGGGGTGGAGGCGGAACTGGTCCATCCGGATCCAAGGTCGCCCGAACGGATCGAAGAAAGACGAAAAATGCTGAGGAGAACATACAAAATTCCTTCTTCCCGGGTGGTGGCATGGGCGGATGAACGTCTGTTGTCTCCTTCGTTCCAACCTCTCGTCCTCGAGGTGCTCCGGCAGGCGGTCAAGGGAAGGAACAATCTGACGGCCGTATGGGTTTCCGAACGTGCAGATGCCGGCAAACACGGTCTCAAGGTGCTGAAGGCCCGGGAAGTGGACAGGGAAAAAGGTTGGTTGGCCGCCGATCTGGTGATCACCGCCACATCGGTTCGCAGGTCCCTGGTTCCGGTTCATTTGCCGCTTCTTGCGGCAAACATCGCGGTGTTCGCCGATGAGGGGGGCGATCATGCCGAATGGGTGAATCACCTGTTTACCGGTGCGGTGATCGGGCGCAAGACGTTTCTCCGGGAACTTCGTCATTATCTGGAGAAAGCCGTTCGTGATCCCGCCTGGCTGGAGGGATTGAAGCACAATGCCGGAAAGATGGCGCAGCATGCCGTGCGGGAGGTGTGAGCGTGGGGATGACGGCCAGCATCATCATTCCGAATCACAACGAATGGCAAACTACGTGGAATTGCATTCGGGGAATCCGTGCGCATACCCCCGAGTCGCACGAAGTGATTCTGGTGGACAACGGTTCGGACCGGATTCCCGAATGGGGAAGGCAAGATCGGGAACTCACCCTGATCCGCAACCGGTACAACCGGGGATTTGCGGCAGCCGTCAACCAAGGATTGCGTGCGGCGACCGGAGAATATCTCGTTTTGCTCAACAATGACACGCTTCCGTCACATCGCTGGCTCACCCAATTGCTGCGCGTGTTTTCGCACTTGCCTTCCGTCGGGCTGGTGGGGCCGGTTTCCAACCGGGTGATCCCCGAGCAAAAGATTCCGGTGACTCTGAGGTCCGTCGAAAAAATTCATCGCTTTTGCAAACGGTTCAACCGGCCGCGGCCGGAAGAATGGAGAGAAGTCCGGCGACTTTCCGGATTTTGCCTGGTCATGCCCCGCGCCGTGATGGAGAAAGTCGGAATGTTGGATGAAAGATTCGGACTGGGAACCTGCGAAGATGACGACTATTCCTTGCGGGTGAGACGGGCGGGATATCGTCTGATCGTGGCGGGGGATACGTATGTGCATCATTTCGGCAGCACCAGTTTCCGAAAACACGGGTACCGGGAGTTCCGAAAACTGTTGAACCAGAATCGACTGTATTTCCTGCACAAATGGGGCATTCTTCCGGAAACCGCGGCATCCTCGGGGGGACCGGAAAGCGTTCCGACGGCTCCTCCGCCGAAATCCGATTCGACGGAAAGAGCCGGCCCGTGACATGGTCCCGTTCGGGGGAACCGTGCTGAACGTCCACGGCGCGGCCGGGATGCCCGGATGTGCAGATGCTCGTGCGGACGGTGCCTCCAAGGACGACAGTTCCGGGCAACCTGGAAGGAGGGGTGGCGGATGCGAGTCGTGTTCGTGCCTTCATCGGTCCGAAAACCGTTTGGATTCATAGACCGGTCCGTCATGACGGCGCTCAGAAGAAGAGGGTGCAGAGTGAGATTGCTTTCGCCTTCCGATTCACCCGAACGGGATTGGAAGAAAATCATGAAGCGATGGAGACCGCAACTGCTGCTCGTCATGCTGGGAGTCCGGCTTTCACCGGTCTTTCTGGAGTGGTTGCAAACCGTTCGGGTGCCCCGCGCCGTTTGGTTCACCGATGATCCGTATGCGATTGATGTCTCCCTTCGGATTTGTCACGCGTTTGACTGGGTGTTCACCAATGAGAGCGCGGCGGTTCCCGTCTATCGGAGCTTCGGCGTTTCGCGCGTCCATCATCTGCCGCTCGCCGCCCCCGTTCCGGCCTATTCCCCGGTTGCCCGGATCAAAAAGGTGTACCGGTCCCAATTGGTCATGGTGGGATCCGCGTTTCGCAACCGGGTGTCCGCCATCCGCAGATTGGGACCGTTTCTCCGAAACTACCAGGTAAAACTGGTGGGACCCGGCTGGAACATCGTGAACGGTCAATCCGGCATTCGCGTTCGGAATGAATGGGTGAAGCCGGAAGAAGCCCGCCAATATTACAACGGGGCGGACATCGTTCTCAATTTTCACCGCTGGCACAAAGATCCTCACTTGAAGCAAAACCGGAGGGGCGTGAGAGCCGACACACCCAACAATCGGACGTTTGAAATCGCCGCGTGCAGGGCGTTTCAGCTTCTGGATTACCGGCCGGACCTCGACCGGTTCTTTGAACCCGGCAAAGAGATCGTTTCTTTTCGCACGTCGGAAGAGTTCAAAGAGCTGGTGCGATTTTACCTTCCGAGGGAACGGCTTCGCCGGGAAATCGCGGAAAAAGCGTACCGGAGGACCATGGCGGAGCACTTGTACGAGCATCGGATCGACATATTGCTGGACACGGTGTTTTCATAGGTCATCCGACCCGTTTCGAAAACCCGGCCGCGGACATATATTGTCGGGGCGGGAGGTGGAATGATGCGAAACGGATGGACCCTGTGGTTCACCGGTTTGTCCGGGGCCGGCAAGACGACGGTCGCCCGGTTGGTGGAGAACGAACTTGTGAAACTGGGCAGGCCGCGCGTGCAACTGTTGGACGGGGATTTGATGAGGGAAGAAACCCATCGGGATTTGGGATTCACCCGTGACGACAGAATCATTCACATCAAGCGCGCGGCATGGGTGGCCGCGTTGTTGAACGGCCATGGCGTGGCGGTGCTCGCTTCGTTCATCACGCCGTACCGGGAGATGAGGGAATATTGCCGCAGACGGATTCCCGGGTACCATGAAGTGTATGTGAAATGTTCGCTGGAGACATGCATCGAGCGCGATGTGAAAGGTTTGTACCGAAAAGCCCTCGCGGGGGAGATCGACCACTTTACCGGCATCAGTGATCCTTATGAGGAACCGCCGGACCCGGATCTCGTTCTTGATACAGAAACGGAAACTCCCGAGCAGAGTGCCGGGAAAGTGCTCGATTTTCTGGAGAGTCGGGGATTGATCGGTGCGGGGAGAGGAAGTCGGGGATGAAGAAGAACAAGGTGATGGTGATCGGACTGGACTGTGCGGAGCCATCCCTGGTGTTTGACAAATGGAGAAACGAATTGCCCAACCTGCGAAAGCTGATGGAATCGGGCGTCCATGCACGGATGAGGAGCTGTGACCCGCCGATCACCGTGCCTGCATGGGCGTCCATGATGACGGGCAAAGATCCCGGACAGCTGGGGATTTACGGATTTCGCAACCGGGGAAGCCACCGTTATTCCGACATTCGCATCGTGGACAGCACGGCGCTCGAGGAACCCACGGTTTGGGACCTCCTCGGCAAACACGGGTTGCAATCGATCGTGATGGGGGTTCCGCCGTCTTATCCACCCAAGCCCGTGCGCGGTCATCTGATTTCCTGTTTTTTGACCCCGGACCGATCCGTGCCGTACACCTGGCCGAAATCACTCGCGCGGGAACTGGAGGAGCAGGTCGGTGAATACAGGTTTGATGTTGCTCGCTTTCGTACGGACAGGGTGGATGAACTGTTGGAAGACATCCGGCAAATGACACGAATCCGTTTCGCCGCCGCCCGCTGGCTGATTCAAAACAAGCCATGGAATTTCTTCGTGATGGTGGAAATAGGCGTGGACCGCATGCATCATGCGTTCTGGCATTTCATGGACGAACGGCACGTTCTGCACCGTCCGTCACCCCACAAAGACGCGATTTTCGACTACTACCGGTTGGTGGACGGTGAAATCGGAGAGCTGTTGTCTCTGGTCCCGCCGGAGACCCGGGTGTTTGTCGTGTCGGATCACGGGGCCAAACGGATGGACGGCGGCTTCTGCATCAATGAATGGCTCATTCGCGAGGGGTACCTCCGGTTGAAAAAAATTCCCGAAAAGCCCGTTCCGCTCACGCCGGACATGGTCGACTGGGAACATACCAAGGCCTGGGGGTACGGAGGATATTACGGTCGCCTTTGCATCAATGTGAAGGGGCGAGAGCCGCAGGGCACGGTTCCGAAAAGCGAATACGAATCATTCAGAAACCGCCTGATCCGTCAACTGAAGGAACTCGTGGATGATCAGGGGAGACCGCTCAACACCAAAGTGTTCAAGCCGTCCAAACGGTACAGACGGGTTCGCAACATACCGCCCGACCTGTTCATCTACTTCGGCGACCTGTATTGGCGCTCGGTCGGCAGCGTGGGACACGGCAAATTGCATCTTCGCGAAAATGACACCGGTCCTGACGGGGCGAACCATGATTACGACGGCATCTTCATTTCGGCTCCCAATCATCCGGCTCCCGGCGGAAAGAGGCTGCCGCGGATTCACCTGATGGACGTGGCGCCCACGATCCTGCACCAGTTCGGAATTCCGCCGCTCAAGGGAATGCAGGGGAAAGTGATTCCGCTGTGACGCAAACGGGCACCTTCGGGGTGAAGGTGCCCGTTTTTTTGCGTTGTCCGGGAAAAACGCATGCAAGAAAGCCCCGACATCCGGGGCTGCATCCGTCAATACCCCAGTTCGCTGAGCCGTTTTTTCACGAGCTCCTCTTCGGCCACGGTGGCCCGGTGCATGCTCACTTTGATTCCGCCGGACAGCGGATCCTTTCGGCGGTATCTCCTGAGCATCCCGCGGACCCAGTTGTTCATGCGGGTCTGAAGTGCCCGGGCCACATTGGGATGTCGGGAGATCACGTTGCGGGTTTCCCCGGGATCGGACGGAAGATGGTAAAGCTCCAACTTGGGATTGCCGTACACGTCCCGCTGCAACGACTGGATCAGTTTCCACCTGTGGGTGCGAATGCTGCGTTTCAACTGCCAGTTGGCTTCGCAGGAAACGGCGAACGGGCGGATCTCTTTCTGTTTGCCCTGGATGAGCGGAAGCAGCGAGCGTCCGTCCAAACGGCCGACCGCGCGCGGTTTGCGGATGCGGGCCAGTTGCAGAATCGTCGGGAACAGATCCGCGTGCTGCACGAGAGCGGTGACACAGCGATTTCTGGGAAGCGTGTTCGGCCAATGGATGATGAGCGGCAAGCGTACGGTGGTGTCGTACAATCCGTGATGGTCGAAATAAATGTTGTGTTCACCGAGGCTTTCGCCGTGATCGGATGTCAGGATGATACAGGTCTCCTCCAGAATGCCCATGTCGGAAAGAGCGTCCAGCAGCTCACCGATGTAATGGTCGACATGTTTGACGGCGGCGTCGTAGCGATTGCGGATTTGCGTGGCGTTCAGGTTTTGGGGGTTGTACTTGTTGATGAAACTCCACAGCGGCTCCCTGAGCAGTTTTTTTAGCGGAGGCTCTTTTGCGGTCGCGGACGTGCCCGTTTCTTCCGCCCAGCGCGCGAACTCGGTGTCCGGCATATAGGGATAGTGAGGATCCCAGTAATGGAGGAACAGGAAAAAATGTTGCTCGTGTTTGTGTTTTTTCAGCCAGGGGATCGCCAGCCGATTGATTTCCTGAGCGGGGAGATCAAGGTGCGTGTTCCGTGACTCGGAAGGATCCAGGTAATCCCTGTACCCGCGTTTGAACCAGAGATTCGGCTTGCCGGTGATCCGATGGTTGCAGTCCACGGCGGCGGTCACATATCCGTTTTTTTGCAGGACTTTCGGCAGCGGAATCAGACGTTCCGGGATCTTCACGGGTTTCATGTTGACAATGCCGTGCTGATGGGGGCTTTTTCCGGTCATGATCGTGACGAAAGAGCTTTGCGTGACATTGTTTTCGGCGATCAGGGAAGGAAAGAGAATCCCGTTTTGGGCCAGTCGGTCAATGTTGGGGCTGATGTCCGGCCGGTGGGAACCGCAACAACCCAGCCGGTCGGCTCTGAGCGTGTCTATGGCGATGAAGATGAGTTTCACCCTTCCACCTGCCTTTCTTCTCCGTGTACAAACGTTGTTCAATCCAACATATGAGATCTCTTCCGGAGGGGTGCCGGTGTCACCGGGACAGGGGAGGATAGACCGACGATGATTTTCGAAGGTCGGGTCACTTTTTTCCGGAGAAAAAATAAAATGAATCAGATTCGTAGAAGCCGTTTCATGCGCGTGAATGTTGCCGGATGACGTGGGAAATGCATGAACGCCCATGGGGGCCGGGCGGTTTTCATTGCGCCGGTGCGCGGTTGAAGCCGGCGCGACGTTGATCCGGTATGAGAAACAAAAGGAAAGGACCGAATCGGGATGCGCCTTTTCTATATTTCTTCCGGCTGCGGATTCACGTTTCAGAACCATCTCTCGGACGAAGATGAAAACATCATTCATGCGTTTCAGGAACTGGAGAAGTTGCAACCGCCGTTCAAGATGGAGAAATTCCTGATCTTTCGGGAATCTCCCGATCAGTTGTACTCCAAAATCAAGAAGTTTCGCCCCGATGTGATTCTCTCATTCAGAGGGGCTTGCCTGCCTTCGCATGTGGTGTACAAACTCCGTTCGTTTCGGGTGCCGATCGGCGTGTGGACCGTGGATGATCCGTATCGGTTGAAGACGCACGCCACTTTGGTCAAGCCTTACCATTTCGTCGTCACACAGGACAGCGGCAGCGTGGGATTTTACAAAAAACTCGGCAAGCCGGCCGTTCATGTTCCGCTCGCGGTGAATCCCGCAAAATACCGACCGGTTTCCGTTCCTTCGAAATACAGGAGCGACATCTGCTTCGTCGGCAGTGCTTTTCCCATCCGAATCGCTTACTTCGATGCGCTCGCTCCGCTTCTCAAGACTCGGAAAACCATTATCGCCGGTCAGTGGTGGGACCGGCTGAAACGTTATCATCAACTGAGATCATGCATCCACAACAAGCCGATTCCCCCGTCGGAAGTGATCAAGTACTACTGCGGAGCCAAGATCGTTCTCAACATCCATCGCACCAGAAATGATCGGAACGACAATCCCCTCAACGTGCCGGCCTGCACTCCCAACAACCGGACGTTTGAAATCGCCGCTTGCCGGGCCTTTCAGCTGACCAGCTGGCGCCGGGACCTGAAGAAGATGTATGAACCGGGAACGGAAATGGTTTTCTTTCGCAACTTGAATGATCTCAGGGAAAAGATCTTGTATTACCTGGAACATCCCGAGGAACGGGAAGCAATCGCCGCCCGGGCGTACGAGCGGACGGTGAAGGATCATACGTATGTCCATCGCCTCAAATACTTGCTGCATCTGTTGGAATCCAAAGGCTGGGTCAAACGCAAGTCCCGTTGACTTCCTGATTGAGCGCGACTGACGGCATGACGTCGTCGTGATCGTGCCGGGAATGGCGAAAAAACGCTCCTGCGAGGCGGGATTTTCTTTTTTATGGATAAATAAATATCGGTGACAAAAGAAAACATTGACATTAAATCTGATATTTTTTACAATTGATCCGAAAACGTTTTCGGAGGATCTTGATGAAAAAAGTAACCATCAAAGAATTGGCGGAAAAAGCCGGAGTATCGATCACCACCGTTTCCAGGGCGCTGAACGGGTATAAAGACATCAACCCGAAAACCAAAGCGCGCATTCTCCGACTTGCGGAGGAAATGGATTATCAGCCGAGTGGAATCGCACGAAGCCTCGTCACGAAAAAGTCCCGGACACTGGGCTTGATTGTCCTGGATTTCACCCGGTCCCGTCGTGGGCATCATTTTCTGTTCGATATTATTTACGGTGTCAATGACCGGGCCGCCGATCTGGGATATGACGTGGTCTTGGCCGCCGGCAGTCCCCATCGTCCGCAAGGAATTTCATACATGGAGCTGTGTCGCAGGCGGCAACTGGACGGAGTGATTTTGCTGGGAGCAAAGTTTCAGGATCCGTACTTGCATGAAGTGTTGGAAGCATCGATTCCCTGTGTGTTGATTGATATTCCTCTCACGGCGGAGCGGTGCAGTTTCGTCTCCGTGGACAACGTGAAAGCGGCAAAGTTGGCCGTGGAGCATCTGATCGGGCTCGGTCACCGGCGGATCGGATTCATCAACGGACATGAAGACGCCTACGTGAGCCGGCTGCGCCTCCAGGGATACCGTGAAACCATGCGGGAAGCGGGCTTGGAAGAAGCGGTGTTTCACGGAAACTTCGAAGAGGAATCGGGAACGACGGGCATCCATCACTTGCTTGAAAACCATCCGGATCTCACCGCCGTATTCTGTGCGAGCGACTGGATGGCGATCGGGGCCGTCAACGGTTTGAAGAGGATGAACAGGAGCATCCCGCGGGATTTGGCTGTCGTCGGTTTCGATGACATCGAACTCGCCAGGTATGTCTCGCCGTCCCTGACCACGGTCCACCAGCCCCGATACCGGTTCGGACTTGAAGCGGTGAATGCGCTGGTGCGCCTGTTTGAAGGAGAAAAAGGGGAATCGGTCATCCTTGAACCGTCTCTGATGATCCGCGAGAGCACCTCCGGTTGATCGAATTCGGGTCTTTTCGAAAACGTTTTCGGGAAGCTTTGGGGAGGATTCAGATGAAACAGTTGATCAAAGACGGAGAGGTATTTCTGTTTTCGGATCCCGAAGGAACCGTTCCCGGGGGCAATGCGGAAGGATACGGATTGTGGCGGAGGGACATGCGCCATCTTTCCACCCTGGAGTGGGAGCTGGAAGGGGTCGGTCTCGTGACGCTTTCCTCTGAAGCCCGTGGAGCGAGGGGGAAGACGCGTTACACCAATCTGGAGGTGAAAAGCGGGGACGAAGTGCTCTTCTGGCGGGAGTCGCTCGAGATCATCCGGGAGCGTTGGATTGACGGAAGCGTGCTCCATGACCGGTTTCGTCTGACCAATCTGGACCGTCGTCAGCTTCGATCGCACATGGTCATCCGGGTCGATGCCGACTTTGCGGACATGTTTACGGTCAGGGGATTCGCCGGAGGAAAGACGGGGAACAAGCGGCAGTCGGAATGCGGACATTCGTCCGTCCGGTTTGTGTATGAAGGTGTGGACGGATTGGTTCGTCGCACCTCCGTGTCGGTGGACACCGATGCGGAAACGGATGAGGAAGGCCGGTTCCGGATTCCCGTCCTGCTGGAGCCCGGCGAGAGCATGTCGGTGACGCTCTCGGTCGTTTCCTCCGAAGGAGACGAATCCCCCGAAGTGCTGAGTCCCGATGAGTCTTTTCTCAGGGTCTTGCGGAAGGAAGAACAATGGCGCACTTCCTGTCCAGAGGCGGAGACGGATTCCGTGGCGTTCAAGGGAATGCTGGAAACGGCTCTGGGAGACTTCCGGATGCTTCTGACAGATGCGGGGGACGGAGAACTCCCCGTGGCCGGACTTCCGTGGTTTGCGGTGCCCTTCGGACGCGACAGCCTGATCGCGGCTTGGCAGGCCTTGCCCGTTCGTCCGGAGCTGGCGTTGGCCGTCATCCGAACCATGGCCCGTCATCAGGGAAGCCGCCTGGATCCCTGGAGAGATGAAGAGCCGGGGAAAATCATGCACGAAATTCGCAGGGGAGAGCTGGCCAATTCCGGCCAGGTGCCGTTCACTCCGTATTACGGATCGATCGACTCCACGCCGCTGTTTCTGATCCTGATGGCCGAGTATTGGCGATTCACCGGAGATTTCGAAACCATCCGGACGTTCGCCGATCACGCACGCAGGGCGTTCGAATGGATGGATCGTCACGGCGATCCGGACGGAAGAGGGTACACTTCCTATGTCCGCAAATCGGAAAAGGGAATCGACAACCAAGGATGGAAAGATTCTGCGGATTCCGTCGTTCACAAGGACGGCAGGCTCGCCGAGGCCCCGATTTCGTTGTGCGAGGTGCAAGGCTACGTCTACATGGCCAGAACCCGCTGGGCCGAGTTGTTCCGTTTGCTGGGAGACGAAGAGACGGCGAACCGGCTGCGTGAACAGGCGGAAGATCTCAAGCGTCGCTTTGCGGATGATTTCTGGATGGAGGACGAGTCTTTCGTGGCACTTGCACTGGACAAGGACCGCCGCAAAGTGGGAGCGGTCACTTCCAACCCGGGCCACTTGCTGATGACGGGAATCCTCGATCCGGACAAAGGGGCCCGTGTCGGCCGACGACTGTTGGAAAGCGACCTCTTCAGCGGATGGGGAATCCGGACGATGAGCGATCGGGAAAAGGCGTACAATCCGATGAGTTATCACAACGGATCCGTATGGCCGCACGACAACTCGCTCATTCTGCTCGGTCTGTTGGAAACCGGGATGACCGACGAGGCCGCCCGGTTGATGGCAGGGTTGATCCGGTCCGCTTCCTGTTTCGGGGATTACAGACTTCCCGAACTGTTCTGCGGCTACGGAGAAAACGAAGGAAATCCCGTTCCGTATCCCGTCGCTTGTTCTCCGCAGGCGTGGGCGGCAGGTGCCGCGTTTGTCCTGCTTCGCGCGATGGCGGGCATGTTCCCCGATCCGGTTCGCAAGCAGGTGGAACTCGCTCCCGTATTGCCGGAAGGCGTCAACCGACTGCTGATCCGGCGACTGAAAGTGGGGGAAGGGGAGCTGGATTTGGCTCTGGTCCGTTCGGAAGCCGGCGTTCATGTGTCGGTTCTGCGCAACACGACCGGCTGGTCCGTGCTCCATCGTTCCGTCCGGTGAAAAGACAGCCTCAAGTTCAGGGAAAGGAGAATCCGTGGATGAAGAAAAAATGGCGGATGTTGACAGCGCTTACGGGTGCTCTCGCTTTGATGGTGACCGCATGCAGTTCCCCTTCCGATGAATCCGGAGGAGACCAAGTGATTCGGATCGGTGCCGCGGTGTCCAGTCCTGCGGAAAAGAAAATCCTGGAAACGCAAGTCAAGGAATTTGAAAGCAAAAATCCCGGTGTCAAAGTCAAGATCGAACCGATCACGGATGACTATCTGAAAGAAATCCAGACGATGATCGGGGCTCGCAAGGAACCGGACGTGTTTTATCTGGACAGCATGCCGGCTCCCGACCTGATTCGCCTGGGTGCCCTCGAACCGCTGGATGAATATGTGCAAAAGAACAATGTCAATCTTTCCGACTTTGAAGACTCCCTGGTGAAAGCATTCCAAGCAGACGGAAAGACCTACGGAATTCCGAAAGATTACAACACGCTCGCACTCTTCTACAACAAAAAGATGTTCCAGGAGGCCGGCATTGAGGCTCCCAAGACCTGGGCAGAGTTGAAAGAGGCGGCCCAAAAGCTGACCAAAGGGGATCGCAAAGGACTCGTGCTCAACCCCGAACTTGCCCGTTATCAGCCGTTCCTGTATCAAAACGGCGGGAAAGTTCTGGATGATCAGGGCAAACCCAGCCTGAATCTGCCGGAGAACGCCGATGCGCTTCAATTCTTCTCCGATCTGTTCGTGAAGGACAAAGTGGCCGATGTTCCGAGAAACATGGGCTTTGACTGGAGCGGTGACGCATTTGCCGAACAGAAAGCGGCCATGGTCGTGGAAGGCGGATGGCTGATCCCGTTCCTGAAGGAAAAAGCACCGGACATCGAATACGGCATCGTTGAACTGCCGGTGAAAGAAGCGGGCAAACCCAACTCCAACCTGGCGTTCACCGTTGCGTACGTCATGTCCAAAAACAGCAAGAACAAAGATGCCGCATTCAAACTGATCGAGTATCTGACCAGTGAAGAAGGGCAGGCATACGTGGTGGACAGCGGTCTGGCTCTTCCGTCCCGCAAAGCCATGGGACAGAAATTCGTTGAGAAATATCCGGAGCGGGAGGCGTTCGTGAAAGGCGCCGCTTATGCCCAACCGTTCCAGTACGGCGAATACGGGCCGAAACTGACCGACGCCGCCAACAAAGCCGTCGAATCCCTGGTTTTGAAACAGGAGTCTTCCGCAAAAGCCGCGCTGGACAAGGCCCAACAGCAAGCAGAGAAAAAATGATGGCTTGAACGGAAACGGCGGAGCGCCGCTGCATTCGGTCGCGGCGCTCCTTTTTGTCTGAGAGAGTGGACGTCAACTGGGGGGATGAATTTGCGCAGATCACTGACCGGAGATCCGCTGGCCGGCCTTCTGTTCATCTTGCCGGCGTTCGTGGCACTGACCGTGTTTCTGGTCGGCCCCATCTTGTATGCATTCTGGCTCAGCTTTCATGAATTCACGTTCATCAATCCCGATTTGTCAAAGTTTGTGGGCATCGACAACTATGTTCGCATGTTCCAGGATGAGCGGTTCCAAAAAGCCTTGTTGAACACCTCCATTTATTCTCTCGGGGTGGTTCCGACCCAGGTGTGCATCGCTTTGCTGTTGGCCTTGATCGTGGACGGCAAAGTGAGAGGACGCACGTTTTTCCGGGTTTCCTATTTTCTTCCCACCGTCACCTCCACCGTCGCCGTTTCGGTGATGTTCCTCAACCTGTTCAAAAAAGACGGAGTGGTCAACCAGTT
This sequence comes from Staphylospora marina, assembly GCF_003856495.1. Taxonomy (GTDB): domain Bacteria; phylum Bacillota; class Bacilli; order Thermoactinomycetales; family Thermoactinomycetaceae; genus Staphylospora; species Staphylospora marina. The sequence continues at coordinate 1,372,950 of NZ_CP034118.1, read as the reverse complement.
TTTGGGGCTGTTCGGAATCGAGGGGAGAAGTTGGCTGCTTGACGTGGATTTTGCCCTGCCTTCGATCATGCTGATGGCCGTCTGGACCACGGTGGGGCAATTCATGGTGATTTATCTGGCAGGGCTTCAGGATATCCCGCAGGAACTGTATGAAGCGGCCGAAGTGGACGGAGCGGGACCGTTTCGCCGTTTCTGGCACATCACGCTTCCTCTTTTGAAGCCCACCACCTTCTTCATCGTGATCATGTCCATCATCGGCACCTTCCAGGTCTTTGACCAGATGTACGTGATCTCCAAAGGGGAAGGCGGACCGCTGGATGCCACGCTCACGGTGGTTCTCTATCTGTACAACGCGGCGTTCAAGGAGTTTGAAATGGGTTACGCTTCGGCCATGGCGTTTTTCCTCTTCTTCGTCATTCTGATTCTGACGCTGGTCCAGCGCAAATTCTTTGGGGAAGAGACCCGGATGTAGAGGAAAGGGGGAACATCCAGTGTCCAAACGAATTTGGAAAGTGCTGCTGTACACGGTGGTCATCGGGTATGCCGCTTTGACCTTGTTCCCCTTCCTGTGGTCCGTCCTCACCTCACTCAAGGCCACACCGGATGTGAGCAAGGTTTGGGTGCCTTTGGAAAAGCTCACGTTGGACAACTACATCAAGCTGATCGGCAGTGACGAATACTCGTTTTCCAAATGGTTTCTCAACAGCCTGATCGTGGCGGTCATCGTGACGGCCGGCAACTTGGTGTTCAACTCCATGGCGGGATATGCGTTGGCGAGAATCAACTTTCCGGGGAAAACGCTGTTTTTCCTGATGGTTCTCGGCGTGATGATGGTGCCGGGGCAAGTGATTCTCGTTCCGATTTACATTTTGCTCAGCTCGCTGGGCTGGGTGGACAATTACGCGGCACTGACCATTCCGTGGCTGGTGAACGGTTTCGGGATCTTCCTGATGCGTCAGTTCTTCCTGTCGATCCCGAAGGAACTGGAAGAGGCCGGATTCATCGACGGGCTGACCCGCTGGGGAGTGTTCTGGCGGATCGTCATGCCGCTGGCGCGTCCGGCACTGGCCACCCAGGCGATCTTTCAGTTCATGGGCAACTGGAACAGCTTCATGTGGCCGAACCTTTTGACCACGTCGGAGGAGATGTACACCCTGCCGGTGGGCTTGGCCACGCTGTACGGGGAATACGACGCATTCTGGAACCACATCATGGCCGGAGCCATGTTCATGACGGTACCGGTCATCATCGTGTTCCTGATCTTCCAGCGTCACTTCATCAAGGGAATCGCCACGACCGGTTTGAAATGAACCGGCGAACGTGCAAGAGAAGTGGCGGAATCGGATTCCGGGTGCATGTCTCGTCACCGCCCGTCTTCCTTGTTTCGGAAGACGGGCGATTGATTTTTTGCCTCAAACATATCCAGTGACGACTTGTGGAGATAGGGAATCGAAGAGTTTGAGGATCTCGCCGTGGATCTGACACCGCAAAAACAAAGGGCGATATGTCCACGATCTCGGTCACACACCATTCGGGACCTGCAATCCATCCCCGGCGGCAGATCCATCCGGATTGAATTTCGCCCTCCGATCAGTTGTCTTCGGCGGGGAAGGCTCAAGCAAAATCAACGTGACCGACCTATCGTTGAAAACAGTTACAGAAAAACTCCCAAGGGTTTTTGGAAGTTGTAGCATCTCAAAGCAGTGAAAGGATGAAGAGGATGATGATCCCCAACGATGCCAATGCATTCTGTTCTGTTTGTTGCTTCATGGAAAAGTTTCCAATCGCATGGATCGTCGTCATCTGGCGAAGGGTTACCAACCCTGTTACAACACTCCAAATGATTGAGTCATCCACATAGAATCGGAAGGTAGTGAAGATGCCCAGGATCATGACAAGATAAGCAACCGTCTTCACCATCTTGATCCAGCGTTTGAGGCGTTTAACATCCAAAATAGGAGTATATCCAGAATCCTCTTCTTTGGAATCGATCGCCGATTCCGCGCCTTCTAATTGATTAACATCTCCGAGCAACGATTTTGTTTGACGAATGAATTCCCAAAAAACCTCTCTCGTTTCGAGAGCAAATTCTTTGCCGGTATTGAACTCTTTATCATCTACGTGAGCAACAAATCGTGCGACAATATCTGTCAGGTTTTCTGGACGTTCTTGGAGCACTGCGGCATACTCCATGTATCTTGCTCTCAATAAGTTGAAAAATTGTTCTTCGGCTTCTTCTCCGGAACTAAACTTGATAACCGTTTGGATGTTCTCTTTGATTTCATTGGAGATGCTACTCTTGATATTTGGATTCTCCTTATGCTTTGCGTACAACTGAAGATCCACGATAAAGTATCGGAAGCAGATCAATTCAAGTTCCAACCTTGTTTCATTCACATCTGGATAATACCGCTTCAATCTTTCCGATGTCTCTTCCGGAGTAAAGAGGATGAAGTCCGTCAATTGCGAGACCAATCTCAATGAAAATACCTCTTTTCAGCAGACTTTGGTTAATGAATTCGTAGATTCCTTCGATTTTATGTCCGGAAAACAAAAAACTCCCCTGAGGAATTTTTCCGGGGAATTGTTTGTTTAACACGCAACTGTTCAAGATGCTCATCTCCAACGGGTCAATAAGAGGCTCACAAACAAGAAAAAGCCGGCGAAATTGCCGGTTTTTCATTGAGGATTCATGTACATTCCCTCGACGATCACCGATTTTACGTAATACTTGCCGGGGGAAGTCCGGATACAAGGGAACCTCAGGTTTTTATATCTGATGTATCGGTGGGTGTTGGTGTCCAATATGACGGTTCCGTTTTGAATCATTTCCATGATTTCTTCTTGCGTGGCTTCTCCGACCCTGATTTTGAACTGTTCTTTCAGATGTTGAGTGATCGTGTATTCAGCCGGGCTAAAGATCATCCCCGATTCTGTTTTCGACTTCGTTCAGGAAATGGTGGGACAGATCGCGGGTGAATTCGGCATCGGTTTCAAGGATGGCTTTTGTGGTCAGGAAGATTCCGTGTTTGTCGGCCATTTCAATGATCCTGTTTCTGCTTTCTTCGGAGACGGTACCACAAACATTTTCAATGTAGGTGAGCAGGTGTTGGATGTCTCTCGGATATCCGGCGAACGTCATGTTGACATACGTTTTTTTCTCGCTGTGGGTGCTGTCGGTGTCCATGTTGATGACCTTTTTCAGATTCAATTCTTCATGAGCAACTTTCAGCCGGTCTTTCAATGTCGCCAATTTGCTGAACGGCCTTTCGTTCTTCGGTTTCAAATTCAAGGATCGGACCGAAAACTCGAGCTTGTAGGCTTTTGTTGCGCCTTGTTTTTTCTCCTTGATCGCTTTTACCGTGGCTTCAAATTCATCGCCGACCCCCAGATAGTCTTCTATGACATCCACCTGTTCATTGGCAATTTCGCTGATATGAATCAACCCTTTGTACTTGTGTTCGTCCATGGTATGGCAAAAAGCTCCGAAGGGGACAATGCTGCAGATCTTCACCTGGACTTTGTCTCCGATTTTGTAAGGAGGCTTGGCAAAACTGGCAAATTCCGGCCATTCGTCCAGCACGCTTTTCTTTGCTTCTTCCTCGATGGCTTTATCCAATTCGGACATGGTCGACACCTCCTTAATAAAATTATATATCAAACGAAGATCAATCGTTGAAATATTCGATAATTTTTTGTTGTTCTTCGGATGCGCCTGACCCCGTCATCCGGCCCCTCATCCGTTTTCTTCGCCATGACGTTTGGATCGGAGGACCGCCGACATACCGCAAGAAAAAACACCCGTCCTGATGGACGGGATTTTCAGTCTTCGTTCCAAAAAAATCAAAAGGAAAGGGATCTCGCCGAACCGGGGGGCGATCTCATCCGGGAAGTACCGGAGCGGTTGGATCAAGTCCGTTCGTCGGAGGACGGGGATTGGGACGCTTTTCGTTTCGGCAATCGACCGGTCAGCATGAATACACTGGCAAAGATCATCAGAAGTCCGGTCACGGTTCCTGCCGTGACGGTCTCATTCAGGAGAAGCATCCCCCAGATCACGCCGAACGCCGGAGCCAGGAAGGTGACGTACGTGGTTTGGGTGGGACCGGCTTCCTTGACCAGATGAAAGTAGAGCAGGTAAGCGAAAGCCGTGCAAAGCAGGGACAAGGCGAGCATGGAAAAGGTTCCTTTCATCGACGGACTGTGTTCCGGCAGAAAGGCAATCGACCAGGGCAGCAAAAACACCGTGGCACCGGCCAATTGACCGATGGAGAGTTCCAACGCGGAACCTTGGAATGCTTTTTTGGCATAAATGCTGCCCACCGCATACAAAAAGGCGGCCAACAGCATGAAGAGCACAGCCAATACCAACGGCAAACCGTACTCCAAGGGAGCCCATCCCACCAACACGCCCACTCCGGCAAAGCCGAGCACCAGGCCGATGATCTTGGCGCGGGTGAGCGGCTCGTCCAACCAAAAACGGGCCAGGATGGCCGTGAACAGCGGTGTGGTCGCGTTCAGGATGGCCGCCGTGGACGCCGGGATGGTCAACTCGGCGCAGGAGATGAGGACAAACGGGATGGCCGCGTTCACCGCACCGAGGAGCAAAAGCTGTTTCCACCGGCGAAAGACGGTGAGTCGATGTTTCAGAAGCAGGGCATAGATGAGCAAGGCGATGAGTGCGATGCCCAAACGAAGCTCAACCAGGCCGACCGGGCCGAATTCCGGTGCGGAAATCCGGATGAAGATGAAGGATGAACCCCAGATGGCGGATAGCAGCAGCAGGATCCCCAGATTCTTCGGACTCATGTTTCTGTCAGCCCTTTCTGTTTGAAAGATGCTTCCTTTTTCACAGTATAGCAGATTCTGAAGATTGGTCGTGGAGAGGGAACGACTGGGAAAGAGGGAAGAGGGAAGAGGGAAGAGGGAAGAGGGAAGAGGGAAGAGGGAAGACGAACATACCGGATAACGCAGACAAGTTTGCAACACAAACAAAAAAACATGAAAAAAACCCTCCTTTTCCGACAGGAGGGTTGGTTTGATCCGTCAAACGGGAAAGCGATCATTTGTATGCATTGGCCGCGCGAAGCGCGGAGGTGATTTCCGCCAGCTGTTCCACCAGGTCGGTGTAGCGGCGTTGCAGGGTTTCGTCCACGATGAGATTCCCTTGAATGCGGTCTTCATCGATCACCAGTTGGTCGGGAATGACCAGGGCCCCCACGCCGCGGAGCACCGTCCGCATGTTGTTCAGGGCATTGATTCCGCCTTTGCCTCCGCCGGCCACCGCCACGATGGCAGCCGGTTTTCGACGGAATTGCTTGCCGCTCAAAAAGTCAAGGGCGTTTTTGAGCGCCCCGCTCATTCCGCTGTGATATTCCGGTGAACAAATCAGGAAGCCGTCCGCTTCGCCGGCGAGCTCCACCAATCGTTTCACCTGGGGATGGTTGGCCGTTTCTTCATCGCCGTCATAAAGCGGAAGGGCATGGTTCCGCACGTCAAATTCCAAGACTTCGATTCCTTTTGCTTTCAAAAGATCCTTGCCCGCTTCGGCGACGACCCGGGTTTTTCCGTTGGCCCGGGGGCTGCCTCCGATGACCAGGATTTTCATGTGCTCCAGTCCTTTCCGTGATTGACTCAGCAACCGGAATTGATAAAAAGCGCTTATTTGAATTGTATGTGTTTCGGTTGAATCGAGTCAAGCGAGGGTGGGTTACATGAATCTCCCCAGCGGATGGTCTTCCGTATGGAAATCGGAGCCGCCGGTTACCACCAATCGATGCCTTTCCGCCAACCTGAGGAGTTCCTTGGTGTCATGTCGGGTGTGTTTCCGGTGCCAGACCTCGATGCCGTCCATCCCTTGTTCCAGGATCTCTTCCACCAATTTGAAATCCTTGAGCAGCACGGGATGGGCCAGCACGGCCACACCTCCGGCCTCCCGGATCATCTCCACTCCCGCCTCGAGCGGAAGTTCCTTTTTCGGTACATCACACGGTTTGCCGTCAGCCAGATAGTGTTCAAACACTTCCCGCGTGTCAAACGCATATCCCTTCATCACCACGGCACGGGCGATATGGGGACGGGCGATGACGCCGCCTTTGCTGAAACGGCGTACATCCTCCAATGTGATCGGCATGCCGTTTTCACAAAATTTCTCAATGATCTTGGCCGCACGCTCTTCCCGGGCTTTCCGGAATGTTTCAAGTCGGCGGCTGATTTTTTGCTGATCGCGGATGTGGTAGCCGAGCACATCGACGTTTTTTCCCTTGAAGCGGGTGGTGATTTCCACGCCGGGAATGACGCGGATGCCCAACCGTTTTCCCGCCTCTTTCGCTTCCTCCACTCCATCCATCGTGTCGTGGTCCGTGATGGAGATGGTTTGGAGTCCGATGGAAGCAGCCAGTTCGACGATGGCTGCGGGGGAATACAACCCGTCGGAAGCGGTGGTATGAATGTGGAGGTCAAACGTGCCAGGCGTCAGGTCATCAAGAATGTTCATCTTGCCCGCCCCCTTTTTCGACGCATGATCCATAAAGTACGTCCTTTGCGTCAGGGGAGGAACGGCGGGCCGTCGAGATGCATCGGCCATCTTCACCGGAATCGCTTCTCAAGATGATTCACTCCCGAAACCGCCGAGTTCCCGCAGTCGATGTTCCACTCGTGTCCGCAATTGTTTTTCATTCAACCCTCGCCGGCAAAAATCAAACCGGACGCCGGTCATTTGCCGTGTGCGGTCCACCGCCTGTCCGAGATGGTACGCACAGTGTTCGATCAAATGATACGTCCGAAACAAATCGGGAGCGTCAACGGGGGTGTCGGACAGACAGGATGAAATCCATGCATCCATCCGGAGGGCCCATTCGGCAAATTGTTGTTCCGCCAAGCGGGCCAGCCCGTCGGGAGAGAGCGTGTCATCGGGAAAGAATTCCTCGATCCCGACGCCGTTCGAGCCCGGATGGGCATGGCGTTTCAGATGTTCCAGCATGTGCAGCACGATGCCTCCGATGCTGTTGGTGTCTGCCGTTCGGCTCCAGAGCTGGTTCCTGGTCAGACACTCCAGGGCGGCAAGCAGTTTGGGAAGGTACTGGTCCGTCATCCGAAACCGGGAGATCACCAAAAACTCGATCCATGACCGGTCCGTCATCCGTTTTCCTCCCGTCCATATTGTGTATTTTTGATTATATCACAATGGGTGGACAAATCAGGAAACGGTTCCGGTATAATCAAAATGGACAGGTGTCGATTTGAAAAAAGAGGAGAAACGACCATGGACATATGTCGCCTCAGTGAATGGAACACGGAAGAGATGGTTCGTTTGTGGAACCGGTCGTTCAGCGATTACTACAGCAACATGACCCTGGATGTGGCCGCGTTCAACGCGCGGCTCAGCCGTGAAGGATTGTCTCCGGATCACTCGCTGATCGCCGGCGTAAAGGGGGAGCCGGTCGGTTTCGTGCTCAACGGCATCAGGGAGGTCCGGGGAAGAAGGGAAGCCTGGAACGGGGGCACGGCCGTGTTGCCGGAGTTTCGCGGGCAAGGTGTGGGGCGGAGATTGATGGAAGAAACGATCCTCCTCTATCGCGGCGAGGGAGTGCAACGGGCCACCTTGGAGGCCATTTCCGTCAATGAACGGGCCATCTCCCTGTATCGGAGTCACGGATACCGTGTGGTGGACGTCATCCGCGTGTTTCAAACCGATTCATTCCGCATGTCGGGACATCCGGACGGGGGGGAGAGGGTTTTGATCCGCAAGGGTCAGCCGGAAGCCGCCGGCCGCCTCCCGTTTTACCGGCACGATGCTCCCTGGCAATCCCATTGGATGTCCGCGGTGGAGGGAGAAGCCCTGATCGTTGAAGCGGAGAACGGAGAAAGCATCGGTTATGCACTCGTGAGACGGAACCGGAACGAAAGCGGAGTGTGCACACGGATTTCGGTGACGGATTTGGGGGTTCGCCCGGACCGGCCCGACAGGGTCGACATCGCGCGAACGTTGTTGAAAGAAGCGTTTTCGGATCATCCCGAGGTTCCCGGAGTTGTCTTGCATGTGTCGGACAAAGCAAGCTGGCTTTCCGGCCTGCTTGAAGAGAGCGGTTTCAAGGTCATGGCCGAACAGGTGTACATGGAGTGGCATCCGTGAGATGACCGATCCATCTTCCTGATCGGACAGAGCAAAGGCGGATCCGGCATTTTCGCATGCGTGCAAGGAAACAGACGTTCAAAGCGGGACCGCGGAACAGGAACCATGTCGGCGCATCCCGCTTTCTTGCTTCAAACTCAGTGATTTCACCGAGAATGTGGTATCATTGAAAGTACAACTTTTCCGTGATGTGGGGCAGGTGATTGACTACCGTGAAATACAAATCCGGTGAACGGACCCAGGCCCGGATCATCGAGGCGGCCTTTCGGGTGATTGCGGAAAAGGGTTATGACGCCATGACGATTGATGACGTCATGTCGGAGATCGGGAAAACAAAAGGGTCGTTTTACGTTCACTTTCAGAGCAAAGAAGATTTGCTTCATCAGCTGATGAAAGCGAAACTGGATCGGGAGTATGGGGGAATTGCGGAGAAAACGTTGAAGGAGCTGGAAAAGCCGGATTGCAACATCCGGGAAGTCATCAGCCGGATTCTGGAAGATTGCTACAAAAGCTCCGGCGGGTCGGATCCCGGCGTTTGGGCGCAATCGTTTTATCAGGTGTTTCTGATGCACCGGAAAAACGAATACGTGAGAGAATGGATGAAGAAGCAGTACGAGATGTGGGATGAATTTTTGGAAATGGTGATCCGCCGTGGACAGGAACTCGGACAAATTCGCGACGACATTGACCCGAAAATCATCGCCACCTTGATCGTCGCAACATTTCAGGGTTACGAAATCCGTTCGACGGTGGACAAGGACCTGAATTTCTTTGAACAAGAACAGCTTTACCAACTTTTCTACACATGAACACCTGATGCCGAGGAGTCCGAATCATCGGCCTATTCAGGTTCCCCGGAGCAAACATCCGTCCCGGTGACGATGGCGAAAGGGCCATTTTGGAGTCACGGGACGGATGTTTCATTTTTTCTCCCATTGCCGTGTCACTTCGCGGATCCGGTCGATCTGCTCCCAATACTCCCGGATCGCCGCTTTTCCTTCCGACGTGATGCGGACCGTGGTATGAGGTATTTTTTTTCGCACAAACATCTTGTCGATTTGAATGTATCCCGCTTTTTCCAATTTGGAAAGGTGAGAGGACAGATTGCCCTTCGTCAGTCCGGTCAGCTCCTGCAAAAAGAGAAACTCGGCCATCGTGCAGGCTTCCAGGGCGCTCATCACCGCCAGACGGGCCGGTTCGTGAATCAGTTTGTTCAACCGTGCCATTTCCTTGAACGGCATCATCGTCAGGATCCCTCCCGATTTCCATATGGGGGATTGTTGATCTATTTATATCATAAATCAGTTTGTTGTACAAACCGAAAATAAAAAAATATAAAATCGTCCCCGTCCAGGCAGGGACGATTCAAACCGCTCCGATCGACTGGTCTTGCATCGGCGAACCGGGAATCAAGCCTGGTAAGGACTCCGGTTCTCTTCCTTTGCTTTTCGAATACGTTCCGTCAGGGCAGACAAGGGAATGTTGAAGTAAGTTCCGCTGGTGTAATCCAACTGGGCCACGAAACCTGCTGCCGAACGTGAGTGGATCAGGGGATGGACCTGGATGGTCCAACCCGGGAGCTCGGAAGCCTGCCGGATTCTCTCTTCCTGTTCCTTGTCAGTCGCCTCAAAAAATGCCACTCCGCCCGGTCGATCGAGGAAATGGTCGTGAAAGACACAATGCCCTCGCTCGCGGTCGGCGATGTACCGATTGAACAGATGGTTGGCTTCCCTCAGTTTCATCCCTTCCGGAGCACAGGCCATTACCATGAGACATCGCCGTCTGGATGTCATGTGCATCCTCCTCCTTGCCGTCTGCCGGTTTGGTTTGATTGGAGTGCGGGGGATCGGGAAAAAGATGTTGAAAACCGATCATCGGCAAATGTCTTTGTGGTTTGTTTCCGTTCATCTTCATGATCCGGAAAAACGCCGGAAAAAGCTCGGCGTTCATTGCTGCTGTGGCAGCAATCATTGCGGGGGATCACATACTCATCCGGAGGAGGGAGAACATGACATTGAGATTGAAATTGAAACACTGCAAGTTTACGGTTTTCACACTCGGAGAAGGAGAGGCTGATGAATTCCACGGTCATGAGGACGTGTACCAGGTCAGCATTCAGCTTGAGGGAATAAGCATCATGCAACATGAGAAAACCCAACGACATACAGGGTGTCCGGAAAGTCGAATGCTTTTGTCCCCGGGTCAACGCCACAGGCATCTGGCGGGCGACGGAGAAGCACGGATTTTATTGATCACCATCAAGCAGAACTTTCTGAAGAACGTCATCGCCGACCGCTTGGGCGTGCCCGAAACCGAAGTTTGCTTTGTTCCGTGGGGCCGTGACAGTTCCACGAAGGTTTTGGTTCAGCAGGTGGAACAATTGTTTCTCAGGAGTCTGTGCCATCCGCTCAGCAGGATGGAATCGGATGAATTTGAATGGAAACTTGTGTCGTTCTTGTTGTCCATCCACAAAGGTACTCACTCCAACGATTGGGTCCCGACAGCTCCTCCACCGATTGAACATCCTTCCTTGCGAAAGGGGATCGAATATCTTCATGCCAATCTTTCATCACCGATCACCTTGGACGATCTGTGCAAAATCACGGGGATCAGCAAATATCACCTGATTCGCTCATTTCAACGACATGTCGGCAGCACGCCGGGGCGTTACCTTCGGAATCTGAGATTGCATACGGCAGCACAGTTGTTGCGGAATCGCAATCATTCCATCACCTCCATCGCCTTTGAGACCGGTTTTCACAGCCTTTCTGCTTTCGAACGGGCATTCAAAAGTAAATTCGGCGTCACTCCAAGCGAATATCGCAACATGTTCTCCGTTTGATTCGTGCACAGGTCATATCCGGCGCAGCGCTATTTGTTCGATTCCTCCCGCCCGCAGAATACAGTTGAAAACATCAACTTGTTTGCAACACAAACAAAAAGATACAAAAAAAGCCCGGATCCTCCGAGCTTCAATCATCTCATGGATGAAGCATATCCATCCCTTCACCTTCGTCTTCTTCTTTCTGATCAACGGGAAACACTCCGTATGCTTCCTGGATGCCTGCCGTGATCCGTTCTTCAGGACCTCGACCGGAGGGAGCATCGGCAAGTTTACCGTCATTCAGTTCGTTTCGGCCCACGGGTCTCTTCGGATCTGCCATGTTCATTCCTCCCGATGATAAAATTGAAGTGATACACCATCAACGTGCCCCAACGGGGGAAGAAGTATGAGTCAGATGATAATTTCCGGTGAAGTCCAAACCATCCGGATCAAATGAATGGGTGGACTTCCTTCCCTGTTTGACGGAGAGGATGGATGAACATGAAAAAAGTTGCAGGGCTGAGATGGTTGGGGATTGTGCTGCTCTTCCTCGGGGCATTGGGTACGTCCCTGGGATTGGCAATCGTTCTTGAAATGGCGACCCGAGAATACGGGACTTCGTCTGACTTTTGGAGAGATGTATTGCTGGAAGATCCGGAACGTTGGGTGTGGCAAATCGGACTTTTGATCGTTATTTTCGGAATCTGGATGGTGAATCGATCGCTGATCGGAATGCTCGTTCTCGGATCGGTCGGCACGACGTTGGGCATGATCACGGCTCTTTTTATTTATCCTTTCATGGCATCAACCTTGACGGAATATTTGAGCATTGTCTGGATGAAAGCTCCGGATCGCTGGCTGTGGTTCATCGGGATTTTGATCATGGTTGCGGCAATTGGGTTGGTGAACCGATCGTTCAAAAAAGGCTCATGTACAGATCCTGAATGATCCGGCCAACATTCGATGATTTTTGGAAAGGACATCCATCATCCATTTTGATGCTGTTGTGGCGGATTGATTCGAGATCTTAAGGAGAGGGATGATGATCATGAAAAAAGTTGTGGGGCAGAAATGGTCGGGAATTGTCTTGGTCCTTCTCGGGGTCATCAGCACGATTATTGGATGGATCCCCGCTGTCTTTGTTTATCCGGGTAAAGGAATGTCTTCGTCTGAATATTGGAGTTTTGTTCTGTTGAAAGCTCCGGAGCGTTGGTTGTGGCAAATCGGGATCTTGGTCGTTGTTGCAGGAATCATCATGGTAAACCAATCGGTCAAGAAAACAAAGAGTTGATCCTGTTGCCCCATACGGTGAAACCCCCTTGGCCAAGGCCAAGGGGGTTTTTGAATGTATCGGAAGGTTTTTTCAGGATTTCGTTCGCGGGACTTTCGAAGGTCGGGTGGACAGTCCGATGCCGACAGCGATCAGCAGAGCGCCGGCAAAGAACGGAATGCCCAAGGTTTCTTCCAGCAGCCAAGCCCCGAGCAATCCGCCCACCACGGGTTGAACGAAGAAATACAGGGAACCGGTGGAGGCATCGATGTACTCGAAGCCCAAATTCCACAAGTAAAAAGCGGCTGCCGTGGATATGACGCCGATATAGAAAATGCCCGCCCATACCCAGGGATCCTGGGGAATCGTCACCGGTTTGACGGACATCTCCCACAGACACAGCGGAACGGTAAAGACGATGCCGAACAGCGTGGCCCAGAATGTGACTGTCAACGAAGAATACCGAAGTGTCAGTTTTCGGCTGAGTACGGTGTACAGCGCCCAGGTGAGCGCGGCACCGAACAGGGCCGCATTCCCCGCAACGGAAGAGCCAGAGCCTTCGGAAGGAACTCCGACCACCACCAATACCCCCAGCGTGGCCACAACCACGGCCATCCATTTGGTTCGGTTCATCTCTTCCCGGAGAAGCTTCCAAGCGAACAGGGAAATCAGCGCCGGGGATGCGGAAGTGATGAGTGAACCCATGGCCGCGCCGGACAAGTGGGTTCCGACAAATTGCAAACCGATGGATCCGGTATATCCCACCAAGCCGACCAACGCCAGTGATTGAGCATCCTTTTTGTCGATGCGATACTCCTGTTTGACCCAAGCCCACAATCCCAGCACGAGCAAAGCGATGAGGTATCGCATCTCCACCAGGACAAACGGCGGCACATGATCCATCACGGCTTTGCTGACCACGTACATGCCGCCCCAAATGGCCGCCGCCGCCGAAAGAAAGACGGGACCCTTCCACGATTTCATTCGGTTTCCTCCCCATCCAACTCCGAATTCAAGGAAAAGCCCCGGAAAAGTCGGATCCCGGGGCTTTTTCGGGTTATGTTTTCCATGAGTGGAATTCGCGAAATTGTCCGGATTTCGCTCATGGAGTATAATGAATTATCAGTTCAAGGGTTTTCGGTTGTCCACATACTGGATCCGGTCGAGCTGTTGTTTGACCTGACCGCGGATGGCCGCAAGATAAACCTTGTACAGCCGGGCCTGTTCCGCCCGCTCTTCTTCCGTGAGGCCCACGGTCTTTTTCTTTTTGGCCAATTCGTTGATACGTCGGATGAGTTCCTGATCGATCAAGGGGCTTCACTCCTTCTTCCCCACTTTATCCGAATTTGTCCATCCTTTCAAGAGACATCGAATGCCGGGAGGCTGATGAACGATTTCGTCCGAAAAAGCGGTCGTGTATGCCAGGGTCAGCACGCGCAAGGAAGAACAGGAAACAAGTCTGGACAGGCAGTGTGAAGAACTGGCAGCATGGGGAAGGGAGCGGGGATTTGAGATCATCCGGATCATCGCCGAAAGACACAGCGGCTTTGACCTGGACCGGCCGGGATTGTACGAGTTGCTCGACTTGGCCCGGAACCAAGAGGCGACCGTCGTTCTGGTGCAGGATGACACCCGGCTGGGGCGCGGGGAAGCGAAACTGGCCATCCTGCATCAGCTGTACAGGCATGGTTGCCGGATTTTTTCCATGGCGCAAAACGGAGAACTGGAACTGGATGCCGGGGACTCCATGGTCCTTTCGATTGTGGCGCGCGTGGAAGAATTCACACGAAAGATGATCAATCAGAAAATCAGTTGGGGGATGCGCCGGGCCATCCGGGAAAAAGGATTTGATCCGTCACGCAACTTGTCCAATCGCGGAAAAGGCGGGCGGGACCGGAAAGAAGTGCCGATCGAACAGATTGTCGCTCTCAAGGAAAAGAATTTGACTTTCGACGAGATCACCGCCACCCTTCGCGGATTCGGTTACCGGATTTCCAGGGCGACCGTGCACCGGAGATACCGGGAATGGAAAGAGTCTCAAGAACAACACGTCACCAGGGACGGAGGTACGGAACAATGATCGATTGGAAAATGTACGAAGAGCTGACGCAGGCATCGGGCGCACCGGGGTTTGAACGGGAAGTCCGGCAACTGGTGCGGGCCAGACTCCGGAGGTACACCGAAGAAATCATCCAAGACCGGCTGGGGAGCATCTTCGGGATCAAACGCGGCGCGGAAAACGGGCCGAAAGTGATGGTGGCCGGACACATGGATGAAGTGGCGTTCATGATCACCCGGGTCACGCCGGAAGGATTCCTCCGGTTTCAAACGATGGGCGGCTGGTGGTCCCAAGTGCTTCCTGCGCAGCGCGTCGACGTGATCGCCAAAGACGGCAGGAAGATTCACGGGGTGATCGGTTCCGTTCCGCTTCATTTGTTGTCCGAAGAGAAGCGTCGCAAACCCTTGACTCTGTCCGAGATGTTCATCGACATCGGGGCCGAAAACGAGGATCAGGTGAGAGAATGGGGCATCGACACCGGGTGTGTGGCCGTTCCCCATTGCCCGTTCGTCGAACTGGAAGGCGGAAAGCGAATCATGAGCAAGGCATGGGACAACCGGTTTGGCTGCGGCATGGCGATCGAGCTTTTGAAAGCGCTTCGCGATGAAGATCACCCGAACACCGTTTACGCCGGTGCCACCGTGCAGGAAGAAGTGGGTCTTCGCGGAGCCAAAACGGCGGCCGCCCTCATCCGACCCGATCTGTTCTTCGCCGTGGATGCCGGTCCGGCCGGCGACACGCCCGGAGTGAAAAACGGATTCGGCAAATTGGGCAAGGGAGTGGTCATCCGGCTCATTGACCGCAGCATGATCACGCTTCCGGGGATGAGAGACTTCCTTTTGGATGTCGCCGAATCGGAAAACATTCCGTACCAGTTCTTCGTTTCTCAGGGAGGAACGGATGCGGGACGCGTGCACCGGACGGACAAGGGAGTGCCGTCCGCGGCCTTGGGGATTTGTTCGCGTTACATCCATTCCCACGCCTCCATCGTGGACAAGGAAGACATCGAAGCGATGAAGCGTTTCCTGATTGCCGTCATCAAACGACTGGATCACTCCACCATGCAACTGATCATGAATCAATGACAGGGTTCCGCAAAACTCTCCGGCGACCATGACGGACGTCCATCCGACGTCCGACTTTTTTTGAAAAAACTCTTCTTCATTCAGTTATAATGAATTCGTTGGAGGTGATTTGGTGGCCGGGTTGCCGACATCGTATGTTCCCTGCACGTTTCGCGAGCTGTTGGACGGAACATTCCGATTGTACCGAAAGCATCTGTTTCAAATCTGGTTGTTCAGTTTCTTGATCGTGACGCCGCTTTCGGTATGGTATTACGACGGATACGTCGATTACATGTACGTGGATCCCCCCGATGCCGCGGATGCTGTCATCCTCGATCTGATCCTTGAAAAACTGATTTGGGATTGCGTTTTGTTCCCTGTGATGATGGCCGCTTTCGCCCTTCTTCCCGACTCGGACGAGTGGTCATTCAAAGCGGGGTTTTCTGTGCTGCGGCGGCACATGAAACCGCTTTTTTTCGTCATCCTCCTGTTTGTCGTCATCCATGGGTTGTCGGCGCTTCTGATGACGCTTGCGGTTTCCGCGCCTTTGGAATCATTTGAAAACCACGAAGGTTTCATCGGTGTTTCCGCGGAGGCGGTGGCTGAAGGACTCATGTGGTCCACGTTTCCGGCGATGCTGATTGTCATCCGTCTGGCATGGATCTTGCCGATGGTCGTAAAGAACCGGACGCGGCTCGGGACGGCCGTGCGCGAAAGTTGGAAGCTGTGCCGGGGGATGGTGCTGAAAACGGTCGGAAGCCTTGTTCTGATCGCAATCGGATCTCAGCTGTTGATTTACGGATGGTTTTTCATGGAGGAAATCCGCCTCTCCGTCGGAATCACGGATCCGGAGTGGTTGTGGAAGGGGCTGCACTATTTGTACGTGGCCGTGGTGGTGCCGTTTTTGGTTCCCGTATCCAATCTCTTTCTGATCCTTCTGTACAGGGACCGGGAAGGGAGACTTCGCGGAACGGACCTGTTGGAACAATTCCGGTCATCCTGACAGAGCCGGGAGGTGATCAACATCAAGGCAGACATGCAAAAAGCCCGTGAACAGCTGGAAGAAATTTTGTCCGGTTCCGAGTTCAAGCGCAGCGAATTCGGGCAAAATTTCGAGGGTCTCGATGACTTCCCCGTGTCGGGCGAAGCTCCGGTCGGTGATTCTTCTTTTTCGGAATGGTTTTCTGCTCCCTTGATCCCGCACTTGAGCGGAGTGGAGTGGATGATCTGGGGGACGCTGGGCGTCAGCCTGGCGGTGATCCTGGTCTGGTGGCTCTGGAATTACCGCAAGAACCGGCCGGTTTCCCGGAAGAAGCCGAACGAATCACGGACGGCGGATTGGCAGGAAGCCGCCGAACACATGGTTTCCAAAGGTGCATTCCGTTTGGCGCTTCGGGCCCTGTTCGTCGGGCTTCTTGAGTTTGCATTCCGGGAAGGAAAATTGAAACGTCATCCGGCCAAAACCAACGGGGAATACAGGGAAGAGGCGAAACGGAATTGGCCGGAAAGCGCGGAAGATTTCCGTGAGTTGAGCCGAACGTTCGATGAAGTATGGTACGGAAATCGGGCGATCGGAAGGGAAGAACTGGAGAGATATCGCCTCCTCACCCGGAAGCTGACAGGGAGAGGGGAGTCCGGATGAAGGTCAAGTTCAAATTCAAGCCGCTTCTCATCATCATCGGTGTGATTCTGCTCGCCGCCCTGCTGATCACGCTGTGGCCGAAGAGCAACCGATTGCCCTGGTCCTCCTTGAATGCCGGGGCGGAAGGAACCAAAGCGTTGAAACTTTTGCTGGAAAAAAGAGGAGTGAACACCGCTTTGTGGGAAGACGATTACACCAATCTTCCCGGGGAGACGGGTTCCACCCTGATGATCATCCATCCTTGGACAGAGCCTCCCGCCAAGGAAGTGAAGGAAAAGATCCTGGAATGGGTGAGGAAAGGAAACCAATTGATTCTGTGGACGCCTCCCGACTCCGCTTGGGCGAGTGAATTCGGTCTGGAAGGAGACACATGCCAATCGGACTTGGTTTTCATGCCCGTCACGAAACAGGCGGACAACCCTTGGTTCCGGGAAATCCGGCAACTGAGATGGCCGGATCGACAGTGCATCACCAATACGGATCATGAAGTCCTGCTGGGGAATCACTCCGAAGAGATCTTGGTGTCGATGAAGCGGGAAGGAAACGGTCAACTGGTGTTTGTTCCCGAGCCGTATATCGTTTCGAATCAAGGGCTGGATCAGGCGGACAATCTTGCCGTTCCCCTCGGATTGGTGGAATCATTCGGGAATACGGTATATTTTGACGAAACGGTTCACGCCGCTTTCGCGAAGCCCCCTCAATCCCGCCCCGCCGCTCCCTCCTTTGAGCCGGATCCGTCCGGCGATGAGGCGTCGGGAGTGAAATATCCGCCCATCGTTTGGCTGATCGTTTTCCAACTGCTTCTTCTCACGGGATTGTGGCTTTACGCCCGCGGAAAACGGTTTGGAGCCCCGCGATGGGAACAGGCCCGCAAAAAGCGGGAAGGACAGTCCCAAGTGGATGCCATGGCCTTCTGGTTGATGCGGGTCGGCGGTTCCGCGGAATTGCTTCGCAGACAACAGAAGCGTTTGGAAAAAGAGGTCCGGGCAGCTCTCCGGATCCCCGACTCTTTGCCGGAACAACGGCTGGTCGAGGAGATGAGGGCCCGTTTGGGTGAACATTTTTGCGCCTCATGGAATGAGATCTGCGGAACCATTTCGGGACTGAAGGGAAAATCCGTTTCCGAAGGACTTTTGGTACGCTTGTACAACGAAATGAACGTTCTGAGAAAGGAGCTTGCCACGTGGAAACCCCGATCGAACAACTTTCCCGCATCCAAACGGTGACGAACCGGATGATCGAGTCCTTCGGCCAATCCGTCATCGGTCAAGCAGAAAATTTCCGCCTCCTGTGGGCAAGTTTGCTGGTGGGCGGACATGTGTTGCTGGAGGGGGTGCCCGGCGTCGGGAAAACGTTGATGGTGCGATCCCTGGCGCAACTGGTTCGATGCGATCACCGGCGGATCCAGTTCACGCCGGACCTGATGCCTGCCGACGTGACCGGAACCAAGGTGTACGATTTGCAATCGGGCCGTTTTTCCACACGGAAAGGGCCCGTGTTCACCGACATCCTGATCGCGGATGAGATCAATCGTACGCCGCCCAAAACCCAATCCGCGCTCCTGGAAGCAATGGAGGAGCGACAGGTGACGATCGACGGGGAAACGTTTCCTCTTTCGCCCGTCTTCTTCGTGGTCGCCACCCAAAACCCGCTGGAGCATGAAGGGACCTATCTGCTTCCGGAGGCGCAGGTGGACCGGTTTGCGGTCAAGTTGCTCGTCGGTTACCCGGAAGAGGCGGAAGAACGGGAGCTTCTGCTCACATCCGGGATCACGTCCCGGCGGGAACAAGGGCTCGAACCGGTGACCGATGCGGAAGAAATCCTTGAGATGCGCCGCGCGCTGGAGAAAGTACGGGTGGAGCCCGACGTGGCCGGATATGCTCTGGAGATCGTGCGTGCCACCCGGAGACATCCCAAAATCATCCTCGGCGTGAGTCCGCGATCGGGAATCGGATTCCTGTCGCTGGCCAAGGCGGAAGCAGCCATGAACGGGCGGGATTACGTGACCCCGGATGATTTGAAAAAGGTGGCCAAACCGTCACTTCGCCATCGGATTCACCTGCATCCCGACGGCGAACTGGAGGGGTGGAGTGCGGACGATGTTCTCGATGAAATTCTGGAGACCGTTTCGGTTCCCCGGTAAGATGGCCATCCTCCCGGCTCCCCGCCTGCTTCTCCTGCTGGTCATCGGCTTTGCGGCCACCTTCGCGGGAGCTTTTTTGGGGTTGGGTTCGCTGTTTTTTGTGATCGGTACGGGCGTTGCGTTGGGCCTTTCCCTGATCGATGTCCGGTCACTTCGATCGATGCCGACCATCACCGCCAAGCGTGAAACGGATGCGCTTCATGAACTGGGGAAGGAACATCCGGTTCGCATTCATGTCACGGCTTCCGAGCCTCTTTCGCTCATGATGTGGGTCCAGGATGATTTCCCGCAAGGCTTCCGGATCGATCGGAGAACCATGCCGGTGAAGTGGGAATCCGAAACCGGGAAAACGGTCAGCTACACGGTCTCTCCACACCGGAGAGGAAAACACCGGTTCGGGGACATCCACTTGCGGTTGACCAGTCCTCTCGGGTTTCTCATCCTTCAACTCACGGTGCCTGCGGAAGAACACGTCCAGGTTTTTCCCGTGCTCGATCCGGTCCGCAAGGCGCGACGAAGATATTACCGCGAGCAAATGGAGCAGGAAGGGATTCCCCATCCCCGGACATTCGGAATGGGTCCGGAATTTTCCCATCTGAGGGAGTATCAACCCGATGATGAGCCTCGCCGGATCAACTGGATGGCTTCCGCCCGTCACGGAAAACTGATGACCAACGTCATGCAACCGGCGACCGGTCATGAAGTGGCCATCCTGCTGGATGCAGGTCGGCTGATGGGGGTGGAATACAACGGCCGTTCCCGGCTGGATACCGCGCTGGAAGCTGCGCTGGGTTACGCCGCAGTGGCCTTACGGAGAGGAGAAAGGGTCAGTCTGACTGCCTTTTCCGACCGCATCCACGTCCGGATTCCGCCGGCCAAAGGCCTGGCACATCTGAAGCGGATCATCGAGGAAACCCACGACCTGGCCCCGCGCTATGCGGAAACCGATTTTCAGGCCGGCTGGGACGCCGTGCAGAGTTTTCACAGGCCAGGGACATTGGTCACGGTGTTCACCGATGCCTCGGCCGCCGGGTCTCTCACGTTGCCGCCTTTGATGACCACCATCCGGAAAAAGCATGCGATCTTGTTTGTCACCATGCAGGAACCGGAGCTTTTTCGGGAACCCGACCGGCTTCCGGAAAACGAAAAAGAGGTCTTCCGCCACTTCGTCATCCGGCAGTTGCTGGAACAAAGAGCCCGGCGTCTCGGACAGTTCCGTCGCTTCCATGCCACCGTGCTCGACGTGGAGCCGGATGCTCTGGCCGATCGGGTCATTGACGCGTACCTGATGCTTCGGATGCGAACGGGAGCAAGAATTTGACGACAACGGTTGCCGCTTTCCGCATTTGCGGACGGCAACTTTTTTTGCGTCAAAGGAGTGAACGCGCATCAATCGGGACTTTTTCATGTGATATACTATCGTCATGAATACCGTGTCGCGGCGGGTCGTGAACCGGTTTGTCTGGGAGGGAAAAAGGTGAAAATTGCGGTCATTTGCGGAAGCTCCCGCTCCCGCGGGAATTCGGAGGCCCTGGTGGAAAGGGTGCTCAAGGACCTGGACGCCGAATGGATTTTTCTCCGGGATCATCACATCCTGCCCATCGTGGACAAGAGGCATGACGAAGAAGGGTTCAAGCCGGTGGATGATGACTACCACGACGTGATCACGCGGATCATGCGCCATGATATCCTCCTGTTCGTCACGCCCCTGTACTGGTACGGCATGTCGGGTTTCATGAAAAATTTCATCGATCGCTGGTCTCACAGTTTGCGGGACACCAGATATGATTTCAAATCTGCCATGAACGGGAAAATCGCCTATGTGGTGATCTGCGGCGGTGACCGGGCCAGGGTGAAGGGATTGCCGCTGGTTCAGCAATTTCAGTACATTTTTGACTTCATGTCGATGCGATTCGGAGGTTTTCTCATCGGGGAAGGGAGCCGACCCGGGGATGTTCTTCGCGACGGACGTGCTTTGAAAGAAGCCGAATGGTTGAATGTTGAGCTGAAACAACGGGTTTCGCAACAATGATCCGGTTTTCGAACATGTGCAAAGGAGAGAAAACATGATCGGCGCAGGGAAAAAAAGAGAGAAGGCGGCCGGAGGAATGTGGGGACTTCTCGTGGCCGACGCAATCGGGGTTCCGTACGAATTTCATGACCCTTCGGAGATCCCCGCCCTGGAACAACTGGAGATGTCCCCGCCCGCCGGGTTTCGAAGGAGCTATCCGCACGTTCCTCCCGGAACCTGGTCGGATGACGGAGCACATGCGCTGGCATTGCTGGATTCCTTGCTCAGCACGGGAGAAATGGATCCGGAAGATCTGGTGGAGAGGATTGCGGGCTGGTATGAGCGCGGGGATTACGCGGTGGATGGTTTGGTGTTTGACGTCGGTCTTCAAACTTCCCGGGCCATCCGGGCATACCGATCCGGCACGCCCGCCACGGAAGCGGGTTCCGTGGATCTGGAAGCCAAGGGAAACGGAGCCTTGATGAGAGTCTTGCCGCTGGCTCTTTGGCATGAAGGGACGGATGAAGAGCTGGTGTCGGACGCTCATTTGCAGGCACTCGTCACGCACGGTCACCCCACCAACCAAGTGTGTTCCGCTCTGTACTCCCTCTGGGCGCGGCGTCTCTTGAACGGAATGGAGGATGCGGAAGAAGCCTGGTTCAGTGCGGTGGAGGCCCTGCGCGGGCTGTATCCCGAGGATTCGGTATATCGAGAGGAGCTCGAATATGCCATCCGCCCGGATGAAGACATCGAACCGGATGGAAGCGGCTATGTGGTGAACGGACTCCGGGCGGCCCGATGGGCATTGCGTCAGGGGTCTTACGAAGAAGTGGTGAAATATGCGATTTCCCTGGGGGATGACACCGATACCAATGCGGCCATCGCCGGAGGTCTGGCGGGGATTCGTGACGGAATCGGGGCCGTTCCCGAGAACTGGTTGAGCGCACTGCGCGGGAAAGAGCTCGCACATCCCCTGATTGAACGACTGTTGGAGCGTTATCAGTGACAACTTTTGACCGGGAGCCGGCGTGCGGAATGTGCCGGCTCCCGGTTTTCTCATGCGGTCGGCATCGCCGGCGGAGAAAAAGGGTAAACATGAATGAGAAGCATGGTTACATGTTGACGGAAAGGAAGTGTGGAGTTGGACACCCAGAAGCTGGTTGATCCCAAATGGTTGAAAATACTGGTACACATCAGCACCTGGTTTGCACCGGTATTGTTGCCGCTGATCGTTTTTCTCGTCTCCGATGACAGGAGCGTTCGCAAGTTGTCCCTGCAAGCCCTCCTGTTCCATGTCATGATGTGGGTTCTCGCCGTCATCGGGTTTGCGCTCATCATCGTGCTGATCGGTATTCCGATGCTGATTGTTCTGGGGATTGCTTATGTGGTGGTCCCGTTCATGGGAATCATTCGCGCGTGGCAGGGGCGTGACTTCGACTATCCGATCGTGCGCGCGTTCATTCGTTGAGGAAACATGAAAAACCGGCCTGTATTCAAGGCCGGTTCATTTGTGATTCAACGGCCGGGCAACCCGGATTGTCGCTTATCATTTCGAATCCTCATGCCCGTTGCCGGTTTCATCCCTGATTTTTCGTGAAACGGCTGCAACGTTTCGTCGCACAACACCTCCACCATGTAAAGCCTGTTCAGCTCATCCGGCATGAGTTGGACCCATTGCGTTCCGATTCCCCGGTTTCGATACTGCGGCAATACCTCGAGCAAGGGGATGTACGCCGACAAAACGCCGTCACTGACGGCATTGATGAAGCCCGCCGCTTTCCCGGAATCTTCATCGACTGCCAATACCACAGCGACGTGGTATACCGTATGTTCATTCATTCCTCCTGCCGCCGGTCATTCGGTGTTCTTTTTCCTCGCTGCGGAAGTTACGAAGATCGAAACAAGGGAAAGGATCGCATAGGCAATGCCGTACAAGAACCAGGAATCCACGTTCGCTTGGAACGTTGACCACGCAAACCCTGTTTCGTCAATGAAAAGCACAAGCGGCAGCAAAAAGGACGGAACAAGCGCGGCGAATCTCCAATTGTACAAAAAGAGATGGAACAACACGCCGAGAATCACCGAAATCAACGGAAAGATCACAAAAAGAACGAGCGTGACATCCTTCAACAAGTTTTTCGCCCCCATTTCGGATGACATGTTCCAAAACGAACGAAACGATTTCCCGTGAAGAATCACCTGTTTTTCTCAATCCGCAATTTTCCAACGACTTCGAAAGAACGGGTGTCGTGATGCACATTCGGTACAGCCGGCACGGTTTCAGCCGGGCTCTCTCATCCATTCGTAGGCCCGCAAGCCCAATTCTCCCAGGCAAGATCTTGCCGTGCGAATGTCCAGTCCTTCGCTGAGAGCCGTCACCGACAGAGCACGACCTCCGACATACAAGATTCCCGCATCGTGCAGGATCCGGTTCACTTGTCCCGTTTTGTGCGCCCACTCCCACAATGGCTGGAGACCAACGATTCCTTCCGGATGTTTCGGCGGCAGCAGAGAAGGAAGTCCGGCCGCATCTTGCTGCTTCTTGAGAGTGCGGATCATTCGCCGGCTGGCGTGAAGGGAAACGGCTTCACCGCGGGCGATTCTCCGAAAGCAGGCGGCCATGTCGGCGGCGGTCACGACATTCACGTTTTCCAAAGGATACGGAACGATCATGAGCGGGTTGTGGAACCGACTGTGCCGCATGCCCAGTTCGACCATGGTTTTTCGGATGGTCTCCGTTCCGACGCGGCGGATCAGCATGTTGGTGGCCGTGTTGTCGCTTTGAATGATCATCAGGGTCACCAAGTCCCGGATCGGGAGTCGAATTCCCGGTGAAAGGTGCTGAAGGATCCCGCTTCCCCCGACTTGGTCTTCGAGCGACAGCGGCCATTCCTCTTCAAGGGTCAGCCGACCGGCCGCTTCCTCCCGATACACGGCCGCCATGATCGGGACTTTGATCAGGCTGGCAGCATAAAACAATCGGTCTTCGTTCACAGTCCAACGCGTTCCCGTTTGCAGATCTTCCACCACCAGGCCCCAGGTGCCGGGAAGCGTTGACTTCCACTCATCCAGCTTGCGGAAAAGTGACTCGATACGTGCCAAGTTCATTCTCCTTTTCCAATGGATTGCGAATGACCGGATTTTCGGATAGACTCAGATCATCGGGAACTGTTGTTCCCTTTCGACTTCCGGGAACCGACCCGAATGCGGCTTCCCGGCCGACTTGCGAACCCGTGGTGCTTGATATGAGAAACGACGCCATCGAATTTCGGGAGAGATGAGACATGAATCACAGCGGGGATCATTGCGTGGACAAGACAGACAATCCGGTGGTGGTGGCCGGTACGGGTGGACACTGGTGCCGGAAAGTTTCGGAGGGGTGCCTCCATTGTTACGCCGAGTCCATGAATTTGTCCCGGACTTTTCCCTTCGCAAGCGGATTGGCGTATCGCGGCGATCCTCCAAAACTCGTGTTGCGGGAAGATGTGCTGGATTCCTGGCGGCGCGCACGCAAGCCGGCCAGACGGTTTGTCGGCAGCATGACGGATTTGTTCGGGGAGTGGATCCCGCAGGAATGGCATATGAACATATTTGATGCAATGGCCGCAAGCCCTTCCCAGACGTTCCTGCTGATCACCAAACGTCCGGCGGGGATGTATCGGGCCGCCCGCGCCTGGTGCGAAAAGCGGAAAAGATCCCGCTTGCCGGCCAATGTGTGGTGCGGTGTCACCACGGAGAATCGGAGACGGGCGGAAGAAAGAATCCCCGTTTTGCTTGAGATTCCCGCAAGGATCCGTTTTCTGGTGGCGGAACCTTTGCTCGGGGAAATTCCCGGCCTGCCGGGAAAGGTGGATTGGGTGATGATCGGGGGAGAGACCGGATCCCGGGCAAGAGCTTGTGAAATCGAATGGATCCTGTCTCTGGTTGGTGTTTGCCGGTCTTCCGGCATTCCCGTCTTTGTCAAACAACTGGGTTCACGGCCGGTATGGAAGGGAAGACCGGTCCGGCTCAGGAAGGCGGACGGATCCGACCCCCGCGAGTGGTCCCGTTTGCACGAAGATCTTCGGATCCGTCAGTTTCCCATTCTGTCGGAAGATGAATGTCAAACCCCCGATTTGTTTGATTTCACATGGAATTGAATCAAAACGTCACACGTCGTTCCGCATGCACGGAAGAATGACCCGGCCGCCCGGAGACGCCGACGTTTCAGGCAGCATTCCCGGTTTTCGTCTCTTCGGCGCGGATGACCCCGTGCCTCAGGAAGGGCCGACCGAAATACAACACCAAAAGCACGAGCGTGAGAAAGGCGACCAGATATTTGGTCCAGTGCGGCCAGTCAAGCGGTGTGATGTATCCTTCGATCAAGCCGGCCACCACCAGCATGGGAACAATGCCCATGGCCAGCTTGACCGTGACCAGTCCTTCACGGATCAGCGCTTCTTTCCTCGGCAGATCTCCGGGAACAAACAGGCGCCAGGCAAATGCCAATCCGGCGGCTCCGGAAATGAAAACGGCCGTCAGCTCAATGATGCCGTGAGGCCAGATGAACGCAAAAAACTCGTAGCTCACTCCCGATTTCATGTAAAAACCGCTGAGAGAACCGAGCAGCATGCCGTTGTAAAACAATACGTACACGGTTCCGATCCCCAGCAGAATTCCGTAAGCGAAACATTTGAATGCCACCAGAATGTTGTTCACCATGATTTCCGCGGACACGAGGGCATGATCCCAAACAACCGGATCGCCCACGTCTTCCGGATCGGCCCAACCAAACTCGGCAGGCAGAAAGTAAGACATGTTTTCAAAGTCCTGCCAGGTAACAGCGAATGCCAATGCCGAGCCCGCGAAAAAAAGGAGAAATGCCGCCAAGACAAATCCGAACCGTTCGTGGACCAAATCGGGAAATTCCCGCCACACAAACCGGAACAACCGCCTGAACAACCCTTTGCGAACGGTGGCCCCGTACAGCACATTGTGTGCACGAACCACAATCTCTCTCAGTCGTTTCGTCACTTCATGGCCGGGAAAAACGGTTTCCGCGTGAGCATAATGCGAGGAAGTCATTTGGTACAGTTCCCAGGTCTCATCCAGCTCATCCGGAGACAGGGGGGCACCTTCTCCGGAGAGCCTCCGTACCAGCGAATCCAATCGTTCCCAAGAGGCCTGGTGATCCCGGACAAAATCTTTTGAACGACGGGTCCTCACGATCCTTTCCACATTGTTGCCCTCCATCAGAAAGTTCGCCTGACACTCGATCATTGAGATTACCATCTTATTGTATAATGAAAACGTGAAAAAGGGGGATTTCATGAAAAATATCACCGAAATTCATACTCCCGAGAACGTCAGGATTCCGGTGGAAACCGCCGGATTGTTTACGCGCGGGATGGCCAAGTTGATCGATTTGTTGATCGTGGCCGGAGCATTCATCCCGCTGGGGATGCTCATGATCGGCATGAGCATGTTCTCTGAATTCATGGCGCTTACGTATGTGGTGGCTTCCGCATTTCCGTTGGCTTATTTCGTGGTGACGGAAACATGGATGAGAGGGCAGACGCTCGGGAAAAAACTGCTCGGAATACGGGTTGTCAGTGACCACGGAGGACATCCGGGACTGGCTGCGGTGATTTTGCGCAACCTGATGTTGCTTGCCGATCTTTTGCCGTTCGGTTTTCTGTTCGGGATGGCTTCCATCTTTTTGAGCCGACGGGAGAAGAGACTGGGGGATTTGGCGGCGGGAACCTTGGTGGTCATGGAGCTGCGGGAAAAGGAGGAACTGGAACTTTTCCATACCGATCCGTGGCTGACCCCCAGGGAAGAGGTGATTTTGAAGCAGATACCGGTATTGAGCGGACACCGTTTCTCGGTACTCCAGTCCTTTTTGATCCGCAGAAAAGAATTGAAACCGGATGCCCGTGAAAAACTGGTGCAAAGCATGTTGGAGGCATGGTGGCCGGAAATCGAAACGAAACCCGGGTATGAAGAAGCGTTCCTGGAAAAAGCGTACCTTTACTTGCGGCAGAACGCGTATCCTTCCGACTTGCCGCGAATCATCCGAATTCCGACAGATCCGGTACGGCATCAGGCGCGTTCCGCCTGAACACGAATGAACGGCGCAAGTCGGATCCGGGTCCGGAAGCACGGCGAATCATCCGGAAGAGCGGGGGAGACGCGAAAATGGAAGATTTGCTGAAGTTGTTGGACCGCTTTGATCAAAGTTCCGGTTGGTTCATGGATTTTTTGGCATTGGTGATGGCCGCGGCGGTTGTGGCCATGTTGGGAATCCACATCCATCGTTTCGCCACCGGCAAAACCGACTGGCTTGGCCGGACGCCCCAGGAAGAAGATGCTTCCGGCCAAGTGGCGCTCATGCAGCTTGAGGTGTGCAGGAATGAAAATGAGGATCTGAAAAAGCAGTTGGCACTTTCCCTCGCTGAAAATCAGGATTTGCTCAGGCTCCTGAAGGAGTTCGAACAGGAAACGGAAACCCTGAAAAACCGACTGGAGACGTCCGACAAAAAGGTTGCCGCACTCAAAGAATTATACGAAGAGCTGGATCGCCGGTTCGCCGACGAAACCTATACCATGACGCAGATCATGTACGCCATGGACGAAATCAACCTGGCCGTATCAAATCCCGAATACTTTGAGCGCAACCGGGTGGACGTTTGCATGAACATTTTGGATTATCTCATCAATACCATCAAGGATTTCCGCTCCAAACAACCGCGGGTCACCATCCATGTCAGGCACCCGGACAGAGATGACGTACTGATCCATTATGCCCATTCCACCGGACACAACCACTGGGTCAAAAGGTACCAGCCGCCGGTGGACGGAAGCGCGGCCGGAAAGGCTTGGAGGACGGGAACTCCCGTCTACATCCCGGATGTGAACGAACCGGGCGTGGAGTATCATCGCAAAGAACATTCCCAGAGGCTGTACCGGTCGATTCTGTCCGTCCCCATCATCGCCGGGAACGAACTTTCGACGCGCATCGCGGTGTTGACCATGACGGGCGCCCCGGTGGATGCGTTTGACAAAACCGAGATGGAGAGAGTCCTTTTGTTCGCGTCTCTTTTGTATCCTCTCATCCACATGGATCTCGGCAGAAGGGGAGAGATGAACGGGTGAAACTTCCTGACAGACTTCCCCCGGAAGAACGAAAACGGCTCAATCGACTGGTCCGGGAAGGCAGGATCACGTGGAACCAGTTTGTGAACCGGATGAGAAACGGATGGTTCGACCAGGAACGCATGCTCCTGAAATCCAAATATCAGAAGTGGTTGAAGGAACACGAATAATCAGCCATCGTTGAACGGCGACGATTTTTCATCTGAGCCTCCTCCGGGCATATTCGGCAAGAAGGTCCGGGGGAGGCCTTTTGATTTTTCAAGATGAAGAGTATTTTTGGCGCCCCGCTGCAAAAGGGCTTCATGTTTCCGATGAGTCAGGGACCTGGCGGGCCGATTGTCCGGAATCGGAGTCGTACGACATCGAAGACGTGGCGGGTTTTGCCAAAGCCAAAGAATCCCGGGAAAGCATTTTCCGATTGCGTGAGGAATGGGAATCAGCGACAGACGCGTTATCAGACCGGGATTGGAACTCCGGCGATCGGACCAAATGGCCTTTCACAGATCGTCCGTTCCACGAGTTGGCCGCTTGGTTGAATTTGGAGTTGATGAAAAACGCGGCGGAAATCGGCTATTGTCGGTTCCTTTTCGCCTCTCGCCAAGGATGAACACGCCGCTTTCTTCCGACAGAGAGAAAAAGACTTGGGGTGCATCTTGAAGCAACCCCGGTCTTTTTGTTTTTATCGCAGCTTTCAGCTGTTCGCTTGTCTTCTTCCGACTCTCCATATCCCGGATTCCGGTTGATCATGACGATCCAAAATACAGCACCCCCGGCCATTCGTCCGCCATAAAAATCTTGGTCATTCACGCGCGTTTCTTTTTGATTTCTCAAAACCATAGATAACTTTTCTTATTGAGAATAAAAAGCGGCTCTCCGGACCAAACAAGGTGAATCCCGAAGAAAAAAAGAGGGCCCGTCGCTCCTGTATTGTTGTTTTTTAAGGTTACAAAAGAAACATTTTGAAACGTTATATGCGGAATCGGCGGGGAGTGGCCGCTTGGGCGTCCGTATACTGGCGCCGATGACAAAAGTTTCAAGTTTGTGTTGAGTGTCCCGCCTGGGTGATCCCGTCATACAGCCGAGGACGAATCATGATTTATTGATCTTCATGTATTTACCGTCGCGAACTGAAAAAGACGGCCACTCCGGCCGTCAAATCACTTCTCCGTGCAAAGGAAGGATATTCCTTTCATGGAATCCCGCGATCAGCTCACCCAAAGCCACCCACAGACACTCTTCCTCTTTCCTGCCCAACCGCGCCGATGCGTCGCCCATCAAGAATGCCCAAGCTCCCAAATACAGCACACTCATTTCCATCTCATCTTCCAGTAACCTGAAAGCCGCACGGATGTATGGCTTCATCTCGTTGAACACTTCCCACAGCGTCCCCCAATCTCCCTGTGCTTCCGCCACCAACACCCGGGGACGAACCCGACGCCATTCCCACATCAGCCGACGTACGTGCCAATGGTCGAAGTACTCTTCCTGACTGATCAAATCGTGTCGCCCTCCTTCATGATTGCCACGCGGCCGTTACACCACTGCTCCGGAGGATGTTCAGTCAACACATATATCTCAAATCCCAATTCAATGGCTCTTTCAATATATTTGGCTGTTTCTTCTCCGGAACCATGCGGGCAATAGTGGGTGTGGGTATGTCCATCTGTTTTCATGTTTTTTCTTTGTCTGTTTCCCATTCATCGGGCCTCCTTCGAAATGAACCGAAAGCCGTCACACCGCTGAACCTGTTTTGGACAGATATTTATGGACATACAAGTCCTTGAACATATATCTCATGGCGTACCACCGGCACTCTTCTTCTTTCCACCCCGATTCTTCCGCCCGACTTGCCATCCCGACTTGCCATGCAGAATGCCCAGCCCGTCAAATTCACCGTGTTTGGTTCGTCGTCTCCCATGACCAACCGAAAGGCGTCTCGGATGTACGGCCCCAACGCTTTGAACTCCAGCCAAAGTGCACCCCAATCTCCTTGCGTTTCCGCGACCAGCACCCGAGGGCGAACCCGCCGCCATTCCCGCATCAGTCGTCGAACATACCAATGGCGCATGCAATCATCCCGCAGTTCGCTCATTCACTCCCCCTCCTCAAGATGATTGTATCATGGAAATGATTGGTTTGGTTTGATGGGATACAAGGATATGGGTTTATCCAAGGAGCCTTGAGGAATATATTGTCAGAGGGTGAAAACAGTCGGCAAGCAGGTGAGGTGTGCCCTTGGGCAAGAATTCGTTGATGCATATCAATTCTTGAACGGGGAGGAGTCATGTTGCAAGAGAAACGACAGAAGATCATGAATGCAGTGGTGATGCTTTTCCTTGTGATGGCTACGCTGGGTGTGTTGCATTGGTTTGCACAGCAACAAGAATCTGCCGGTGTCAATGGCCAAGTCGGTTCAGAAGAAATGATCCGTCAGTACCTTGAGCAAACAGATCCCTTTGTCAAGAAGCTCACCGCAAACGACGTGACGGTTGAAGAAGCTGAAAAAGCATTGCAGGAATTGTCTTCGCTCTCTGTTCCCGACGAGTTGAAAACTTGCCACGAAAAAACCGTCAGCTTGGCAAAAAACCATGCGGCCCGTAATAAAGGAACGAACAATGATGCGAAGAGCAGAATTGCGGATGACTTGCATGCGCAAGCAGCAGAAGTGGAACAATGCAGGACACAAGCTCTTCAGGCATCGTCAGATCATTGATGCGCAGATCGAAGGAGTCGGATCAGATCCGACTTTCTTCTTTCGTGCGACAAAAAGGCCCCTTTTTCGGGGCCCCTCCTTTCAACACCACTAACCTTTCATCCCTCACGAGGCGCCGGTTGTTTGTTGTAACCGCGCTCCCCGAAAGGCTGAAGTTGGTTCAGCCATTTTTCTTCCAGTTTCTTCAGTTCTTTTTTGGCATCGAAAAACGGATCATCCTTCGGAGGTTTCAACACTTCCAGCACCTCGAAAGCGAATGCGTTCTCCCCGAGTTCACTCCAGTCCCGCTGAAGATCATTGTTCATGTGGGCCCCCGTGTTCAAGCGAATTTGACTCCGTTCAGGGTTTTCAGATTCAGAGTGCTGCTCACGAACATTTTTTGATCGCGGGTGTTGGTGATCCGATAGACACCCGCTTGCGGTTTGGTCTCCTTGAACTGCAGTTTCAACTCTTTTTTCCGGTCCGTGTTCATTTCTTCATCCCTTCCTTTTCGGGAGTGAATCCCGTTTTCAGCCAATAGCTGCTTCCGTCTCTCGTCCGGTCCAGAAAACCGTATTGGATCAGGGACCTCCGAAGTGTGACAAAGTCTTCGTGAACGGCTTTCAACACGTCGTTGATCTCCTTCTCGGTATACACCCGTTCCACCCGGAACCGTTTGGCGATCTCCCGAAGGATGACCAGTTTTTGCTTTTCTTTGGCCGGAATGGCGGAAAGTCGCCCATTGATTCCGGCCGGAAAGAATTTTTTCGCGATTTGATCGTATTCTTCCCGGGTGATGTTGTATCGATCATCCACCATGGTGGCGGTCTTGTGCACCGCCACGAAGCCGGAAGCCTGCGGATCCCGTTCTTTGAGGAGCTCCATCAGCACGAGAAACACCTTGCCCTGACGCTCTTTCTCTTTCAGCGCAAAGCGATGGTTGCGGATCGTCGAGGCACTTCCGATTCCCGTTTCCAGTTGGATTTCCCTGTCACTTTTCCCCTGATAAAACAGGCGCAACAGCCGGTTTTGGTGATCCGTCAAACCGGTGAATTTCTTGCCCAGGTGGATCAGGTGATCAAACACCGATCCGTGAGCCTGTTCGATATGAATGCGCGTGTATCGCTCCGCTTCAACCAACACGTCTCCGACGGGATAAATGATCCCTTTTTCAATGCTCTTGCCGCAGAGAAGACAGATGTATCGATCTCCTTCTTCGGTGTATCCGCGTTTCAGTTCTTCCAGGGAAGCTTCCCAAAAACGTTCCCATAGATCCATCTTATAGACACATCCCGTTTATGTTTATTATATATATTGGATGATACATGTTGTTGTTTGTTTTCGTCAAGCAAATCCCGCTTTTTGCGGACAAAAATGAAAAAACCCCCGGGATCTCGTCCCGGAGGTCGATGACTGGCACTGATGACCGACGGCGAATTTCCGCGTGCAGCCCATCACTCTTTGACGCCGGTGTAGTGCAGAATCGCATCGCGCAGAAACTCGGCCATGCCCGGCTGTTTTTCGTAGTAGGCCTTGAACCGTTCGTCTTCCACGTACATCTTTGCCACGCCCGCATGCGCTTCTTTGTTGTACCCGTTCCAGAAGAAGGTCAGCCACCGTTTGTGCAGTTCCGCCACTTTTCGGGCTTTCTCGCTTGCGGGATCCCCTTCGGCAAATGCTTCGGCCAGGGCTTTGTGGATCTCTTCGCTGAGACGGGTGACTTCTTCGTACTGTTCCGGGGTCATGTCCAGCACTTTCCGGTTGGAGGCTTCCACGGCTTCGTCGCCGTATTTCTCCCGGATCTCCCGGCCGTATTTTGCTTCGTTTTCTTCCACCCATTTGCGCTTGAAGCCTTCGAATTTTTCACGATCCGTCATGGTGATTTTCCCCTCCATCGATGCCAACGTTTTTTCCACGTTGGCAATCAGAATGTCCAGTTGATGCCGCTTGTCGAGGAGGCGTTCACGGTGTTCCTGAAGAGCCTTGACCCGGTCGAAATCCGGGGAGGTGATGATTTCCCTGATTCGCTCGAGAGATACCCCGAGCGCTTTGTAGAAGAGGATTTGCTGCAGCAGGTCCACCTCCGCCTTCCCGTAGATGCGGTAACCCGATGAATTGATCCTGGCCGGCTTCAGGATGCCGATTTCATCATAGAACCGCAGGGTTCTCGGGCTTACACCGGAGAGCCGGGCCAGTTTCTGAACCGTGTATTCCATCTTTCATCCCTCCCGACACCCTTACTGTACACCTTGACGCATGCGTAAAGGTCAACACCTTTTTTGTCGCGAGCGGAGATATCCATCCGAAACATGTTGTGATACCATGAATTTGAAACAATCCCGTGAAAGGAGCGAATCAAATGGCGCGTACCGAATCGAACATGATTCCTTTGGGAGAAAAAGCTCCGGCCTTTTCCCTGCCCGACGTGGTGAGCGGAAAAACCCGCACGCTGGACGAACTCAAATCGGACATCGCCACCGTCATCATGTTCATCTGCAATCACTGCCCCTTCGTGAAGCACGTGCAGGCAGAACTGGTCCGTTTGGCCAACGATTACATGCCCAAAGGCATTTCGTTCGTGGCCATCAACTCCAACGATGCGGAAAAGTATCCCGACGACTCTCCCGAGCGCATGAAAGAAGTGGCGGAAGAACGGAAATACCCCTTCCCCTACCTGTATGATGAATCGCAGGACACCGCGCGCGCGTATCGGGCCGCATGCACCCCTGATTTCTACATATTTGACAAAGATCTCAAGTTGGTATACCGCGGTCAATTGGACGATTCCCGCCCCGGGAACGATCTTCCCGTGACGGGCGCATCCATCCGGAGTGCATTGGACAACCTGTTGGAAGGAAAACCTGTCTCCGCGGACCAAAAGCCCAGCATCGGCTGCAACATCAAATGGAAAGAGTCCTGATTTCGAGGTGAGATGTTTGGACAAGAAGTATTTGCTCGATATCTCCATCCAGGATCTGAAGCAGTCCGCCAACATTTTGCACCGCGCGGCAGACCGGTTGGATGACATCGGGCACGAGAAAGCCTATACGCTCAACACGTTGATCGAAGACATCGAGTCGTTGATCGAAGAACTGGAAAACGGCGACGAATGAAAAAAACAGCCTCCTTTCGGGTGCTCAACCTGAAGGAGGCTGTTATTGCTTTGCGGCAGGTTTGTCACGCTTCGGTTCATTCAGCGAGTTTCCGCTGTGTCTGCCCATTCTTAAACGGAAGTGTTCCGTCCGCAACCCGGCATCCTGTGCCGTGAAACGGTTCCGTCATCATTCGACGTCACCTTCTCATCCCTCGACCGGTTCATCCCAATCCAACTCGTATTCCACCAGCCATTTGAGAGAATCAGGATTGGCGAACCATTTCAGGGCCACCGGCATCACAAGATCCCGGAACCACCTTGCGACCGGATTGGACACGGTCTTGGTGTTTCCCAATTTCCTTGAATACTCCACCACTTTTTCCGCCCTGTCGCGACGGAGTTCCTCAAATCGTGCGAATGCCGCGGAAGGATCCGGAATGTCCCTGATGCATTTCGCCAGAACAAGCGCGTCTTCAAGAGCGAGCGAAGCTCCCTGGCCGGAATTCGGAGAAGTCGCGTGAACCGCATCGCCGATCAACACCACCGGCCCTTTGTGCCAAACGCGTTGATGCAGGATGTCGTGGATGGGGAACACCCCGATTTCGGAAGTCGAAGAAATGATGGTTGCGGCGGGGCCTTTGTCGTCGGCGAACAGCTCTGTCAGTTTTCGTTTCCATTCTTCCGACGGAATCCGTGACAATTCCCTCCGGGTGGGATTGCCGGGATACTCCACGTTTGCGAACCAGTACACCTCCCCGTCCTCTCTCACGAGATGTCCGAAAAACGCTCGTTTCCCAAACATCATGTGTTGTTCGCCGATGGTGGGAGAAAGGCCGGGAACTTTTGTGAATCCTCCGACGCTGAGCAATCCGGTATATCCCGGATCAGGTGCTTCCGGATCGATGATCCGTCTCGTCGCCGAATGAATTCCGTCAGAACCGACAAGCAAATCCCCGCGCTCCTTCGTTCCGTCGCCGAAGAAGGCCGTCACGCCGGTCTCATCCACTTTCAGATCCGTCAGTTTTTTTCCGTACGCCACGTCAACTCCCGCATGCCGGGCATGCTCTCTCAAAATGCGCTCCAGGTCTTTGCGCTTGATCACCGTTCCGGCGTGATCTCTCGTGCCGTTGCTGACCACCCCCAACCGTTTCCCGCTTCCGCTCCACATCATCATGCGGGAACAGGGAAATCCTTCCGCCGCGATCCGTTCATCCACTCCCAACATGCGGAGAACCCTCAGTCCGTTGGCTGCAACATTGAGAAAAAGACCGCTGTAAGCGTCGGGTTCCTCCCTGGATTCAAACACCACCGGTTCCATGCCGATTCGTTTGAGAAAGCAGGCGACGGCAAGGCCGGCGATGCCTCCTCCGATCACCAGAACTTTCTTTTTCTCCATGGGATCCCCTCCCTTTGAACGCGGAAAGTCAATCTTGCTCAGGTTCCATCGTGATCTTCCAGGTTCTGTGCCCGTCGGAAAGCCGCGTCAATGTCCCGTCTTCGATTTGCCGGATCAACCGCCGAATCCACTCAAGTTCCGCTTCCAACAGCTGGATCGCGTACTCCTCTTCGATCAGGAACAGACGGTCCACTCCTTGATCCAGTACCTCCCGAACGGAACCTTTCATTTCATCGACTTGCTTTTGCAGCGCCTCAGCTCTTTCTTTTAACAGTGAGGCCGCATCATCCGGACGCAAATGCGCAATGAACGCAAGTCCAGCGGCCAAATGGGTGTATTCTTTTTCCGGTTTTCTGAGCAGCGTGCACAACCAATCAAAGAACTCTTCCCGTCCCTGTTCGGTGGGAGCATAGATCGTCCGTTCGGGATGATTTCCCACCTTCACGGTCTCAAGCTCCCGAATCATTCCGCGTTGTTTGAGAGATTCCACACAGGAATACAGGGACCCGGTGTTGAGGCGGATGGAGTTGGACAGGCCTCTTTGCCGCATGATGGAAGCGATTTCGTACGGATGCATCGGCCGTTCGTGAAGCAACGCAAGAACGGCCAGTGAAAGCAGGTTGGATCTTTGCCGTTTGGGCATGATTCGATCTCCTCCGACCATTACTCAACATAAACTATTCTATATAAAATATATTCGGTGAAGCGATTTTTGTCAAATGGGAATTTTCCCAATCTACATAAAAAACCGCTTGAGCCTCAAGCGGTATCATGAATCGAAAAAACAGATGCGATTGTCCGATTGCGGGCAAGGAGTCTGGTCACCGAAGGCCGATGTCAACCTCCGCCGCAACCTCCGCCACAACCTCCTCCGCAACCTCCTCCGCAGCCGCTACCGTCCCCTCCGCCGTCTCCTCCACCATCTCCTCCGCCGTCCCCTCCCGTACCTCCGTCGCCATCATCTCTGGATCCACTCATGAAAAAAGGCACGTAAAAAATGCTGCTTCCCTGGTGGATCGGTTTGTGGTGCGCCGTCCGTTTTTTCTTTCTCTTTTGAAGGCGTTTGGACGCGGATTTGATGATGCTTCTCACGGCTCCAAGCACCAATAGGAACAGGAACAAGATAAAAAGAAGGAGTTCAAACATACGCTCCCCCCTGTTCGCCGGGTGTCACTTCTTAAATATCACAAAATTTATGAATCAAAACCCTTTTTTCTTTCGTGAAAACAAAACCCTCTGCCAGAAAACGGACAGAGGGCGGATTTCTTCGCTCAGTTGATGACGCCGTGAGACACGATTTTCACTTCGACCTTCGGTTCGAATTTCACTTTTTGATAATCCCGATCCCACCTTTTCTTTGCCCAAACTTCGGGATGGTAGGCGATCAGCTCCCTTCCGATGCCGAAGACGTCGCAGTTGGCCTCCTGAAGCTTGTTCAACACTCCCCGGGCTTTTTGGGTCATCAGTTTCGACAGGTGTCCGGAAAGCCCTTTGGTCTCTTCATCGTCCAAATGATCGTCCGGATATTCAATGGCATTGACGAACATCTTGAGCTGCATCTTCACCCGGACATCGCCGCCGGGGCCGGGGAGTACCTCCATCTTTCTGTCCACTTTTTCCACGTCGATGGTGATGTAGTTCTCGGGGTGAGTTCTCTTGTTGTCGTGAACGGGAAGGGTCATTCTCACGATGTCACCGAGTTCGCCTCTCATGATCTGAAGCAGGATGGAATCCTGCCCCCACAGCACTCCGTTCATGCGATGACCGCTGAACAGCGCTTGACCGGCCACTTCCACTTCGCCCTCTTCGGTTTTTCGTACGTACGGAATCGTGAAATCCTTTCCGGGGTCCAGCATGGGCGCGCAAATGCTTTGGATGTTTTCTCTGGGCACCAGACTTTTTTCCGCTTCGCTGTTGAGTGTTCTGTCAAGGTATTCCGCGATCAACATGCCTCCGACCCGTCTCATGGCAAGAATGTCGGCGGCTCGCCCTTCCGCCACCACGATGTGAGCATTCAAAGCGCTTTTGGGATCTCTGTAAATGACATCGAGATGGGGATAGATGTCCTTTTTCGCCAATTCCTCACCGAGGAGAATCACCCGGTTTTTGTAGGAACGGTATTCCCCGGCGATTTTTCTGTCCAGGTTATCCCGGGCTTCCCTCGTGGTATTTCCGATTCCCGAATAGATTTCGTTTTGCGGTTCGGCTTGAAAACCCGAACCTTTCACTTGGCGAATGATCACCGTCTGAAGCTGTTTGCCGTCTTCCGTGAGATCCAATCCGGCGGCGTACACGAGCCTGGCTTCTTTCAGTTGATCCTGATCCCAGCATCCTCCGAGAAAAAGCAGGGAGGCCATCACCAGCAAAACCGCTTTCCTGTTTTTCATGATCTCCTCCTCCACATGCGTTTCAGAGCCGAAATGCCCAAAAACAGAAGCGGGATCCCGAGGAAGAACAGGTAGCCGCTCAGCGAAGCGATCTGGCCGAGAATCTTTGTGGCCTCCGGATCTGAAAACAAGCCTGCCATGATCGTTGAGCCGATGGTCAGCAACCCGGCGCTTTTTCTCCGTACGTTCACCCGGTCGCCGAGCAGCTCCTGAATCCCGATGGCGGTGAGATGCACGTACGTGATATAGGAAGTGAGTACATTCACCAGCCACAGCGTCAGGAAAAGCAGGTCAATCCGTTCAAGGATCCGGAACGTGTAAGACTTCATCATGTACAAGACAGGTTCCTGAACCATCAAGATCTCCTGCGGTGAAAAATAGATGACCGAGCTGAACGTGACAAAGGTGTAAAACGCCACCACCAGCCACATGCCGATCGAGCCGGCCCGGAGCACATCCCGGCTCCCTCCGCCGATGAACGGATACAAGATCAGGATCACTTCGTAACCGACCATGGCCAGGAAGGCCTCGTGGCTCCCGATCAAGATGTTCTTCCATCCGGCTTCCGTGAGGGGGAGCATGTACCGGATGTCCACGTCGAAATAACTCAGGAGCACGAGTGTCACCAGCACAAAAATCAGATAGGAGATCGGCACCATGAACCGGGCGATGATCCGGGTGTTTTCCTTGCCAAGATACAAACCCGATCCGGCCATCAGCGCGAGGATGACCCAGCGGGGAGTTTCGGTCAGAACCCACCGGCCCACGATGTCGGTGAACAGGATCAGGATCAAGGCGCTGGTCATGAAAAAATACAGGAGATACAGAACGGCGAGCCCCGTTCCGATCCACTTTCCGGCAAGCAACCGCAAAATCCCGTACAATGTGTTCTTCGGATACCGTTTGTTCAGACTCCACTGGATGAACAGCGTGATCTGTGCGATCACGCCGGCGATGATCGTGGAAATCCACGCGCCTCCACGGGAGAGCTGATGAACGTTGTAAGGCAGAGACAAAATGCCGACCCCAACCATGGCTTGGATGACGAAAAAGGTGAACTGCGTCGGGGTGATTTTATGTTTTTCCTGGATTTGCATCTTTCTGCCATTCCCTTGAAATGTCTTCTTGTTTCGAACGTTGGGGGTGGGCGTCTTTCGGCCTGCGGTTCATCAGCCAGACCGGGAAACGGATGAACGTGTCTTTCAAATCTCTGACCTTCAGCGGTGCCACCGGAGCGAAATACGGCGTACCGAACGATTCGAGCTTTGCCAGATGGGCCAGGATGATGATCAAGCCGAGGGCCACCCCGACGAAGCCGAACAAGGCTGCC
Organism: Staphylospora marina; assembly: GCF_003856495.1. Lineage (GTDB taxonomy): Bacteria > Bacillota > Bacilli > Thermoactinomycetales > Thermoactinomycetaceae > Staphylospora > Staphylospora marina. The sequence goes on along the minus strand of NZ_CP034118.1, from coordinate 1,333,770 downwards.
GCAAACATCAGCGGAAAGCGCAGTGTCCGGATCGCCGTGCTCATTTCGTTGGCCGGGACCACAAAGGACGAGATCGAAGTCGTGGCCACCACGATGATCATGGGAAGGGAGACGAGTCCGGTTTGCACCACTGCGTCTCCGATCACCAGACCGCCGACGATACCGATGGTCTGGCCGACTCTGCTCGGAAGGCGAATCCCCGCCTCCCGGATCAGCTCGATGGTCAGCTCCATCAGCAGTGCCTCGACGATCGGGGGAAAGGGCACCCTTTCCACGCTGGCTTTCACCGTGTAGATCAATTCCGTCGGCAAAATCTCCGGGTGAAATCCGACCACGGAGATGTACAGGGCCGGCAAGTTGAACGCGATCAAAAAACTGGCCAGACGGATGAGCCGGACGAAAGAACCGACAAACCAGCGAGTGTGAAAGTCATCCGGTGTCTGGTAAAAAGCAAACAGCGTGACGGGCACGATGATCGCCGTCGGGTCCCCTTCCGCAAGAACCGCCACCCGCCCTTCCATCAGATGCGCGACGGTGCGGTCCGGACGTTCAGTGTACAGTTGCTGGGGAAAGGGCGACCAAGGGTTGTCTTCCATAAACTCGGACAGAAACCCCGGTGAAATCACCGCATCCGAGGATATGGCTTTCATCCGTTTTTCCACTTCGTTGACCACACCGGGGTCCGCCAGGTCATTCATGTACACAATCGCAAATCTCGTTTTTGTCACGCGGCCCAATTCCACATACTTCACGGTGAGTTGGGGCGATTCAATTCGGACGCGGATCAGATTGAGATTGATCTCCAGATTTTCGACGAATCCGTCATGCGCGCCGCGCACGACCCCCTCGTTCATGGGTTCATCGGGAGACCGGTGAGCCACATACAAGGTGTTCACCAGCATCGCCCGGGGGCTGCCTTCGAGGAAAATCGCGCAATATCCCTGGAGAAGCGAGATGACGACGGACTCGACGGTGTAGTCTTCCTTCAGTTGCGAAGACGTGACCACTTCTTCCAAGGGACCGTGCATTTTTTCGGAGATGGGCTTCAATATCTCACGTTGCAAGCGGTCCTTGTCAACCAAAGAATCCAGATAAATGAGGATCCCGTTTCTGTTGTTGAAACGGATTCTCCGTTTTTGCAAATCCGATGTATGAAACAGCAGTTTTTTGACATGATTCACATTCTCATCAATCGAAGGTGAAACGGGCGTTCTCAGCTTGAACTGAGGCTTCTGGTCCCGCCCGCTTCCATTCTGCTGTTTCTTTTGATTTTTCCTGGAGAAAATCATCTCTCGACACCCCGTCCGGAAAACCCTTTTTCTTACTGTTTTCCGGAACGTGGAAATTCATTCGCGAATCTTCGGGTTCCGGCCGGGTTTGGCATCCCGTCAGCCATGATGTATACTGAATATCGAAGTTTTCCCGATAACCGTTGACGGAAGAACGGAAAGAGAGTGAGTGTATGATGGCAAAACCGCAACATCTCTTGGATGCGGATGAATCCATGCCTTACCGCATTCTTCTTTTCTATAAATATGTGCATATTGACGATCCCGAATCGTTTGCGAACGAACACCGGGAACTTTGCAAGAATTTGGGTCTTCTCGGGAGGATTCTCATTGCCCGGGAAGGGATCAACGGAACGCTCTCCGGAACCGTCGAACAAACGCAAAAATACATGGATTACATGCATGCCCACCCCCTGTTTCATGACATGGTGTTCAAGGTGGACCCCCATCACGGCCATGCATTTCGCAAGCTGAAGGTGAAACCGCGCAAGGAGATTGTCACATGGCGGCTGGAGGAGGACGTGGATCCGTCAAAGCAAACGGGCAAGCGTCTGTCTCCCAGGGAGTTTTACGAAATGCTGCAACGGGACGATGTCATCGTGGTGGACGGACGGAACGACTATGAATATGACATCGGTCATTTCCGCGGAGCGATTCGTCCGGAGGTGCGGACCACCCGGGAGTTTCCGGAGTGGGTTCGGGACAAACTGGCCGCTTACAAGGACAAACCCATCGTCACCTATTGCACGGGCGGGATCCGGTGCGAAAAACTGACCGCATTCATGTTGAAGGAAGGATTCCGTGACGTGTACCAATTGGACGGCGGCATTGCCACCTATGCCAAGGACCCCGAAGTCAGGGGGAAATGGTTTGACGGAAAGATGTATGTCTTTGATGATCGGATCGCCGTCCGGGTCAACCAGGAAGAAGACATCGTGGTCGGAAAGTGCCACCATTGCGGAAAACCGGCGGATCGTTATATCAACTGTGAGTACCAGATGTGTCACAAACAGCACATTTGCTGCCACGAGTGCGAGGAAATCCACCACGGTTACTGCAGCGACGAATGCGAAGAAAAAGATCAGATCCAGTGATGCGGCATCAAGTGGACCGATGGACACCATGCCGCGGGTCGTCGGGGCTCCCTCAGGTCCGGGCCTGAGGGAGCCCCCGAATGTTCCGCCTCTCCTGCAGCGGTCCCTGTCCGGTGCAGAATGGGCAGAGTTTGCGCGTGTCACGGAAAGGGGGAGGTTTGTTGGAGTCCCGGTTTGTTTCCAGGCGACTTCCCGACAATGTGAACCGGATCGTCAGCCGCTTCCCCGAAGAAGTGCAGGATTTTTTTCTCGAAATGATCAGCGCGGAGCGGTCGGTTCAGACGATTGCCAATTACGCGTACGATTTCGATCTGTTTTTCTCCTTTCTCGAATCGTCCGGCAAAACCTTGGAGCAGACGGATGCCCGGTTGCTCAAACGGTTTTTCCGGACGGTCGAGAACGGATATGAACGAACGGTTCGCGTGAAACTCCCGCGAAGGGATGCGCGCACCGGTGAAGTGCGGGACGAATGGGTGGAGCGGAAACACTTCCGGATCAACTCCCAAAGCGGCAAGCAGCGAAAACAGGCCTCCCTCCGCTCGCTGTTCCGATATCTGGTGAAGACCGGAGTGCTTTCGAGGGATCCGATGGAGGAATATGAGGACGCTTCCCTCAAGGCTCGTCGGCGAAAAAAGGTTCCCGTGTTTCTCACTCGGGAGGAGGCGGCTCGTCTGATTTCCGCCGTGGACGCCTATCACCGGCAAAAAGGGGTCAAAAGTGCCGGATGGATGGAGGCCCGTGATCTGGCGGTGATCCTTCTGTTCCTTTCCACCGGCGTGAGGGTGTCGGAGCTGGTGGATCTCGATATGACCTCCGTTCAGGCCGACGGTGACTCCTGGCGCATCATCGTCACGGGGAAAGGCGGAAAGCAAAGGGTTCTCATGCTCAACACAAAAGCCTCCGAAGCGCTGCGGCGTTATCTCGCGATGCGCCCGGAGACGGAAGACAACGCGCTTTTTCTCAACAAGCTGAAACGCCGCATCAGCCGGAAAGGTGTATCGGAAATCGTGAAAAAAATGGTGCGTATGGCCGGCCTCCCGCCGAAAGCCGCGGCCATCTCGCCGCACAAGCTCCGCCACACTTTGGCGACCCTGCTTCTGATGAACGGGGAAAATCTTCGGGTGGTGCAGGAGATTCTCGGTCACTCCAGCATCCAGACCACCCAGATTTACACCCATGTGATCAATACCGAAAAAGACCAGGCCTTGTCCCGGTTGGAACGCCTCCTCTGACGTTGCATGGTCCCCGAACCGGCGTTTCGGGAACAAATATTCTTCCAAATGTTTGTTCTTTCCTTGAGGATCATGTATACTGTGGATAGACGAACAAAGGGACGTACGGAATCCATCCCTGACAGAATGAGGGGGAAGAGTATCATGAGCAAGCTGTCTCCCAGACAGCGGATGATTTTGGATTACATCATCAAGGTGGTCAATGAAAAAGGATACCCACCTTCGGTTCGTGAAATCGGTGAAGCCGTGGGCCTTGCGTCCAGCTCCACCGTTCACGGTCATCTTTCCAGGCTGGAGAAGAAAGGATACATACGTCGCGATCCCACGAAACCCCGTGCCATCGAGCTCTTGGTCGACCGCGGCGAGCAAGTCGACCGGGAATTCGTCAAGGTTCCGCTGGTGGGAAAAGTCACGGCGGGTGAACCGATCACGGCAGTGGAGAACATCGAGGATTATTACCCCCTCCCCCGTCGCATGATCGGAGATGACCAGACCGTGTTTCTTCTGTCCGTGCAAGGAGACAGCATGGTGAATGCGGGCATTCTGGACGGGGACTATGTGGTGGTTCGCCAACAACCCACCGCGGAAAACGGAGACATCGTGGTGGCGATGACTCCCGACGGAGAAGCGACCATCAAACGGTTTTTCAGGGAGAAAGATCATGTCCGTCTGCAACCGGAAAACGATCGCCTTGAACCGATCCGCTTGAAAGAAGTCGCCGTTCTCGGGAAAGTGATCAGTTTGATCCGCGAAGTCGTTTGAGTACGGAAACCCTCCCGCCAGGAGAGGGTTTCCGTTCTTTTGAGGGAGGATGGTTCCGGTGGGAAAAACCGCCCTTGTGCTTGGTGCAACGGGATTGGTCGGAAAGGAACTGACCCGGTTGTTGCTGGAGGATGACCGGATTTCCCGGGTGGTCTCGGTCCATCGCCGCACGACCGGCATCGTCCATCCAAAACTGGAAGAACGAATCATGAACCTGGATCACATGGAAAAAGCGGTCGATCTGTTCTCGGCTGATGACATATATTGTTGTTTGGGAACCACCATCAAAAAGGCCGGAACCCGGACCGCATTCGGAAAAGTGGACCTGGAATATCCGCTGGCCGCGGCACGGCTTGCCAAACAGTCCGGCGCCGGAAAGTTTTTGGTGATTTCATCCATGGGAGCAAATCCGAACTCCCCGTTTTTCTATTCCCGGATCAAGGGGAAACTGGAAGAAGAACTGATGAAAACGGGCCTGCCCGCTCTCTTCATTTTCCGCCCGTCCCTGCTGCTGGGAAAGCGAAACGAACGGAGAGTTGCCGAAGATTTCGCGGCCTCCGTGTATCGCAAATTCCCCGGGGTGTTCGCCGGCAAATTCCTGGCTCCGTACCGGCCGGTTCCCGCCGAAGCGGTGGCTCGCGCCATGATTCACATGGCCATGACGGATTGCCGGGGGGTTCATATCGTATCGTCAAGTGAAATTCTCGATGCATTTTCCTGAAAGGGGTCATTTTCATGTCACAGCGATCAAACAAGCCCGGATTTGTGGTGGCGGGTCTTTTGCTGGGGATTCTGATGGCGGCCATGGACAACACCATCGTCGCCACCGCCATGGGCACCATCATCGCGGAGCTCGGAGGCCTTGACAAATTCGTCTGGGTGACTTCCGCGTATATGATTGCCGCGATGGCCGCCACGCCGGTGTTCGGAAAACTGTCCGACATGTACGGACGGAAGCGCTTTTTTGTGTTCGGTTCGCTCGTTTTTCTCGTCGGGTCCGCATTGTGCGGAATGGCGGACAGCATCATCGAGCTCAGCATCTACCGGGCCGTTCAGGGCATCGGAGGCGGAGCGCTGATGCCGATTGCGTTCACCATCGTGTTTGACATCTTTCCTCCGGAAAAACGCGGAAAAATGACGGGGTTGTTGGGCGCCGTCTTCGGCGTGTCCAGCATTTTCGGACCGCTTCTCGGCGCCTACATCACCGAAGCGATCAGCTGGCGATGGGTCTTTTACATCAATCTGTTGCCCGGCGTGATTTCCGTCTTGCTGGTGGTGTTGTTCTACCGGGATTCCCTGGAGAAAAGCAAACAAAAAATCGACTGGTTGGGCGTCGCCACACTGGTGTTTGCCGTCACCAGTCTGATGATCGTCCTGGAAACCGGAGGCACCACGTATGCGTGGGATTCCCCCGTCATCCTCGGGTTGTTGGCCGCCTTTGTCCTGCTGACCGTCGCGTTTGTGTACGCGGAAAAAAGGGCGGCGGAGCCCGTCATTTCGTTCGCGATGTTCCGCCAACGTCTGTTTGCCACCAGTAACTTGGCCGCCTTTTTCATCGGCGCGACGTACATCGTGGCCACCCTGTACATCCCGCTTTTCGTCCAAGGCGTATTGGGCGGCACGGTCACCAACTCCGGCATGATTCTGCTTCCCATGATGCTGGGGAGCGTGGTGGCGAGCCAGATCGGCGGAATGCTTGCCAACCGGTTCAGCTATCGGACGATCATGCTCGTGTCGGGCATCGTGTTCGTTGCGGGCATTCTGCTGTTGAGCACCTTGTCCGGAGAGACGTCCCGCGAAGTCGTCACCCTTTACATGATCATTGTGGGGCTTGGTACCGGGGCCCACTTCTCCGTGTTGGGCATGGCGGCCATTCACCACTTCGACATCCGGCAACGCGGCACGGCCAACTCGACGCTTGCCTTCCTTCGCTCTTTGGGCATGGCGCTGGGAATCACCGTGTTCGGGATCATTCAGCGGAACCTGTTCGAATCGGGCCTCAAGAACGCTTTCCCCTCCGGTGGCGGTGCGGGGCACGGGGCATTCGGGGATCCTCGGGCACTTCTCTCTCCGGAAGCGAGAATTCGCATTCCGGAACACGTGCTGAATCAGATCACGGACGTTTTGTCCACGTCCATCGCCAAAACGTTCATGTGGGCGTTGATCCCCGCCGTGCTTTCCTGCGTGGTGATTTTCCTGATGAGCCGCGAACGACTGGATTCCCTGGAAAGCAGTGCTCCCGTCAAGCCGGCGCCGTCCGGCGAATAACCGAAAACCGGCCGAAGACAAATTCAGTCAAAAAGCCGCCCGTGATTGACGGGCGGCTTTTTGCGTGGTCACTTCCACGCGTCACTTCCATCAGGGCATTCCGGCCACCGGTTCCATCAGGCGGTCCAACCGGTCCAAAGCCCCGTCTTTTTCGTCGTTGATGACGTGGGTGTAGATCTGGGTGGTTTGAATGCTGGAATGACCGAGAATCTCCTGCACCACCCGAAGATTTTCCCCGTTCATCAGAAGCAGGGTCGCCAAGGTGTGGCGGAGCTTGTGCGGGGATATTTTCTTGGCTTTAGGAGGAAGTCCTGCTTCCTTGACATACTTGTCCACCAATTTCCCTACCGCTCTCCGATCCATCCTGCATCCGTATCTGTTCAGGAAGAGCGCTTCCCGATGGCCGTCCGCGGGCATGGGTCTGGCGTCGAGATACTCCCTGAGCGCATCGGAGGCCGTTCGGTTCAATTTGAGAACCCTCTCCTTCCCGCCTTTCCCGAACACGATGATCCGCCATACGCCGTGTTGCTCCTGCAAGCTGTTCAGATTGAGCCCCACCAGCTCGGACACCCGCATTCCGGTGTTCAACAAAAGCAGCAGGATGGCGCGATCTCTTTTCTCCAGCCAACTCATCTTGACAAAGCGTCTGCCCTCGAAAAAAGTGTGGATGGCTTCCACCAGCTTGACGGCTTCCTCCTGCGTCAAAAAGACGGGGACCCGTTTGTGACTCCTGGCCTTGAGCGTGCTGTCTTCGTATTCCTCCATCGGGTTGCGGTCCAACGCCCCCGATTTCACCAGGTAGCGGAACAGAGAACGGAGCGAAGCGCGTTTTCTTTTTTTTCCGCTTTGGGAATTCTCGCGGAAGAAGGTTTGTTCCACCAATTTCCCGTGAATTTCCCGCACCACTTTTCTCTCGTAACCGTTTTCGATATGACGGAAAAACCGCCGGATGGTCCTCCCGTCCACGTCCTCGAGTTCCAGCCCTTTGGATTCCAGATAATCAAAAAACAGCGAGAAATCGTAAATGTAATTGATGACGGTTTGAATCGAACGGTCCGCGCTGATCATCTCAAGAATGAAGTCCTGAACGTCTTCGGGGAATTTCATTGCCAACCGATTGATGCTTTTCGGCAACTTTCTGGACAACACTTCCATCCTCCGGCCCCCTCTCCGTGTGTATGATGACGCGATACGAGCGACAAAATCGTTGTTTTGTCACTCATATTATTATATATCAATTCCATTTGTTATAATAGCTTTGATTGGTGTATTCAATCAATATTTAAATGAGTGGATGTGATGTAACACAATATTCAAGTTGACACAGGAGGATTATGTCTTTTTCGTAGAAAAGTCAACGTTGGCGCCAGATTCGACGAAGGAGGCTGTGTCAGTGCTGTCCATCCAAGACATACGGGAGGCCATGGAACGCATTCATCGTCACACCACACGGACTCCCGTCTTTACCTCCCGTTCGCTCAATGAGTGGACCGGCAAGGAAGTGTATCTCAAATGCGAATCCTTTCAGAAAGGAGGGGCGTTCAAATTCCGGGGAGCCTTGCATGCCATCTCCCGGCTGACCGACGAAGAGAAAAAGCGGGGGGTGATTTCGGCATCCTCCGGCAACCATGCCCAGGCAGTCGCGTTGGCGGCAAGGATCCACGGTACCGTTCCGGTCCTCCTCATGCCGGCGGATGCGGTAGAAGTGAAGGTGGAAGCCGTTCATTCTTACGGAGGAACCATCATCTTCTATGACCGTTTTCACGACGACCGGGACACCCTGGAAAAAAACCTGGCCCATGAACGTGGATTGACGATCATTCCTCCCTACGACCATCCCCATGTCATGGCGGGTGCCGGCACGGTCGCTCTGGAGTTGCTGGAAGAAGTCCCGGATCTGGATGCCATTGTCGTGCCCGTCGGGGGAGGCGGATTGATTTCGGGAACTGCCTGCGCGGCACAAGGAATCCGTCCGTCGATCCGGATATTCGGCGTGGAGCCTGAAGGTGCGGAAGACACGCTTAAATCCATCCGGTCCGGAAAACGGGTGCAAATCAATCCTCCCGACACGATTGCCGACGGACTCCGGGCCACCCGGCCTGGATTGTTGACATTCCCCATCATTCAAAAGCGCGTTGAAAACATATTCACCACCCGGGATTCCGAAATTGTGGAAGCCATCCGGTTTTGCCTGTTCCGCCTGAAGCTGGTGATCGAACCCTCCGGAGCGATCGCCTTGGCCGCCGTCCTCAAGAACCGGTTGCCGAGCGACGTCAAACGGGTGGGCGTCATCCTCAGCGGGGGCAACATCGATCCCGGATGCCTCCGATCCATTTTGGAATCCAAGCAGGACTGACATACATAAGCCGAAAACAAAAGACCCGCCATTCGGATGGCGGGTACATGCTCTTACTTTTTATTCCCTTTCACAAACCGTTCGATCCGGTCGAGGGCTTTCTCCAGTTTGTCCATGGATGTGGCGTAGGAAATGCGGATATGGTCATCCGACCCGAAAGCGGACCCGGGCACGACGGCAACCAGTTCTTTTTCCAGAAGTGCCGTGGACCATTCGTCCGAAGTTTTGAAACCGGCCTGATCCATGGCGCCGCGGATGTTGATGAAGGCATAGAAAGCGCCCGGCGGCTTCAGGCAGTGGAATCCGGGAATCCGGTTCACTCGGTCGATCACGTAATCCCGGCGCTGGCGGAACGCTTTTTTCATTTCTTCCACCGGTTCGTGAGTGCCGGAAAGAGCCGCGATGGCTGCGTACTGCGCGATGGACGTCGGATTGGACGTGCTGTGGCTGGCCAGGTCGGTCATGGCTTTGATGACGGGTGCGGGGCCTGCCGCAAAGCCGATCCGCCAGCCGGTCATGGAATATGTTTTGGAAACGCCGTTGATGACCACGGTCCGCTCATACAGTTCGGGGCCGAGCGCGGCGATGCTGACGTGTTTGACTCCTTCGTCATAGATCAGATGTTCGTAAATCTCGTCGGACACGATCAAGAGATCACGGTCCACGCAGATTTTGCCGAGCGCCCGAAGCTCTTGTTCGCTGTAAACCATGCCGGTGGGGTTTGACGGACTGTTGATGAGAACGGCCACGGTCCGGTCGGTGATGGCCTGTTTCAACTGTTCGGGAGTCATTTTGAACCCGTTGTCCTCGGATGTTTCCACCACCACGGGCACTCCCCCGGCCAGTTTGACCTGTTCGATGTAGCTGACCCAGTACGGAGACGGGATGATCACTTCATCCCCTTCGTCCAAGACGGCCTGAAACAGGTCGTACAATGCATGTTTGGCACCGACGGTCACGGTGATTTGCGACGGCTCGTAAGAGAGGCCGTTGTCCCGTTTGAGTTTTTCCGTGATCGCCTGTTTCAGCTCCGGAATGCCGGCGGACGGGGTATATTTGGTGTGACCCGCGTCCATGGCGGCGACGGCGGCGTCCATGATGTGCCGGGGTGTGTTGAAGTCCGGTTCACCTGCTCCCAGCCCGATGACGTCCTTGCCTTCGAGGCGAAGGGCTTTGGCTTTGGCCGTGATGGCCAGCGTCAGGGATGGCGACAATTGCTGTACACGTCTGGACAGTTTCAACGATCTGTCCCTCCTTGAAGGGAAGTTGCAAATTCCCTCTCATCTTACCATTTTTTCCTGAGCTTCGACCAGTGCGCGGGTTTCCCGGGCGATCATCAATTCCTCGTTGGTGGGAATGACCAGAACATCCACTTCGGAGTCCGGCGTGCTGATTTTCCGGTCTTCCTTGTTCCCTTGATCATTGGCTTCAAAGTCCAGGTTGATGCCGAGGAACGTGAGCCCTTGACACACCCGCTCGCGAATGTACGAGGCGTTCTCCCCGACACCTGCCGTGAATACGAGAACATCCAGTCCGTTCATGGCCGCCGCGTATGCCCCGATCATTTTGCGCAAGCGATATACGTACATGTCGATGGCCAGGCGCGCCGACCGGTTTCCGTCAAACATGGCTTCCATCACTTCGCGCAAATCGCCGGAAACTCCGGAAACCCCCAGCAATCCGCTGTGTTTGTTCATCATCGATTTCACTTCGCCCAGCGTCAATTCTTCCTTGGCGATGACGAACGGAACGATGGCCGGATCAATGTCGCCGCAACGAGTCCCCATCATCAACCCTTCGAGCGGTGTCATCCCCATGCTGGTGTCCACCGATTTTCCCCCGGAAATGGCCGCCAGGCTGGCTCCGTTTCCGATGTGACAGGTGATCATTTTCAGCTGGTCCAGCGGTTTTTGCAAAAACTCCGCGGCTCTTTGGGACACGTATTTGTGCGATGTCCCGTGAAATCCGTACCGCCGGATCCGGTACTTCTGGTACAACACCCGGGGAAGCGGGTACATGAAGGCGTAATCCGGCATGGTTTGGTGGAAGGCGGTGTCAAACACGGCCACGTGAACGGCATGGGGAAGCTGGTTTTGCGCCGCGTCAATCCCGAGGAGGTTGGGCGGATTGTGCAGGGGAGCCAAGTCAATCGTTTTCCGAATGGCTTGTCGAACCTGATCATCGATGATCACGGAACCGGAGAAATACTCTCCTCCGTGCACCACCCTGTGTCCCACCGCCGCCACTTCTTCGGCGCTTTCCATCACTCCGTCTTCGGGATCCATCAAAAGCTGGATCACCTTTTTCAGGCCTGTCCGGTGCTCCAGAATTTCTTCCGCGAGCACTTTCTCTTCGCGCCCGGGCACCCGATGCTTGATGATGCCTCTTTCAGACCCGATTTTCTCAACCAGGCCGGAGGCCAGCACCTGTTCCCCGTTCATTTCGAACAATTGATATTTGATCGAAGAACTGCCGCAATTGATCACCAGAATTTTCATGCCCGTTCCTCCTCGCCGGCGATCCGTTCGCCGTCTTCGGTGTATCGGAAAAATCCTTCCCCCGTCTTCACGCCCAAATGACCGGCGCGGACCATTTTTTTGAGCATCGGAGCCGGCCGGTAACGGGTGTCCCCGAATTCCCGAAAGAGGCGTTCCAGCGCGGCCAGGACGGAGTCCAGTCCGAAGCGGTCCGCCATCTCAAGCGGCCCCGCGTGAAACTGGTATCCGACTTTCATCGCCCGGTCAATGTCTTCCGCCGTTGCCACGCCTTCCATCAGGGTATAGACCGCTTCGTTGATCAACAGACAAATGAGCCGCGTGGTCACGAACCCCGGAGACTCATAGACTTCAATCCCTTCCATCTCCAGCAAACCGAGCAGCTCCACGATGTTCTGGACGGTTTCCCCCGATGTTTTCAATCCGCGTACCACTTCCACGACGGGAATCTTTTGAACCGGCGGAACAAAATGAAGACCAATCACCCGGTCCGGACGATTCGTGACGGCGGCGATCTCCGTGATGGACAAGGTGGAGGTGTTGCTCGCCAGGATCACGTCCGGTCGGCAAAATTGGTCGCACAATCGAAACACGGATTTTTTTGTGTCGAGATCTTCGTAAACGGACTCAATGACAAGATCGGCGTTTCGAAGAGCCTCGGGATCGGAAGTTGCCCGAATCCGTGACAGTGTCAGTTTTTTTTCGGCGGGAGTGATGCCCCATTTGGCCAGCTGTTTGTCCAGGCTGAGCTCGATGTGGTGCACCGCTTGGCGGGCCGATTCTTCGGACTGCTCCAATACGGTGGTTTCCAGCCCTCTGGACGCCAGGAGTTCGGCAATGCCACGGCCCATGGTGCCGCCCCCGACCACGACAACATGATGAATGGAAGTCACTTTACCCTTGCTCCTTTCCCCCGTTTGAACGGTGTCTATTGTAGCAAGGTTCTCATGCACATTTCGTTAACAATTTGCGAAAATCGTCGCCGCTGAGTTCTTCTTCCTCCAAAAGGCGCATCAGCAGGTGATCGAACATCGGGCGAATCGCTTTCAGATCTTCAAGGGTTCTGTCATAAATTTCGGCAAGGATGGCCCGGATCTCATCGTGATATTCCCGGGAATCGATCAGACCGGGATCAATGATGCCGAGTCGGGACATGCCGGTTTCCACCAACGCACGGGCATAGCGGATCGCCTGCTCGTAATCGTTCTTGGCTCCGGTGCTGCGGCTTCCGTACACCATTTCCTCCGCGGCGGCTCCCGCGAGACAAATGCGGATTTGGCCTTCCAGCACATCGCGGGTGTAAAGATGCCGGTCTTCCCCGGGATGTTGCCGGACATAGCCGAGCGCTTGTCCTCGCGGGGACAGGACCACCCGGGACACGGAGCCGCTGCGGACACGTTCCGCGACGATGGCGTGGCCCAACTCGTGAACGGCCACCCGTTCCTTCTCCTCCCGCGATGCTTCACGGTCCGTTTGTTCTCCCATCATCACTTTGTCGATGGCCAACGCAAAATGTTCCGGGCCGATTTCCGATTTTTCTTCGCGCAGAGCGTAAATGGCCGCCTCGTTGGTGACGCTCTCCAGTTGCGCCCCCGAAAAACCGAACGTCTCCGCCGCGATTTTTTCCAAATCCACTTCAGGAGAAAGAGGTTTGTTGCGGGTATGCAACCGGAGGACCTGGAGTCGTCCCTTCTTGTCGGGCAGATCCACGGAAATGTGCCGGTCAAACCGTCCGGGACGGAGAAGAGCCGGATCCAGCATGTCTTTCCGGTTGGTGGCGGCCATGACCAACAAACGAACGTCGGGATCCACATTGATTCCGTCCATTTCGGTCAGCAACTGGTTGAGGGTTTGATCGTATTCCCGGTGTGATGTCCCTTCCCGTTTGCCCCCGATCACATCGATTTCGTCGATGAACACAATGGCGTTGGTTTTGCGGTGCTTGCGCGCCAGAGTCCGCGCCTGCCGGAACAGATCCCGGATGCGTTGGGCTCCCACCCCGACATACATTTCGACGAATTCGCTTCCGGAAGCGCTGACAAACACCGAGTCGGTATGATGGGCCGCCGCTTTGGCCATCAGCGTTTTTCCGGTTCCGGGCGGGCCGGTCAGCAAAATTCCCTTGAGCGGTCGAATGCCGTAGTCGGCGATTCTGTCGTGATGAATGAGAAAATCGAGAGCCTCGATCAGCTCTTGCTTCGCCCGTTCCTGACCGCCGATTTCCGCGAAATCCACAGTGGGGATCGAATCGGCGGACTTTCCGTTTTTTCGCAATTTTCCCGTGCGCTGTTGGGCGACGCGTGGTCCGGCGAGAAACAAAACGGCCGCCACCACGCCCGCCAGCAGGACGAGCGGAACGGGGTCAAATCCCAGATACAGCAAAAACAAAAGCGCGGCGATTCCCGAGCCGATGAATACGGGTTTAATCAATAGTGTTCACCTCGCTTTCCGCCTTATTCAGAGGCACGATCCGAACGAGGAAGCGGTCTCCTTTCCCGAGTTCCAGGTATACAAACCGTTCATCCATGCGGGCGGATGCCGTGATTCCCGTTTCCTTTTGCAAATCGGACAGCGCTTCCGGAATCTTGGTGTATTCCCGTTTGGCAATGCCTTCTTTCACAGCGAACGCCACCCGGTCCCAAGCGGCGAGGAGTTCGGGAGATTCCGTTCCGGTGATCACATCGACCGACAAACGGCGGGCTCCCGCGGCCGACTCGATCCGCTCGATCATCTCCCTGCAGCGGGGAGAAAGCACAAATCCCGGTTTGACCTTGAGTCGAAGATTCACTCTCTCCGGAGAAATTTCCAAATGGGTGACGGTGGCTGCGCCGGCTTCGAGAACGGCTTGCCGGATCGGCTGTCTCACGCTCCATTCCTGAAACGCAAAGTAACCGCCGAACAAGACGAAAAGCGTGACAACCAGACCGACGACGGCCCTTTTGACTTGACTTTTTTCCATTGTCACGCCTCCTTCCGAAAAATGCACCGATATATATCAATCTATGACTTGTGTCCCAAGATACATACAACAGTATAGCACATGGTATACACACCAAGAGATGGGGAACGTTGGAAAGCCCAGAAAACAAAAGAAGCCCGGTTTCCCGGGCTTCGGAGAAAAATGTGTCAACATATTGCCGTAAGCTTCGGTGATACTAACAGCATCAAGGGAGGTGAACACACATGCCTGCAGCTCCGGCGTCCGGCTGGATCCTGGACCTGCTCCAGGCTCACCTGTCCCCCGAAGAATTGCAGAGAGTGCGTCCCATTCTCCTGGCGGAAACGTGGACCTCCCCCTCGGCCCGTCACCGCTCATGGATGAATGAACACGCGGACATTCCTTTGCGCTTTGATTTGAAAATCGACATAAAAGGATGACTTGGTGCTAGTATGACTTGGAAAACTCCCGCCTATCCCTTTCGCCCGAAGGAAATGGCTGCCAATCCGACGGCAGCTTCTTTTTCTTTTATTCTCGGGCAATGGCTTGAAACGCCCGGACCGCTTCAAATTTGATCCGTTCTTCATCCATGCTGATGATTTCGTTGTTCCTCATCAGGAACCGCCCGTCGACCACCACGTCCCGGACATCCGCGCTGGAAGCCGAATAAACGATGTGGGACACGATGTCGTGGAGCGGTTGCATGTGTGCTCCCGTGAGATCAATCGTGATGAAGTCCGCTTTCTTTCCGGGCTCCAGTGTTCCGATTTCCCCGTCGAGAAAAATGGCCTCGGCTCCCCAGGAAGTTCCCATCTTCAACGCGACATGCGCGGGCACGGCCTCGGGATCTTCACCGACACCCTTGTGGATCAGTGCCGCCAGGCGGATTTCCTCCAACATGTCGAGATTGTTGTTGCTGGCCGCTCCGTCCGTCGCCAAGCCGGGTCGGATTCCCTTCTTCAGCATGGCGGGAATCCGTGCAATGCCGCTCCCCAATTTCAGGTTGCTGCCGGGGTTGTGAGCCACCTTCACGTCATGTTCCGCCAGAATGTCGATTTCTTCGTCCGTGAGGTGCACGGCATGGGCAACCAGCGACGGGAGCTCGAAAAAGCCCAGCTTGAGCAAGTGCTCCACCGGTCTTGCCCCGTAGTCCCGCACATTCTGCTCCACCTCCGCCCGCGTTTCGGACATGTGGGTGTGGATGGGCAAATTCAATTCGGCGGCCTTCTCCACAAAACGACGGATATAGTCAGGCGGACATGTGTACGGTGCATGGGGAGCAAGCATGGTGGTGATGCGTCCGTCCGCCGCTCCGTGGAAGGTGGTGGCGAACTGTACGGCATCATTGAATTTGTGGTCTTGAATTTCCTTGCCGCCCAGACCGATGACTCCGCGGCACAGTCTGGCACGCAGGCCCGCTTCGTCCACGACTTGAGCCACCGCGTCCATGTGGTCATACATATCCAGAAAACAGGTGGTGCCCGAGCGGATCATTTCCAATACGGAAAGGGCTGTTCCCGCATACACTTGATCCCGGGTGAACCGGGCTTCCATCGGCCACATTTTCTCTTCAAGCCAGGTTTGCAGCGGAAGGTCGTCCGCATATCCCCTGAGGATCGACATGGCGGCGTGGCAATGGGTGTTGACCAAACCCGGCAACAGGGCTTTACCTTCCATATGAATCACTTCATCATAGCGGTCCATCTCTTCTTCAGACGGGACAGGCCCCACATATTCAATCCGGTCTCCGTTTACTCCCAATGCACCCTTTTCAATGATCTCCCGGCCGTCCACCATGGTGACGACGGCCGCTCCGACAAACAGCCGTTTCAATCGGGTTCCTCCTCACACCATTGGTTCACAGGAATAGCGCATCTTCCTAAATGTATCATGAACCGCCGGATGCATCAAAGGCGCCGTTTCTCAATGAACGCAAGAATCCGATCCAATCGGTATCCGGGACCGTTGTAAAGCGGGTCGAACAAATCCCCCTTTTGCTCCAGCCTCGGAAAAATCGTGCGCAGGTTCCAGTCGGCGGGAACGAGATCCGGCGTCACTTCCTCCCAAAGCAAAGGGGTGGCCACCGCCGCGGCGGGATTGGCCCGCGGCGAATATGGAGCGATCAGAGTTTTCCCCCGCCAATGTTGCAAGTAATCAAAGTAAACCTTGTCTCCCCGTCGTTTGACCTGCCGGGTCACCGTGACCAGCAGGGGGTGTTGCTCCGCCAGATAATGGGCGATGAATTTCCCCACCTTTCGGGTTTGTTCATACGTATACTTTCCCTCCAGCGGGACGTGAATCTGCAGCCCGCTGGCTCCGGATGTCTTGATGAAGCCGTCCAGATCCATCCGCCGGAGCACTTCACGGGTGAGCAGTGCAGTTTCCGCCACTTTTGAAAAATCATCCACGCTGGGATCGAGATCAAACACGATCTCCGGAGGCGTGTTCGGCCCATCCGTCCGATGAAACGCGACGTGAAACTCCAGGCAGGCCAGATTGGCCAGCCAGATCAATGTCGCCACGTCATTGAGCAGGATGTGCTCAATGTCTCCTTCCCGAGCGGTGGCAATCCACTCCGGGGTGTGATCCGGAGCATTCTTCTGGTAGAAAGACTCTCCATGAATGCCGTGGGGGTATCGGATGACCGTCAGGGGACGAAAGCGGGTCCCTTTGAGCAGAAACGGCGCGAGTCTCCCGCAGGCGAGCACATAATCCCACTTGGTGATCCCCGCTTCGGGATAAAGCGGTTTGTCGGGATTGGAGATCTTGATTTCCTTGTCATCAACCCGAAGATAGCGGGCTTCTTCCCTCAAATCGGACACCCCCGCCCATTTGTCTTTGGACAACCGGCCAATTCGTCCCCTGCTCCATAAAGTAAATAAGACCACATGTGAAAGGAGGGATTCCGAGTGCCGGAGCATGCACATGATCAACTTCATCTCCGCGAATCCGGCCTTCCGGAGACTTCACAGTGGTTTCCCGTCGTGCCGCCGGTGATCCCCGTTTTCCCGTGGACACCGTTCTTCCGACCCTATCCGTTTTTCGGACCGTTCTTTCCGTATGTCCCGTTCAGACCATACAGACGGTACCGATACTACTGATTCCGGAGGTGGAGAGATTGAACAACTGGTACGATTCCCCTGAATCGCCCAACTACTGGGATTCTCCCTACAATCTGAATGACTGGGATTCCCCCTACGACATTTCGGAGGATTACATGCATGCCCTCGATCCCGAAGACGCTGAAGCCCAACAATGGAGGAGAAGACGCAGACGCCGGCGCTATCCATCCTACCCGTATCCCTATCCGTATTATCCGTACCCGTATCCGCCGGTCATCGTGGTGCCTCGTCGTCGGAGACGCAGAAGATATCGGTGAGGGCCGGTCATGCGACCGGTTCCGTTCACTCGTGAATGCCCCCATTGGGGGCTCTTTTTCATTTGACGAATCCCAGGATCACCGGGGAGCGAAGGGTTCCGTCCGGACTCCACTCCATGAATTTCACTTTGACTTTCAGAACCGGGGGAAGCCAAACGACCTCCTCACCCGGAAGCAGAGAAGCATGCACCGCCGGAGATGTCCGCGCCTCTTGCGAACGACACCACTCGGTGAGCAGGGAAAGATCCCGGGATGTCAATCCGGAAGCGGCCCGTCCGATCCAACGCAGCTTCCCGTCCTCCTCCACGGCCAACAACAGCGAATGCACCACGCCGCCCTTCAGCAAACATCCGGCCACCAAGGCTTCCAACCTGCGAAAATGCTTCAGTTTTCTCCAGGTGGGATGTTTCCGTCCGAAGTGGTAAACGCCGCTTCGCTCTTTGATCACGATCCCTTCCCACCCCCGTTCTTCCGTAAAACGCCACAGCGATTCCCCATCATCGGAGGTGGGACAACACCGTACCACCGACTTGTTCTCCAAACGGTTTTCCAATAACTTCAATCTCTCCGCAAGCGGCAAGTCGGTCAGCCATGTCCCGTCCAGATAGAGCAGGTCAAACACCATGTAGCAGACCGGAATCGAGTCCACGGCCCGGAGAATGCGACTCTCCGATTTCAACCGATCCCGTTTCATCACCTCAAAAAAATCCGGCTTCCCGTTTTTGACGGCCACCATCTCCCCGTCCAAAACGGCCGTTGTTCCGGCAAATTGCTTCTCCAATTCCGCGCGGACCTCCGGATACGTTCGGGTTCTTTCCCGGTGCTTGCGCGTGTACAGTTGCACGTTTCCTTCCCCGATGTTGGCCAGAATGCGCACTCCGTCCCATTTGATCTGGTAGAGATCGTTTGCGGACGGCTTCAGTTGGTCAATCATTACCGGTTCCATCGGATGAATCCATTTCATATCCGCAGGTTCCTTTCGTGGGTACCCTGGTACTCGTGTTATTCATCAAGTTGTTTTGTTTGCATCACAAACTTGTTTACGATGATATCGAACGAGATCCCCGGGCACAGGGTCCTTTTCATTACCCGCGCCGGCGGAGATTTCCCGGAAAGCGATGTCGGAATTTATCCTTGCCCATCGCTTTTTTTCTCATCCGGGGCCGTATTCAAAAAGCCGTGCCGGAAACCCCGACACGGCCGCATGCCTTCATGGGCGGATTGCCGCTACCCTTCGTCGCCCGCTCTGACGTTCCGTTCGGGAACTTCTCCCCGCTTCAAGGCTCCGTATGTTCTCCGTCATTCCCTTCTGTCGCCGTTTTGCCGGAGAATCTCATTCCGGATCTTCGGCATCGGGTCCTTCCAATCCGGCGGTTTGATCACTTTGCCGTCCGATTCCCTCCGGCGGGGCTTTCCGTCCGGCCACAATTTCCCCATGTTGGCTTCATGCACGATGTCAAACAGGGCTTTCGGCCGCACTCCCATCTCCACCAACGTTCCGAGCGCCAGGTACATCAAATCGATCATCGCGTCCGCCTGTTCCTCCACACTGCGGGCGCGTCGAAACTCCTCCAGTTCCTCCTTCATCCAGGCCGCCCTCTTCTCCACCCTGCCCCGCCCCAACAAGGACGGAGTGTCCCGATCCGGAACATCAAATCGTTGGTGAAACTCCCTGACTTTGTCCCACGAGCTGTCCATTCGGCATTCCTCCCTGGAGATTGTCGGTCACGAACTTTTCGGTTTGCGATGCAAACTTGTTTGGATTATGCATCATTCGTTTTTTGACACGGGACGGGGATCAGCGCTTCATATCCATTATTGATGCTGAATAATTTCTTTTTGGGAAGGAGGTGAAAACCATGCCGGTCCTTCTGTTCCAAATCGCCCTGGTCGTCATCCTCATTCATGCCGTCTACTCCGCCATCCAGTCCGCCCAAGGTCAGAACTGGTTTGAATTCGCCTACCGTCTGGCCGTGGGTGTCGCCGCTCTGTGGTTCCTCCTGCAACATTTGTAACACACCCGATCCCTTCATGAAAAAATGCCTCCCCTGCCACTCTTCGGGGAGGCGCGCAAGACCACTCAAAGATCACCGAAATCGAGTGTGCCCGCTTTGGTGTAGTTGGTCACCTTTTGTTCGAAGAAGTCCGTCTTGGTTGCATTGAGGTTGGAGAAGCTCTCCACCCATTTCATCGGATGGGTGGTCACTTCGGGATACAGCACGTCCAACCCCAGGCGGGTGAGACGTTCGTTGGCCAGATATTTGATGTACCGGTCGATCAGTTCATTGGTGAGTCCATGAATCTTGTTGTCCGTGATGTACTGACCCCAACGGATCTCGTGCTCCACGGCGGTGCGGGCCATGTCACGCAGTTCTTCGATGAATTCCGGGGTGAAGATTTCCGGATTTTCTTTGCGCAATTCCTTGAAGATATTTTGGAACAGCACCACGTGGGTCAGCTCGTCCCGCTGGATGTATTTGATGATCGTCGCCGTGGCGGTCATCTTTCCGTTTCTGGCCAGCGAATAGAAGAACGAAAAGCCGCTGTAGAAGTAGATCGATTCCAGCAGGAAGTTGGCCATGCAGGTACGGACGAAGTTCAGGTCGTTCTTGTCATCGACGAAACGCTGGTACTGGTCGGCGATGAACTTGTTGCGGGCCAGCAGATGTTCGTCGTTGCGCCATTCGTCATAGATGTTTTCACGCGTTTCCGGAGAGCAGACACTGTCCAGGATATAGCTGTAAGACTGGGCATGGATTTCTTCTTGGAACGCGTGGATATTGAGCAGCGAGCATACTTCCGGAGCCGTCACATACTCGTTGATGTGCGGCAGGTTTTCCCCCTGGATCGAGTCCAGAAAGTTGAGGAAAGAGATGGTTTTGTCAAAGGCACGACGCTCTGCGGGCGTGAGTTCCATGAACTGTTTGGCGTCGCCGGCCAGCGGAATTTCTTCCGGAATCCAGAAGTTGTTCAACATGGTGCGGTAAAGCTTGTGCGCCCAGTCATACTTGATGCGGTTCCATTCACGCAGGTTGGTGGTGTTTCCGTTGATCATGCGCTGGGTGCCGCGTTGACCGTTTTCATTGAAGATTTTCTTCCGTGACAGTTTCTCCAAGATCAAACCCTCCCGTGAGAAGCGTCAGCAGCCCGCTCAGGACGAGCAGCTGACGCATTCTTCCACTTCGATGGATTGATTGCGGACATAGTAAATCGTTTTGAGCCCTTCCCGCCATGCCGCCATGTACAGCTCCAGGAATTCCCGGGCGCTGGTGTTCGGCGTGATGTACAGGTTGATCGACTGAGACTGGTCGATGTGTCGCTGACGAACGCCTGCCGCACGGATGGACCAGTGCTGGTCGATATGATGGGCTTCCTTGTAGTACCAGAACGTCTCGGGAGACAGGTTGGGCGCCGTTTGCGGAATGACCGCCCCGCGCTTTTCTTCGACGAAGAATTTCGCGAAGACCGGATCGATGCCGGCGGTGGAACCCGCAATGAGGGAAGTGGATCCGGTCGGGGCCACGGCGAACACCCAAGCGTTCCGCATGCCGTGTTCGGCCACGAGCCGTTTCAACTCTTGCCAACGCTCCGAAACGTATCCGCGGCGTTCGAAATATTCCCCGGTGTGCCACTCGCTTCCCTCAAACAGCGGGTATCTTCCCTTCTCCCTGGCGATCTCCATCGAGGCCTTGATCGCGTGATAAGCCAGTTCTTCGAAGAGCTTGTCCGCCTCTTCCAGATGTTCCTCCGACTCCCAGGCGATTTTCCGCTGGGCCAGGTACTGGTGATAACCGCTGGTTCCGAGTCCAACGGCCCGGTACTTGCGGTTGGTCACTTCCGCCTGTTTGACCGGATACAGGTTGAGATCGATCACGTTGTCCAGCATCCGCATCTGGATGGGAATGATCCGGGCGATATCCTCCATGGACCGGACCCGTCCGAGATTGATGGAAGAAAGGTTGCACACCACGAAATCTCCCGGCTTCTGTTTGGTGACGATCACCGGTTCCCCGTTTTCGTCGATGAGCTCTTCGCTGATCAACTCGGTCGGGGTCATGTTCTGGCAGATCTCCGTGCAAAGGTTGGAGGAATAGATCATGCCCGTGTGTTTGTTGGGATTGGCCCGGTTGACGGTATCCCGGAAGAACAGGAACGGAGTGCCCGTTTCAAAAGCGCTGACCATGATGCGTTTCATGATCTCGATGGCCGGGATCTCGGCTTTGGCCAACCCGGGGGTGTTCACGCACGCCTCATACCGGCGTTCAAACTCCTCACCCCAGGCATCTTCGAGAGACCAGCCCATTTGCAAGCGCACTTCATGCGGATCGAACAGGTACCAGGTTCCGCGCTCCTCCACCGTTTTCATGAACAGGTCGGGGATGCAGACACCCGGGAAGATGTCATGAGCCTTCAACCGGTCGTCACCGTTGTTGGTTTTCAGGTTGAGGAAGTCCAAGATGTCGGCGTGCCACACGTCGAGATAGATGGCAAAGGCACCGCGGCGTACCCCCAGTTGGTCGACGGCGACCGCCGTGTTGTTGTAGTTGCGGATCCACGGGATCACGCCGCCGGAAGCACCCTTGTGACCGCGAATTTTGGACCCCTTGGAGCGAACCTTGCCCAGGTAAATCCCCACTCCGCCACCGTGTTTGGAAACCTGGGCGGTGGACGAGTTGGTGTTGTAGATGGACCACAGGGAGTCATCCACGGTGTCGATGAAACACGAAGACAATTGGTGAAGCGGCTTTCCGCTGTTGCTCAGGGTCGGCGTGGCCACCGTCATCTCCAGTTTGGAGAGCACTTCATAAAATTGCTTGGCCCATTTGACCCGTTCCTTTTCCTTTTGTGCCAGGTGCATGGCGATCACCATGAATCTCTCTTGCGGGAGCTCCATCACTTTGCCGTCATAGTCCCGCACGATGTACCGGTCGGCCAGCACCTTCAAACCGATGTAGTTGAAGAGAAGATCCCGTTCGGGAACGATCGTTTCCTGAAGTTCGCGAATTTCCCCGGGAGTGTAAGTGTCGAGCAAATATTTTCCGTACAGCCCTTTTTCGGTCAGAGTATGTAACAGCGAATGGAAGTCACCGTACTTCCCGGCAGGATCGTATCCGCGATTTCGGGCTGCTTGCGCGTAAAGGGCATGTGCCAGCAGATGGGAGGCAACAAATTGCCAGTCAGGCTCCTCGACGCTCGTTTTTTCCACCGCTGCCTGAATGACGGTTTTCAGCACGTCTTCTTCCGTCATCTCCCCGGTCACTTGGACGGAGGCTTCATCGATCAGCGAATTCTTGTCCAGATGGGGAAAGCGGGCGAACACTTCACCCAGAAGCGGTTCAAACGGCGCCAGCTTTTCGCCAGCGAGATTCAGCATTCCGATCACGTCCTACTATATATAGTTGCTTCTGTAGTATAGCCAATACTAGATATTGTGCCAAACGACAAAAAAACAGATATCGGTTGTTTTTCCGCCCAAATGGGAAGCTCCCTCGCTCTTGGTTGCTTTTTCGCGTTCAATCTCTTCATTCTCACGGTTGACGAAAACGCCCGACAGATTAACAAACTCAAAGCGAAAATAACTATTAATCAAAAACATATTTGACACGAATAAACCGTATGAAAACACGTTTTATTCATAATATCGGGTCAAAAAAACAAAAATCCGCGCTTCACCTCCGCTCCCTTCGGAGACGGCGCACGCGAAGATCCGCAATTGATGAAACCACGGATTCTATGTGGTAATCAACTGGAATTTATTGTATAATAAAATAAAAATCCATTCGTTGACAGCGGGTGACACCATGCGAACCCCGGATTAGAATTCCTGCCCCGGATCCGGCCTGTTGCCGCCGCCGAATCGTCGCCGTGAAATCAACCGACGGGGTGGGATCATGAAACCGTATTTATGGTTGCTGCTCGCGATCATGGCCGAAGTGATTGCCACTTTTGCGTTGAAAGAGTCCGAGGGATTCACCAAACCGATTCCCGGTCTGATTGTCGTGGCAGGAACGGTGACCGCTTTCGTCTTGTTCTCCCTCTCCTTGCGGGAGATCCCGGTGGGCATCGCTTATGCCGTCTGGTCCGGTCTGGGGACGGCCGGAACGGCGATTGTCGCTCACTTTTTCTGGAACGAACCCCTCAACGCTTCCCAATTTGCCGGCATCTTCATGATTCTCGCCGGCAGTCTGCTCGTCTACCTGCCCGGTGCATCGGCCGGTTGATCCATGAAGAAAGGCCGCTATTGAAGCGGCCTTTTCGCATGTATTCAGATCCTTCCGGCAAAAACGGCATCACAGCGTTTGACTCCAGTCATGGGTCATGCTTCCCTCGAGCCAGCGTTCGCAATCCAGCGCGGCCATGCAACCGCTTCCCGCAGCGGTGATCGCCTGGCGATACACGCGATCCTGGACATCCCCGCAAGCAAACACTCCCGGAACGCTGGTGAGGGTCGAACCCGGTTTGACCCGGATGTAACCCAATTCATCCATCTCCAGCTGCCCTTTGAGGAAATCCGTGTTCGGTTTGTGCCC
This sequence comes from Staphylospora marina, assembly GCF_003856495.1. GTDB lineage: Bacteria > Bacillota > Bacilli > Thermoactinomycetales > Thermoactinomycetaceae > Staphylospora > Staphylospora marina. Next base: position 1,309,427 of record NZ_CP034118.1, on the reverse strand, counting down.
GATGGCCACGAAGATCCCTTCCGTTTCCATCAATTCTTCCTGACCCGTTTCATTGTTTCTGACTTTCAGTCCGGCCACCGTCCCCTGCTCCGTCCGCACCACTTCAAGAGGCGTACGGTTCATGCACCACTTGATCTTGTCATTTTGCCGCGCCCGTTCTTGCATGATCTTTGACGCGCGAAGCTGGTCTCGGCGATGCACCACGGTGACCTCCGACGCGAAGCGGGTGAGGAACGTGGCTTCCTCCATGGCCGAGTCCCCGCCGCCCACGACGATGATCCGCTTTCCGCGGAAGAAAAATCCGTCACAAGTGGCGCAAGTGCTGACCCCCATCCCGATGCTCTCCCGCTCTCCGGGAATGCCGAGAAGTTTCGCCGATGCTCCGGTGGAAATGATCAGTGCGTCCGCTTCCAGCGTCTCCTTCTCACCGATCCAAAGTTTGAACGGACGGGACGACAGATCAACTTTCTGCACCCATGCTCTCCGGAAGCGGGCCCCGAACCGCTCGGCCTGTTTTCTCATGTTCTCCATCAGGTCCGGACCGAGGATTCCTTCCGGGAAACCTGGGAAATTCTCCACATCCGTCGTGGTGGTGAGCTGACCGCCGGGTTCCGGACCTTCCACCACCAACGGCTGCATGTTGGCGCGAGCCAGATAAATGGCCGCCGTCAATCCGGCCGGACCCGAGCCGAGAACAATCACTCTGTGCATCTGTCATTCCTCCACGTTTTGTACTTATGTACGGATTGAAACCGTCCAAATTACCATATTCATTTTATCAATCCGGCGCCTTTTCACAAGCGTCCGGTCATGAAATTTATCATACCCTCCCCTCCTCCGGATGAAACAAAAGAATTTCGTTCCCGAAAAAGGTCGCATCCCCGAATGAATCCCCCGGCGCGTCGGAATCAGGGGAAAGATGCCGTTGCGGACAACCCGGCTCGTTTTTTGCGGCATGCCGAGTACAATGGTATGATGTCAGTTGAAATCCATCGACGGAGGAATACGGAATGACCGTACATAAACGGCAACGCTTGGACAAAATGCTGGCACACATCGGCTTCGGCACCCGCAAGGAGATCAAGAAGCTGATCAAGGAAGGCCGGGTGACCGTCAATCACGAGGTGGCGGGAGACCCGGGCATGCATGTCACCCCGGGAGCCGACCGGGTGGAAGTGAACGGAGAACTTGTCATCTATCGGGAACACATTTATCTGTTGATGAACAAGCCGGAAGGTGTCATCTCGGCGACCGAGGACCGTTACCAGGAGACCGTGATCGATTTGCTGGAACCGGAACACCGCGTGTTTGATCCTTTCCCGGTCGGAAGACTGGACAAGGACACCGAGGGTCTCCTGATCCTGACCAGCGACGGGAAGCTGGCCCATCAGCTCCTCTCTCCGAAAAAGCATGTTCCCAAAGTCTATGAAGCCACCGTCGCGGGAAGAGTCACCGAAGAGGATGCGGAGCATTTCCGGCAGGGGGTCAAATTGGATGACGGATACGTCACCATGCCCGCCGAACTGGAAATCCTCGAATCAGGCCCCGTGTCCCGCATCCGGCTGACCGTTTACGAAGGCAAATTCCATCAAGTGAAGCGGATGTTTGAAGCGGTCGGCAAAAAAGTCACCTTTCTGAAACGGGTGGCGATGGGCCCCTTGGTGCTGGATCCCGATCTCGAACCGGGAGAATACCGGGAGTTGTCCGAGGAAGAAGTAAATGCACTGAAAAACGCCTCCTCCGGATGACAGAGAAGGCATCGATGACAAAACGGTGGTTTTGTCATCCGTATCGGGGCGTTTTTCCCTTTTTCTCACCCTTTTTGAACCGATTTTCAACGAATTTTTTCAGATCTTGCAAAACCGGCGGAAGCCGGTTTTTGTATTTCTCGGGATCTGCTGAATTTATGAAGAGTCGACCGTCAGAATGATTTATTTTATTACAATATTCCATTATACTGAAAAGTACATTCATTTCACTTTTGGAAACCTCTGCCGGTCCGGAGCAGCCGGTTTTCACGAAGCAAAAAGGAGGTTTCACCGGATGCGTTGGAAAAAGGCGACATTCATCGTCACGGTCAGCACCGTTCTCCTGCTGACGCCCGTCTCCCTGCTTTCCATCCCCCCCGTTTCCGGATGGGTCCAAAAGTGGGATTTGTCCGCAAAGCTGAAGAGAATCGGTGACGACACCGAGCGAATGGCAGAATTTCACGCCAACATCCTTCATGCATTGCAACGAATCGACGACAAGTCGGCATTGAGCCGGAACCTGCATCAGCATCTCCAAAGCGTACAACAGGCCGCGACGGCCGAAGGCAAACTTGTTTCTGCCATCCGGGACACCACCGGAGAACAGGCGTCAATCGGCGAGGAATGGAACCGTCTCACCCGATCCTTGGCCGGTCTCATGCAAACCGTTTCCGGACAGGCTTCCATGCAATCCGGAATGAGCCACGAACTGAACAAAGCCATCAAAGGCACGGAAAAACACCTGAACGAAGCCATGAACGCAAACGCCACGTTGGAGCAAAAACTGAGACAAGCGGCGGAAAAAAGCGAAAAAGCGGCGGCTTCGATGCCTTGACGGGAGAGGAAACACGGTGTTCAAAAAATTTCTCGGAACCATCGGAATCCTGTTGATCAGCGGATTTCTCGTCACCAGTCTCAGCATGACCAGAGAGCTGAAAAAAATCGACGAGGACATGGAACAAAACATCGATTTGCTGCAGGAACTGATTCTTATTCAGGACCGGATGATTTCCAACAGCGGGGAGCTGCCCGGCATCAACCGGACCCTGACGGAAATGGAGGAATCTTTGGACCGGACGTCGACACATGCCGAGGAATCGCTGACCTTGCTTTCGGAGATCTTGGACAAACACACCGACAACCTGGCGCTGAACGTACAATTGGCACACTCATCCGCCCTTTCCGGGCGTCGGCTTCATGAAGTGAAAACGGCCCTCGAAGACATGTCCCCGCATCTGAATCAACTGGAACAACTGCTTTCCCGGCTGGCATCGGTCAGCGACCGGGAGCGTCAACATCTTGAGCGAATTCTCGCAGCCGCCCGAAACATGAACCGGAAAACACCGGAGGTGAATCTGCCGTGAATTTCTCCGGCGGTCTCAGGATTCTGTTGACGCTCATTCTCGTCCTGTTGGTCGGAAACACTTGGCTCAGTCTGTCCGTACAGGCCCGACTTGCCGAAAAATCGGTCGAGCTGGAACAACTGCTCCGCGAATCCACGGGCAAATCGGAAAAAGTCAACGAGCAGCTGGACCAGATCCGGAACATGGAGGAAAAAACGGCGGCGCTGAGCCGGAAAATCACGACATTGCTGGATCAAACCCGGAACATGGAGCGGGAATGGAAACGGCTGGACTCCGTGGTGTCCTCCATCAATCAAACCGTTTCGCGTGTCGGCGACCAAACGGCAGGCACCGTCCGGGAGCTGGAGCAAATCCGGAACTTGCTCGGAGACCGATTGAACCGTCTCGCTTCCATGAGAGATGCCCACCGGAAAGTGGAATCCACGCTGGGGAACATGAAGTCGATCCAAGGGAACATCAACTCGGAGCTCAAGAGTATCAACCGAAAAACGGATTGGATCCCGGAGAAAGGAGGTTCCACGCAATGAAAAATCTCCCGGGGATCCCCCTTCAAGACCTGTTGCGCAAATGGCGGAAACTCGCCTCCCGCTTCGGGCTTGCGGGATTTTCCGCAAAAAAAGCCGTTTTTTGCGCCGGGATGATCCTGCCTGCGATTCTGCTTGCAATCTCCCCGGCATGGTCCGAAAAGCAGCTCCTGCCTCAACTGGCATCGCTCAACATCCTTTCCGCTTTTGACAATTTGTCCGGTCTGACGAACAAAATGGCGGAAAACACGGCGCTCCTCCATCAGGAAGTGGCCAGGGCGAATGACCGGATGCAGACGGTGGACCGGCAAAAACAATTGCTGGGGGCCCAGCTTCAGACACATGAACGCATCCGTCAGGAACTTGACCGCCAACATTCCGGAAACAACACCGCCAATGAATGGATGAACAAGATCATCGAACAACAATCGAAAACGGGCGAACAAATCCAAAAAGCGTCCGGACAAAGCAATGCCATCGTCAAAAACATGGACGAGACATTGAAGCACATGAAAACCATGTCGGAGTTGACCGGATCCATCGGAAAAACGAGTCAGAGCATGAACGGGAAAATGGACTCGTTGATTGCGGAACTGGACAAATCCGCGGAAAACATGCAATATTTCTCGAGAATTCCCGAAGCCATCGACCATTTGAAGAAAACCGAGCCCCCCGCTCCGCCCGACAAGCCGAAAAGTCCCGATCAACCGCAAAACGGAAAACAATCCCTTCTTCCGCTCAAGCCGAAATTGCCCATTCCGATTGAAATCCCCGGGCTCTTGGAACCTGAGATGCCGGAAGAAGGCGGAAATCTCATCACCGATTTGCTCGACTCACTCCTTTCTCCGCTTCTCGGACTCGGAGGGAAAAAGCAATGAAACAACCCGTTTCCACATGGATCTGGATTTCGCTGCAACTCGCTCTTCTCGGACTCTTTGTCTGGGGCATGATTCTGCAAACCCGGATCCAGAACCAAACCAACCAAACCGTGCAGCGAGTGAGCGAACATATCATACGGGCCCGTGAACTGTCCAAGGAAACCAATTCGGTTCTGCTCTCCCTGTCGCGAACCACCGACCTGATGGAAACCATCAATGAAAACCTGCAATCAACCGAACAAACTCTCCGCAGCATGAACAGCGGGATTGCACGGGTGGTCGGGAGTGAGAAGCGCATCGTCGCCAACCTGGAAACATGGCATCATCACGCGGACAACATGTCCAAAGAATTGGCGTCGATCTCCGACCTCCATCGCCAACTCTCTCCCGTCGCCCGAACCGTGTCCGAACAAACCGCCAAGGAAGACAAATGGTTGAAAGACCTGGCATCCCTCACGGACGAAACCGTCAGACAGTTTCGGATCCTCAACGGGAAACTGGCCTGGCTGGGCTTGCTGCCCTGAACAACAAGGAAAGGAGAACCTCATGTTTGGATGGCTCTATTGGGTGGCGTTGACCGGAATCCTCGGCATGACCGTCCTTGCGCTCCGCGACTGGTTTCGCGGAAACCCCGTCATCCCCCATTTGATCCGCATGACCGGAATTGCCGTGGCTTACATGATCTTGGTCATGATCGGCGTATGGTTGGACGGTTAGGGCCGATCGGATCCCCAAACATGAAACGGACCGCCGGGCTCCGGCGGTCTGTTTTTGCCTTCATCGGCGTCCGTCCGTCTTTCGGCTGATATTCACGTCCACGCTTACATAAGATTCATAGGAGCCGCTATTCGGACGGAGGTGGAACCCATGAGAAACCGGGTGACATTGATGTTGGGCGGCACGCTCGCGGCCGCCAACCTCATGCTGCTTTCCCTGATTGCGGGATCACGGCTGGTCGTTTTGCCGAAAGAAGTGGCATCCCAGGCCAAGCCCGCGGACATGATTCCCCGGAGCGAAATCCAAACCGAACGCGTCTCGGTGAAGGAAATCCCCGCCCGGAAAGAGGACAACGTTTCAAGCGACGGGCATTGGGTGGTTGAACACTGGAAGGAATATGAATACCGGTATGACGCGGAAGGCCGGTTGACCGAAAAAATCCCCACCGGTCAGGAATCCGTGCTTCGATACTGGATCCCGGAAAAAGAAACCCCTTGATGTCACTTCGGATCCCGAACCAGGGCAAAACGCGTTTACATCTATTACGAGGTCGCTTTCTTTTTGGCGGCCGGTTTTTTCCTGCCGGACGTTTTTGTTTTCCGGGCGGCATCCAGGCTCGCCTGCAACGCTTCCATGAGATCGACCACATTTTCGGTCTTCCGGACCGGTGCTTCCACCACTTTTTCATCGGAAATCTTTTTCCGGAGAACGTCTTCCACCGCGTTTCTGTACTCATCCCGGTACGCGGCGGGATCGAAAGGCACGGACAGCTGTTCGATCAACTGAACGGCCATCGTCAATTCCTTCTCATTCAGCTCGTGTGTTTCCGGAACAAACGGAACTTGCTTCACATCCCGTACCTCATCCGGATAGAAAATCGTTTCCATTACGAGACAATCGCCGTACACGCGAACGACGGCCAATTGTTCCTTGCTGCGGATCGTGATGCGGGCCACGCCGATTTTCCCGGTGCGAATCAGCGCCTCTCTGAGAAGGGCATAAGCCTTGTTGTTGGCATCCTGCGCTCCCAGATAGTAAGTTTTGTTGAAATAGACCGGGTCAATCTCCTTGAGCTCCACGAAATCGATGATTTCTATGGCCTTGTTGTTCGCCGGGGCAAGGGCCGCCCAGTCTTCATCTTCCAAAACCACAAATCTTCCTTCTTCGTATTCATATCCCCGCACCACTTCGCCCCAAGGCACTTGCCGGTCGCAATTGGGACACATGCGCACGTTTTTGACCGGAGTCCGGCATTCCCGGTGCAGGTATCGGAATCTGACATCTTTTTCTTCGGTGGCCGCATACATCTTGACCGGGATGTTGACCAAACCGAAGCTGATGGAGCCTTTCCACATGGTATGCACGTCCCATCACTCCTCACTTCAGCGGAATCAGTTCCCCCAAACGCTCTCTGATCACTTCCGGTTTTCCCTCCGCCAGATGACAAACGCCTTCAAAAAACAGAGGATCCCGCCAGTGAGGCATCAGTTGACCGGCCATCCGGAAATGATCCGCCGCTTGCCGGGTGTTTCCGGATTCAAGCAGAATCCTCCCCTTCTGGTAATGTCCCATGGCCCGGAACTCCCGTTTGTCCATGTTGATCAACCGCTCCGCTGTTTCAATGGCACCGCTCGTTTCCCCGATATCCGCGGACAGCCGGGAACGGGCCGCCAGCCAAAACGGTTCCAGATCCGGGATGTCAGCCAACTTGGCCAGCGATTTTTCTGCCCGGTCGAGATCTCCTTCGGACAGCGAAAGCCATGCGTGGGTGAACAGGAGACCCGGGTCGTCCGGAAACAGAGACAGCCCCTTTTTCAACCACATAAAGGCTTCCCCGCGGTTTCCGCCTGCCCACAAATTCCAAGCGATGCCATGATACGCCCCCGGACACTTCGGATCGGCTTCCAGGAGACGGTGATACCATTTGAGCGCCTCCTCGGGATGCCCCATTTCCTCCCAGTCGTGAGCAATGCTCTCGATGATGGCGGGATGGTTCGCCTTTTCGTAACTGGCCATGCGCCAGAACATGACGCTTTCCCAAAGGCGGGCCTCCCGGTAACAGGCGGAAAGGTAGTACATCGCTTCCCAATCATCCTCATGAAGAGATATGGCCTCATAAAACCGGGGAATCGCTTCATGGTATTCTCCCAGGCGATAATGGCATGCCCCCAAATTGAACCGGCTGTCCGCGTCGTCGGGACACAGTTCCGCTGCCTTGGAAAATTCGCGGATCGCCCGGCGGTCGTCTCCCGTCCTGACGGCCACGCATCCGAGCATGTGTCTCGCAAATCCGACAAACGGAGCGGCATCCGCCGTTTCCGCCACCAATCTGAACTGCGTTTCCGCTTCCTCCGTTTTTCCTGACTGGAACAGTGTCAATCCAAGATACAAGCGTCCCAACAGGAAATCCGGCTCATGTTCCACCAGCTTTCCCAGCAGCTTTTCCGCTTCTCTGTACATGGTGAGCCCGTAATATCCCTGTGCCTGCCGAAACCGTCTGACTGAAGCATCGCTGATCCATACTTCGTCGGTCTCCAATGCTTCTTCGGACAGTTCGGGATGCTCCGCCAGCAATGCGGCGATCCGCTCTTCCGCCGACGCCCAGGCATGAAGCATCCGGTCACAGGCTTCCTTCAGCCGCATCAGTTTCTTTCTCCATTTGGGTCTTTCCGATGAAGGACATCCGGGATAACCGTTTTCGATTTCCCGCAGCTGACCGTCCATCTGTTTCAACCACTCATTGTGCAACATTTTCATCCCCTCCGCCCGTCCGGTCATGTCACGAAAAGTATGTTCCCGCAGGAACCGCTTCATTCCAAAACAAAACCCTCCCGGACAAACCCGGGAGGGCCAAGAGTGTGGATGCATTTGAAAACCGGACAGGCGGAAAACGGACCGGCCGTCCGACCGTCGGGAAAAGAGCTTGCCCGTCACAAAACGGTGGCGTGCTCTTCTTCACCGATCAACTGAACCACTCGGTTATCGTCATCCATGATGGCGATTTTGGGACGATGGGCGCGAATCTCGGATTCGTCCATCATGGCATAGGAAATGATGATCACTTTGTCTCCGGGTTGGACGAGTCGCGCCGCCGCCCCGTTGAGACAGATGACGCCGCTTCCCCTTTCCCCGGGGATCACGTAGGTTTCAAAACGGGCTCCGTTGTTGTTGTTGACGATTTGCACCTTTTCGTTGGGCAGTATGTCCACCATCCGGAGGATTTCTTCATCAATGGTGATGCTGCCCACGTAATTCAGATTGGCTTCCGTGACGGTGGCGCGATGGATCTTCGCTTTCATCATGGTGCGAAACATCTCTCATCGTTCCTCCTTTGCGTCAAACAGCAAGTTGTCGATCAGCCGGGTTTTCCCGAACCTTACGGCCACCGCCACGATGAATTTCCCGTCGTGCAGCGTACCGAGGGGTTTGAGATCCGGCCAACTCCACGTCTCCACATAATCGATGTCCGCGTCCGGTACCGAGGAAATTCTCTTCCGGACAAATTCCGTCATCTCTTCCGGGGTGTCCAACTCGCCGCTTGACCATCCGTCACGGGCTTCAAACAGCGAACGGCTGAGGATCCGTGCCTTTTCGCGTTCTTCGGGAGACAGATACACGTTGCGCGAACTCATCGCCAATCCGTCCGGCTCGCGAACGGTCTCGCACGGAACGATTTCCACCGGAATATGCAGATCCCGGACCATTTTTTGGATCACCGCCACTTGCTGGGCGTCTTTCAAGCCGAAATAAGCCCGGTCCGGTTGAACGATGTTGAAGAGCTTCGTCACGACCGTGGCCACCCCGGCAAAGTGCCCGGGACGGGACACTCCGCACAGCCGATCCGTGATTTCACTCACTTCCACCCGCGTCAACATCGGTTCGGGATACATCTCCCGGACGGAAGGATGGAAAAGAACATCCACCCCCGCTTCCCGGGCCAGTGCCGCATCCCTCTCCAAATCCCGGGGATACCGGTCAAAATCTTCATTGGGGCCGAATTGAAGAGGATTGACGAAGATGGACATTACCACCACGTCGCACTCCGCCTTCGCGCGTTTCACCAAGCTGAGATGCCCCTCATGCAGATACCCCATCGTGGGGACGAAGCCCACCGTCCGCGCGCGATGAGGTTTCAATTCCCGTCTGAGTTGCCGGACAGTATCAATGAGTTTCATTCGTCTCTTTCTCCTTTTTTCCACCGTACAGATCCGTCAGCCACTCTCCCGTCACACGGGTGAAATGGCCCTCTTCCGGAAAACGACGTTCTTTCACTTCCCGCACATATTCGGAAATGCCCTCACGCATCACCCGGCCCGCTTCCCGGTACACCTTCACGAAAGACGGATGCCAACCGCCGGGAATGGCCAACAAATCATGATACACCAGCACTTGTCCGTCACAATGCCGCCCCGCCCCGATTCCGATGACCGGCACGGACAGTTGTTCGGTCACCAACTGCGCCAGCTCTTCCGGCACGCACTCCAGCACCAGCGAGAAGACCCCCGCCTCCTCCAGCCGCTTGGCATCTTCCAGCAGCTTTCTGGCCGCCTGTTCATCTCTCCCCTGGATCCGGTAACCGCCCAACTGATTGACCGATTGCGGGGTGAGGCCGAGATGTCCCATCACCGGGATTCCGGCGGAAACCAACCGTTCCACATTGGACAAGACGGTTTCTCCGCCTTCCAACTTCACACCGTACGCCCCGCCCTCCTGCATCAGACGGGCAGCCGCGCGAAGCGTCTCGTCTCCGGACAAATGAGCGGTCATGAACGGCATGTCCGCCACCACCATCGCCCGCGAGGCCCCCCGGGTCACCGCTTTGGTGTGGTGCAACATGTCTTCCAAAGTCACCGGAATGGTGGAGTCGTATCCCAACACCACCATTCCCAACGAATCGCCGACCAACAAAATGTCAGCCCCGGCCTCCTCGGCGATTTTCGCCGTCGGATAATCATAGGCCGTGATCATGGCGATCGGTTCTTGTTCCTGTTTCATGCGCATCAGCGTTCGGGTCGTCACACGCTTCACGGATGTTCCCTCCTCCTTGAAGTGAGGACGGGGATACAGAGAAAAACAAAGCACCTTCCAGTCACAAAGGGGACTGAAAGGCGCTGCCGCCATCGACATGGTCACCTCTGTCTCCGTCCCTTCGGCTCGAAGCAGAATCAAAAAATTCATTCCAAGGTTTTTCAGGCGTTTGAAACCAGTGCAACTCCAGAAACTGGATGTCGCCTGCCGCCCTCCTTCAGGTTATCGAATTTTTGACAAAAATGCAATGGAATACTTTACTGAGTTAAAAATATCCGCGTGGCGGCGATCACTGGCCGGATTTCATCATGAGTGCGGATATTTGTTTGCGGTGCAAACTTGTTTACCTTATTTGCAAATAAGTTGTGTGCCTGCTCCGATGACGCAACCCGGTCCCGACTGAGAAATGCATCTTCGCAGCGACAACGGTGCCTGGTCATTTCAGGAAGCTTTTCGCCAAGTTGTATGCAAACACGGTGAACAACCGGCGGATCCTTCCCTCCCTGATCATTTTCTCGAACTCTGACACCGGAATCACCAACCATTCCACGTGTTCGGCGGGATCCAACCTTTGCTCGCCGACTCGATAACAATCCCTGAGCAAAAAGGTGGTGATCGTATTGTTCGACACGGCGGGATTCGTATAAAAGGTGCCCAGTTTCAAGGGGACCGTGTCGGATGTATAACCGGTCTCCTCACGCAATTCCCGCAAGACCGCAGATTCAGGCTGCTCATCGTTCTCCACTTTTCCCGCGGGGATCTCCTCCCGCAGAACCCACTGACCGCGAAACGACAGAGCCATGTACAGAAACCGTCGTGAAGATGGAGCAGAGAGTCCGCAATGATGAAATTTGAAATAATCACACACACAATCCTCCTGATGACGATTCCGGCCGCACACAATTCATCTGCATCCTGAATGATTTTTTCATTTTCATACGAAACGGAACATGAATGACAAGATCCATCACCATCCAAACCCATGTTTCTTCGCGTACGATACATCAACTGCTGAATCTGTTTTGTTTGAATTTTTCTTTTTATTATTTTTTCTAAAAAATCCGGTTGTTGTCAATTCAAGTATATGTTAAAATTAAATCGTACCAAACATTTGGTCTGAATCAACAACCGGGGGACCCACCAAAAGACGACCGACTTCTCGAGCAAAAGATGATGCTTCCCGAGAATCCGAAGGAGGGACCATCGATGATCAAGAAACTGGTCGTATCGCTCGGGGCGTTCATGCTGGCATTCGGGATGTTCTTTGGAGCAGAGGCGTTTGCAGCGTCGTATCTGGGATCTGGATATTGGCAAACGGAAGACGGGAAATGGGATTTCACCCTTTCCACCACTTCATCGGAACCGAACGTGCAGCTCTCCATTTGGGCTGTTGATCGCATCAACATCAATAACGGGGTGAAATCTCCACAAGATGATTTCTCTCCCCTGTCCGTTCGTCTGTGCAATGCGTCAACCGGAAATTGCACGGCATACAAAAGCTTCGCCTCAGGAGTTGTCTATTTCACCAACATGAAAGCCGGAACGTATTATGTGGACATTGTTGACAGCTGGCCAAACTATCGTTTTGAGGGATTGATTGATGTCTACAGATACTGAATGATTCATCAACAACGGGCATTGGAGGGGATCCCTCCAATGCCCGTCAAGTGCGGTTTTTGGTCACCAATCTTCTCATTCGGCTTTCCTGCGATCTTTGCGAGTGTACTTGGCGGATCTTTCCTTGACCTCCTCCAAGTACACTGCCAGTTCCTCTTCGGTCGGTTGCGGGATTCCTTCCCGTTCCAAAAGTTCCACGGTTGCCCTGCGAATCAGCTGATTTAAAGGGAGCCGGGTTCCCTCCTTGCTTTCAAGCCGATCCGCCAGATTCTCCAGCCTCCACAACAGCGTGTAGGGAAATGTCACCCACAGACGATGTACGTCAACTTCCTTCCGTCTGGACATCCTTCGATCCTCCTTGCCCTCCGATCAGGGATCATCGACACGGTTTCCAAAACAAGAGTAATTGATCATCATCAATTATCGTCTCAGATCAGTCCGGCAATCAAGTATTCTTTGTTATTGAATGGTGCATGTACCCGCTGCACCCGCCGGATTCCGCTCGACTCCTTTCAGCCCGGCAGCCCGTTGAAACCGAGAATTTCATGATCCTTTTTTGCCGGAACCTGCAAAAGGGGTCTTTACTTTTTCTGCGAAATTATGTATTAATGACAAAAGGAACTGAACTTTTTTCGCCCAACCAGTCCATCCAGTCTCTTGGCCCACTCCGTTTGCAGACCGGAAACAGGGGGCTTTTGTTTTTTGGTGCCCTGTCCGGAATGACTGCCCTGGAAGGTGATGTACATTGTTCAAGACCCTGGTTTGGGAAGACGATAAATACAAGATCGAAATCAACAACCTCCGGGCGGTGGCCTATGAGAAGGAGTCCCAGGAAATCCTGGCAAGTCTGGTCCCCATGGGAAGCCCGGAGTATCTGATGGACATCCTGAAACAGCTGTTGGCCTACCGGGAACTGGGCAATCCGACCACGGAACTGCTTTGGGAAAACGAGCAGTACCGGTTGCGCGTTCATTTCTATGACAACTACGTGGATTTGATTGACAAACGAAGCGACCGGACGGTGGCCGAATTTCCCATCAACATTGATTCGATCAGAATCCTGAAAAAAGTGATCGCGTTTTTGTGACGTGTTCCGATCCGCCAACCCCCGCCCTCATATGGGACGGGGGTTGGTTTTTTGATTGAAAATCAAAACCATTTTTCCGAAAATGAGAGTGACACCTTCATCATCGGGGGAATGGACATTGCGGATTGCCATCACAGGATCCAGCGGACTGGTCGGAACTTGCTTGGTGAATGCGTTTCTGAAAGACGGACACGATTTGCTGCTGCTGGTCAGAAAGCCGGGGGCCGGAGATCCCCGATGCAGACACTCGTTGTGGGATCCGGAACGCGGAGTGATTGACCGGGACGCTCTGGAAGGCATGGATGCCGTGATCCATTTGGCCGGCAAGAGCATCAACGGAAGATTTACCCGCAAACACAAGGAACAGGTACTCTCCAGTCGGGTCAAGGGCACCACCCTGCTGTCAGACACGCTGGCTTCATTGAAACGACCTCCCCGGGTGTTCCTTTCCGCATCCGGAATCGGTCTCACCCACCAATACGATTTGGTATCGGATGAATCCAACTCGTTGGGAGACGGGTTTCTTCCCACGGTGATCCAACCATGGGAAGCCTCGACACAACCGGCGATCCAGGCCGGCATCCGCACCGTACTTTTGCGCTTTGGAATCGTGCTTTCCAAGGACGGGGGAGCCCTGAAGCAAATGCTCCCCGTGTACCGCATGGGACTGGGAGGAAAAATCGGCCACGGAAAGCAGGTGATGAGTTGGATCTCGATTGAAGAGATTCCCCACATCCTTCGATTCCTGATGGAACGGGAAACCGTTTCCGGCGTGGTCAACATGACCGCTCCCCGTCCGGTCACCAACGAAGAGTTTGTCCGAACGCTGGGCAAAGTGCTCGAAAGACCCGTTCTCTTCCCGGTTCCCGCTTTCGCGATCCACCTTCTGTTCGGGGAAATGGGTGAAGAACTGTTGCTCAAAGGCAATCCCGTATTGCCGAAGAAATTGCTGGACGAGGGCTACACGTTCCGTCATCCCGAGTTGGAACCGGCCTTGCGACGGATATTGGGCCGCGAATCCGGCTAAAGGGAAGTCCCGACCCGTCATCACCGACACTTGTCGGCGGTCGGAGTGACGCATTCGCCCGCACCGCTTCACACAAAAAACCGGCTGATTTCCGGGATCAGCCGGTTTGTTTGCTTTTCAAGGAACTTCGATTTCCGCGGAGTATACCGCCACCTCACCGCCTTGGGTTCGGATCAGCAAGGCCCCCTGATCGTTCAACCGCTCGGCCACACCGATGACCGTTCCCTGCGGAGTTTTCGCTGTCACTTCCTGTCCCAACATTCCCGCCGCCCGTTCCCAGGCTTCACGTACCGGAGAAAACCCTTCCCGCAAATACAGGTGATACACATCTTCCAGTTGCTTCAGGATCGCCGCCAACAGAGGAGCGCGGTGAAACTCACCGCCCGCCTCCACGGCCAGCGAAGTGGCAATCGGTTTCAATTCGGGGGGAAAGTGTTCTTCCCGTGCATTGACGTTGATGCCGATTCCCAGCACCACATGATCGATCCGGTCCTGTTCTCCCCGCAGTTCGGTCAGGATGCCGCACACTTTTTTTCCATGGATGAGCAGGTCATTGGGCCATTTGATGGTGACCGGCAAGCCCGTGAACTCCCGGATTCCCAGGCAGACCCCCACCGAAGCAAGCAATGTGAGATGGGGGGCTTGAGCCAACGGGATGGGCGGCCGAAGGATCAGGCTCATCCAGATCCCCGCACGCGGAGGTGAATGCCAGCTCCGTCCCATTCTTCCCCTGCCCTGGACCTGTTCTTCCGCGATGACCAGAGAACCTTCCGCCGCTCCCTCCCTCGCCCACTTCCGGGCAAGGATCTGGGTGGAAGGGGTCGTCGGTTCGTACCGGATCTCCCTTCCGAAGCTCCGGGTGGTCAAATGAGGCAAAATCTCTTCCGGAGCGATCCGATCCGGTCGATGGACAAGCCGGTATCCGCTGCGCGGCCGGGCTTCGATTTCGTACCCCTCCCGCCTGAGATCCTCCACGTGTTTCCAGACGGCCGCGCGGCTGCAACCGGCCAGGCGGCTCAATTCCTCACCGGACAAAAAACGGTCCTTGTGTTCGATCAACAGGCGCACAATGTCATGTCGAATCGACTGCAAGTTCAGCCCCTTCTTTCAACAATGCATCTTCGTCGCAAGGAATCAGACCGAGTGCGGTCCGACGGGTGAGTTCGCGAAGCACCCTGCCCACCCACGGCCCGGGAGGAAGACCCGTGCGGCGAATCAGAGCCGTGCCGTCCACGGGCAGATCTTTGACCGATTTCACCGGCATTTCCTCGTTCCATCGGGTCCATGCGGCATCATTCGGCTCGACGTCTTCACATCCGCGGATCCACACGGCCAGCTTCCGTGCGTCCAGTATCTCTTGCAAGGAGTGGGTGAGGAGCATTTCTTTCCCTTCATGTTCCCCGACGGCACGCCAATTCCCGCCCAATTCCATGCATGTGCAGATGGTTTTGATGTCGTCGCCCGACATTCTGAGTTGACGAAGCCTGGATCCGGCCTCTTCCGGACGGGTTCCGCACACCCACAGAAGCCATGTCCATCGAAGATGAGGATCCCGACTCAGATCAAACGGTTTCACGAGTTCAGGCGTCAGGGAGACATCCGATTCCCAGCGAAGAAACGGAGGCAGCCCGCGGATCAGGCCGGTTCGGAACAATACTTCGATGCCCGGTTCCACCCGCTCCGCTTTCCACATTTTGCCGATTTCCGACGTGACCCGTTCAACGGACAGATGCCGGCACTCCCGATACATCCGTTCGATCGCCGTCCAGGCCTTCGAATCCAACCGGAAACCGAATTGGGCCGCAAAGCGGGCGGCCCGCAACATCCGGAGAGGATCCTCCCCGAAACGTTCGCACGGATCTCCGACAGTCCGGATGAGCCCCGCTTCCAGATCCTTCAGGCCCCCGAACGGATCGATGAGCCGACCGCTGCCGTCCATGGCCATGGCGTTGATGGTGAAATCCCTTCTGGCAAGATCCTGACGGAGTGACCCCACGAATTCAACGCGGCTCGGCCTGCGATGATCCCTGTATTCCCCTTCCACCCGGAACGTGGTCACTTCCACCGGAAGATCGTTCATCAGAACCGTCACCGTTCCGTGCTTCAGGCCGGTGGGAATGGATCTTTCAAACAATTCGCGGACCCGTTCCGGACGGGCGTCCGTCGCAACATCGTAATCACCGGGTACTCTGCCGAGCAATTGGTCACGCACGCAACCGCCCACCAGATACGCTTGATGACCCGTGCTTTCCAACGTCCTGATCACTTCAAGCGCCGCCTGTTTCCGTGTGTCCACTCCGATGTCACTCCCGTTTCCCTTCAAGCACTTCCCGGTACAACTCTTCGTATTCTTTCACAATTCGCAGACCGCAAAACTTTGTC
Organism: Staphylospora marina; assembly: GCF_003856495.1. Lineage (GTDB taxonomy): Bacteria > Bacillota > Bacilli > Thermoactinomycetales > Thermoactinomycetaceae > Staphylospora > Staphylospora marina. The sequence continues at coordinate 1,293,055 of NZ_CP034118.1, read as the reverse complement.
TTCACCCGCTGGAGACCGGCTTCCGAAAATTGTCGGGCCAATGCTTCGTTCTTGAGCAGTCGGACGGCGTCCATGGCCATTTTTTCCACGTCTCCGACCTCGGACAGGAATCCCGTGACGCCGTCCTCCACCACTTCGGGAATGCCCCCGATGTTGGATGCAACGGTCGGAACCCCGCAGGCCATCGCTTCCAATGCCACAAGACCGAAACTCTCTTTGGCCGAAGGAAGCAGGAGAAGGTCCGCCAGGGAAATCAGTTGGGAGACCTCATCCTGGTTCCCCAAAAAGATCACTTTGTCCTGCAACTCCAACTCATTGACCCTCTCCATCACTTTCGGCAATTCCGGGCCTTCCCCGACCAACAGAAGACGGGAAGGAATTTCCCGGTTCACCCTGTGAAAGATCTCGATCACGTCCATCGGTCTTTTTACCGGCCGGAAATTGGAGATGTGAAGAAGAAGCCGCTCTCCGGGGTAAATGTACCTGTCACGCAGAGACGACATGTCCTTGGGATAGTACACCCGGGAATCCACAAAGTTGTAAATGCGCCGGATCGGAGTATCCACACAGAACAACTCCCGGGTCTGGCGAACCAGCGAATCGGACACGGCCGTCACGGCATCGCTCCTTGAGATGCCGAAACAGATCACGTCTTTCAGGCCGGGATCTTCGCCGAGCACGGTGATGTCCGTTCCGTGAAGGGTGGTCACCACCTTGAGATGATCCCCCACCATCTGTTTGGCCAACACGGCGGCGATGGCATGAGGAACGGCATAATGCACATGAAGCAAATCCAGCCGGTAAGCCTTGGCCACCTGAGCCATCCGACTGGCCAATGCCAGATCGTAAGGAGGAAATTTGAAAACGGCGTATCGATTGGCCTCCACGCCGTGGTAACGGATGTTCTGGTGGAACCTGCCCAAGCGGAACGGCATGTCATACGTGATGAAATGAATGTCATGCCCCCGTTCGGCCAAGAGTTTGCCGAGTTCGGTGGCCACCACGCCGGATCCGCCGTGGGAAGGATAACAGGTGATTCCGATGCGCATGAAAAGACCTCCGATCAGAATTTGCCGGGCGGAAGAGCCCGGAACTGCGCGGGCAACAGCAGGGATTGGCGAATGGGTCTGGGACTGACCAACGCCTCTCCGTACATGCTGCCCACCTGCTGTCCCCAAAGTTGATCCCGCCCCCGGATCATCGCCAGATACGCGGGATTGTTCAACGGGGTGGAGACTTCCCCCGACTGACGATCAAACTGGCTCCGGTATGCCAGAATCGCATTCACCTTGATTTCGTAAAAGTCCGAGATGTCCACGATGACATCCGCCGGATGGATGTCATTGATGAAATAATGGTACACCTGCGGAACGCGATGCGGTGCTTCGTCACCGGGGGTGCGGATTTTGCGGATCGCCGCGTCAAACACGGCATCTTTCACCAATCGACTGGTCATCACATGATCCGGATGGCGATCTTCAAAGTACGGAGACAACACGATTTTGGGTCTGAGCTGGCGGATCACCTGGGCAATCTTCAGCACCTCTTCCCTGTCTCCGCGCAGTCCCCGATCGGGAAATCCGAGATTGATCAACTTTCGCACACCCAGAATGCGTGCCGCCTGTTTGGCTTCCATTTTGCGGATTTCCACGGTGCCGTTCGATGAAAGTTCGGCATGGGTCAGGTTGCAAATCGCGATGGAAAAGCCCGCCGCGGCGTGCTTCGCCAAGATGCCGCCCACTCCGATTTCCACATCATCCGGATGGGCACCGAAAGCCAGAATGTCGACCGAATTTGTGCCTTCCACGGTGCTCCCTCTTTCCCTCAGTTGGTTCCTTCAGCGTTCGTTTTTGCTTTCCCTCCAGGAAAGCTCTCCCCGCTCCACCGCCCGGATCAGGATTTCCGCGGAAGCAAGATTGGTGGCCACGGGGATGTCGTGCACATCGGCCAGCCGAAGCAGAGCCAAAATGTCCGGCTCATGAGGCTGCGCCGTGAGCGGATCCCGGAAAAACAGGATGAGATCCATGCGGTCTTCCGCCACAAGGGCACCGATCTGCTGGTCACCGCCGAGCGGGCCGGACAGAAACCGCCGCACGTTCAGGCCCGTGGCTTCCATGACCCGCGTTCCGGTGGTACCCGTCGCAAACAGACTGTGCCGGCGCAGGATCGGTTCATAGGCGAGGCAAAACCGGATCATTTGCTCTTTCATCCGGTCGTGCGCAATCAATGCGATGTTCACGATCCATCATCCTCCTCAAAAGAAGCGGCATGCGCAAAAACAGCCGGCAATCCCCCCGTGTGCCAGAAGAGGATCCGTCTGCCGGCCATTTCTCCCCTCCGGATTCGTTCCAGCATCCCGGCCAGCGCTTTTCCCGTGTACACCGGATCGGCAAAGATCCCTTCCGTTCTGGCGAGCAACCGGATGGCGGCATTGCCGGCTTCCGAAGGGACCCCGTATTTCGGCCCGAAAAATCGGTCATCCACCTCCACTCCGGATTCATCCGGCGGCGGTGTGACACCGATCCAGGCAGCCAGATTCTCCGCATGCCCGCGGAGTTCGGGTATCGCCCGTTCTTTCGTTTCCCAAACGCTGATCCCGGTCAGGCGTGTCTTCGATCCGTCCAGGAAACCCCCGATCCAGAGGCCGGCCAGCGTTCCGCCGGTACCCAGCGCCACCACGATTTCATCAAAGGGCGGAATGCCCATTCGTTCGCGTTGGCTCTCCAGTTCCCGCCACGCCAGCACATACCCCCAATCCCCGACCGGGGTTGATCCGCCGACGGGAATCACGTACGGGTTCAGACCGGCGGAGCGGGCGTTTTCCGCTTCTTCCTCCATGGCCTCCAGCAATCCTTTCGTTCCGTACTTGCCGGTAAGGATCACCTCGGCCCCCAGAATCCGGTCGAGAAGAAGGTTCCCCTGCATGGGACCCGTTCGCCGTCCCGCAAACAGAAGCCGCGCTTTCAGTCCGGCGGCAGCCGCCGCCGCTGCAGTCAGCCTGGCGTGATTGGACTGCGGACTTCCTCCGGTAAGCACGAGATCGCATCCGCGATCCAATGCTTCCCCCAGCAGGAACTCCAACTTTCGCAGTTTGTTTCCACCCACACCGATCCCGGTCAGATCATCGCGTTTGATCCAGATTTCCGCTCCGGCATGCTCCGAAAAACGCCGCAGGGGTTGAAGCGGCGTTTCACCGGTCAAAATGGGAAAACGGGGTGTCTCCTTTTTCACGATCCGATTCTTCCCCCATGTCATTCGAGAATGTTCTCCAAACCGTAAACGAGGCCGTCCAGCTGCAACACTTTTTCGATGGCCAGTTTCACTCCCGGCATGAATGACTCGCGATTGAACGAGTCATGACGGATCGTCAGCAGCTGTCCATGCCCTCCAAACAAAACTTCCTGATGGGCCACCAGGCCGGGCAATCGCACGCTGTGAATGCGAAAGCCTTGCACAAACGCTCCGCGAGCGCCGTCGATCCACTCCTCTTCATCCGGATGTCCCTGCCGGAATTCCGGACGGTTTTGGGCGATCATTTCCGCGGTTTTCACCGCCGTACCGGAAGGTGCATCCAGTTTCCGGTCATGATGGGATTCAATGATTTCCACGTGAGGCAGGTATTGTGCCGCCTTCCGGGCGAACATCATCATCAGCACCGCCCCGATGGCGAAATTGGGTGCGACAATGGCCCCCACTCCCCTTTCGGCACACAGGCGCGCGATTCCGTTCAAATCGTCCCGCGACAATCCGCTGGTTCCCACCACCGGCCGAACTCCTGCACGGATGGCCAGTTCCATGTGTGCCTTGACGGCGTGAGGAACGGTCAAATCCACCAGGACATCCGCCTCGGTCTGCTTGAGAGCTTCTTCGACCGACCCGACCAACGTCACGCCGAGCGGCCCGACCCCTGCCACTTCGCCGGCATCCTCCCCTTTTCGGGAACGCGACACCCCTCCCACCAAACGAATTTTGTCTTCATTGCGGATCATTTTCACGACTTCTTGTCCCATTCTGCCGCTGGCACCCGCGACAATCACACGAATCGCCATGATGCATACCCCTTTGCTGCCATTCTTGCCGCTTATGATGACCGACGTCTTACGGTTTTTCGATGCGAGTCCACCGGTTGGCATCCCTTGTCCGGTATTTTTGCATCACTTCATCAAAAGCTTCTTCCAGACTGATCCCCAACGAATTGGCAAAACAAACCACGATGAACAAAATGTCTCCCAGCTCGCCGGAAACGGTATTTTCCTTCTCCCCGGGTTTTTTCGGCTTTTCTCCGTACAAGTGATTCACTTCCCGGGCAAGTTCGCCGACCTCTTCGGTCATTCTGGCCAACATGGACAACGGTTTGAAATACCCTTCCTTGAACTGGCTGATGTATTCATGCACTTCCTGCTGAATGTCGCTCAACGTCTTGCCTGCCATGCAGCCATCACCCTCCATATTCTCTATCATGTTAACCGATGGAAGCAGAAAAAAACAATGCCCCGCCCCACAGCTTGAACCGTCGGTTCACGGAGATTCGGAGAACCCCTTTTTTCCGACGGATCGCCGCAACCACAGACAGAAGCGTTTGCTTGCGATCAAACATGATGTTCCGGAATTGACCGCTCCAGTGAATGTTGGACACACGGTGCCACGGTCATGCTTTACCGCATTTTCATTGATCCTGCAAATGGAAGGATGTATGATAGATGAGGATATTTGCAGACAAAGAGGCGAACGAACATGAAACAGGGGAAACTGCTCAATCACACAAAAAACATCGCGGCCATTTTCTTGGGCGCGCTGATCTTCTCCGTCGGAATCAATTACTTCGCCATTCCCGCCCAACTGGCGGAAGGGGGCCTTACGGGCATCGCCCTGTTGGTTCACTACTGGCTGGGCTGGGATGTCGGGATTGTCATATGGACGCTGAACATTCCGCTGCTCATCATCGGTTGGCGCGAACTCGGCAAGCGGACCTTCATCTATACCGTCATCGGCATCAACGCGCTGACCCTGATGCTGAGCCTCACCGAATTCCTTCGACACCAATGGACCGGGCCGGTGGAAGATTTCCTTCTCTGCGCCCTGTACACCGGTGTGATGGTCGGTCTGGGGCTCGGCCTCATCTTTCGCGTCGGCGGCACCACCGGCGGCGTGGACATCATCGCCCGATTGGCCAACAAATGGTTCGGTCTCAGCATCGGGAAAACCATGTTCCTGTTTGATTTCGCCGTCATCGGATGTTCCGTCTTCCTGATCGGCATCAACAAAGCGATGTACACGCTGGTGGCGGTTTTTGTGGGAGCCCGCGTGGTCGACTTCGTGGTGGAAGGGCTGAACGCCTCCAAAGCGGCCACCATCATTTCCAATTGTCCGCACGAACTGGCCCGGGCCATCACCCAGAAGATGAACCGCGGAGTCACTTTGCTCAAGGGACGCGGAGGATATACCGGACAGGAGAAAGACGTTTTGTATGCGGTCGTCGCGCCGAACGAGCTTCCCAAGTTGAAGCGGATCATCAACAAAACGGACCCTTACGCGTTCGTGGTGGTTCACGATACCCGGGACGTGCAGGGAGAAGGTTTCACATACGACAACCCCGACGAAGTTTCCGCGGAAAAAGAATGAACCGTCAAAACACCCCGTTTCCGGGACTCCCGGGAAACGGGGTGTTTTTATCCGGTTCCGCCTGATGCGACGGTTTGCCGGTATTTGTTCCAACTGGCCCAAGTCAAGGCGGTGGCGGTGAGCATCCCGAGCCACAGGGCAAACCTCCAGGTGACCCGTTCATCCCATCCCGTCACCACGGCCATCACTTCTTTTTCCGTACCGAAGAACAGGGGTTGAAGCAAAGCGAGCCACTGATCCGCCGCGTACCGGATCTCCTTCCAGTCTTGCGCTTTTTTCAGAAAAGCCATCAACGAATCCATGCGGGACACGACCGCGGGACTTTTGGCCACCACCAATCCCGGACGAATCAACCGATACTCTTGTTCCAACCGTTCGAGAGCCGTGTCGTATGCCTCCCGCCTTTGCATCCGGATCGGAAGCAAGAGCGCTTCCGAGTGTTTCCTGATCGTGTCATAAGACTCTTTCCACAAAGGCTGGTGGGGGTGAGCCGCAGCATCAAACGCGATCACCAACTGCCGGGCGGTCCGGAGGAGACCGGTTTCATCCGGGCGAACCCGGTTCAGTTGCCGCTCCATTTCCAACAATGTTCCGGACAAAGCATGGATGGCATCGACATGAAGGTGTTTTCCGGACAAATCGGCCCCTGAGAACCGGCGGGAAAGAACGGCCAACTGGTCACGGGCGGACACAAGATCTCCCCGGATCACGAGTTCTTCCACCTTGCGTGCCAAATTCGCCCATTCCAAGGCTTCCTGAGGGGCTTCCGTCGCCGCTTCAACCACCGGCACACTTCCCCACATCAGCCAAACGGACACCAACAACAGAAGTCCTCCGGACCAACCCTTGCCCACAACCCATCGCCTCCGCAAAACCTCTTTGTCCAAATGTATTCGGGTTGTCCGGCTTTTTATGCGAAAAAGCGGTTCCAAAAGAAGAATCGAACCCATTCATTCGGTGCGGAACACATTCTCACGGGACGATGCACGCAGCATCGAAAGCGCGGCGAACAGCAACAAAGACGTGAGGGAAAGAAGCAAGGTGAACCAACCGACAAGATGATCATACGGTTCCAGATAGGGAGACAGCCAAGGATGAATGTCCACCCCGTAATCCAGCGCGTCGTTGGTCAATGTCCATGCGGCCACCCAAAGCAGGTGCTTCCATGTAAATGACATCACGTGCATGTACAAAAGCGCTTCCAGCGCCATTCCGAGATGCGAGCAGATCAGCATCCAATGTTGCCAGTTCAGGGCCTCCGTCATCGGGGCCGGATCCAACCAGCCTCCCCAAAAAATCATGACCACCGCCCAAATGCCGTACTTGAACAAGGTCACCGCCGCAAATGCCTCCAGGAGAGGATGACTCCTGTTCATGAGCCATGCGAGAATCGCCAATGTGAACAGCGAGCTGGCCGTGGGGCTGTCCGGAATGAACGGCCACCACCAGGCCTCCGTTTCGGCCAATTGGTTCCCGTACCACCAAAATCCGTACACCGATCCCAGAAAATTGACAAAAAAAAGCACCCAAAGAAAGTCCCGTCTCGTGGACAGAGCTCGCCACACGATGTTCATGCATGCCACACCCCTTTTCCCGTAATGACACAAAACCTGGCCAGCCATACCGGCCAGCCAGGTTTTTCCGTCATTTCTGCGTTTGTTTGAGCAGCCATTCCACAAGGATCTTTTTCTCCTGTTCGCTGCCTTGGAACATTCCCGGAGGCATTGCACCTTTCCCCTCATCAATGTACCGGGTGAGCTCTTCCGCGGTGCGACGGTTTCCGATGCCCAGCAGGCTCGGGCCGTTCACGCCCTCCAGCTCCCCACCGTGGCACTTGATGCAGGCGTTTTTGGAGTAGATTTCGTAACCTTCCTCATTTTGTGCAATGACTTCGGTGTTATCCGGCTTTTCGCCCGGTGCGGACTCAAGCTGAATCTCATGCTCGTATTCGGCGGCCCAGGTGAGCGCCGCAACCGCGATCAGAGAGATCAGCATGATTCCGGTTGCCACCGGACGTTTGTGGGGACGGCGCTCCTTGCTGCGATCAAGCCACGGAGCCAGCATCAATGCCATGAATGCGATTCCGGGCAGGATGACCGTTCCGATGACCACAAAGTCGCCGGCCGCCCATTTGTACTTCAGGAGCTGGTACAGGAACAGGAAGTACCAGTCCGGAACGGGCAGGAAGCTTGTGTTCGTCGGATCCGCCAGTTCACCGAGCGGCGGCTCCTCTGCCATGACGAGCGTCATGAATCCGACCAGGAAAACAACCGCAACCATCCATTCTTTCAGAAGGAAGTCGGGAAAGAAAGCTTCCGTTTTGCCCGGAAACCGGTCATAATCCGGCGGGGACAGCTGCGGACGGTCCGCACGTACGCGCGAGTCTCCCACGTAATGGACCTGTTTTCCGTCGTGATTGTGTGCCAAGTGGATCCCTCCTCACGCGCGGTTGATCATAGCGGCCCGGAAATACCCTGACGGCGGATCAGGATGAAGTGTACGCCCAGGAGTCCGAGCAGCGCGGCAGGGAGGAAGAACACGTGCAGGGCGAAGAAGCGGGCCAACGTCTGCGCACCAACGATGTCTCCTCCTTGCAGGAACGACGCGATGTAAGGTCCGAGAACCGGCACGGACGCAGCGATCTCCACGCCGACTTTGGTCGCGAAGTACGCTTTGTTGTCCCACGGCAGAAGATAGCCGGTGAAGCCCAGGCCGAGCATCACGAAGAAGATCAGGATGCCCACGAGCCAGTTGAACTCACGCGGATGCTTGTAACTTCCGGTGAAGAACACCCGAAGCGTGTGCAGGAACAGCATCACGATGGACACGCTGGCTCCCCAGTGATGCATGCCGCGGACAATGGCGCCCATGGCGATCTCGTTTTGCAGGTAATTGACACTCGGGTGAGCGTTTACAATGTCCGGAACATAGTACATCGCCAAGAACATGCCGGAAAGGATCTGAATGACGACCACGAAAAATGTGAGACCGCCAAAGCAGTAGATGAACGCCGAGAAATGATGCGCTGGGTTGACGTGTTCCGGCACTTCATGGTCGGCGACATCCCGCCACAGCGGCGTAATGTCCAGACGCTCGTCCACCCAATCGTAAATGGCGCGCAGCATTCGCTACACCTCCGATCTCCATGACATTAAGCCTTCTGCAGCGGCCCGATGAGCAGCTTTCCGTTTTCCACCTTGACCTTGTAACGGTCGAGCGGTTTGGCCGGCGGAGTGCCGGGAACGTTGACGCCGTCTTTGGTATAGCGTCCGAAGTGGCAGGGGCAGAAGAACTCGCCTTTGAACTGGGGATTGCTGTCCCAGTTGACCGTGCAGCCAAGGTGTTTGCAAATCGGCGAGAATGCGACGATTTCGCCGTTCAGCTTCAACACCCAGGCCGTCCTGCTTTCCCCGCCTTCCGGCTCGTACCATCCGTCTTTGACATGCACGGTGAAGTTGACCGCTTTGGGGATATCGGTAATCTCGCTCACGGAGACACCCGTGTTGACATACTGCTCTCCGCCTCCCTTTTTCAGGACCGGATCAGCGGCGAACCGGACCATGGGAAAGAGCATTCCGGATGCGAGAAAACCCGCGGTCCCACCGAGCGTGTACGTCAAAAACTGACGGCGGGAAACTTTTTTGCTCACAACTCCGACCTCCTTCTATGCGGCTTCAACCGTCCACTTGGACCGGAATCTTCGCCAGGACGAACGAATCTTTCACCAGGACATATCCATGATAGCCAATGGCCTTCTCAAAAGTCAAGGAAGCACCTGTGACCATCAGCCGACAAAATTCAGCCATATTCAGGGTTTCATTCAGCCGTATCGTTGCCACAGATCCAGGATCTTTCCGTACAGACGCTCCGACGCTTCCTCCACGCTCGCGTCTTCTTCCGGCCGGTGCACGAGAACCCGGACAGGCTCCGGCTTTTCCGCAAAGTCCGGATCCGGCAATCCGTGGCCGACGATCACCAGAAAATCAAAACCGGCACTCCTGATATCTTCCAGTATTCCTTGAAAGACGGAATTCCACACATCCCCGTCGCGGGGAACATAATGCAGGGGCGGAAGCAAAAGCACTCTTCCGGCCAGTTTGGCTTCCACGGCGGCCGCCAGTCGTTCCATCCGTTTGCCCGCATCCAGGAACAGCCGCTTTTCCCGGAGCTCAAAAGGACAAACCGGCAACAACAACGTGTCGACGAACAGGGCAGCCTTTTGCCATTCAGCGTGATCGATGGTCCAAAGGCGCATGCCTTTCATCCTGTTCATGATGGATTTCGGTCGACAGCAAGGCTTCAACACAAAGAAATAAGCCCAGCTGCGCCGCTGAGCTTATCATATCCCATTTACTTCCGGGTCTCCATGATTTTGATCCATTGTTCGCTGAGCTGTAAAAAAGTTTTTTCATCCCTCTGAGAGAGCGCGTGATCGATTCGCCTGTACAGATCCCGTTCCTGAAAATCCCTGATCGCCCGGTCGAGAAGCATCTCCGCAAACAGACTGAGCAAATGATCCTGCACCACGTCATGTTTTTCCATGGGATTCCCCTCCATTACCGCGGCATATTTGGGACAGGTCGCACGGTCTCGGTAGTAAAGCCCGACATACAGGTCCTCAAGAGGGTTGCTCCGAATATCGTAAAAGGCGGTTTCCACATCGGCTTCAATGCGTTTGTTCTTCACATAACGAAACGGTGTCATGTTGCTGCACTTCGTGGACAGCACCAAGGATCTGGGGAGCTTTCGGACATGATCGACAAAGTGAAGCCGCTCAAGCAATTTGTCATCCGCCGCCAAATACTCCAACAGAAATGCGGCCGGCTTGACCCTGAGCTCATACCGTTTGAGAAACCAGCCAATGAACTCTCGCTTGTCATGGATGGAAACCTGACTCCTCATCCTTCCCCTCCACTCTGCTTTTAAAGAATATTATGTCTATTTGATTGAGGAAAGGCAGAAACGCAGGAATCGTTTCCGTCTTATTTATGATAAATTCGCCACCGGAACCTCTGTTTCCTCCCGGGGCTCAACCGGGAATGAATCCCTCCTCGATGACGCGTTCCCGGAAGGCGGATGTTCCGGCAAGCCACTCCCGTCCGGATTCGGTCAGTGTCAATCGGTCTCTTCCCTGTTCCGAACCGATCCGGATCACGCCCAGATGGGACATCATCTTCAGGATCTTGACGAACAGACTGTCCGGGGTTTCATAATAGAACGGCGATATCCATGACATGACGGCGGATTTGACCGTGTCCACACCGATCCATCCCTTTGCACCGAGCAAACCGATCCAGCGGATCACCACGGGCAGATGAGGGACGGGTTTCCGGTACAGTCGGATCCAGAAACGGAAGATCGATGCTCCTTCATCGAGGGTATCTGATATTTTCCCGATTCCCTTGTCCGTCAAACACAAATATCCTTCTTCGTCTTCCAATATGTACCCGTGATACCATGCATAATCGTACAAAAGCGAAAACCGGTCCGGATAAAGATGATATTTTCTGCCGAAACCGAAACGCGGAGATTTTTCCGAAATCGGCTCCTCGGGGATGAAAAAGGTTTTGAACAGCTGTTTTTGCTGTTGCCGCCAAATCGCCCCTTCATTGGTGAGACGCACGATGTCCCCCCGCAGAAAATCCAGGAAATGGACCAAGTCGGCCACCATCTGTCCCTGTTCGTCCCGGTATACCTCCGGAGGCGTGGAAGAGACGTCTCCCGCAAACGGCTCGCACAACAATTCGAGCATCCTCTCCCGAAGATCGGACGGAATGTGATACAAATGTTGCGTCTGGGGAGAGTATCCGGGAAACAGCCATCCCCTGGAAACGGCCCCCGTGATCAATTCCCGTGCCATGTCGGCCTCGTCGTTCGAAGCCGCCGCGGCTTTGGCTTTCAGCTCCTCCATCGTGAACGCCGGCGTGGGATCCAGAACGATCAGTTCCAGGAACCGTTGTTCGGCTTCGCTTAATTGTTCCATGTTCCGGCGCAACGGCGGCTTGCGGCCCATCACCTGCAGCAGGGAAACGATGAGTTCATGTTTGGAATGAATCTTTTCCCCGCCCGTTCCGTAAAATCGGTTCAGTCTTCGCAAATGTTCGATGTCGGCATACGTCAACCAGTCTGCAATCCTCACAAAGATCCGCCCTCCTTGGAAATGATTCCCTTTTCATTCCCATTTTGGACGAATCCGTTAACGGATAATCACCGAACCGACCCGATTCGGGTGGAATCTCCGGGGATCTCCGGATGGACACTCCGTCAGGATGCTTCCGATTTCCGCAAGGCCCGTTTCGCTCGAATCGACCGGTCCGCTTCCGGATCCACGATCCGAATGCCCCGACCGAGAAGTTGAAGCAAAAAGCAGACCATCATCCATCCGAACGGAGGAAGCGGCATGTCCGAAAAGATCCGAGCCACCGGATCTCCCGGCAAGCTTTGCCAAGATGCGGCGATTCCCGGAACAAAGCCGATGGCGAGATGCAGACCCCAAAATGCCGCCGCCGCATGAAGGGGACCAAGACCGTGCTGATGCTTTCCCGACGAACCCAATCCGATCTGCGCGATCAGGAAGAGGGTTGCGGCCAGAACGGCGGTCCATTCCACAAGCGGTTCCGCCATGCGGGGATCCGGAAACCACCAATTGATCACCAACGGGAAAAACCAAGTTTTCAACACCAAAAACGCCCCGGTGACAAAAGCGGTCTCCAAAAGAAATCTTCCGATCAACCGCATGACAGACAACCCCCTTCCCTTTCACTTTTATGAGCCGCGGGCAAAAAAAAGAACCGCTCGGAGACCGAGCGGTTGCACAGGACATCATATTGGAATGGAGTGGAGAGAAACCATACTGTACTTCACATTATATGCAAACCGGTGGACAAGGTCAATCACTTTTTCCAATTTTCTGATCAGTCCCGATCATCCGTCCATCATCCATGCCAACGCTTGTTCGAACCCGGGGTATGACACCCGGATCGCCTCCGTCCGCGACACGCTGACGGGATCCCGGGATGCCAAACCGGCAACGGAAAGGGCCATCGCCAGCCGGTGATCTCCGTGCCCGGATACCGACCCTCCACGCAACGTGACGGGCCCTTCGATGATCATGCCATCGGCGGTGGTTTCCACCCTCGCCCCCAATTTGCGAAGTTCCCCGGCCAGCGTCTCAATGCGGTCCGTTTCCTTGACCCGGAGCTCCTCCGCGTCTCGGATCACCGTGGTTCCCTCGGCTTGGGTGGCAAGCACGGCGAGCACCGGCAATTCATCGATCAACCTCGGGATCAGGCCTCCGCCGATTTCCGCTCCCGCAAGACCTCTTCCGCCGGAAACGGTGACGGTGCCCACGGGTTCTCCGCCGTACTCCTTGATTTCTTCCACGGTCACTTCGGCTCCCATGAGACGAAACACATCGAGAATCCCGGTTCGCGTGGGATTGAGGCCCACGTTTTTGACCGTGACGCGGCTGCCCGGAACCATCAAGGCTGCGGCCCAGAGAAAAGCCGCCGAGGAAATGTCACCGGGAACCGTCACCTTCGTTGCTTGCAGCCGCTGACCTCCGCGAATCCGCACGCCCCGCTCTTCCGTTTCCACCTCCGCACCGAACGCCGTCAGCATCCGTTCGGTGTGGTCACGGGAACGGGCCGGTTCCCGGATCACCGTTTCCCCGTCGGCAAAAAGACCGGCCAATAGCAGACAGGATTTCACCTGAGCGCTCGCCACGGGGCTTTCGTGTTCAATCCCGCGAAGCTGCCCTCCGCGCACCGCGATGGGCGCGAGCCGACCGCCGTTTCTTCCGTCAATGAATGCGCCCATTTTCCGCAGCGGTTCCACCACGCGTCCCATCGGTCTTCTGCGGATCGATGCGTCCCCCGTTACCGTGGAGAAAAACGGCAAGCCCGCCAAAATGCCGAGGAGCAGTCTCAACGTGGTGCCCGAATTTCCCACATCCAGCACATCGCCCGGTTCACGCAACCCTTCCGGCCCCTGTCCGGTCACTTTGAGCACCGTTTCCGTCACCTGCTCGATCTCCACTCCCATCTGACGGAAACAGCGAACGGTGGACAAGCAATCGTCTCCCGGCAAAAAGCCTTCGATTTCGCTCGTTCCTTCCGCCAACGCTCCCAACATCACCGCCCGGTGAGAGACCGATTTGTCCCCGGGAACCGCCAGCACCAGATCAAACGGCCTCGGGCGGTTCACGATCAACATGAAACATCCCTCCGCTTCTTTTGCACAACAAACGACCGGACAGCCCCAAAAAAGCGGACCGTCCGGCATGTGATCCGTTTCGTCAGGAAAGCCGTTTTTTTCTTTTCAGGCAGGATTCGAGAGCCTCCAGGAATCGCACGTTTTGCTCCTCCGTGCCCACGGTGACCCGGATGTGGTTCGGATGACCGAGCAGATGCCCGGCGCGAACGATGACTCCCTGATGAAGCAGGTCTTCAAACACTTCGGAGGAGTGGATGCCGGTTTCCAGCAGGATGAAGTTTCCGTGGGCCGGGTAATAAGGAAGTCCCCATTCATCCAGTTTTTTGGTGATCAGATCGATTCCCCGGCGATTCTGATTGCGGCAGTACCACACGAACGACTGGTCTTCCAGCGCGGCCAACGCCGCTTTCTGGGCGAGACGGTTGACGTTGAACGGTTCCCGTACCCGGTTCAGCTCCCGGATCACGTCCGGATGGGCAATGCCGTATCCCACGCGGAACGCGGCCAAACCGTATATCTTGGAAAAGGTCCGCAAAATCACGATCCGCGGATCATAGTCCAGCAGGGACACCGTGTCGGGATAAGACGGATCCGTCACGTATTCGTGATACGCTTCGTCGATGACCACCAGAACATGTTCGGGCAATTGGTCCAAAAAAGCGGTGAGTTCGTCCCTTCCGACAATGGTTCCGGTCGGATTGTTGGGGTTGCAGATCCACACCACACGGGTTTTCTCGTTCACCGCAGCCAGCATCGCTTCCAAATCATGCGTTCCGTCTTTCAGGGGAATCTTGACCGCGGTGGCTCCTTCGATGCGCGTGTGAGTCTCATACCGCGGAAAGGTGATTTCCGCCATGACGGATTCCGCACCGGGCTCCAGATAGGCCCGCCCGATCATTTGCACGATTTCGTCCGATCCGTTGCCGAAGATGAGGCGAAGCGGATCCACTTCCAGGTGTTCGGCCAGTTTCTCCCTGAGTTCCGGCGCCAGTCCTTCCGGATACAGATGAAAAGAGTCCCTGACTTCGGAAAGCGCCGGCCACACCCGGTCGGAACAGCCGAACGGGTTTTCGTTGGACGCCAGTTTGATGACATGTTCGAGTCCCAGTTCCCGTTTTACTTCTTCCAGGGGTTTTCCCGGCTGATAGACAGGCAAGCCTTGCACGGTTGATTTCGGCTTCATGAACGGGTCTCCTCTCGCGACCTTTTTGCCTCTATCTTACTCTGATTTGACTTCTCTGACAAATGCCCGAATCGCCTCCATGGCTTCCCGTCGCTTCGAACCTTCGGACAGAAGAAACCGAGCATCGTGGATTCGCTTGACGAGCGCGCTTCCTATCACCACCGCGTCGGCAAACTCCCGGATCCGCCGGCTTTGTTCTCTCCCGGAAACCCCGAACCCGACCGCCACCGGCAAGGGCACCGTGTCTTTCACCGCCGCCACCGTCCGCTCCAGACGGTCGTCAAACCGGGACCTGACACCGGTCGTTCCGAGGGAAGACACACAGTATACAAACCCGGATGCTTCCGCGACGATGCGGCGAATCCGCTCCGACGACGTGGGAGCCACAAGGGGGATCAGGGCCAACCCCCGACTTTCCGCCGCCTTTTTCCAAGGTCCGCTCTCTTCCACAGGCACATCGGGAATGATCCATCCGTCAAAGCCGCAAGCGGCCGATTCCTCCGCCGCCCGCTCCACACCGTGACAATAGATCGGATTGGCATAGGAGAAGAGAATGAGCGGAGTGTCGGGATCGCTTTCGCGAAAAGATCTCCCGAGCCGAAACACGTCCGGCAACCGGACGCCCCGGTCAAGCGCACGTCCGGATGCGGCCTGGATCACGGGGCCGTCCGCCACCGGATCGGAAAACGGAACCCCCAGTTCAATGGCGGTCACCCCCTCTTCCGCGAGCAGCCGCATCAATTCCAGCGTGGTGCCCGGATCCGGATCCCCCGCCATCAAAAACGGGATGACCCGGCTTCCGGGTTTTTCAAACGACGTCTTCAAACGATGCATGCGCCTTCCCTCCCCATGCATCCCGGATGGTACCCACATCCTTGTCTCCCCGACCGGACAGACATACCAGCACCACCTTGTCCTTCGGCAAGCGGGAAGCGATCTTCACAGCTTCAGCCACCGCATGTGCCGATTCGAGGGCCGGCAGGATTCCCTCCAGCCTGCAAAGGAGATCCACGGCATGCAGCGCTTCCCTGTCCGTCACCGCCGCATAGCGCACCCTCCCCGTCTCGTGAAGAAACGCATGCTCCGGCCCCACGCCCGGATAATCAAGTCCGGCGGAAACGGAATGGGCCTGTTTTACCAAACCCGTCTCATCCTGCAAAAACAAACTGTGCATGCCGTGCAGGATTCCCGGTCTCCCCTGACACACCGCCGCCGCGTGACGTCCGGTATGAAGTCCTTCTCCGGCCGCTTCCACCCCGTGCAGTGAAACGGACCGATCATCCAGAAACGCGGCAAACAGCCCGATCGCGTTGCTTCCTCCCCCCACGCAGGCAACGGCATGATCCGGCAAACGGCCTTCCGCCTCCAAAAGCTGCGCCCTCGCCTCGTCACCGATCACCCGTTGAAACGTTTTCACCATCCGCGGATACGGATGGGGCCCCACCGCGGATCCGAGGAGATAATAGGCCGTTTCCGCTTGACGGGACCACGCCCTGAGCGCCTCATTGGTGGCATCCTTCAGAGTCCGGCTGCCCGTCGTCACCGGAATCACGCGGGCCCCCAAAAGCTGCATCCGGAACACGTTCAGTTCCTGCCGACACATGTCTTCTTCTCCCATGTACACGTCACATGCAAGCCCCAGCAGGGCGGCGGCGGTGGCGGATGCAACCCCGTGTTGCCCCGCTCCCGTTTCGGCCAGTACCTTTTTCTTGCCCATCCGTTTCGCCAGAAGCGCTTGGCCCAATGCATTGTTGATCTTGTGTGCGCCGGTGTGATTGAGATCTTCCCGCTTGAGGAAGATGCGGGCGCCTCCCGCATGTTCGGTCAAACGTGCGGCGTATGTGAGAGGGGTCGGCCGGCCGCTGAAGTTCCTCAACAGTCCCGACCATTTCTGCATGAATTCTTCGTCCCGGATCGCATCCCCGAACGCCCTTTCCACTTCCGACAGGGGACTCATCAGCGTTTCCGGAACAAATCTTCCGCCAAACCTGCCGAACTTCCCCGCCGCTTCCGTCATTTGCTCGTCAAGTGTCTTCATGGCTTCTCACCTCTTTCAGGAACCGCTTCATGGTTTCGGGGCATTTTTTGCCGTTTCTTTCGATTCCGCCGGAGACGTCCACCCCGTCAGGCCGGATCCGGCCAAGCAGCTTTCCGACATTGCTCGCCGTCAATCCGCCGGCCACCCACAGTGGTTTTCCCAAGCGTCTGCACCGGTCCAGAACGGGAGGGATGAGGTTCCAGTCAAACGTCTTCCCTCCACCACCTCCCTCCGGCGCGAAGGCGTCCAGCAAAAAAGCATCCACGGAAGAGGCATATGCATCCAGCGGAAACGCGGGCTGTTTCCCGCATTGGCACACATGAAACACCTTGATGACGGAGAGCCCGAACGTTTCTTTCACCCGCCGGCAGAAGTCGGGAGACTCCCCTCCGCACAGTTGAACCGTTTTCCATGTTGCACGGTCCAGCCAAGTTCCGATCTCCTCCATTGCGGGATCCACCAGCACCCCGACGGACCGGTCCGGGCCCGCCTCCCGTACCAGATCCGGAAACACTTCCGGTTCGACGCTTCTGCGACGGCCCCGGGCCAAAATGAATCCGATCCGGTCCACCTCAAGAGCGGCCGCTTCCCGCACCTCTTCCGGCCTGCGAAATCCGCACAATTTCACATGGATGCTCTTCATCCGGCACAATCCACTCCCGCACCGATCAACTCCCGGACGGCCGTCACGGGATCTTCTTGGCGCATCAGACATTCTCCGACCAAAACCCCGCTGACTCCGGCTCTCCTCAGGCGGACCACATCATCGGGAGACGCAATGCCGCTCTCACCGATCACCGGGATGCCCGGCGGGACCAGCGGAAGAAGGCGTTCCGTGACGGACAAGTCCGTCTCAAACGTGGACAGATCCCGGTTGTTGATGCCGATCAGGTCCGGCCCGGCGGCCAGCGCGGCGGGCAACTCCCCCTCTTCATGAATTTCCACCAACGTTTCCAGTCCGAGTTCGCGGGCTTGATGCACCAGGCTGCGAAGTTCCCCGGGTTCCAGGATGGATGCGATCAGCAGCACCGCATCGGCTCCCAGCCAACGGCTTTCCACCAGTTGCACCGGATCGAGAATGAAATCCTTGCGCAAAACGGGAAGTTCCACCACCCGCCTGACGCGCATCAGCCATTCCGGTGCCCCGTGGAAGAATTGACGTTCTGTCAGCACGGAGACGGCGGCGGCTCCGCCTTCCCGGTACTGTACGGCCCGAACTTCGGGGAGGACGTCTTTGCGGATCGTTCCCTTCGAAGGAGATGCAGGCTTGATCTCCGCGATGAGGGGCATCCCGACATGCCGCTCCACCGCTTTTCGCAACGATCGGGCAGGTTCAAACGAAATCACCCGCTTTCTGAAATATTCACCGCGGTACACCTGACGAAGCCGCCTGATTTCTTCCCGCTTTCCTTCCAATATTCGCTCAAGATACAATGTGCCGCACCTCCCGGGAAATCCTCGCCCAGTTTTCCAGCCGTCGCAGCGCCCGTCCCGAATCGACGGCATCCGCGGCCAACCGGACCCCTTCTTCCAGCGTGGATGCCCTGTCCGCCATCATCAGCACGGCACCGGCGTTCAGAAGCACGGCATCTCTCGGTGCACCGGATTCACCGCCCAACACCTTCAAGATCATGTGCGCACTCTCCCGGGGACTGTCGGCACGAATCTCTTCGGGCCGCCAACGGGAAAGACCGACATCCTCCGGAGACACCTCATAGGTGTACACCCGTCCGTCCCTCCACTCGCTGACAAGGCTCGGGCCCGTGACGGTGATCTCGTCCAGCCCGTCGAATCCGCTCACCACCATCGCCCGATGAGCCCCCAGTTCTCCGAGCACCCGGGCCAGCACGGAAGTCAGCCGGGGATGGAACACCCCCACCAATTGCCGTTTGACCCCCGCCGGATTGACCAACGGCCCCAACAGGTTGAACACGGTGCGGAAACCCAGTTCGCGCCGGATCGGCCCCACTCGTTTCAGCGCCCGGTGGTAAAGCGGGGCATGCAGGAACGCGATGCCCGTCTTCCGGAGCATCCGTTCCGCCAGCTTTTCGTGTTGAGGAATCTCCACGCCCAAGGCTTCCAACACATCCGCACTCCCCGTTTTCCCCGATACGGCCCGGTTTCCGTGTTTGGCGACCGTCACTCCCGCCGAGGCGGCAACGATGGCGGCTGCCGTGGAAATGTTGAACGTTCGCCCACCGTCACCTCCCGTGCCGCAGGTATCCACCGCATCCGGATCCGTCAAATGCACGCGTACGGCCCGTTGACGAAGCACTTCGGCGAAACCGGCGAGTTCTTCGACCGATTCCCCTTTCATCCGCAAGGCGGTCAACCAGGAGGCCGTTTTGGCGGAAGTCAACCCTCCGTCGATCATCCTCTCCATCAGCCTCCCGGCTTCCTCCCGGGTCAAATCCATCCCGTTCAGCACCTTCTCAAGCAAACGGTCACTCATGGGCTTCCCTCCCCCACCGCAGTCATCTCGGCCAGACGGATTGCCCGAAACAATGCGGCTGCCTTGTTTTCCGTCTCTTCCGCTTCCCGTTCCGGTTCGGAATCGGCCACGATGCCCGCTCCCGTCCGGACCGTCACCTTCTCTTTTGCAAACCGTGCCGTTCGGATCAAAATCCAGGAATCCATATCCCCGTTTCCGCCGAACAGCACGCCGGCACCGGCGTACCAACCGCGCGGCGACGGCTCCAGCCGGGCGATCCATTCCAACGCCTTCACCTTCGGAGCTCCGGACACGGTTCCGGCGGGAAAACACGCACGGAACGCCTCGACTGCCGTATGCCCCTCTTTCAGACCGGCCTCAACCCGGGACACGAGATGCATCACACGGGAATACCGTTCCACCTTCATCCGGGAGGACACCCGCACCGTGCCGGACACCGCCACCTTGCCGAGATCGTTCCGCGCCAAATCCACCAGCATCACATGTTCGGCGCGTTCCTTTTCGTCGCCCGACAATTCCGCGGCGAGACGTTCATCCTCCGCAGGTGTCGATCCCCGGGGGCGGGTTCCGGCGATGGGATGCACCTCCGCCCGGCCGTCCGTGACACGGACCAGCGTTTCCGGAGAAGCGCCCACCAATGACTCTTCTTCCGTTTCCATCAAAAACAGGTAAGGCGACGGATTGATCCTCTCCAACACTCTCAACACATCCAAAGGGTCCGCCATCCGCGGGCGTGACCAGCTTCGGGAAAGCACCACCTGAAACACGTCGCCGGACGCGATCCGTTCCTTCACCTGCCTTACCGACTCATGGAAGGCGTGTGGGTCGGTCTCTTCGGTCCATCCGCAAACATCCGTTTCCCGCACGGGAAATTCCATGTCAAACGCCGGCTCGGACAACCTCACCGGACGGGAAAGCAACTCCCCGGCCCAGGTCATCAACCTCTGAACGGCCTGCCCGTACAGGGCGAACATTTCCGATTTTCCGATTCCGTCCGGAATCTTCAGCACTTCCGTGAACCACAACTTGCCGCGTTTTTGGTCCATGACCGACATTCGATCAAACCGCATCAGGCAGATGTCCGGATCCTCGTTCGGATGACGGGTTACCGGACGGTTCGGCTCCAAAAACCGAACCGATCCGAAGCCGATCCAGCCGGCCATCCCCCCCGCCAGCGGCGGGCATCCGGACAATCGGGGAAACCGGTTTCGCTCCAACTCTTTTTTCAACCAAACAAACGGATCCGGGTCCGTCACCGGGAGGATCCGCCCTTGCCCATCGCGGAGAAACCAGCTCCCCCGATGGCTGCGCATACACCGGACGGGATCGTCCGCGATCCAGGCAAACCGCTGCTTGATCAACAGAAACGATCCGTGCTTTCGGCTCATCCGGGCATACAGCCGAATCGGCGTTTCCTCGGCGGCATCCGTTTCAATCATGACGGGAATGCATGAAAACCGGCGGGAAAGCCGGAACACTTCTTCCGGCGACAAAACGGCTCTCAAGAAGGTCCCTCCTTTCGTGGAAAGGAGGAGAACGGAAGGGGAAATAAAACGGGGAGAAAAAGCAAAAACGACCGAAGCGAATGCCCGCTCCGGCCGATGTGGTCCATGCATCTCGGCTCTTCTCCGCTCGGCTCCGCGTTCCATTCTCCGCTCCACTCATCTCGGCTCAACATTCAGTTGGTCGGAAAAAAGATCTTTCACTCACTCTGATCGCGCACGAAACTTCGTGCACACTCCGCTCACTCCGCCGGCAAGCCCGTGCAAGCCGACGTCTCACTCCGCTTGGCTGAACGGATCACGAACTCCATCAGCCACACTTTCAGTCTATGCCTCCAGACGGTTCGTGTCAATCCCACATCACGCCGCCGATGTCTCCGACAATGCGGTGTTTTCGCCGCATCCCGTCAGGCAGATGCATCCTCCGGGATTGTTGACACTGCGATTGTCTTCAAGTCCCTTCCCGGAGTTGCGTCAGCACTTCGCGAACCGCATCTTCCGGGACGTCCCGAATCAGCTCCGCCCTCCCGATTTCCCGGGTGAGCACAAAGGCGAAACCGCCGTCCAGCGATTTCTTGTCCCGCTTCATCACCGAAAGCAGTTCCGTGTCCGGTCCGCTCCATCGATGGCGAACAGGCAAGCCGTACGAGAGAAGCAGCTCTTCCGTCCGGCGAACCACGTCATCACGGGTTCCCAGCACCTTTCCGCCGAGTCTCGCCGCCCCCGCCATGCCGATGGCAACGGCCTCCCCATGGGTGTACGCCCCGTAATGCGTCACCGCTTCCAAGGCATGACCGATCGTGTGCCCGTAATTGAGGATGGCTCGAAGACCCGATTCCCGTTCATCGGCGGCAACCACGTCCGCCTTGATCCGGCACCCCTGCCAGACGGCTTCCGTCACCGCGTCCGGTTCCAGTCGAAGAAGCGGTTCCCTGAATGACTCCAGCCAGGTGACAAACGCCTGATCCCGAATCAGTCCATGCTTGATCACTTCGGCCAGCCCGGAACGAACTTCCCGCTTTGGAAGCGTCCGCAAAGTGTCCACGTCATACACCACGGCCAGCGGCTGATGAAACGCGCCGATCAGGTTTTTGCCCATCGGATGGTTGACGCCCGTTTTTCCGCCCACGCTGCTGTCATGGGCGAGAAGCGTGGTGGGGAGCTGCACGAAATCGATGCCCCGCATGTACACCGCCGCGGCAAAACCGGCCAAATCCCCCACCACTCCTCCTCCAAGAGCGAGAATGACACCGCGCCGGTCCAGACCGAACCGCAGGCACTCCCCGATGACCGATTCCAGCACGGCCAGTCGTTTGCTTGCCTCTCCGGACGGAATGACCGACAGGCCCGCACGGTAACCGGAACGGATCAATCGTTTCAACACGGGCTCGGCATACAACGGCCCCACCCGTTCATCCGTCACCACCATCAACCGACGTTCCGTTCCCACGCCGACCTGCTCCAACAACTCCGGGAGCCTTTGCAACACCCCGCTTCCGACCGTCAGGGGATAGGTGCGGGACGTCGTGGCAATCGTCAACGTCTTCATGGTTCAAAACTCCCTGACCCGCTCGCGATACCGGCGAACGTGATCCGTCAGCTCTTCCATCGTGTCTGCGGGAAATTTCTCCATGAGCGCGACGGCCACTTCCCATGCCACCACATGCTCCATCACCACGGAGGCTGCCGGCACCGCACAACTGTCGGATCGTTCGATGCTGGCCGCAAACGGCCGGCGGGTGTCGATGTCCACGCTCATCAGCGGTTTGTACAGGGTGGGAATCGGCTTCATCACTCCGCGCACGACGATCGGCATGCCGGTGGTCATTCCGCCCTCGAATCCACCCATTCGGTTGGTCCGGCGGGAATACCCGGTTTCCGGGGACCAGATGATTTCATCGTGCACCTCGGAGCCGGGACGGGAAGCCATCTCAAATCCCATGCCGAATTCCACCCCCTTGAACGCGTTGATGCTGACCACCGCGCGGGCGATTCGTGCATCCAGCTTCCGATCCCAGTGAACGTGACTGCCCAATCCCACCGGCACCCCTTCCACGATCGTCTCCACGATGCCACCGAGCGAATCCCCTTCCACCTTGGCCCGGTCGATGCGCTCCATCATCAGCCGCTCCGCTTCCGGGTCCAGACAGCGAACCGGTGATGCTTCCGATCGCTCGCGAATCTGATCCAGCGTCAACCCCTGCACCGGCTTGGCCCCGATCTCTCCGATGCGCACGACGTGTCCCGCCAATCCGATTCCGCACTCCTCCAGGATCAGCCGGGCCACCGCACCTGCCGCCACCCGGGCCGCCGTCTCCCGTGCGCTGGATCGTTCCAGCACATCCCGCATGTCACGATGCCCGTACTTGATCGCACCGTTCAAATCGGCATGACCCGGTCGCGGCCGGGAAATCCGCCGCTTTTCCGCTTCTTCCGGAATCGGGTTGACACTCATCACCTTTTTCCAATGACTGAAATCCCGGTTCTCGATCACCAGTGTCACCGGTGCACCGGTCGTCCGGCCGAACCGGACACCGGACAAAATCTGCACCCCGTCCCGTTCAATCTGCATCCGGCGCCCCCGACCGTATCCTTTCTGCCGCCGCACGAGCTGATGATCAATCTTCTCCTTTTCAAACACCAGGCCGGCCGGCAATCCTTCGATGATCACTGTCAGCTGCGGACCGTGTGACTCGCCCGCGGTCATATATCTCATCTCTTCCAATCCCTTCTTTCCTCTGCTCTCCTGAGAACCTTGAATCAATGCAACATTATATCAGCTTGCCTCCCTTTGGTCGAAAGGTCTTCGGGGAACGGATTTGGTTTGCGAAGCAAACTTGTTTACATTTATCGCAAAATAAAAAATCCGGCACGATGCCGGAAGTTTCCCTGCGACGTCATTCTCTTTTCACATCATCTTTTCTCTTCGATCTCTCTTTGTTCTTGTCTCCGTTCACACAACATCCGATTGATGCCATCCGCGCCGGGAAAGCGGTTTCATCCCGTGCGGCGATCCCCGAAGACCACGATGTTCAGCGAAGGGCGCTCAGCAAATCCTTTCCGGATAACTCTTCCTTGATCCAACCGAGATAGTAAACGATGATGCCGATCTCCACTCTTGACCTGGTTTTCCACTTGAATTTGATGGAAGACACGATTTCGCAAATTCTTCTGCGACTGACACCCAATTCTTCGGCAATTTCCGTGTCCGTATACCCGCACGCCACCAGCAGAGCCACTTCCCGTTCCCTGGCTGTCAACTTCACTTTGAATCCTCCACGTCATGAAAAATTCACGAACCACGACAAAACCCATTATATCTCATTGATCAAAAGCATGTGACTTCGCAAAATTGCAAACTCCGAATATTTGAATTTATTTATCCGCAGAGATATATTAAGATATATTTATATAAGGTTCTTGGTGATTCGGTCATGCATCCGTTCATGACAAATTTTGGAAACCCGGAAGAAGAAATGGACGGTTCTGCAAGACCCTCATCAAGTCCTCACATTCTTCGTATTCTGCTGCACGGATCCGGCAGCAGCAACCATTCCAAGGGGGGAAACCGAAAAGTTGCTCCGATCATGGAACTGAAAGCGTTGACTCCGGAAGAAAAGCAAGTTGCCATCCTGATCGCCAGTGGTCTTCGGGACAAGGAAATCGGTGCACGTCTGTATATCAGCAAGCGGCTGGTATGCAAGCGAATCCAGTCAATCAAGAAAAAATGGTCCGTTCAGTCCAGAGTATCCATTGGGATCATGGTCTGCCACTTGGGCTGGTATGACTGCTCGGAAAAAGCGAGAGTGATCTCCTCCCAATGGGCAAAAAACAAACATGGAGCTTCCGGAACCAACTTTCGTCATCCCAGGGTCGGAAAAGACGCATAAAACGGAAACAAACCTGCGATCAAAGAGCTCGAATCCGGCGGCGTCGTGCCGCCGGATTCATTTTTCGAAGCGCATTCAAGACTCCAGTCTCAAGATGAAGGGAATCCGCGACGGAGCCGACTGCATCATAAGGCCGTAACCGATTCCCGCCAATCCCACCATCAGTCCCGCCGCTTCCACTCCGCGGGACACACCGCACCGGAACCCTTGTTCCCGAATCACGTTCAGGACTTGCGCCGCAGCGGAGTCGGCCCATTGCGACAAGCGTCCGTCTCCGAGCACCTCGGATGCAAACCGGAGTATGCCGATTTGCCCGAAATCCCCGTGGCACAGGGATCGGTTGTTTCCGAATCCCCTGTTCAAAGTGGTTTCCAGTGCAATCCCCAATTCCTCTTCCAGCCTCTCATCTTCGAATCCCGAGCGTTTCAGCATCAATCTGCCCAGCAAAATCCCCGGCGCCCCGTGACACCAGGCCACCGAAGGCGTATCTCTTCCGGGCGTTTTCCAGTTTCCCGCCGCCTCATCAAAGAAACTTCTTTCATATTCCAGTGCTTGGGACACGGCCTCTTTGAACCGGTCATCCCCGGACAACCGATACCATTCGAAAAGTGCGCAAGCCACTCCGGACACACCGTGGGCAAATCCGGTGTAAGGCGCTTTCTCCCACGGCAATCTCCATCCGATCCCGGTTTCCGCCCGTTCGGCATGTTTCAGCAAATGTTCCGCACACAACCCGGCACCTTCCAATGCCAACCGGTTTCCCGTCCGACGGTGGATTCCCAGAAGCACGAACAATGCCCCCGCTGAACCTCCGATGAAATCATACAGCCGGTCTTGCGGAATCATCTTCAGGAAGCCATCCAATCCGCGTTCCACTTCATTCCGCAAAGCTTCATCCTTCCACAGGGCGGCCAGCAGATTCATCGCATGCAAATAACCCCCCGCACCGTTGAACGGACCGATGCTCCAACCGGGATGTTCGCCGAATTTCCTGACGGCTTTCCGGACCGGAACCAACGCCTTGGCGGCCGCCTCCCGGAAATCGCTCCGGCCGGTGAGCTCGGAGAGGAAGGCCAGAAAAAGAGCGATTCCCGAATTGCCGTTGTACAAATCGTTGCCGACGGGCGATATTTGCCACAAAATCTCTCCGGTTCCCTCCAGCGTGGTGCTGATCCAGGTTGCGTCCTCTTCCCCTGTCTCTTCATCAAAGCCGGAAATCGCCTTCGACAACAGATAATCTCCGATTTTTTCGGCTTCCCGCAAAAATTCGTCCTTCTCCGGGAGCGGGCCCGGCACCTTCATGCGCGGATCCACCGCTGCCACATCGGCATCATGCCTTGCTTCGCCGGCCAAAATCGACATCCTGACGACCTGCAACTGGTTCCGGCAATCTTCCGGACTGAGTGCATCGATCTTTTGAAACACATCTTCCAGCGCGGACACGGGAAACTCGCAATCCAGACGACGGCCTTCGCTGTCCCGCACGTGACGTTCTCCCGGACGGGTATGAAAAAACGGAATGTCTCCTTCCGTCAAATCTCTCTTCTCGCTCCGAACCACCGCTTTCAACGAGGGCATGGTGTCCGTGTCCAGCCACAGCCTGTGCAGCAAAACATCCCTGTCGATCCCGTCCCTCAAAAAGTCGGGATGAACACTCTGGCGCAACAGGTTTCCGTATTGCATGGTGGATCTGAGGATGGAACGAACCTGTACGTCCGAAAACCGGTACAGCCGTTCCTTGAACGATTCCCCGTGCTCCATCACCCACCGGTACATCTCTTCAAAGCCCTGCTCAAGTACCGGCAAATATACGGACAGCTTCACTTCCGACCCGCGGAGAGTCGGCCGGTTGTTCGCGGCGCTGATCTTGCCGTAATCGTTGACCATGCGCATCCGGTCCGTGTTTTTGTTTTCGATGTACGGAAGCTTGAACGGGGCCGTCTGTTCGCCGCCGGCACCGATTCCGCTGACATCCACTCCACCCGCTCCGGGATTGCCGCGATAATACAGCGGAGCCGGCAACAGACCGGTTGAGCGGACGGAACGTTGCAGGATTTCCTCGGCACGGTCCGTCGCGTTGCCGGTATATTCCTTTCGCCCGAGGGTCTGGTGGAACAGGGACTCGAGATCCACCAATACAGGATGTTCACCGTGGGCAATCAGGTTCTCATGGTGAAAATCGACCGCCTGAAGCAAATACAACAAGGCCAGCAGCCTTCCCATTCTCCGGTAAAACCGGACCAATTCCTCTTCCGTCCGGCAATCGAGTTTCTCCACGAATTCCGACCACCCGTAGGTCTTCCGATCCACCACGTTCAATATGCGGAACGGTTCCTCTCCGGCCATCTCCCGGTTCAGCCATCGGAGCAAATCCTGAAATCCGATGTCGACCCCCATCGGTCTCGGCTTGTAGATCACCCGAAGACCGCCGGAAAATCGAACCATCGCCACCCCTCTGCCCTTGTTGTGACTGTCTCCCAGCCCCAGATCGATTTCCTCCGGCACACCGATGTCATGACCGGAATGAAAACGTTGACTCAAAAGATCCCGATCCGCTTCGATCCGTTCCAGCAATTCCGACACATGAGAAACCCAGTGCAGGGTTTTGGTCACCGCAAGACGGACCAGGACGGGATACTCGTTGTACAGGGAAAGGCGTGTCTGTTCGTCCCTCAGAAGGACTTCCGAAAAGTGCCTGTACCGCTCTTCCGGCGTGTCACCGGACAACTTTTCGGAAACCCGGGCCACATTGAGCTCCAGAATCAGGGTTGCGTGCGCGACCTCGAAAAGCCGGTGGGCCAGTTGTCCAAGCAAAGACCGGACCACCGGTTGCGAGAGCCGATTTGCATGGGGGAATCGTTCGTGAAGCGCTCCCAGCCCCAGCTTGAGAAACGGTTCAAAAAACCCGAAAAAAGGGATGTCCGTCCCCGTTTCCGGCGGGAGCACCACCCGGTCATACGCTCCGGACAACCACTTTTGAAATCCGGGAAACCAGGTGTCTTCAGCCACGGCTTCCTGCCTGATCGCCTCCGCCCCGGCCAGCCCGGCAAGGCGATCCACCGGGAAACCCGACACTCCCTGAATGCAGGTTTCCAATTTCTCACGGCTTCCGCCCGTCAACATTTCCCAGTATTTCATGCGTTGACTGAACGCATCGGGATCAACCGGCCGGGAGGCGATGCGTTCATCCATGTAAAAAGCCCGGATCCATCGGGTTGCATCCATTTTTCTCTCTCCTCCGAAAAAGGGGAAAGCAGCAATCATTGCCACTTTCCCCGAAGATCACGAACTTCCCGTCAGCGGTTGCAACTCGGTTGACATTCTTTCGTGAGCGTGCAGAACTGACCGGTGTTGCCCAAATGGCAGCTGATGTTCCACCAGTCACATCCCCCCGCCACGGAGAGAAGGTCCTGTTCACGCAGTTCTTCCAAGACGTTGCCGGAAGGATGCTCCATCCGGTTTTGCTCTGTCTGCACCCGGAAAAGGGGATCTTTCCAGGAGCGAACCAATTGATTCATCCGTTCACCCCGTTTCATCAATAATTGCAGTTGGGCTGGCACTCTTTCGTCAGCGTGCAGAACCGACCGGTGTTGCCCAAGTGACAGCTGATGTTCCACCAGTCACATCCTCCCGCCACGGAGAGAAGGTCCTGTTCACGCAGTTCTTCCATCACGTTGCCGGAGGGGTGCTCCATCATGCTTCCTTCCGATTGCAGCCGGAAGACGGGATCTTTCCACATGCGGATCTCACGGCTCATGACAAACACTCCTTTATTGCAAGATTGCTTTGGCGCAAATAAAGATTACTATATATCAAAAAATTATTTCAAGGAGTTTCGTGTATATTTGCACTTTTGTGTATAGAAAGAAAAATGCAATTTTGTGTATAACAGTTCCATAAAAAATTCTTTTATATTGAAGTTGCTTCGGCGAAGCACTCCACAACAACATTCGGGAGGGATTGGAATGTCGATGCAAGAACGCGCCCTGCGTGATCCGAAACTTCGTTTTGAAGGGTTTGAACATCCCGCCGGCATGGTCAATGAGGATGAACTGATGAATATTGTGGGTGCCGGTGAAGTTCGCCCGCAATCCGGTCCGGTCTGTGCCGTCACCCTTGCCGTGTGTGTCCCGGTCTCCCTGGCTTTCTGCCCGACGACCGCCTGCACCAGCGATTGCCGCTGATCTGATGTCTTGCTTTGAACATTGAACATTCAAGGCCTGCTCTCTGATCCATGAAGTGTCGATCCCTTGCGCGGAGATCGGAGAGCGGGTCTTTTTGCTGAATATCGTGACGGGGAGTTGAATCCATGAAGGCTTCAGTCGAACAACCGGCATGGCTCAGAGGAACGTTTCTTTCGGAACGGAAACAGCCCATGCACGCAGATCCTGCACGGGGGGAAGAACGCTTCCGGAACTGGTTGCGCTCCGGTGATTTCACGGAGAATACGTTGCGGGAAAGACTGGAACGGGACGGACTGACTCTCGGGGAGTTCCGTGACATTCTCGGCGATCCCGACTTCCCCGAAATCCGGAACGATCCGGCCTGGATTTCCCGTTTGACGGAAATCCTGCGCGAAAACGAACAGGTCCCCGCCCGGGACATGGAGAATCAGATTCCTTTTTCTCCCTTCTACCATCCCTTTGTGCACCATGTACGACAATCGCTCAACCGGCTGCTTCAAGAACTGGAACATTCATGTGAATGCCGGAATTGGTTCGACCCCGATGCCCTGCTGGAATCGATGCTGGAAACCGTGTGCCGGAGATTGTCCGCACTGGGAATCAAAACCCTGATCACCGAACTGCATGTCATGAAGGCAACGGGGCAGCTTTCCGGCGACACTCCGGAACAACGGTATCTTGATTTTGCCAACCGTCTCGGTACGCCCTCGTTCCGAAACCGGGTTCTGGAAACGTATCCCGTGCTCGCCCGTCTGTTGACCCAAACGGTCACCCAAGCGATTGAGACGCACGAAGAATCCCTTCGGCGCTTTTTGAAAGACAGAGATGACATTTTGCGCACGTTCAACGGACGTTTTTCCAAACTGGTCGGGATCCGTTCCGGAGCCGGAGACACTCATCAAAACGGACGAAGCGTCTCGATTTTCCAATTTGAATCGGGCGAAAAACTCGTATACAAACCCCGGTCAATGGCGGTGGACGTCCACTACGGGGAGCTTCTGTCCTGGATCAACGGAAAAGGGTTTTCCCGTCCGCTCCTCCCGGCCAAAGCGCTGGACAAAGGGACCCACGGCTGGCAAGAGTACGTGGAACACACCGATTGCCGGAGCAAGGAGGAAGCCCGGAATTTCTATTACCGCCAGGGCGGGTATGCCGCTCTCCTGTACTTGCTTCGATCTTCCGATTTCCATGCGGAAAATGTCATTGCCCATGGAGAGCATCCCGTGCTGATCGATCTCGAAACGCTGTTCAGTCAACGGTTCGAAATCCTGTCCAGTCGGATCTCCATTCCGAAAGTGCTTGACGAACTGAACAATTCCGTGTTCGGCTCCATGTTGATCCCCCTGAAGTTGGCCAACAATCCGTATCTGGATCTGGATCTCAGCGCCATCGGGGGAAAACAAGGGCAAGAATCGAAAACCCTGAAGATCCGCACGGTGCACAAACCGGGGACGGATGAAATGAGATTGGTGGAAGTGCCGGCGCGTTCCCCCGGACACCGCAACCGTCCCACGCTCGGCGGCGAGGAACTGGATCCCGCGGAATACAGTCGCGAAATCGAAGAAGGATTCCGCGAAATGTACTCTCTGTTCCTCACCCACCGGGACGAACTTCTGTCCGAAACGGGGCCGATCCACCGTTTTGCCGGGGATCAGGTGCGCCACATTTTCCGGCCCACCCAGACATACAGCCGCTTTCTCGACGCAAGCGTCCATCCCGATTATCTGCAGGACGGTCTGGACCGTAACCGGCTGTTCGAATTTTTCTGGCGAACCGTTTCCGTCATCCCGCGGTACGGACAAATGATCCCCATGGAAACGGATGATCTGTTGCAGCATGACATTCCTTATTTCTCTTTCCGGATGAACGGCCGCAGCTTGTTTGACAGCCGGGGCCGGGAAATTCGGGACTTTTTTGAACGGACTTGCCTAGATCAGGTACTGGAACGATGCCGGGAACTGGACCCCGCCGACTGCGAGAAACAGTGCGGCTACATCCGGATGTCGATGGCCACGCTCGTCCATGATGCCCAAGTCACGGAAACCGGAAACGATTCCTCCTCCGAACAAAAGGCACCGATTCGACCGGCTTCACGGGAACAACTCCTCGAGGCGGCCAAAGAAATCGGTCATGAACTTCTTCAGCGGGCCATCTGGAGCGACGACCGGAAAGAAGCGTATTGGCTGGGGTTGACTCCGGGCGAAGAAAGCCTTCAGATTGCCGCGTTGGAAAGCGGTCTTTACGACGGAACCATGGGAATCATCCTCTTCCTTGCCCAGTTGGGACAAGAAACCGGCGATGAAACCTGGACACGTCTCGCCAAAGCCGCGCTCTCGGGAACGTTCACCCTGCTCCGGGGCAAACCCCTGCCGGTTTCCGCGTTCAGCGGACTGACCTCGCTGGCGTACGGGCTGTCGTACCTCGGTTTGCTCTGGAAGGATCAGGAGCTGCTCGAAAAAGCGTTTGACCGGCTTCCCTCCATTCCGAACGCTCTCGAAGCCGACCGGCACTTTGACCTGATCGGCGGGGCGGCTGGAGCCTTGCTGGTCTGTCTTCGTCTTCACAAAATCCGCCCGTCCTCTTCCGCTTTGGATATGGCCGTCAAATGCGGGGTTCATCTGTTGCGCCATGTCCGGATCGGGGAAGATGATTCCGGCGGATGGCTGACCGGACTGTCACACGGAGCGGCAGGATATGCATGGGCATGGACGGAACTGGCGGCCGTCACCGGCGAGAGCCGGTTTGCGCTCGCGGCCGAACGAGCCCTTGCATACGAACGGAAACACTTCATCGCCCGGGAAAAAAATTGGATGGATCTGCGCGAAACGGGAGACGTCCGCAATCATCCCGTGTACTGGTGCCACGGGGCTCCCGGAATCGGCATCAGCCGGCTCAAAATGGCGAATGTTTCCGGGGATCCCCTGCTGAAGGAAGAATGGAGCATCGCGGTGGAGAAAACGCTGGAAAGCGGCTTCGGCGGCAATCATTCCCTGTGCCACGGTGATTTCGGAAATCTCGATTTTCTGTTGCTCTCAGCCGGCATTCCGGGGCATGAACACCTCCGGGTTACCTGCGCGGAAATCGGAACGCGCAGTTTGCGGCGAGGATTGGACGACGGTTGGAAGTTCGGATATCACAAAAACCCGGAAGCCGAACTCCTCGGTCTGATGCTGGGACTTTCCGGAATCGGCTACGGCCTGCTCCGTCTCGTGAATCCGTCGATCCCGTCCGTGTTGGCCCTGGAGCTTCCGGAAGGAGAGATGATCGGGTGAACCGCCGAAAACGCCTGTTCACGCGTCGCCGCGTCCCTTTCATCGAGCAGATGCAGCAGACGGAGTGCGGCCTGTGCTGCATTGCCATGATCGCCGCCTATTACAAAAGCTCGGTCTCCCTGTACGAATTGCGGGAACGGATGGGCGGCGGTCGGGACGGGACCACCCTTTTTCATCTTCGCAATCTCGCGGAACAGCTGGGGTTCGAAACCAAATGTTACAGACTGGATGCCTCCTCACTGAGGCAGCTCCCGCTGCCCGCCGTCCTGTTCTGGAACGACAAACATTATGTCGTGCTGGAATCCGTCACGAAAAAGCATTTCGTCATTGTCGACCCGGCGATCGGACGCCGACGTCTCAGCCCGGAGGCATTCATGCGATCCTATTCGGGCGTCGTGATGCAACTGTGCCCGGGGGAACACTTCGTCCGGCAAAAAGGACAAAGCGTGTGGAAGCCGTTTCTGGCTTCCCTGCGGGAACATCCCGGGCTCTTCGTGTCCATCCTGGCGATCTCGCTTTTGCTCCAGCTGTTCGCGGTCGGAATCCCGATGCTGATCCAGTTTGTGGTGGATCAAATCATCACGCCGAAGCAGTACGACCTGCTGAACATGTTTCTGGTCGGGATCGGAATGCTGGTCCTGTTCCAGACCGTTTTCACCTTCATCCGCGGAAAATGCCTGATCATCCTGCACAATCGGCTGGATCACGGGATGATGACCCGGTTTTTTACACATCTGCTTCGATTGCCTTACCAATTTTTCCAACTCCACTCATTCGGTGATCTCCATTTCCGGGCCAACAGTCACCGGGTCATCCGGGACATTTTGTCCAACCAGTTGATCAAGGGGATCCTGGATCTTGGAATCTTGATCGTGATGCTGCTTTACATGACGCTCGTGTCCCCCCTGATGGCCGGTTGGGTGGCGGCGATGGCCGGACTCAACGTATTCGTTCTCGGCTGGTACCGGAGCCGGATCACCGAAGCCAACCAGGAAGAAATCAACAGGCAGGCGCTGGTGCAGGGATCCCAGGCGGAAATGCTGTACGGGATCTTCGGCGTGAAAACATCGGGCATCGAACGGATGATGTACAACCAGTGGTATGAACGCTTCCGGGATCTGCTCGGCGCTTACCGGGCCAAGGAAAATCTGTTGAACCATGTCAACA
This sequence comes from Staphylospora marina, assembly GCF_003856495.1. GTDB lineage: Bacteria > Bacillota > Bacilli > Thermoactinomycetales > Thermoactinomycetaceae > Staphylospora > Staphylospora marina. The sequence goes on along the minus strand of NZ_CP034118.1, from coordinate 1,259,531 downwards.
CGGCCACGGGTTTCCTGTCCTTGCTGGCTCCGCTGTCCGTCCTGTGGATCGGCGTGCACATGATCGTGAGCGAACAGCTCACGCTGGGGGGCATGATCGCCTTCTACTCGATCTCCAACCAATTCTTCGGACTCAGCTCCTCCATCGTGAACACGGTGAATTCATTCTTTCTGACGGAATCATTCCTGCGCAGGATCCAGGACGTGCTCGACGCGAAGGAAGAACCTGTCTGCGAAAACCCGATTCGCCTCTCTTCCTTGCGCGGAGAAATCGAACTGCAGAATGTCAGTTTCGCATACACCAAATTCAGCCCGCCCGCCGTGAAAAACGTTTCCCTGAAGATCCTCCCGGGACAAAAAGTGGCTCTCGTCGGCAAGTCGGGTTCGGGCAAGAGCACGTTGGCCCGACTCATCCTGGGGCTGTATGTTCCCACGGAAGGCCGCATTCTGTTTGACGGTCACGATCTGAAGACTCTGGACAAACAAGCACTGCGAAAACACATCGGCGCCGTTCCTCAGGATGACATGCTGTTCAACCGGACCATTCTCGAAAACCTCACCCTGCTCAAACCCGACGCCTCCATGGAAGAAGTGACGGAAGCGGCCAAAATCGCCCAAATCCATGATGAGATCATGGAAATGCCGATGAATTACCACACCATGATCTCCGAACTGGGAATGAACATTTCCGGAGGCCAGCGGCAACGGATCACGTTGGCGAGAGCCCTGGTTCACAAACCTTCCGTTCTGCTGCTCGATGAGGCCACCAGCTCCTTGGATCACGTGAACGAGGAGAAGATCGACCGGGTGCTGTCCGACATGAAATGCACCCGAATCGTGATCACGCACCGGTTGACAACCATCCGGAACGCAGACCTGATTCTCGTGCTGGAAGACGGCCGCATCACGGAACAGGGCACTCACGATGAACTGATGAGAAAAAACGGCTTCTACCGTCGTTTCTATGAAAAGGATCTGAAGAAACCGGAAGTAACCGGGTCATCGGTCCGCAATCCGGAAGCGGATGCCGCCGTGGGAACGCATCCCTGATCTTCACGTGAGATCCCCCCGTTCATCGGTTTTGAACGGGAATCTTTTTTCGCCCGTATGTAAAGTATACTTTACATGCTGTCAAAAAAATGGTACAATTTCAAAGACCACGGCTCAAGGAGGGGAAGCGGGGGTGAAAAACAAGGGGATTCTGCGAAACCGCTTGACCGTACTGCGTGCGGAAAAGGGTTGGACCCAACAGGAAGTGGCCAACCGGCTCGGCATCAGTCGCCAAACCGTGCATTCGGTGGAAAACAACAAATTCGTTCCGTCCGTTCTGCTTGCTTTCCGGATCGCCCGCCTGTTCGGAAAAAACGTGGAAGACATTTTTCAATATGAGGAAGAAGGGGAAGATTCACAATGAGCGGAGCCGTTCTTTTGAAATCGTTGACGGCGGTCAGCTCCGTATGGATGATTTTCTCGCTCGTGGTGATTGCTTATTTCTATCAAAAAGAAGGAAAAGACGAGCGTGGGGAACTGATTTTCAACAAGTTTTTCCGATTCATGTTTTTCCTGTTGTCCGTCTGCATCGCGTGGCTGGTGTTTCTGGCTGCCCGGTTTGACTTTCCGTATGAACTTTACCGGCGAATCATCGAATTGTCGCTCTGCCTCACCTACGTCGTCGGTACCGTTCGTCTGCTGGTCCTTCGCAAGCGTTACTGAGCTTCGACTGGAGGGATCTTTGTGGAAGAGGCATTGATCAAAACGGACGAACTCACGAAAGTGTACAACCGCCAACGGGTCGTCGACGGCCTGAACCTCGAAGTCAGACGCGGAACCATTTACGGTTTTCTCGGACCGAACGGGGCCGGAAAGACCACCACCATCCGCATGTTGCTCGGATTGGTTCGACCGACCGGAGGCACCGTGCACATGTTCGGACAGGAATTCTCAAACAACCGCCTTTCGATTTTGAAACGGGTCGGTTCTCTGGTGGAAACCCCGAGCTATTACGGCCAGCTCACGGGATACGAAAACCTGGAAGTGGCCCGGAAACTGTACAGGATCCCCGACAAAAACCGCATCGACGAAGCACTGAGCCTGGTGGGACTGGAAGATGCCCGCAACAAGAAAGTGAAACAGTATTCACTCGGAATGAAGCAACGCCTGGGGCTTGCCACCGCCCTGCTGAACAATCCGGACCTTCTCATCCTGGATGAGCCCACCAACGGACTGGACCCGGCCGGCATCCGGGAGATGCGGGACCTCATCAAGCGCTTGCCCCGCGAGCGGGGAGTGACGATCCTGTTGTCCAGTCATCTGCTGAGTGAAGTGGAACAGATCGCGGATGACGTGGGAATCATTCACAAAGGGAAATTGCTGTTTCAAGGTTCGCTGGAATCGCTGCGAAAACACACCCGTTCCCGAACGGTGATTGAAGTCGACCGCCCGGAAGATGCGGCCAAATTGTTAAAGGAACACGGATTCTCCGTCCACTTGGAAGAAGGGCTGCTCGTTCTTCCGACATCGGAAGCGGAAAACACCCTCCGGGAAATCCAACGACTTCTGGTGCAGGACGGCTTCATCATTCGGCGCTTGGAAGAGGAACGCCCCCCCTTGGAAAACATCTTTCTGAATCTTGTGGAGGCCGGTGATTCCCCGTCATGATGAACGTGCTTTCCACGGAATGGATCAAGAACAGGCGCACTTCCGTCTGGCTGCTGACCTGTCTGATTCCGGCCGGATTGTGGGGATTTTTGACGGTGATGATCTGGTACATGTTCGAAACCGGAAGACCCCCTGAAAAAGTGTGGGCCATCGCCATGGAAACTCTTTCCTTGTTTCTCGGCCCCGTCCTGTTTATGGGCGTTCCTCTGTTCACCGCACAAACCGCCCAAATCGAGCATCAAACGGGCATGTGGAAACAATTGCTGGCCATGCCGGTCCCGAAATGGCAACTGTACGCGGGAAAGTTCCTGTGGAATTTCCTGTTCATCCAGTTGTCCGGTTTGTTGATGACCCTGTTGTTGGCCGGGTCCGTGATCATGTGGAATTTGGGCAATGAAGTTTCCCTTCGCTCCCTGTTCCTCCACGGCTGGGTGCCGTTCTTGCTCACGACGCCGTTGATCGCTTTTCACACCTGGTTGTCTCAAGTTTTCGAGCATCAGGGTGTTTCCACCGGAGCCGGAGCGGCGGGCATGATATTGGGGCCCCTGTTCAAAGAGGCGGGCTGGTGGACACCTTGGGGTTACTTGACCACGTTCATGCCTGGATACGGTCTCCCGTTTCAGGATTCGCGCGTCTGGTTGACCGGTGCCGTCCTGACGCTGGTTCTCCTCATGGCCGGCGGCGCCCATTTTTTCCGGTGGATGTCCCGGTGAACCGAATCCTACGAGATCATCCGAAAGATGGGGAGGAACTTCCGTGACCGGAATCCTTCAAGCCGAGTGGATCAAACTGCGCCGTTCGAAAATCTGGCTGCTTCTGGTGATCTTGCCGTCCTTGCCGATCCTGTACACCCTGTTCATCTACGTCGGTATCATGATCGGCAAATACCGGTTCGAAGCCGACAACCTCTGGTTCATGCCCTGGGCCATGTCCATCATGTTTTATGGCGGGATCTTCTATCCCATTCTGTCCGCCATGGTGGCCACGAGCCTCTGCCGTTTCGAACAGACGGGCAACGGGTGGAAACAGTTGTTCACGTTTCCGGTTCCCCGGCATCAGCTTTTTTTCGGAAAACTGATCTGGCTTTACGCCCTGCTTCTCTTCGCGCAGATCTTCGCTCTCGCCCTGTTTGTCGCTGTGGGAAAAATTCTGGGACTTGACGGCCCCGTTCCTTGGGGCACCCTTTTCATCAGCGCCATGTCCGGATGGGTCGGCGCATTGCCGCTGGCCGCCATTCAATATTCCCTGGCCTTGTGGATGGAAGGGTTCGTCAAACCGATGATCAGCAATGTGGCTTTGACCGTGCCGGTCTTCCTGATCATCAGCTCCGAGCTCAAATCGTCTTCCGTTACCCTGTATCCCTGGGCGCTCCCGGCCATCGGCATGATGCAGGGAGGAACCACGGGAGTGTCCGGCATGTTCCTGACTGTCGTCCCCGTCGTGTTATTCCTGGCGATTTTCATCGGATTGACGTATTTCCGCAGGAAATCGGTGTAACCGGTGCCGATGGCAAGGTACTTCCGGGAAGCCGGCAACCCTGCCGGCTTCCCTTTCCGTCGAATCCTTGATGCGGAGGGATGTGAGTGCCAACCCCTGTTCTCACCGTTCGGAATCTGACCAAAAAGATCGGAGACAAAGTCATCGTCAACCGACTCCATCTTGACCTGTATCCGGGTGAAATTTTCGGTTTTCTCGGTCCCAACGGTGCCGGAAAAACCACGGTCATCCGGCTGATCACCGGATTGATGTCCCCCACGGAAGGCGACATTTTCATCGATGGCCACAACCTGAAAACCCATCGCGCCCTGGCCCTTTCCCGGGTGGGGGCCATTGTGGAAAACCCTGAATTCTACCCGTTTCTTTCCGGTTATCACAATCTGCTTCATTATGCCCGCATGTCTGATCACGTGAGTCGCGACCGAATCCGTGAAGTCGTCCGGATGGTCGGCCTCGGGGACAGCATTGACGACAAGGTGAAAACCTATTCTCTCGGAATGAGACAACGCCTCGGCATCGCGCAGGCCCTCCTGCACTCGCCCAAAATATTGATTCTTGACGAACCGACCAACGGACTGGATCCGGCCGGAATCCGCAATCTTCGCGATGACCTGCGACGGTTGGTCCGGGAAGAAAACCTGTCCATTTTGGTTTCCAGCCACATCCTCGCTGAAATGGAAGCCATGTGCGACCGATTCGGCATTTTGAAGCAGGGGGAATGGATCGAAGAGCGGAGACTGAATGACTGGCGCGGAAACCATGAGGAACACGAACGGACCGTCTTTTTTTTCGCGGATCCGCTTCCCTCCGCGGAACAAATTCTCCGAACCCTCTTCCCTGAACGAACGGTACACGTCGAAGACGACCGGCTCCGGATCTCGCTGAAATACGAACAAATTCCGGAAGCGAACGCGGAATTGGTCAAGTCAGGCATCCGGGTGTACGAAATCCGGACGGAAAACATCTCCCTGGAAGACCGTTACTTGTCGTTGACGGGAGGAGTGGGAGCATGATCCGCTTTCTGCGTCTGGTGCAAAACGAAAACATGAAAATCTGGCGCCGGCTCTCCACCCCGGTGATGTGCGGGATTCTTGCCGCGGCCTGCATCCTGATGGCATTCGTCATGAAGGCATACCAACCGGCGGAAGCTCCCGCCGATCCCTGGAAGCAATCCCTGCTCCTGGAAAACGAACAACTGGCGGAGAGCCTGTCCAAAGGACAACTTCCGCCGGCCATGGCGGAAGAGACCAGAAAAAAAATGGAGATCAATGAATACCGGCTTCAGAAAAACCTTCCTCCTCACGAACCTCTCATGTGGAAATTCACCCGGGAAACCGGAACGTTGTTGATTCCCCTGGTCACCCTGTTCACGGTGATCACCGGGGCAACGGCCGTCGCCGGCGAATTCTCGATGGGAACCATCAAGTTTCTGCTGATCCGGCCTCCGGGAAGATCTCAGATCCTGCTGGCCAAATACTTGTCCATTCTGCTGTTCGCCCTCGGATTGCTGCTCCTTTTGTTTGTCCTGTTGCCCCTGGTCGGCGGAGTGATGTTCGGATTTGAATCCTGGGGACCTCCCCGCCTGATTCATGACGGACAACAGATCATCGAGCGAAGTGTGCCGGCCCATCTTCTCATTCTGTTTGCCGGAAGCACGGCGGAACTGTTGATGATGGTCACGTTCGCATTCATGATCTCCACCGTGTTCCGCAGCAGCTCGGCGGCCATCGGACTGTCCGTATTTCTGATGTTTGCCGGCCATCAGGCGGTCAACATTTTGTCCCTCCGCGGAGCCGACTGGATCCGTTGGATCCTGTTTGCCAATACCGATCTTCTCCCGTATTTCGGCGAAGGTTCACCTCCCGCGGAAGGAATGACCCTCGCTTTTTCCCTGACGGTGCTTGTGGTTCACTTTCTGTTGTTCACGGGCATTTCCTGGTGGGTGTTCGCCAGGAGAGACGTAGCCTGACGTGTCGGGGATTTCCCCGCCCCATGAAAAAACGCACCTCCATCCGGAAGGTGCGTTTTTCGTGCCGCTCAGATCCACTTGTTGATGGTTTTTTCCCAATTGACCAGCTCTTCGTTGCCGAACCAGAGTGCAATTTCACGTTCGGCGCTTTCCGGGGAATCGGAACCGTGCACGATGTTCATCGCCACGTTGACGCCGAAGTCACCGCGAATGGTTCCCGGAGCGGCGTCGGCCGGGTTCGTTTTGCCCATCATCTGACGGGCGCCGGCAATCACGTTGTGGCCCTGCCACACCATGGCAAAGACCGGACCGGAAGTGATGAAGTCCACCAGTTCACCGAAAAACGGTTTTTCCTTGTGCTCGGCGTAGTGCTTTTCGGCCAGTTCGCGGGAAACCGTCATGAATTTGGCGCCCACAAGCTGCCATCCCTTTTTTTCAAAGCGGGAGACGACTTCTCCGATCAGACCGCGTTGCACGCCGTCGGGTTTGACCATGATAAACGTTTTTTCCATGATGGATTCCTCCGTCGGTTCCTATGTAGAACGTCGGTCACCGGTCGGGCGACGACACTCAAATTTTAGCAAGGAAGTCCGACAAACGCAACTCGATCAATAGTTTCGGCGAACGATGAACTCCGCGATCAACCGGAGCGATTCACGCTGGTGGGAATCGGGGAGCCGGTTCAGGCAGTCGATGGCCTTGTTCAGATAGCGGCGGGACAGCTCGAGGGTGGCTTCCACTCCGCCGCCTCCCCGCACGATGTCAAGGACTTCCCCCAGATTGTCGGCCATTCCCTGTGAGCGCAGGAAGTCCAGGATTTTCTGTCTGTGATCCGCCGTTCCGGTGTGCAGCACGTGAAGAACCGGCAACGTGACATTGCCCTGCTTGAGGTCGCTTCCGGCCGGTTTTCCCAAAATCCGTTCATCTCCCGTCAGATCCAGCACGTCGTCCGTCAGCTGGAAAGCCATCCCGACGTAATACCCGTACGCACGCAGCAACCGGATGTGCTCCTCGCTCGCGCCGGCAACCAGCGCTCCGAGATGACAGCTGATGGACATCAAAAGAGCCGTTTTCCGCTTGATGCGGCGAAGATAGCGCCTCAGGGACAGCCGTTCGGCGTACAAATCCTCAATCTGCTCGATCTCCCCAAGGCACATGAGCCGCATCGCTTCGGCCAGAATGACCTGAACCCGGTGATCCCCCAGATCGGCCAATTCCCGGAGAGCCCTTGCGAACAGCCAATCCCCCGCATACATGGCCACGCGATTGTCCCATTCCGCCTTTACCGTCTTCCGTCCCCGCCGTGTGTCCGCGTCATCGATCACGTCGTCATGAACCAGTGTGGCCATGTGAATCATCTCCAATGCAACCGCGGCCCGGCAAAGACGCTCGACTTCATATCGGCCGAAATGACCGGAGAGCAGGACAAACACCGGACGCATTCTCTTTCCTCCGGATTTCAGGAGATGGAGGGATGCGTCACGCAGCACGGCCACGTCCGCTTCGACCGAGCGGGCCAATGCCTGTTCGACAATCTCCAGGTCTTTTTTCAGATTCAGATAAATGTCCTGCAAATTCATCCGCTTCACCCTGATCAGCGCATGCCTGTTCCGGCCCCGAGGTCCGGCATGCAAATCTCCACGTCTTCCGGAAGGAGCGAAAGCTCCGCGCAGTGGCGAAAAAAGAGCTTGAGCCCTTCGAGCTCCCGTTCGCCCAAATCATACGTCAATCCCCTGAAATACCTCTCCCAGCAGCCTTCGTCGCCTCCCAAAAGACGCATGGCCTCATGGACGGCCGGACGCAAATCCCGTTTCCCCGATTCTTTTGCTTCCAGAAAGCGTTCATGGATGTTCGCCAGCTCGTTCGGGGACCGATGGGCCACTTCCCGGCGTACGGCCCAAACGGCAAATGTCATCGAGTGCCCGGTTCGCTCATGCCATTCGCGGCCGAGATCGAACACCCGATATTCGGGGTGGGCTCTCCCGCCGACGATTGCATCATCCCCGATCAGAAGGGCCGCATCCGCGGATTCCAACATTCTCGGCAAATCCGGCTCCATGGTTTCGTAACGGGGCTTGACCCCCTCATACCTTTCCAGCAAAATCCTGAGCAAGGCAACGGACGAGGCCGATTTGGGTGTCAACGCCACACGCGCCCCGTCCAACTCCGACAGGCTCTTTCCTTTGGTAAACAGGCACACGGAGCGAACGTCCCCCCATGCGCTGACGGACAGATCCGGCAAGAGATAGAAATCACGGTGACGCGCTCCGAACGCAAAAGATGAGATGGGGCTGAGGTCGATGCCGCCCTCTGCCATCGCCTTGTTGAGACGCGCCGGAACCTCGGGGACAAGTTCGATGTCGAGGCCCGTTGCATCCAGGTGTTGATAGATCGGCAAGACATTGGTGAATGAGATCTTTCCGACTCGGACTGTCATTGTCCACCCTCCCAGCGCCGGTAGAGTGCATGGTCGACGGAAAGCAGATCCAGGACTTTCCCGGCCACAAACCGGACCATGTCATCCACGCTTCTTGGCCGGTGATAAAAAGCCGGCATCGCCGGAACGATGGTGGCTCCGCACCGTGCCAGTTTCAGCATGTTTTCCAAATGAATCTGCGACAGGGGCGTCTCCCGGGGCACGATCACCAAAGGACGCCGTTCCTTGAGCATCACGTCCGCCGTCCGCTCCAGCAAATTGGTGGACAAACCGGCCGCCACCTTGGCAAGCGTGCCCATCGAGCAAGGAATGATCACCATCCCGTCCGTCCGGAATGACCCCGAAGCAATCGATGCCCCGATGTCCCGGAGAGGATGCCAAACCAATCGGCCGGGCAAATGACCGAACCGTTCCTCAAACTGCTTTTCTCTCCGGCTCACGTCCCAACCGTGTTCCTCTTTCAACACCCTCCATGCCGCTTCAGTCACCACCAAATGCACCTCGTGCCCCTGACGGAGACACTCTTCCAGGAGAACAAGGGCATAAGGCGCTCCGCTCGCTCCCGACATCCCGACAATCAACCGCTTTTGGTTCATCTCAGCAACACATCCGCCATGGTGAAGATGAACATCACGATGCTGACCATGCTGTTCATGGTGAAAAATGCGGTGTCAAGCCGGGAAAGATCGTCCGCGGAAACAATGGCATGTTCCCTCCACAAAATGGCCAGCGTGAGAATCACGCCGCCCCAATACCATCCCCCCAGCTCGGTCAAAAACGGAAGCGAGATGAGACAAACCGCCGTTCCCGCATGCATCAGCGCGGAAATGACCAACGCTTTTCCAAGGCCGAACCGGGCCGGAATCGAATGGATGCCGGCCTCCCGGTCAAAATCATGATCCTGGCAGGCATAGATGATGTCGAAGCCGCCGATCCACAAGGCAACGGCGATGAACAATACCAGACCCGGAAGGTTGACGGATCCGGTGGCAGCCACCCATCCCCCCAACGCTCCCAGGCCCGTGGTGATGCCCAGCACTGCGTGGCACAACCACGTGAACCGTTTGGTGTAAGAGTAAAAGACGAGAAAGAATACGGCCACCGGAAGCAATTTCACCGTCAATTCATTCAGCTGAAAGGCTGCCCAGAACAGGAGCAGAAACGAAACGGCGACAAACCCCCACACGAACGGCACCGAAACCAACCCGGCCGGAATCGCCCGATTCTTCGTCCGGGGGTTGCGGGCGTCGATGTGACGATCAATCAGGCGGTTGAGAGCCATCGCGGCGCTTCTCGCCCCCACCATGGCCAAGGTGATCCATCCGATCATTTCCCAAGACGGAAGCGTTCCGGTCGCATCCAGATGTCCCAATACAGCCCCCAGATACGCGAACGGAAGAGCGAACACGGTATGTTCGAATTTGATCATTTCAAGGACAATCCGCGTTTTGTTCCACCATCGCACTTCGTGTCATCCTTCCTGTTCGGAAACCGGTTTTCGTCCGATGTGCAAGGCCGTCACTCCGCCGACGAACGTCTTGACCCGGACGTCTTCCAATCCCACTTCTTCGCGCATGATCCGCGCCAGCTCCCGATAATCCGGAAAATGGACCAGCGATTCCGGCAACCAGCGGTATTGTTCGTAATAACCGGTGAAAATCTTGCCGATCCAGGGGAGGATTTTCTCGAAATACAAGTAGAAGACCGCTTTGAACGGCCCCCAGGACGGTTTGGACATTTCCAGGGACACCACTTGTCCGCCGGGCTTGACCACCCGTTTCATCTCTTTCAGCACTTGCACCAGGTCCGGCACGTTTCTCAGCGCAAAACCGATCGTCGCATGGTCGAACGAATTGTCCGGAAACGGCAGTGACATGGCATCTCCCTGCACCAATTCCAGCCGGTCACCAAGCCCTTCCCGCTCCAGCTTTTCCCTGGCCACCGCCAACATGTTTCCGCTGAAATCAAGCCCCACGATTCTGCCGGTGCCGGAGGTCTTGGCGAGCGCGATCGCCCAGTCTCCCGTGCCGGTGCAAACATCGATGGCCGTGTCCCCCGGTTTGACGTGCATCCGTTTGATCGTATACGCCCGCCACCGCTTGTGCAGCGTGAAGCTGATGATATCGTTCACCCGGTCATAGTCCCGGGCGATTTTTTCAAACACCTGATGTACATGGCCGGCTTTCGGCCGGTGCTGCTCCCTGCTCACGTCCCGTCACTTCCTTTCCCCGAACAACGTGCCCGAATCCGGTCCTGCCTCTTTGTGGCCAATTCCATCAAGTCTCGCCGGACATCGTCGGGATGCACCCGTTCCAGCAAGGGCAAAATCCGGTCCATCCTCTCATCCGTCAACCGGTCCAGACCGCTTTCCCGGGCGAATCCCGTCTTTGACCGGTCGATCAAATCCAGCATCATCAGTTCAAGTCCCAGATCTTTCCACGGATTGTCAGAATGGTTCCCAACATGAAAAAAGTCGGCCAGCGCCGCCAAAATCCCGCTTTCGATCTTCCCTTCCAGGAGCAGTCGATCCATCTGGGAGAGCTCGCCGTCGGATTCGGAAAGATGACGGATCGTCTTCCATTCGTTGATCTGACAAATCGCTTGGGAGAGGCAACGAACTCCCTCCACCTCCCCATGCGCGGAAAGCATGCGGTAAAACAAACTGCTGTAATAATCGCCGGCCAGAACGAGCAACTGCTGCTCTCTCCCCGACGAAGGCTCACTTTGAACCGGAATCCGTTCATGCACGTCCAGTCCCATTTTGAGAAGCGTGGATGCCACCGCATACTGGCGAAGCCTGTCGCGATCCACTCCCATGGATTGCATCATCCGAACCATCACGCGCACAAAAAAAACCGGAATCACGGGATTCCCGACCATCCGGTCCAGATAGGGATGAGCGCTCGCCCGGCGAACCTCATCCAGAACCGAACGGAGTTCGTCGTCCGTATGTATGAGTTCCATCAAACACGTTCCTCCAACGCCCCATCGGAAATCATTTGCTTTGGATAGTATACCATATTTCCTGACAGGATAGCAGTCCACCCCACTCCCGTCTCATTCGGTGAAAGCCGGTCCCACATCAAACATTTCGGTCAGGTACTGTTCGTGAGGAAGCCCCATCGGATTGTTCATGCCAGGATCATCGGAAAGTCTGGCCCGGTCCGCCCGGATTCCCGCGGAAATCCCGGAACTTTTCATTTCCAGGCGGACTTTGGACAAGGACCCTCCGACCGTGAACGCATAGCGAATGAGGGCATACGCTTCCCGAAATGCCTCCTCCCGGGTGAGCGAGCCGGTGTCGGTACGAATTTCCAATTCATCTCCGTTCAATCGAACATTCCTGACCAAAAGCTTGGACGGTTGACCCATGACGAAATCAGGCAGGTTGTTCTCCGTCAATTGCCGGAATTTTTCATTGCCGAACACGGCCAACTCCGCTCCCGAACCCGTCGTGTTTGACCGCTCAAGCAGGACCGGAACAATTCCCAACATCGCCGCCAGCAGGGTGGACAACATCACCACCGCCGCAAATCTGCCGGCCATCACCTTCATTTCGCGATTCCTCCCCGACAAACCGGTTCCGTCCATACATTGTATCGACCGAACTGCCGGAACATGCCGGTTCGTTGAAGAATCAGGCGGCAGGATCATTCATCGGTTTCCACGATTCCGAAAGGAGTGACGATCGTCGCTTTTCCTCGGATTTTCACCGCACTGGTGTGCTCCGTGAACTGGGCGATCATCACCTCTCCCTTGTCCAGTTTTTCGGAGTGGTGAAACCGGGTGTCCTTTCCCCTGGTCAGTCCGATGACATTGACACCGTTTTCTTTGGCCTTGATCACGAAAAAGTCACCTGTTGTCTGCATGAAAGACGTCCCTCCCGTGCGACTGATCTTCAGACTGAATGACACATTCTCCGTTCAAAGAAAAAGACCCTTCCCGATAAGGAAGAGTCTTTTCCTGTTGGTCGGGCTAGCCAGATTTGAACTGACGACCTCTTGCACCCCATGCAAGCGCGCTACCAAGCTGCGCCATAGCCCGACGTCCATTGATTTTGTTTGGTTTGCCCTGCTGACAATTAATAATATATAACGCTCCGCCGGGAGTGTCAAGAGGTATGTGCAAAATTATTTTATGCCAATCAAACTCAGTGCTTCCATCCGTGCGGCGGCATCTTCGGCAAACACACCCCGCACCGCCGAGGTCACCGTTTTGGAGCCCGGTTTTTTCACTCCACGCATCGTCATGCACATATGCTCCGCTTCCACGACCACAATCACCCCGTGGGGATCCAGTTTCTCCACGATGGCATCCGCCACCGTGGCGGTGATCCGCTCCTGCAATTGGGGACGGCGCGCCACCGCTTCCACGGCTCTGGCCAACTTGCTGAGTCCCACGACTCGTCCTCCTCGCGGAATGTATCCCACGTGGGCCTTTCCGAAGAACGGCACCAGATGATGTTCACAAGTGGAAAAGAACGGAATGTCCTTCACCAAAACCAGTTCTTCGTGATCCTCACTGAAAATCACATCAAAATATTCTCTCGGATCCTGCCGAAGGCCGGAAAAAATCTCGGCATACATGCGAGCCACACGAGCCGGCGTGTCGAGCAGACCTTCGCGATCCGGATCTTCCCCGACCGCTTCCAGGATCATGCGGACGGCATCCTCAATTTTTCGTTGATCTACATGCATGTCTTGGTCCCCCATCATTTAATGACAACATCAAAACATTTCCCGCTCATTATATCACAAAACCCCTGGGTTCAATCACAAAAGAAAAGGCCCCGCAATCGGGAGCCGGGTGCCGAAGAAACCGCCGGATGCCGTTTCCCGTTCCGTGCAAGCACGGGAAGGAACGGCTCCGCCTCTCCGTTCGTCACTCGGATCCTGCCGGGGCCTTTTCCGCAGGTCTTATGTAGTCCTGTCGTTCCGCTGCCGGATGAATCACTGATTGTTGACAGCTTCTTTGAGCTGTTTGCCGGCTTTGAATTGCGGTTTTTTGTGAGCCGGGATCTCGATCTCTTCACCGGTTTGCGGATTACGTCCCTTGCGGGCGGAAACGTCTTTCACTTCAAAGTTGCCAAAACCGATCAGCTGAACTTTGTCTCCCTTGCGCAGGGCTTCAGTGATGGCATCAAACACGGCTTCCACCGATTTGGCGGCGTCTTTTTTGCTTTGCTGGGTCAGTTCGGCAACCCGGTTGATCAGATCGGTCTTGTTCATAACCGCACCTCCTGTTACAGTTCCGCACACGGCCGATTTGCCCGAAAACGGTGCAAAATCCGGGGTTTTCGTTGCGCGGGACACTCCTATACTAATACAGTCATGACGGAGATGCAAGAGACTCTCGCATTTTTTCCGGGTTTGCAATAAAAAAAGCGCCAAACGCGCTTTTTCAGGAATGATTCACAAAATGATCGCGATCAGTCCGCCCGATCCCTCATTGATGATCCTCTCCAACGTTTCCTGCAGCTTGTAGCGGGCGTTTTCCGGCATCATCGAAAGTTTGGCCTGAATGCCCTCCCGAACGATCTGGTTGAGGGAACGACCGAAAATGTCGGATTCCCAGATGCGAAGAGGATCGTGCTCAAAGTCGCGCATCAGGTAATTGACGAGCTCTTCGCTTTGACGCTCGGAACCGATGATCGGAGCAAACTCTGAATGCACGTTCACCTTGATCATGTGAATCGAGGGAGCGGTTGCTTTCAGGCGTACCCCGAACCGGCTTCCCTGCTTGATCAGTTCGGGCTCATCCAGGGACATCTCTTCCAGCGTGGGAGCGGCCACGCCGTAACCGGTGGTGCGAACCATTTTGAGAGCTTCAGCAACTTTGTCGTATTCTCTTTTGGCTTCCATCAGTTCCTGCATCAGTTCCAGGAGATGATCCCGTCCGCGAATCTCCGTGCCGACGACCTCGGTGAGCACGCGATCATACAGTTCATCCGGAGCATACAGGTCGATCTCCGCGATTCCCTGTCCCATGTCCATCCCGGAAAGGGCGGCTTTTTCGATGAAATCATATTCATAGAATTGACCGACCACGCGATCCACGTCACGAAGCCGTTTGATGTCTTTCACCGTTTCCCGGACGGACATCTCGAACTCCTGACGGAGCCAGTGCTCCTCATCCAGCACCATCACCCAGCTGGGAAGATTCACGTTCACTTCATGCACCGGGAACTCATAAAGCACTTCCCTCATGATTCCCAGGATGTCCTCTTCTCCCATGGTGGCCACGCTGACCGCAATGACCGGGATGTCATACTTTTGCGCCAATTCGGCACGAAGATTCTGGGCATAATCGCTGTAGGGGCGCGTGGTGTTGAGCAACAGGATGAACGGTTTCCCCACTTCCTTCAGCTCATTCACCACCCGCTCTTCCACTTCCTCGTATGCGTGGCGCGGAATGTCGGTGATGGAACCGTCGGTGGTGATGACGATGCCGACCGTGGAATGATCTTGAATCACCTTCCGCGTACCGACCTCCGCCGCTTCCTGAAACGGAATCGGTTCTTCAAACCACGGCGTGTTGATCATGCGCGGCCCCGATTCGTCCTCGTAACCTTTGGCCCCTTCGATCGCGTATCCCACGCAATCCACCAGACGGACATTCACATCCAACCCTTCGCCCACATGGATCTTGACCGCCTGATTGGGCACGAACTTGGGCTCGATGGTGGTGATGGTTCTCCCTGCACCGCTGTGCGGAAGT
The DNA here is from genome assembly GCF_003856495.1 of Staphylospora marina. GTDB lineage: Bacteria > Bacillota > Bacilli > Thermoactinomycetales > Thermoactinomycetaceae > Staphylospora > Staphylospora marina. The sequence continues at coordinate 1,244,254 of NZ_CP034118.1, read as the reverse complement.
TCATCCGTCGCGCGAATCCGGTCCGCTTCGTCCTGAATGTTTGGGATCACCACCTGTTCCATGAACCGTTTGATGAATGTCGATTTTCCGGTGCGCACCGCACCGACCACTCCGAGATAGATGTCTCCTCCCGTGCGTTCAGCGATGTCTTTCAAGATGTCCACTCTTTCCACGGATTTCCCTCCTTCAATTCCTGGTGGCGGATCTTTCCTGCCGGCGCGAAGGCGTACCTCCTCCCGGTTCCTTTCCTTGGACACTACCAATATATGAATCCTGTTCGCCGATATGTCAGATGTCCCGAAAAAGGAGCGGGAGCAGCACGCTCAGGATCGGGATCCAACCCGCAGTTTCGTACGCTTCCCGCGCCGGAGAGTCCTGGCCCGGAAACCGGTGATCTTGACCGTACCCGTCAACCAGCCAAGCAGAAACACCCCGGGTATGACAAGCAAATGAAACAGGACTTGATCCATCCGAATCCCCTCCCCTGGATGCTCCTGTTACCCACATCCTATGACCCCTTCCCATGTTGTAGAAGTCTCTTGTCCAAATAAAAAGCCTTTCGGACAACGTCACCAGGACGTTGACCGAAAGGCACCCTGTCACTCAGTGGTCACGGGTCAATCCGAAATCAAACACCGGCTCGGCCCCTTTGAATGACATCGGAGGGGAAAAAGCCGGGACAAACAAGGCATCTTCGGACAACCAGGCGCGCAGATCCGTGCCAGTCTCCGGCTTCTTTTCGACGGTTTGCCACTTTTTCATGGCTTCCACCCGATAATCGACATACACTTTGCCCTTTTCGTCCATCACCAGTTCCAGTTCGGTGTCCGCCGAATAGGGACTGGGCACGGTGACCGGATCCATGCTCAATGCCGGAAAGTTCACCTTGTAAAGCCCCTGCCCCGCCGGCTCTCCCTTGGGGAGGCTTCCTTTCTGTTTTTTGTGGAGGAGCACCTCATTCTGCACCCGCCCCACCCGATCGTTCACCCGCAAATCAAACAGTCGGACCGTCGGTTTTTTTTCCACGTTGACCAACACATACATGAAATTTCCGCCCTTTTCAAAAGCGGATGGCGGAATTTCCCCCACATATCCGCCCAGTTGCCGAAAATCCACCGCATACCGGGTGGTGAGTTTCCAATCATCCTCCATGTATCGGTAAGGAAGCACTTTTTGGTCACGGTGATATCCGTCGACCGCGCTCTGAACACGGGCGACGTGTTGATCCAGCTGATCCAGCTGTTGTCTTTTCTCCTGGGGATACATGCAGCCCCCCATCAACAGGCACAAAACGATCATCCAAACGGTCGAAAGCAGCGTTTTCCGGTTCATTCAGGCATCCCCCCGTCAGATCAATGCCCTGATCACAAACAGAAAAGTCACGATCAAGAGAAGGAACGAGATCACGGACATCGTCCGTCCCACCCACTTCTTCCGGGATGTTCTCCCCACCGCCAGGAGCAGATTGATGAGAACGAGGAGAAAAAGGATGATCATCAGTTCCAAAGGAAACACCTCTTTTGGTTGAATCTTTTCCAGTATAGCAAATCCACGAACGCCCACCAAACTCACGGGTCAATCGCCCGTTCGGTCGGGCGCCCCCCGACATATGATGGAAGGACAACAGCCCGAGGAGGAACACGCATGAAACCGACCAAAGCCAAAGGCCAGACAACGCTTCCCTCCGTGAAAAAACGGCGGAAAATCCAGCCTGCGACGAAAAAAAACGCCGTCACGGAAACGTTGCCCGAATGGCCCGATTTTCCTTCACTCCCCCGATTGTCTTCAAGAAACATCGCCAAGATCCTGAGCGGATTTCTGACCCTCAGGTCCACCGTCAAGGAACTCAGCCTGTCGCTGCAAAAATTGGAACGGCTGATGGATTCCGCCTGGTTCTTTCTTCATTCCGCAAGGCAACTCCGCAAAGGCGGGATGAATCCTCTGGCCCTTCTCCCTCCCGCCGGAAATCGGCAAGAAAGCGGGGGCAAAAACGATTCGGAAGACGATGAGATTCCCGTCATCCGCCCGCCCGAAGGATTCGGCGAAGAAAACGGCAACCTGACGCCCTTCGGCATGAAAGGAATTCCGCTCGGTCAAATTCTGGCGGTCCTGCAGTCCCCGCTGGTGTGGAGATGGCTCGGCGAATTGTTGAACGCCAGAAAACAGACGGCCGGAACACAAAGGAAACAGGGGTAATGCCCAGAGCATTACCCCTGTTTCGCTCTTGCAGGGGAGTGACGGTTCCTGCCTGATTCCAGTGCCCAACGTGTTGGATGCAAGAGCTGTTACAGAATATGACGGAAACATGAAACAGGCCACGGGAAAACGGGCCCAAATCGGTCACCAGCCCTGAACCATCTCTTCCAGCTCCTGCGTCCGTCCCCTGGTCATCAGATCCCAGGCGGCCTGTTCCGGTTTCTTTTCCTCAAACAAGACGGCATACAGTTGATGGGCAAGCGGCATTTCCACCCCGTATTTCGAAGAGAGCATCCAAGCCGCACGGGTGGTCTGGATCCCTTCCACCACCATTCCCATTTCGCGAAGCACCTCTGGAACCGACTTTCCTTGGCTGATCTGATAACCCGCCCGCCAGTTCCGACTGTGCCGGCTGGTACAGGTGACCACCAGATCTCCCACTCCGGCAAGTCCGGCAAAGGTGATGGCTTGCGCGCCCATGGCCAGCCCCAAACGGGCGATTTCCGCCAATCCCCGCGTGATCAAAGCAGCCTTGGCGTTGTCCCCGAAATGAAGTCCGTCCACAAGCCCGGCAGCCAGTGCGATGATGTTCTTCAGAGCACCACCGACTTCCACTCCCACCACGTCCGGATTGGTATAAACGCGAAAATACCGGTTCATGAACAACCCCTGCACCGTTTCGGCGGCAGATTGCGATCGGGATGCCACCACCACGGTGGTGGGAAATTTACGGATGACTTCTTCCGCGTGGCTGGGTCCGGACAAAACGGTGATTCGTTCCGCCCTGTTCTCGCCGAGCTCCTCGGAAAGCACTTCGGACATCCTCTTCCAGCTTTCCGCTTCAAAACCTTTGGATGCATGCACGATCAGCGCGTCGTCCCGAATCCAAGTTTTGGCGGCCGCGGCGACGTGCCGCATGCTTTGTGAAGGAAGGACAAACACCACAAGGCTTTTGTCCGTCACGGCTTCCCGGAGATCATCCGTGGCCAGGATCCCCTCGGGAAGCGTTGCTTCAGGCAAATATTTCTCATTGGTCCGGTTTCGGTTGATTTCGTCGACCTGTTCCTTTCTTCTCGCCCAAACCGTCACTTCATGCCCGTTTTCGGCCAGAACGGACGCCAGTGCCGTTCCCCAACTGCCTGCTCCGAGCACGGCGACTTGTCGCTTCATTCGCTCTTTCTCCCTCGTTTCAGATCTTCCGTTCATTGCCCCTCAGCAAATTGACAATGTTCTGTTTGTGTCTCATGAAAGCCATCACGGTGACGATCGCCATCATCAGCACCATGACGTTCGGGTAGCCTTCGATCCACATGACGGCCGGGATGCACAGCGTGAGGATCAGGGACCCGAGTGATACGTAACGGGTGAGTACGATGAACAAAATGGCGCAGATGCCGGCGAAGAGCGTGGCGGTGAATGCGATCACCGCGGATACGCCCACCGTGGTGGCAATCCCCTTGCCCCCGCGAAATCCCAAGAATACGGGCCAGTTGTGACCGATGACCGCCGCAATGCCGGAAGCCAGCATGATCACTTGATCCCCGTCCGACAATGCGCTTCCGACCCAAACGGCAGCCACCCCTTTCAAAGCATCCAGCAGGAACACGAGAATGCCGGGACCTTTTCCCAGTACGCGCAGAGTATTGGTCGCGCCGGCATTTCCGCTGCCGTGTTCCCTGATGTCAACTCCTTTGAGGAGCCGGGTCAGCAGGTAACTGAAGCTGATGGACCCCAACAAATAGGAGATCAGGATGGGCAGCACCCAAGTTTGAAACATGAAACAAGACCTCTCCCGTATGATGTGTTGGCGGCTGATTCTTCAGGAATCAGCCGTTCTTCTTTCTAAGTATAATCCGAAGCGGAGTTCCTTTGAAAGGAAAAGCCTGACGCAGCTGGTTTTCCAAATAACGGAGGTAACTGAAATGCGCCAGTTCCGGATCATTGACAAACAGCACGAACGTGGGCGGTTTGACACTCGCCTGGGTGACATATTGCACCCGGAACCGCCGCCCCCGCTCCGACGGCGGAGGGGTGGTGATCATGGCATCCTGAATCACCTGGTTCAGAACGGAAGTGGGGACGCGCATCGCGTGCTGTTCCGCGACTTCCAGCACTTCCGGCAAAATGTTTTTGATTCTTCGCCGCGTTTTGGCGGAAACGAACAGAACCGGTGCGTAAGGCATGAACTGGAATTGGTCCCGGATTTTTTCCGTGAAGCGGATCATGGTTTTGTCGTCTTTTTCAACCGCATCCCACTTGTTCACGACAAAGATGGACGCCCGACCCGCTTCGTGCGCATAGCCCGCGATCCGCTTGTCCTGTTCGGCGATGCCCCGTTCCCCGTCAATCACGATCAGGCAAACGTCGGAACGCTCAATCGCCTTGAGAGCGCGGAGTACACTGTACTTCTCCACCGCCTCGTAAACTTTCCCGCGTTTGCGGATTCCCGCCGTGTCCACCAACACATATTTCTGCCCATCAAATTCAAACGGAGTGTCGACCGCATCCCGGGTCGTCCCGGCCACCGGACTGACGATCACCCGTTCTTCCCCCAGCAGGGCGTTGACGAGGGAGGATTTCCCCACATTGGGTCGACCGATCAGACAGACGCGGATGACGTCTTCTTCCACCTCTTCTTCTTCAGGCTCGGGGAAATGATCCACCAAACAATCCAGGAGATCTCCCGTTCCCGTTCCGTGGAGGGAAGAAACGGGGATCACATGTTCGAACCCCAGTTGATAAAATTCATACACCGATTCCTTGTGCTTGATGTCATCCACTTTGTTGACCATCACGATGACCGGTTTGTTGGTCCGATGGAGCAGGCGGGCCACTTCTTCATCCGGAGGAGTGAGACCGCCGCGACCGTCCACGACCAGAACGATCACATCCGCCTCTTCAATGGCAAGTTCGGCCTGGTTGCGGATATGCTCCATGATCTCATCCGCTTCCCCGAATTCCAGACCTCCCGTGTCGATCAGGTGGAACTCCCGGCCGTTCCATTCGGCCCGGGCATAGATCCGGTCACGGGTGATGCCGGGTTGATCTTCCACAATCGCGATCCGTTCCCCCGCCAGACGGTTGAACAGAGTCGATTTTCCCACATTGGGTCTTCCAACAATCGCTACTGTCGGCAAACTCATGGCAAAATCACCGCTTTGTCAAATTCCTTGTCTTCCGAATCATACCTAATCTTATCCAACATTGTTTGTTTAGGCAACCGGTGCCGATCCGCTCAAAGCGATCCCGTCCGTTTCTTTCCGGAAAGCAGTGCGCGAAGAGCTTCCTCCGTTTCGTGCAGGACGAACACGATGAACCATGCCAGCCAAAACCGGTCCAGAAACTCGGGAGACACAACCGGCAGCGGAGAAAGCGATTCCCGGTGTATGAGAAGCCTCCACGCTTCCGAAACAAAAATCGCTCCGGACGTTGTCGCCAGTTGTTTTCGCCAGTCCCGAAAGAGGAGCCGGGAAACGGCGATGACGGCGAGTCCTCCCAACCATTCCCGTTCTCCGCCCTGCGGGACGGTCCCGAACATGACAACCTGCATGCCGCCGATGAAGAACCCCGCCTGAAGCAACCCGGAAATGTCACGCCTGTCCCTGAGCAATGCCGTCATCCATCCCAAAAAGGGAACGAGCAAACCGGGATGCAAGGCCACCCCCGGAAACGGCGACACGGGATCCAAAGCGGTCAAAAGAAGCGAGACCAGAACGGCTCCTGCGGCAACCCGTGCGGGAACTCCGAAGCTGTGTCGAACATCAGAAAACCATCCCGTCAGAAACAGGATCACCAGTCCCGACTGGCAAAGAATGGCCGGCACTCCCGAAATCACACACCTTCCCTCCCCGTGGCTTTTCCGGTATTCTGACTCACAATCGAGTCTTTTAGCCAAAAACGGCCGCCGACGGTGATCGTCAGCGGCCGTTTCCGGGAAAGGCGTTTTATTTCAGGTTGCGCAGTTCCGGATACATGTCACCCAAGGTCACATTGAGTCCTCCGGTGGTGTATTCGGAAGAGGTGTTCTCCTCTTTCTCCTTGCGCGCTTCCGGTTTTTCCACTTCTTTGATGCTGAGGCTGATCCGTTTTTGTTCCGGTTTCATCTCAAGAACCTTGACCTGCACTTCCTGACCTTCCGTCAGCTCGTCAGCCGGGGTCTCCACATGATGCCGCGCGATTTGCGACACGTGAACCAGACCTTCCACGCCCGGATGCACTTCCACGAATGCCCCGAAGGAAACCAGGCGTTTGACGGTACCGGTCACCACATCGCCCGCCTTGATTTTGCGGGCCACCTGCTCCCACGGACCTTCCTGGGTTTCCTTGATGCTGAGGCTGATCCGTTCGTTTTCGGGATCCACTTTCAGGACTTTGACCTTGACGACGTCTCCCTCATTCAACACATCTTTCGGATGCTCGACGCGATGCCAAGCCAACTCGGAAACGTGAACGAGACCGTCCACTCCGCCGATGTCCACGAATGCTCCGAAATCGGTGAGCCGTTGAACCGTTCCTTCGAGAATCTGACCGGCTTCAAGAGATTCGAGCACTTCTTTCTTCTTCTTTTGAGCCTCTTCTTCCAGAACGGCTTTGCGGGACAGGATCAACTTGTTTTTCTCGGGGTCGAGTTCCACCACCTTGAGGGTGAGCTCACGACCTTTGTAATCGCTGAAATCCTCCACAAATTGACGCTCCACCATGGAAGCCGGGATGAATCCGCGAACGCCCACGTTGACAACGAGTCCGCCCTTGACCACGTCGGCAACCGTCGCGGTCAGGGTCTCCCCGGATTCAAACTTTTGTTTCAATTCAGCCCAGGCGCGCTCGGCATCAACGGCTTTTTTGGAGACGATCACTTTGTCTTCGTCCTCGCGAATGCGGATCACTTTCACTTCCAGCTCATCGCCGACGGACAGTTCATCGGACATTTGTGCCACGTGCAGGGCGGACAGCTCGGAGATGGGGAGAATGGCTTCGTATTTGTAACCCACATCCACCAAAGCCTGATTGGTTTCCACTTTGACCACTTTCCCTTTCAGAACGTCGCCGACGTTCAGGGATTCCATTTCGGTCAGTTCAGTTTTCATCTCTTCTGCCATAACAGGAAAACCTCCTCCAGTTGGTTGCACAAGGGCCATTTCACCTGGTTTTTTATGGGAAAGATCAAGAGGAAATAGGCGCCGGACGCCTGTTTCCGGCCTGATCCGGTTACCCGTGTTCGCGCCGGATGCGTCTGATTTCCGCCATGACCGCTTCAATCATTTCCGCGGCTGTTTGCGTGTTGATTTTCTTGTCGGCGTATAGGGAAGGATGCACCGGAGGACCGAAGACGACTCGAAGCGGCCTGAACATTTTGATGGGGCCGACGATGGCTGCCGGTACGATGGGTGCGTTTGCCTTGAGGGCAATGTAAGCCGCCCCGGAATGAACCTTGCTTTCCCGGCCGTCTTTCACCCGGGTGCCTTCCGGAAATATCACCAGCAATTTTCCTTCGCCGAGAAGTTGGATGGAATGTTTCAAAGCCTGCCGATCCCCCGCTCCCCGCCTCACGGGGAACGCGCCGAGAGCCCGGATCAACGATTTCAGCAAAGGAATCCGGAACAACTCTTCCTTGGCCATGAAATGCACTTTCCGCGGAATCGAACATCCCACCAACGGCGGATCGATATTGCTGATGTGATTGCAACAGATGATGGCGGACCCTTCTTCGGGAATATGCTCGACCCCTTCCACTCGGAGCCGAAAGAACAGCCTGAAAAAGCCTCTTACGAGTTTGCGAGCCAAAGCATATAACATATCTTACTCCTCACCGCCCATTTTGTTACGGCAAAGCCGGAGGATCGTCTCCACGACTTCATCCACCGACCGACCGGTCGTGTCAATCCGGATCGCATCTTCCGCCTGCCGCAGCGGCGAATGAACTCTGGTCCGGTCATTTTCATCCCGGCGTCGGATTTCCTCCCGAATCCTGTCGAAGTCAGGAGAAAGTCCCTTGGCTGTCAGCTCCTCGAAACGTCGACGAGCCCGTTCGTCGATGGAAGCGGTCAGAAAAATTTTCACATCGGCATCCGGCAATACATGGGTCCCGATGTCACGTCCGTCCATGACCACATGTTGGGTGGCGGCAATCTCCTGCTGCTTGTTGACCAGAATCCGGCGAACCCCGGGCATTTTCGCGATTTTCGATGCCTCGTTCGAGACCTCGGGGGTCCGGATCTCATCAGACAGCGGGATTCCGTTGACACGGATTCCGTTCGGGTCGAGAGAAAAACGGATTCCTTCGGCCAAATGCGTGATGTCTTCCTCATTGTCCGTATCCATGTTCTCAGAGAGCGCCTTCCAAGCCAACGCCCTGTACATCGCTCCCGTATCCACGTACGTGATCCCCAACCGATCCGCCACTTTTCGGGCCACGGTGCTTTTGCCGGCTCCCGCCGGTCCGTCAATCGCAACAGCAAAACGTCTCATCTTGTCCGAAAGCCTCCAACTCACCCGGGATGAAAAGACTACGAGCAGGCTGCGCCTGCTCGATTGAATCTACTTTATGCGATTCGCATCGTCGCAAGGTCCATCCCCGAAAAAATCCGACTCGTCTGCACATCAGCCTGCATCCGTCTATGTATTCTCTTTTTCGGTTTCCGGAGCGAAACGCAAAGGGAAACCTGTTTAAAGAATAGCATAATTTCGTAATACATGCAATGAAAACAATTAAATGAGCCGATTGTATTATATCGGCTCATTTAAAAATATTAAATACGATCACCGTCCGCTTTTTCTATTCTTTCCACATACTCTTCTTTACCTGTATCGACATTGATGAACACCCGGTATTGCTCGGAATCCAGACTACCCAAAAATTCGTAACAGGATACCGCAAATCCTTCCGGATTGTAAATCACCGCGCGATTGCTTTTGATGATCTTCAACCGGGGACTCACCTGTTTTCGGGCTTGCGCTTCCGTCAGGCGGGCGTTCTCTTTCAGAGTCCCCACCTTGTTGAACACCATTTCATCTCCCTGGAACCCCATGATTTCCCCGTTGTCCAGAGCCACCTTCACCGCCGCGGCTTCCGGATAGATCCAGATGTCGCCCCATTTCCGTACAAAGGTGAAAATGGCGATGTTTCCCGTCTCATTCCAGGAAGTGGCTTCCATGTTGCGAATGCCTTTGCTCTCCAGGAACTTTTCCGCCTTGAGAAGCGCGGAATCGGTATCCAGATTTCGACGTGTCACCGGTCGGTCATAGGTCATGTACAAAATGTGACCGCCTCTGACCGTGAGATCGATCGAAACTTCGTTTCCGCTGCCGGCCGGCGTGACCACCGTATAGGTTTGCACGTCCCCTTTCTTGCTGATGCTGACCTTCATGTCGGCCGTGCTTTTGCGGTCCAGAAAATCGGCGACACGTTTTTTCGCTTCCCCGGGAGTGATTTTGCGCTCTTTGAGCATGCGGTCCCTCGCGCGTTTTCTCACTTCCATGTTGTTGACGGTGGGGCCCCAGTCCACGTCCTGAAAATCTTCCACCTTTTGATTCACGCGGCGAAGGCCGTCGGCAATGGTATGATTCATGTTTTCGTCTCCCGATGCCACGGCCGCTTCCGCATCCGTCCAGCGAAGCCCCTGACCGTTGAGTTTGGCCTGCAAAACCTGAAGGTCTCCGTGGATCTGTCCGGCCTGATCATACAGAGCTTTCAGCGTGCGCCACTCTTTGTCGGAAAGCGGATCTTTTCCGTCCCTGATGCTCATGACCCATGAAAATTGTCCGACCTTGCCCAAAAATTCTTCGGCCCGATCGAACGTGGTATGGGCGATCGGCAGCTGGCCGATGTCTTCCCTGGCCGAATAGGCCAATCGCCAAACCGCCGCCAGGGATGAGGAAAGTTGCCTTTTTGAATTGACGGCCAACGTCTTTCCCAGTTCTTCCCTCAATTTGCCCAGATGGTCATTCAGCTCGTAAAACGCTCGCTGGTATTGGTTCTCGGCACGGAGAGTCAAGGCGTTTCTCATCTGGTATTCCCTGTATGCCCAAACGGTGGATCCCACCAGCAGGACCAGAACGACCGGAAACAACACGGCCGCCAACCGTTGGTACGATCCTCTTGTTTTTTCGTTTGTGAATTTCACGATGCCTGCCTCCCGTATTCTCCATTTTCCGGTATTGTTGGTTCGAAACGGGCAAACTATGCAACAGAAAAGCAGCACGTTCCCCGCGGGACGTACTGCTCACGGTTCCTTTCTGTGAATCTCGAAGTCATTTTCGTTGTCGCACAGGCATCTTTTCAATCCGGTTTCCACTTTTCCTTTCTTGATTCTTCCTTTCAGCGTGTACCGTTCACCGCATCGGTTGCACCGGATCGTGAACAAGTGTTTTTCCACCTTTTCCATCCGCATCACCGCCCTTGGCTCTGTGTCATGTATTATTGACACCGGCGAACGCGTTCCATACGATAAACGTTGAATGATCGCTTGCCGGAAAAATGCAAAACGAAAGGTGGAAAGCGCCGGACAGAGCGGCGCGGCAGCCATGACCAAACGCATCATTGTTCTCACCACCGGCGGTACCATCGCCATGGCGGAAGGAGAAAACCGCGGAGTGCTCCCGCGGGACCCCTCCGCCCTGCAGGAAACGCTGCCCCTCTTGAAAAGATATGCCGACACCCGGATGGAGCACCTGTTCAACAAACCCAGTCCGCACATCACTCCGGGGGACATGCATGCCATCGCCGTGGAAGTGAAACGACAATTGGACCTTGGCATGGACGGTGTGGTGATCACCCACGGAACCGATACGCTGGAGGAAACGGCGTATTTTCTCGATCTTGTCATCGACAGTGAAAAGCCCGTGGTGGTGACCGGAGCCATGCGCAGCCAAAATGAACTGGGCTCGGACGGCCCTTACAATCTTGTCAACGCCGTTCGGACGGCCGCCCATGATCAGGCCCGGGGCAAGGGAACGTTGGTCGTCTTCAACGATGAGGTCCATCAAGCCAAAACCGTCACCAAAACGCATACCAGCAACGTGGCCACTTTCCAATCTCCCGGGCTGGGCCCGCTCGGACTGATCACCAAAAAAGACATCATCTTCTACCGGGAAGTGACCCGGGACCGCCCATTCCCTCTCGAAATGCCCCGTGCCAACGTGGCACTCGTCAAAACTGCCGCCGGCATGGACGGTTCCCTGATCGAATGGGCGGTCCGCTCGGGCGTGGACGGGTTGGTCATCGAGGGCCTCGGACAGGGAAATCTCCCTCCGGCCATGTTGCCCGCGATTCGCACCGCCATTGACAAGGGAATTCCGGTTGTCATGGTATCCAGGTGCTACAACGGGTTCGTGCAGGATACCTACGGATATGAAGGCGGAGGACGTCACCTTCGCGAGACGGGTGTCATCTTCTCCAACGGAATCAACGGTCAAAAAGCCCGGATCAAGCTCATGCTTGCCCTCAATGTCACGCGGGATCCCGAAGTTCTGCGCTCATGGTTTGACATGTGACCCGCATTCTTGACGAATTCGGTTCCGCCGTTTTATGATGGTTCTGCGCTTTCAAGGCGAGGGTGGGTGGAGGGTTCCAACTTGAAGGAACATCGCCGTTGAAACATCCGAAACGCTTGTTTGCCATCCGTGAGCATTCCACTTCCGTGAAGAGGGAATGCTTGGCAGGTCTGACCGTCTATTTCACGACCGTATACATCATCGCGATCAACAGTCGAATGATTGCCGACAGCGGCATTCCTCCGGGAGCCGCCTTGCTCGCCACGGTACTGGTCTCTTTCCTGGGAAGTTTGTTGACCGGTCTGTGGGCCAACGCCCCGATCATACTGATCCCGGGGATGGGAATCAACGCTCTTTTCTCATATACCTTTGTCCAGGAAATGGGTCTTTCCTGGCAAGCGGCCCTGGGAGTGGTCGTCGTGTCCGGCGCCGTTTCCCTGCTGGCCGCTTCCACCAAACTGGCCGACCTGATTGCGGACGCCATTCCGGAATCGCTCAAGAAAAGCATCACTGCCGGAATCGGGATGTTGATCACCTTTATCGGTCTGCAAAAAGGCGGCCTGATCACTTCCAGTGATCAAACCGTCGTGGGCATCGGCGATCTCGGGCGATCCGAAGCATTGTGGACCTTGTTCGGTTTGGCGCTGATCGTGATCCTGCACGCAAAAAAAGTGCCCGGCAGTTTTCTGGCGGGGATGCTGGCGACCACCGCGTTGGCCATCGGAACGGGGCATCAACCGGAAACGGCATCGGACGGTTCCCCGTTTTCGCTGAAAGAATGGCTGTCCGTGTTCGGAGCGGCCGACTTTGAAATCGGCCGGATCACATTCTGGGGAGCCACTCTGATCCTGAGCATGGTCGTCATTCTGGAAAACGTGGGACTGCTTCAGGGACTGTTGGAGGACAAGCGGAAATTCCGCCCTTCCTTTCAGGCGGTTTCCTTGACCGCATCTCTTTCGGGACTGGCCGGCACGAGCCCGACGGTCTGTTCGCTGGAAAGCGCGGCCGGCATTGCCGCCGGAGGGCGTACCGGACTGACCGCCGTCGTCACCGGCATCCTTTATCTGGCCACCATCCCGCTTCTTCCCTGGATCGGCTGGATCCCCGACAGTGCGGTCGCCGCCGTGCTGATCACGGTCGGCGGTCTGATGATCCGGGAAGTACAGTCCATCCCCTTTTCGGACCTGACGGAAGGAATTCCCGCGTTCATCACCCTGTCCTTCATTCCGTTCACGTTCAGCATTCCCGACGGAATCGCCTTCGGTTTCATCGCCCATGCCCTGTTCAAAACCGCAGCCGGCAGGAGAAAGGAAGTCCGGCCCGCGTTTTTTGTCATTTCCGCGTTGTTTTTGTTTCAACTGGCGCTGCATGCATGAAGGAGGACAAAAAAAAGGACAGTGACCTGTCCTCATGGGCGCAATCTTCAATCCCCGGAGAGGGCCGCATCGGCCTCTCCGGTTTTTGTTTCTTCGGTCACACCCGCTGTTTTTCCACGATGTCACGGGCAATCAGTTGACCATGATATCGACCGTTTTCAATGAAGATTTTCGTCGCGTCGGCACCGGTGGCCACCACACCGGCCAAATACAGCCCGGGAACGGTGGTTTCCATATGGGATGTCAGCACCGGCGTTCCCGTCTTTTCGTCCAGAACGGCTCCCGCTTTGCGCAGAAGTGTCAGATCCGGACGGTACCCGGTCATGGCAAACACCACGTCCGCAGGCACTTCCATCACCTGTCCCCGCTTCCTGATCACCACTTTGCCGGGCTTGATTTCCTCCACTTCCGATTCCCAATGCATGCGGATCCGTCCATGTTTGATGGCATTTTCGATCACCGGACGAACCCAAGCCTTGACGCTTTCATGAAACTCGGCCTTCCGATAGATCATGGTCACGTCGGCTCCCACCTGATAACACTCCAGCGCCGCATCGATCGCGGAATTCCGTCCGCCGATCACCGCCACCTTTTGATCCGCATACGGATGCGCGTCCCGGAAATAGTGATGGACATGCGGCAATTCTTCTCCGGGAACGCCCATCATGTGAGGTTGATCGTAATAGCCCGTTGCCAAGATGACATGTTTCGCTTCGTACTGCCTGATTCCGTGTTTGGATTCGGTGAAAATGAGAAATCCCGATTCATGTCTGCGAAGATCCGTCACCTTTTCATAGGTGTGCACCTTCAGCTCGTGAATGCGCACCACGGTCCGGTAGTAGGCCAATGCTTCCGCCCGGGTCGGTTTGTCATGAACGGTGATGAACGGAATTCCCCCGATTTCCAAATTGTCGGCGCTGCTGAAAAACTTCATGGCCAGCGGATAATGGTAAATCGAGTTCACCAGGCATCCTTTTTCGATGATCAGTACGTTCAAACCTTGTTGTTTCATTTCAATGGCGGCCGCAATGCCGCAAGGGCCTGCTCCGATGACGACGACATCCAGCATGGCCGACACCTCCTTCGGAAAAGAAGAAGAACACCCGGGGGCGTGGCATTTGTCCCACACCCCGTCTCACGGGTGTTCGTTCGTTTCTGCTTGTCCTTATACCCATCCGCGGAAGCGGCATGCTTCTGCCATCTTGCGCACTCCCACCATGTAGGCGGCAAGACGCATGTCCACTTTGCGGGTTTGGGCGGTGTTGTAAACATTTTCAAATGCGTTGACCATGATTTCTTCCAATTTCCGTTCCACTTCTTCTTCCGACCAGTAGTAACCTTGGTTGTTTTGCACCCATTCGAAATAGGAAACGGTGACTCCGCCCGCGCTTGCCAGCACGTCCGGCACCAAGAGGACACCACGCTCGTGAAGAATGCGGGTCGCTTCCAGCGTGGTCGGACCGTTGGCGGCCTCCACCACGATCGACGCCTTGATGTTGTGGGCGTTTTCGATCGTGATCTGGTTTTCCACGGCGGCCGGTACCAGAATGTCGCAATCCAGCTCAAGCAGTTCCTTGTTGGTGATGGTGTCTTTGAACAGCTTGGTCACCGTGCCGAACGAGTCCCTGCGTTCGAGCAGGTAATCGATATCCAGGCCGTCCGGATCGTAGAGTGCCCCATAAGCGTCGGAGATCCCGATCACCTTGGCGCCGGCATCATGCATGAATTTGGAGAGGAAGCTGCCGGCATTGCCGAAGCCCTGAACCACCACGCGGGCTCCTCGGATGTCAATGCCGCGCTTCTTCGCGGCTTCACGGATCATCATGGTCACACCTTTGGCGGTCGCGGTTTCACGTCCGCGAGAACCGCCGAGCACCAACGGCTTGCCGGTGATGAAACCCGGTGAATCGAACTCGCGAATCCGGCTGTACTCGTCCATCATCCAGGCCATGATTTGGGAGTTGGTGAAAACGTCGGGGGCAGGAATGTCTTTGGCCGGACCGACGATTTGGCTGATGGCACGGACGTAGCCGCGTGACAGGCGTTCGAGCTCACCGAACGACATCTTGCGCGGGTCGCAGACGATGCCCCCCTTGCCTCCGCCGTAAGGCAAATCGACAATCCCCGCTTTCAGGCTCATCCAGATCGACAACGCCTTCACTTCCGATTCCGTGACGTCGGGGTGGAACCGGATCCCTCCTTTGGTGGGACCGACGGCGTCATTGTGCTGTGCCCGGTACCCGGTGAACACTTTGACCGTTCCGTCGTCCATCCGGACCGGAATGCGGACGGTGAGCATGCGAAGCGGCTCCTTCAAAAGCTCGTACATGCTTTCGGGATATCCCAGCTTTTCCAGCGCCTGTTTGATCACGATCTGCGTGGACACCAATACGTCCAGATTCTCCCGCTCTTCCGACGCTCGGCCTGCTGTCACTGGCTGTTGTTCCATCCTGACCACCTCAATGAATGATAACTGATCCTGACCCGTTCCCTGGACAGGTCCCTTGAATGAACCCATTTCGACAAGAGTTGCACGGAAGATCCGGAACTCCGAAACAAGCAATCGGCGGGATCCATGAATTATAATGAATGATGACACCACTAACCCATCCGTGCGTTGGGGAAGAAAGGACAGAAAAATCATGACCGGGAAGGTTCTGTATTGTTTTGCCCATCCAGACGACGAAAGCTTCACTTGCGGAGGCACCATTGCCCGGTTCGCTTCCATGGGCCGGTACCAGGCACTGTACTGCGCCACACGTGGAGAAGCCGGAAAAACGGGAAATCCGCCGGTATGTACTCACGAAGAACTCGGAGACCGCCGTGCACTCGAACTGGAAAACGCCGCCCGAATTCTCGGATTGAACGAAGTGATCCTCCGTGATCACGGGGACGGTCGGCTTCACGAACGGCGGGATGAGCTCAAGGCCGATATCCGCTCCGTGTTGGACCGCATTCGTCCGGATGTTGTTATCACCTTCCCACCGTCTGGGATCTCGGGACACCGCGATCATCAGGTGATCCAACAAGTCACTCTGGACGCGGTCCGCGAAACATCTTTCCCTACCAAACTTTACTATATTGTGATACCGGAATCAATCTCTCATTTCTGCCCGCCGAACGTCATCCGAACCCCGGATGAATATATATCCATGACCGTGGACGTCACTTTGTTCCAAAACGTGATCGCCGAAGCGCTTCGCGCCCACAGATCCCAGAACATTTCCGTGGAACGGGTGTTTCCCGGGGTATTGCAGGGAGACTTTTCCCGGCTCCGGACGCATGAATATTATCAATTCGTCATGCAAACGGATGCGTAAACATGAATGTATGGAAAAACGCACCTGTGTGGAACACCGGTGCGTTTTCTCTATATTCATGCATGCGGCGCGAACGAATCCACCAACTTGGCGACGCCATCGGCCGGACAGACGATTTTTCCGTATTCCTCCAACCAGGCTTCGGTAACCGCCGACGCTTCGCCGTACTCGGAAAGGATCGCCACCAGATCCTCCACCGATTCGGTTTCCAGGTCTTTCCCGAACAGAAGAAAATACCGGTTTTCCCAGGCGAACACCTTTCCGCCCCGTTTGACGAGCGGCCGGACGCGAATCACTGCCTGCAGAAGATCTTCGAAATCCGCGAAACGGAAAACGATGTCTTCCGTCTCCTCCATCGTCACTTCCAACTGGTACAAATCTTCGTGATCCTCGTCCATCAATTCCGCGTCTTCCGGTTTGGGAGCGCGTCCGCGGGTGACCACGACCACCATGCCCTGGGCGGGCAACGCGAACACCTCCACCGCAACCGGCCCGGCCACTTCAAAGCCCAGCTCTTCATAAGCCTGTTCCATCATGTCGCGAAACAGTTCGTGCACTTTGGGGATGTCGCGCCACATGTCCTCTTTTTCAATCCCGCGATCAGCCAGATCGTCCAAGGTTAAAAAGAACCGGATTTTGTCTCCCCCCAGACGCTCGACACGCATGGCTTACCCTCCCTCGCTGGAAGACCTCCCGCTTCCAATGTATGAGCGGGTCAGGCTTGTGGTGACGAAGCCGGGTTTTCCGACTTCATTCTATGTACATGATACACGAAAGCAACAAGAATCTCCAGATTGGTGACACCGGATTCCCGGAAGTCGAAACATGCCGGGAAAAGGCATCCGGATGCCTCATCCACGAATCCGGCAAAAGCCCGTCCGGTCTGTCTGGATGACCCGGACGGGCCCGGCTTTGCACTCCGTCATTCACGGAGAAATCACGGTTCGTTCAGCTCGGGGTATTTTTTCTTCAGGGATTCCGGGGCCAAACCCGCCAGCAATTGCAGGATGAACGTCGAAACGAACAGATCGTCCGTCCATCCGAATACGGCGAAAAAATCGGGAATGATGTCAATCGGAAGAAAAATGTAGGTGAGAATGGCCGCAACGGGCAATGCCTTTTTTCCCAACGAAACCTCTTTTGAAAAGAAATAATCTTTAAGAAAGGGAAGAAATCGCCAAAACTTGACGACAAACCGGAGTCTCTTGAGAACCTTCATCCATCTCCCTCCATCCGCGGCGGGTCGGCAACGCGAAAGGCGCATCCCCGGATTCCATACGCAGCCGCCCTTTTTCAAGTTCTTCTCCGGCACCTCTTATTCCCTTTCCGACGCCTGTCCAATCCGGTGAGAGGTCGCCGGAGGAAAGAAATCCAAGCAGGCCCCCGCGGAAACGGGCGCGAATGGTTCGCCGCCGGGCAGGGAAGGGCTTCCGGGGTCCGGTCAACAAACGATGACGGTTCATTCTCCCCTTTCGAAGCGGGTGTCACATCTGACATACACCTTCTTCCGCTTCATCATCCAGCGCCATGTTTCCGTTCCCATAAACAGCACGATCACGACCATCCCCACCGTGTCAAAACGCAACGCAATCCCTCCGAGGATCGCGGAAAATCCCGCCAACCACGGAAGATGGCGTCCGGCCTTTCGGAAAAACGGAGCGGGAAAGTCCAGCAGGCCGGCGAATTGCCTCCACCATCCCCTGGAGGAGACCCCGACGGACAGAAGCAGGCACACCAGAGACAACAGGCCGTCGGCTCCGATCCATATCCAAACCGAGTGTTTCAAGTGGGCGTACCTGGACCCGGGATGAAAAAAGGCGGCGGCTCCGGCCAGCATCACCGCCAACGCCAAACGGACACCGTTACGGAGAATCTGCGGACCCCTCCTTGTCGGACAGATTGCGGTACAGAAAGCCCATCACGGCATCCACCAGGAAATGGGCCATGATCGCCGGAGCAAGATGTCCCGTCCGCTCCGTCATCCATCCGAACAAAAGACCCACGACGGCCACGACGGTCACCAGCAACCATTTTCGGAGATAACGGGTGTGCATCAGCACAAACAGAAGGGAACTTCCCCAAAGGCCGATCCAATCCAACAGCACGCCGCGGAACAAAATCTCCTCGCTGAATGCGGCGATCACGGCGATCAGCAAAATCTGCCACCCCGGTGTGTTTTGAAACAGAAGTCTGTTGATCCCCCCGTCATCCCAATGACTGATCGGGACCACGCGCATGAGCCAAAGATCGGCCAGAATCACCGCGACTCCGGCAGCAAGTCCCCACACCCACATCTGTATGTCGCCGAAAGCAAAATATCCCGCATGCAAGGATCCCTTTCGCCACAGGAGCCAGATGCCGATTCCAAGGAGCGGCAATTGGGTACCATAAAAAGCGATGAGCACGTCCTTTTTTTCAAGCGAAGGTTTCATCATGTCCCCTCCAGGATTCGCAAACCATCGTTTTTTCTTGCAATTCCTTGTGAATCGTTCTACAATGAGGGGTGGAAGCGGACCTAGCCAAACAAGGCATCAATCATGGGAGGAGTTTTTGACCTATGCGCACTTGGGTGGACAAAGATACTTGCATCGCCTGCGGAGCATGCGGAGCAACCGCTCCAGACGTATATGCCTACGATGAAGACGGCATCGCCTATGTTCTGCTCGATGACAATACCGGCACCGCCGATGTACCGGAAGACCTGTGGGATGACGTGCGTGATGCCGCGGAAGGTTGCCCGACGGATTCGATCAAAGTCGAAGAATGAGTTCCGCCGGAGAGAGCTGCCCGATCTTCTCGGGGCAGCTTTTTTTGTTTCATGCGCATCCATGGTCACCGAAAGGAGCTCATGAACGCTCTTCCCGTCTTTTCCATTCCGTCAGGACCGCGGCCACTCCCCCGTCCACGTTGACGACGTTTCGAAACCCATGGTTCAGGAGAAATCGGGCCGCATGCAGGCTGCGAATGCCGTGTGCACAGAGGAGATACACTTTTTGGGCCGGATCGATCTCCCCGATCTTTGCCGGCAATTTGCCCAGGGGAATCAGGACCGCCCCCTCCAGACGGACTTCTTCCCATTCCCACTCTTCCCGCACATCCACCACCTGTCCGTCGATGCCGCCCTTCCTGATCATCTCCGCAAATTCCTCCGGACTGATGTGAAACAGAACTCCTTCCGTCATTTCCCTTCGGCCCCTTTCCATTTGCTCTTTGTCCAAAAACACCGTAAAATGTCGTTGTAGCTTACATACTCGAAGGAGGAAACCGATCATGGCGCGCGAACTGATCGTCGATGCGTTCATCGAAATCCCCACGGGAAGTCAGAACAAATACGAATATGACAAGGAAAAAGGCGTATTCCGCCTGGACCGTGTTCTGTACTCCCCGATGCATTATCCGACCGAATACGGATATCTGGAAAACACGCTCGCCGAAGACGGCGACCCGCTGGACATCCTGGTGATGACCACTTTCCCGACGTTCCCGGGATGCGTCATCAAAAGCCGGGTGATCGGAGTGCTCCTGATGTCCGATGACAAAGGTCAGGATGAAAAATTGTTGGCCGTTCCGACGGACGACCCGCGTTTCAACGAAGTGAAAAGCCTGAACGACGTTCCGCCGCACATTTTGAAAGAGATCGCCCACTTCTTCCAGGTGTACAAAGATCTCGAAAACAAGGAAACCCACATCGTCGGTTGGAAAGACGCGGATTACGCGGCAAACCTGTATGACGAATGCGTCAAGCGTTACCAGGAATCCCGGTAATCTTGCGAATGGCACCCTCCGGATGCTCCGTCCGGAGGGTGTTGTCATGTGACCGCAACCAGCCCCAGCTGTCTGGACAATTCGAAATGAAGCCAACGGGTGCCTTCCCCGAAGCGAACCAACACCTTTCTTCCGGGAACGGCCCCGTCCAGCGATGTCACCCGAATCACTTCACCGACGCCGAATTTGACGTGCGAAATCCGCATTCCCGGTTTCAACGGTTCGGACAGGAACCTTGTCTTGTCTTCTTCCGGTTTTCCGGCCTCCGAACGTTCGTCGGAGCGAACCTTGCCGTCCGTCTCCGAACCCCTTGACGACGGAAATTCTCCCGGTCCCAGTTCCCGGACGAACGGAGAAATGCCGACCCGCTTGCCCAGCCGGTGTTTGGCGGCGGAAAGTATCAGTTCCTTCCTTGTTCGGGTGATTCCCACGTACAGAAGTCGTCGCTCTTCTTCCCAGGCTTCCCGGATCCGGGATTCGGATCCCGCAAGCGCCCGACGATGCGGAAACACCGCGGCTTGGAGACCGATGATGAACACCCGATCAAATTCGAGCCCCTTCGACTTGTGAAGCGTCATGAGTTTGATCGGGCTGTCCGGACAGGGATTTTCCAACGCTTGTTCCACCTTGCCGACATGGTCCAAAAACCCTTCAACGGACGGGAACGCTTCCGCGGCCCGCTCCAATTCTTCCAGCGGCTCCGCAAAGGCGGACGGATCATTGCCCGTTTGCTCGCAGAACGTTTCCATCCACCTGTCGTATCCCACCGCGTGTCGGACCGCCCGCACGGCCTTTTTGGCTGACATGCGGCGAAGCTGCCGTACATGATTCACCAGTTGCTCCATGGCCTTTGCCTGCCGGCGCGAAAGTCCGAAAAGCCCGGGGAGACATTCAAGCAAGGAGATCCCGGTCTCACGGGCTCTCTGTTTCGCTGCCGCCAGGCAATCTTCTCCGTTGACAAACCGTTGCGGACGATTGATGATTCTCGACAGCGATTCCGAATCGTCCGGCCGGAGGGCCGTCCGGAGATATGCCAGCACATCCTGCACCTGCCATTTGCGGTAAAAGGAGCTTTCGCCCGGATAAGCGAAAAACGGAATGTTCTTTCGAACCAGAAGATCGATCAACGCACGGGCCTGTGTCGTCGTTCGGAACAAAACCGCCGATTCCGTTCCGTCCGTCAATTGCCGGAGAACCCACTCCGCTTCCTGCTCCTCGTCTTCGGGCTGCCAAAGGATCGGTTCAGGACCCCGGATTCCCGTTCCCTCCCGCGGCTTGGCCTGTCTCATCCGGTTCCGGGATATGAGCCGCTCTCCCGCCTGAATGATCTCTTCCGTGCTGCGGTAGTTTGTGCGCAGCAACACCTTGCGAATCCCGGGGAAATCGTGTTCCATCCTGAGCATGAACCGAGGGTCGCTACCCCGAAACCCGTAAATGGCCTGGTCGTCGTCACCCACGACGAACAATCCCCCCGACGTCCCTGCCAACCGTTTGACGGCTTCATACTGTACCTGATTGATGTCCTGAAATTCGTCCACGAGAATGTGTTCAAACCGTCCGGTCCATTCCCGGGCGGTTTCAGAAGCGGTGAGGCGCCTGAGCACCGTGATGAGAATATCGTCGTAATCCCAGACTCCCGCCCGGCGTTTCCTTTCTTCATATTCCTGAAACAGCTCACGAAACCGGATGTTTCTTTCTTCTTTCACCTTGAGTCGTCCCGGAAGAATCCCCATGCTTTTGCAAAGACCGATTTGAGACACCCGTTCCGAGACGGATTCGTCATCGGACGGAAATCCTTTTTCCGCCAACACGCTTCGCACCAACCGCGCTTGGTCCGTTTCTCCGAGCAAGGGAGGAATCCGTTCTCCCGCTTCCCGCAACAACATGAGAAACAATGAGTGAAACGTTCCGATGCACCATCGTCGGACTCCATCACCCGCTATCTGTCCCAAACGTCTTTTCATCTCCGCGGCGGCGGCACGGGTAAACGTGACAACCATCAATTCCGCGGGATCGGCACCTTGTTGAAGGAGATACAACACGCGACGGGTGAGCACCGTCGTCTTTCCGCTTCCCGGCCCCGCAAAAACGACCACGTGCCGGTCGGCGGCGGTGACGGCCTCTCTTTGCGGGCCGTTCAAGCCGTCGAGCAACATCTCCCGGTTGATGACAGACGCGTGCAAGATCCGATTCCTCCCCTGTTTTTCGAAACAACCGGTTCCTCCCGATGCCGTTCCTGAGGCAGTTTCACCGGAGCGGATGTTGACATCCGTTTGTTTCTCATCCGGCAAGGAACGCAACACTCCCATGTTAACACAAGAGAGAGGGGTTTGGGGCGTTCGTTGACATCAACACTCTGCTGTGTTAAATTAGTGAAAAATTTTTCTTCGACATCATGCTGAATGTTTCGGCCTGTTCTGTTTGGAATGAACGAGTCCTGACGGGACAAGCTTTTTTTCTTTCAAAGGAGGCGATTTCCGTTGTCGACCGCAGACCATGTCCATCTGCGAATTCCCGGTCCGACCCCGGTTCCGTGGCGCATCCAGACGGCCATGAGCCGCCCGGCCATCGGTCACCGAAGCAAGGAAGCATCCGTGCTGATCCGTGACATTTCCCGCAGACTCCGGAATGTGTTCGGCACTTCATCCCCCGTGTTCCCCGTTTCCGGCAGCGGCACGGCCGCGCTGGAAGCGGCGGCGGTCAACACCGTTCGTCCCGGAGACAAAGTCTTGGTCGTGGTGGCGGGAGCCTTCGGAAAGAGATTCGCGGACATCCTTCAGCGAATGGACGCGGAAGTGGTTCGGCTGGAGATTCCCTGGGGAAGTCCGTGCGAACCGGACCGATTGGCCAAAGAACTGGACCGACATCGGGAGATTCGGGCCGTGTTTCTCACCCATTGCGAAACATCGACCGGCGTGCTCCATCCGGTCGGTGAGCTGGCCGAAACGATCCGGCAGCGTTCGGACGCTTTGGTCATCGTGGACGGTGTCAGTTCGGTCGGCGGCGCTCCGTTGAACATGGACGAACGGGGAATCGACGTGGCCGTCACGGGCTCGCAAAAAGCCTTGATGCTCCCTCCCGGTCTTGCGGCGGTGGCCGTCAGTCCGCGGGCTTGGCACGTCATCGAATCCAATCCCCGTCCCCGGTATTATCTCGATCTTCTCATGTACCGTCACAGTCTGGAGCAGGAAACGACCCCGTTCACTCCTCCGGTCAGCCTGTTGTTCGGCTTGGCCGAATCCCTGAACATGCTGGAGGAAGAAGGACTTCAAGAAGTCTTCCGGCGGCATGAACGCTTGGGAAAAATGACCCGGCGCGCCTTGGAAGCGTTGGGCATCCGGCTGTTGACGGACGAATCTTGCGCCTCCCCCACGGTGACCGCCGCCATGGGCGGAGACCGCTGGACGGCGGATGAATTGCGCGCCGAAATGCGCAACCTGGGCGTGGTGATCGCCGGCGGCCAAGGCCGGCTCAAAGGACGAATTTTCCGAATCGGACACATGGGCCACTGCCATGAGCCCGATTTGCTCGCGGCGCTGGGGACTCTGGAAACGGCACTGGCACGGCTGGGAGTCCTTTCGGAGCCGGGCGCAGGCATCAAAGCGGCACAGGAGGTGTGGATCGCCGATGTACAACGTGTTGATCGCTGATCCCATCGGCGGACCGGGTTTGGAGAAATTGCGAAATGCCGGAGAGATTCGGATTCTGTCCGGCGAAAACCTGGCCGGACAAGAACTCTTTCCGTTGGTGGAAGAAGCCGACGCCCTGATCGTCCGCAGCGGCACCCGGGTGGATGAAGAATTGCTGTCTCATGCCCGGCGTCTCAAAGTGATCGCCCGCGCGGGAGTGGGCGTGGACAACATCGACGTGAACGCGGCCACCCGCCGCGGCATCATTGTGGTGAACGCCCCGGACGGCAATACGGTCTCCACCGCCGAACACACCTTTGCCCTGCTCATTTCGATGGCCCGGAACATTCCCCAGGCCTCCCGCAGCCTGCTTCACGGTGAATGGAAGCGCAAGGAATTCACCGGCGTGGAACTCAGCGGAAAAACACTGGCCATCGTGGGCATGGGAAGAATCGGTTCGGAACTTGCCGTCCGGGCCAAAGCGTTTCGGATGCGGGTGATCGCCCATGACCCGTATCTGACGGAAGAACGCGCCGATAAATTGGGAGTGGAGATCGTCCCGTTTGACGAAGCGGTGCGACAGGCCGACTTTCTCAGCGTTCATACCCCTCTCACCAAAGAAACCCGTCACTTGATCAATCGGGACGTACTCGCCCGGATGAAAGAAGGGGTGCGGATCATCAACTGTGCCCGGGGCGGCATCATTGACGAAGAAGCCTTGCTGGAGGCGATTCGTTCTGGGAAAGTGGCCGGTGCCGCGTTGGATGTGTTTGAAAAAGAACCCCCGGGTGATCATCCCCTGCTGAAGCTGCGACAAGTGGTGGCCACTCCCCATCTGGGGGCATCCACGGTGGAAGCGCAACAAAACGTGGCCGAAGACGTGGCGGAAGAGGTCCTCAACATCTTGCGCGGCAAGCCTTTCAAAAATGCCGTCAACCTCCCGCCCGTCCCTGCGGAATTGCAGGCACGTGCCGTGCCGTTCCGCAAACTGGCCGGCAACATGGGCCGCTTCATCTCCGCCCTTCTTCCAGGACCGGTTCGCGAACTGAAAGTCATCCTGGCCGGGGAAGTGAGCGATTTGGACAGTTCTTTGCTGACCCGCGCCGTACTGAGCGGCCTTTTGGCCCGTCATCTCGACCGGGTCAACGAGGTGAACGCCCTGCATCTCGCCCGGGAGCGCGGAATCCGTGTAACGGAACAAAAGATTCCGGATACGGCCGGTTTCACTCAACAGATCCGCCTGGAAGCGGAAACGTCACACGGAACCGTCACCGTGTCCGGAACGGTTCTGAACGGATTGGGTCCGCGCATCATCCGCGTGGACGGGTACAGTGTCGACGTGGCTCCCAAAGGGCATCTGCTGTTCATCCGGCACCATGACCAGCCGGGAGCGATCGGACGCGTGGGCACGCTGCTCGGCAACCACGGCATCAACATCGCCACCATGCAGGTGGGGCGTCAGGCGGCCGGAGGTGCGGCCATCATGGTGCTGCGCATCGACAAACCCGTTCCGACCGGCCTTCTGGAGGAGCTGAGAACATCGGCCGGCATCCATTCGGTGACGGAAATTGATCTGACCTGATCGCCGTTTTCGATATAATGAAAGGGCAAGCCTCCCGTTTTTTCGTCCCGAGGCTGCCCCGATGACCTCCGGGGCTGATTCCTGCCGGGTTTCGTCTGCGAACAAGAAACTCCGTTGCCGGGATCAGCCCTTTGCATGTCTTTGGACATGGGGCAAGATTTCGCATTGACAAGGAGGAACGAGCCATGAACCGACTTGCCGGAAAAACGGCGATTGTGACCGGTGCCAGCAAGGGCTTGGGCAGAGCCATTGCCAGGAAATTTGCCCAAGGAGGCGCCCGGGTGATCGCGGCGGCCCGCAACCTGGATGCCCTCAAGGCGCTTGCCGCCGAAGATCCGGAGCACATCATCCCGGTGGAATGCGACGTCACCCAAAGCCGTCAGGTGCGGGCAATGGTGGAACGGGCGGTCAACGAAACCGGCCGACTGGACATTCTCGTCAACAATGCCGGTGTGGGGCGGTTTGCCCCGGTGGAAGAACTGTCGGAAGAAGATTTCGACCTGATGATGAACGTCAATCTGAAAGGTGCCTTCCTGGCCAGCAAGTACGCCATCCCCCACCTGAAACGGACCAAAGGACACATCGTCAACATATCCAGCGTGGCCGGAACGGAAGCATTCGCCACCGGAGGCGGCTACTGCGCTTCCAAATTCGGCCTGATGGCCCTGACGGATGCCCTCACGTTGGAATTGAAACCGCATCACGTCAAGGTAACGGCGATTTGCCCCGGATCGATCAAGACGGAGTTTCACCGTCCCAAGGATTATGCGATGGAGGCGGAACAGGTGGCTGAAGCCGTATGGATTACCGTGTCCGCTCCCCAAAACGTCATCTACAACCGGATCATCATGCGCCCGCAGGTTCCCCACAAACCTTCCTGAGCCCATCCGCAAAAAAGCCCCGTACCCGTCAATGGGCTGCGGGGCTCGAATATCCCGTCATACCAGGACAATACCATGGATTTCGCGCGCGATGTCTCCGTGGCACCGATCACTTCTCCCGTCCGCAAAATTCCGGGATGCGGTCAGGAAACACGGGCAGCCATTTCACGCAACACGTATTTCAAAATTTTGCCCATGCTGTTTTTGGGAAGCTGTTCGAGGAACACCACGTCCATCAATTTGTAGTCGGCCAATTGGCTGCGCACATAGGAGAGCACTTCGTTTTCGGTCAGGGACGAACCTTCTTTTTTCACGATGTATGCTCTCGGAACTTCTCCCCAGATGGGATCCTCCACTCCGACAACGGCACACTCGACCACATCCGGGAAGCGGTGGATCACATATTCCACCTCGGCCGGATACACTTTCTCGCCTCCGCATATGATCATGTCGCGGAGACGATCGATGACATAGACATATCCTTCCTCATCCATTTTCCCAATGTCCTTGGTGTGGTACCATTCACCGCGAATGACTTCCTCCGACGCCTCCGGATTGTTCCAATACCCTTCAAAGACCATCTTGCCGCGAATGACGATTTCTCCCGGTTCGCCGGGAGGAAGCTCCGCGCCCGTAATCGGATCCAAAATTTTGATTTCCGTCCCGTAAACTCCCTTGCCGACCGAATCACATCTCTCGATGTCAAAATGGGGCAAGAAATAGGTGGCGGCACCGGTGAACTCCGTGGCTCCGTATACTTGGATGATCGGATAACCCAGTTCGTGGAACGCACGGATCCAGTCATCCGGAACCGTTGCCCCGCCGCAGAGAATTCCCCTGAGTGAAGGGAATTCTTTGTTTTGTCCTTTCAAAGCCTGCAACATGTATCCCAGCATCGG
The DNA here is from genome assembly GCF_003856495.1 of Staphylospora marina. Classification (GTDB taxonomy): domain Bacteria; phylum Bacillota; class Bacilli; order Thermoactinomycetales; family Thermoactinomycetaceae; genus Staphylospora; species Staphylospora marina. Next base: position 1,217,114 of record NZ_CP034118.1, on the reverse strand, counting down.
GGGCACCGACATCATTCCCGTGACTTTCTCCTGATCGATCCAGTTCCAGATTTGCAGCGGGTCAAAGCTCGGGAACGTCACGACGGTCATGCCGCGCACCAAGGCATTGATGATGAACATCATTCCGCTGATATGGAACAAGGGGGTCACAAACATAAACCGGTCCATGTAACGCAGGTCCAGCGTGTTCACGTTTGCGAGGGCAGCGGCGTAAACATTGGCGTGCGTACATACGACTCCTTTCGGCCGCCCGGTGGTGCCGGATGTGTAAATGATCAGGACGGGATCGTTCTCCTCCACGACCACATCCGGTTCCGCATCGGGACGTTGCCGGAGAATCTCCTCAAACATCCGATTCTTCTTCAGTCCGGAAGAAACGGGCACAAAAGAGTCCACCAGGGCGAGATTGCCGACCGCCGCGATCTTGTCGGTGAATTCCTCATCATGGAAAACAATTCTCGGCGTGCAATCTTCCAGCATCCACCGAATCTCCTCGGGTTTGAGCCGGGTATTGAGCGGAACGGCAATGGCTCCCACTTTTGCGGCAGCCAGGTAAATCACGGGAAACAAGTGATGATTCTGGCACAAAAACGCAATCCGGTCTCCCCGTTGGGTTCCCCTTTCCAAAAGGTAATGGGCGAGACGATTGACTTTGGCGTTGTACTCCCTGTACGTCAACCGATCCTCAGGACTGACGACCGCTTCCACATCGGGCGAGAGAAAGGTTCGTTGTCTCAACAGCTCACCAATGGTTGACATAAGCCCCTCCTGTTTGATGGAACAAAATATTTTTTTGTTTAACTCTTCTTATGATAAAAAATGAATCCATTTCAGACAAGTTCAAGAATAAAGCCCCCCTCCTTTCTCGAATGGAAAGGAGGGGGGCTCTGTCAGCAGCATTTTACCTCTCATTGCAGGTATGTTTCTTTTCCATAAGCGAAGAAAATTCTTGGACAAAGGCCCTATTCGGGCGTTTTTTCGTTCAAGCGCGGGATTCCTCTTGCCCGGTATCCGCATGAACCGGCAACTCCACCGTGAACACCGTTCCTTCACCTTGACGGCTGCGAACGGAAACCCGGCCGCCATGGGCTTGCACCAGATGACGGACGATGGAAAGTCCCAGTCCGGTTCCTCCTGATTGTCCGCGGGTTCTCGCCTTGTCCGCCTTGTAGAACCTCTCGAACACAAACGGCAGATCTTCTTCGGGGATGCCTGATCCGGTATCCTGCACCTCAAGCACCACCCGATGTTCTTCGGTCAGTCTGGCCCGCAGGGTCACCGTTCCGCCGGCCGGCGTGTGCCGAATGGCATTGTCAATCAGATTGGTGAGCACCTGTTCGATCCGGTCGGGGTCCCACACCACTTCAGGCAAATCATCGGCGATCTGACTGTTCAGCTCGATGTTCTGCTCCTTCGCCAATCCATGGAATTTCCGGAGAACCCACCCCAACAGTTCATGCGGGGATTTGCGGACCGGCTTGATCCGGACATGTCCCGCTTCCATCCTCGCCAAATCCAAAAGTTCATTGACCAACCGGCTCATCCGGCGAGACTCCTCGTTGATGACCTGGGCGATCTCCCTGCGTTCCTCGGGAGTTTCGGCGATGTCGTCCATCAGGGCTTCGCTGTACCCCTGCAGCATGGCCAGAGGCGTGCGGAGTTCATGAGACACATTGGCGACGAAATCCTTGCGCAGTTTGTCCAGTCTCCGCTCTTCCGTCACGTCTCTCAACACCGCCACCACGCCGCGCACTTGCTCTCCGGAGTACAGCGGAGACATCGCCACCACCCAGGTATGGCCCTGAACCGTGACGTCGCCCGCCTGTTCCCTGTCTTCTTCGATCACCCGGTTGAACAACTCCTGGATCGGTTCAGGCAGACGGTTTTTCCGCTCTTCTCCGTGATCCCTGTACAGGTCGAGGAAACGGTCCGCCACGGGATTGGACAAAATGATCTTGCCGTAGCGGTTCATGGTGAGAACTCCGTCCGACATTCCCCGCAAGATGCTGAACAATTGCTCCTTCTCCTGCGACAACTGATGGATCAAATCTTCCAGTTGCCCGGCCATCCGGTTGAACGTGGTCGCCAGATCAGCGATTTCATCCCGTTCGTGATAACGGACGGGCACACGGGTGGAAAATTCGCCGCGCGCCATTTTCTCGGCGGCCCGCTTCATCTGGATCAACGGCTGCGAAATTCGCGACGAGAGGAAAAACGCAAAGATGGTGGTGAGGCCGATGCTGATCAGGGCGGAATAAAGGATGGACCGCTTGATGTCCGCTTCCGTCAGTTCGTCGCGGGTTTGATAGAGAACGATGGCTCCTTCCGTTTTTCCCCCCTGGATGTAGGGAACGGCCACCAAGAGCACGTCGGTGCGGGTAAACGGCAAGACGGAACTTTCGTCCTTCATGGCCACCTTGCCCTGGATGGAGATCTTCTCCCCGGCGAGTACCCGGCGTATTTGATCCTGGCTGATGACATCCTGCCAAGGAATGTTGGGGACATGCGGCGATACCCCGATGGGACTGACCGTGCCGCTTCGGTCCAAAACCACGATGTATGTATTGAACATTTCGGACACTTTCAGGACATGGTTCAGATACTGGGTATGATCCGGTCCGCTCCGGTTCAGCCTGGACTGGATTTCGTCCGCCAGATGACTCAGGCTCTTTTGTTGATCCCGCCCGTAAGCTCTCTCCACCTGCTCGGTCAGAAAAAGGCTGAGCAACGTGAGCACCAGGGATACCAGGATGATGATGGTGGCCCACAATTTTCCCACGACACTGCGAAGAATCACTCTTTCGGCACCTCAAGCTTGTAACCGACTCCCCAGACGGTGGTGATCATTTTGGCCGCACTCGGGGATGCACGGTTCAGTTTTTCACGGAGTCTTTTCACATGCGTGTCAACCGTACGAAGGTCTCCGAAAAATTCATAATGCCAGACATCCCTCAAAAGCTGTTCGCGCGTGAAGACCTTGTCCGGCGACTTGGCCAGGTAATACAGCAAATCGTATTCCTTGGGAGTCAGCTGAATTCGCTTGCCTCCCGCTTTCACCTCGTGGGCATCGTGATCAATCGTGAGTTCCGGAAATACGATCACATTCTTGGTTTCCATGTCGGTGGTCAGATACGCCGTGGCCGATGCCCGTCGAAGAACCGCTTTCACGCGGTGCACCAGTTCTCTCGGACTGAACGGTTTGACCACGTAATCATCCGTCCCGGCTTCAAACCCTTCCACACGGTTGGCCTCTTCGCCGCGAGCGGTGAGCATGATGATCGGAGTGGCCTTTTTCTTCCGGATTTCCGCGCACACTTCCAACCCGTCCATCCCGGGAAGCATCAGGTCCAGAAGAATCAGGTCATAATTTTTTTCCAGCGCCATCTTCAAGGCTTTTTCCCCGTCTTCCGCCTCTTCGATGACAAAACCCTCCCGTTCCAAGTACATGCGGAGCAAGCGGCGAATACGGTCCTCATCATCCACGACAAGAATGTTGTACACTTTTTCCTTCACAGCTCTCACCTTCTTCGCCATCTGTTATGTATGGATCATGCATTCAGGCGGCAGATGATCGTGAATCCCCCGGACCGGAATCGGACAAAGTCCGCCGGATGCCGTCCTCCGACCCGCTTGCGGGGCTTGTGAACGGAGAACGACCCCCGGCTCCGTCAACCGCTTGTCCGTCATTGGCAAAAAGCGGATTGAATCATCCGTTCCGTCCTCGGACGGATTTGTTCCGCCTATTCCTATTATGCATAAGAATGCAGCCCGGAGATGACCAAATTGATCACAATCAAATTGATCATGATGATCAGAAATCCTCCGACCGCCAGCCAGGCGGACCGGAGTCCGATCCAACCCCGTGAGAGACGAAGATGCAGATAGGCACTGTAAAACAGCCAAGTGATGAGCGCCCAGGTTTCCTTGGGATCCCAGTTCCAGAAGCGTCCCCATGCTTCATGAGCCCAGATCATGGCAAAAATCAGGCCACCCAGCGTGAACAGGGGAAATCCGATGGCCGTCGCCCGGTAATTTACCTCATCCAACATGTCCGGATTCAGTTTCTTCGTCAGAGGACCGAGGATGTCCGTCAGCCGCTTGCGGGAAATCAGGCGAATCAATCCGTACAGGAGCAGTCCGGAAAAAATGCCCCAAAGGAGAGAATTGAATTTACGCGCCGCGTTCTCGCCCTTCATGAACCCGGGCGCTTCGAACCACGGCTTGGACACGCCGGGGAACGAGTCCATGTGCACCACCCGGCTTTCCTGAGGAGCGACGACGGGCGGCAGTTCATACACCGTTTCCACTTGCGTTCCATCGATCACATGGTTGAACTTCGCTTCATAACCGGCCGCGTTGAATGCCAGATTGACGATACTGAATCCGGCGAACATCAGCACGACCACCAGCGTCACTTCCAACCACCGGGCGTGTTTGCCCCTCTCCTCCTCCTTGTGGACATGCCGGAGCAGATACAAAAGCCCCGCCACAAATCCCACTCCGAAGGCTCCTTCCCCCAGTGCCGCCAACGAGACATGGACAGGCAACCAATAGCTTTGAAGCGCCGGGATGAGCGGCTGCACATCCCTGGGAAAGGCGGCGGCATACGCCAGCAGAATCACGACCAGCGGCATCACGAACGCACCGAGAACCACCGGACGGTACATGAACCAGATGACAATGAACGCCAGCGCGACGGCGAAACAGAGAAAGGCGGTGAACTCAAACATGTTGGTGGTCGGGAAATGCCCGCTCACCAGAATCCGCAAAACGATGAACGAAAGATGCAAGAACACGCCCGCTCCGGCTGCACCGACCGCAAAATGTTCCCAGCGCCGCTTGACCGATCGCTTGCCGTCTCCCTTTTTTTCATTGGACGCGCCCCAGAACGCGACCGATGAAATCAGGTACAGGAAAAACGTTGCCAGCAGCAAACGCTCCATCCATTGTTCCATTGCCGAGTCCTCCTATTTCGAGGCCGGGGGAAGTGTCATTCCGGCATCTGCAAAGACACGCTCCAACTCCCGGCGCAAACTGAACCAGTTCTTGTTGGTATGTGCCCCGACGACAAGCCCGCCGTCCGTCACACGGATCCAGACACGGCGGTGTTGCCACCAGAAGCCCATGATCAGACCGATGAAGAAAATGAAGCCGCCGACAAAAATGATCGGCAAACTCTTGTCAACCCGAACCAACAGACCGCTGGAATTCACCAGGTTCAGGTTCGCCAGCCCGATTTCGTACCGGTTGTCCTTCGCAAGCTCCCCGAGATCCTGCCCGGCGATCACCCAGGATCGCTCTCCTTCCTTCTGCCCTTGTTCTCTGACTTCAAAGATGAACGCGGGCCGGTTGGGTTCCCGGGATTTGGTCACGGGACGCCCGTTTTCCAAGGCAAAATCGGGATAGTACTCCAGGGGGCGAATTTCCAGCTGTCCGACGCGGAACACCTGATCCGGTTTCAGATCATACAGATCCACCCGGAACGTTCCGATCTGCCGACCGGATGTTTTTTCCGTCACGTTCAGCGTGAGTCCGCTCACCACTCCCATCCGGTAATCGGCCTGGTACAGGAGAAGATCCCCGTATTTGAGCGGCTCGTTGACCAGAATGGATTGGCGGTGAACTTCCGTGAGTGTCCCCGTTTTGGGATCTTCACGGAATATCACGGCATCGGTCTGAAATTTTTTCGGAATGGCCGGTTTTTCTTCGGAAGATGTGCCGGTGTCCCAGGTTTCCATCGTGAATTTCTCGTTTTTCACGAACAGATCCGTTTCCGGAATCTGCGCGATCTGACCTTCCCGAACCCACATCGTCTCTTGCAGATGCCATCCCGGAACGTACCGCAGCAGGACTCCGAAGAGAAACAGAATGAGACCGACATGATTCACGTAGGGGCCCCACCGGCTGATTCGTCCCTTTTCCGCCAGCAGCGCCTCTTCTTCCCTCCGGATGCGGTAGTGCTTCCCTTCCAGGGCTTCTGCCAACCGGTTCATCCGTTCGATCGATTCCTCCCGGGGCAGCGTTTCTTCATGCGAGATCCCCTGTTTCCGGATGAATTCCGGATTTTTGGCCACCTGCTGGTTGCTGAGCGCTTTCCAAAGAGGAATCACACGGTCGAGACTGCACACCACCAGCGAAACCCCGATTGAGCTGATGAGGAGAAAAAACCACCAGGAATTGTACATGTCCGTCAATCCCAGTTGATAAAACAGTTTTCCCCAAAATCCGTAGGTTTCCGCGTAGTATGTCACCGGATCCGCGGAGGGAATGAACCGTTCCTGGGGAAGAACCGTGCCGATCGCGGCCGCCACGAGCGTCACCACGATCAGGGTGATGGCAACTTTGACGGAAGAGAAAAAGTTCCACACCAGATCAAACGGCGAGGCGGGCGCTCTGAGTGAACGTCTGGCCTTGCCCTCATAGCGCATTTCCCGTTCGATGCTCGTTTTTTCGCGAACGGATTTCTCCAGCGGCTTCCCGCAGTACTCGCACAAAATCGTACCAACGGGGTTGTTGTGTCCGCATTCGCATTTGCTGTTTACGATCATGGCTCTCATCCCCCGTTTCCAGGGATCGCACGGGTAACTTTGGACATGTGACCCCACCTAACATTATACCTGCTGTCAAGATGGTCACTGCCGGGCGATTTGAAGATTGTTTGAACTCGCGGGCGCTTCAAAGCCCCATCCGGCTGCGGAGCCGTTTGACTTCTTGGGGAGTCAGTTCCCGGTATTCTCCCCGCCTGAGCCCGCTCAGCGTCAGGAAAGCCAGCCGGGTTCGCTTCAGGTGAATCACCGGATGTCCCACGGCTGCACACATGCGCCTCACCTGCCGGTTTCTGCCTTCGTGGATGGTCAATTCGAGACGGGAACGCGAATCCGACGCCTCCAGCACGCGCACCTTGGCCGGAGCGGTCATCCCGTCTTCCAACCGGACCCCTTCCCGCAGGGTGCGGATCGCCGCTTTGTCCGGCTTTCCCCGGACCGTGGCCACATACACTTTCTCCACTTCAAACCGCGGGTGAAGCAACCGGTTGGCCAATTCCCCGTCATTGGTCACGAGCAGCAGCCCTTCCGTGTCATAGTCCAGTCTCCCCACGGGAAACACCCTCTCCGGAATGTCACGGAAAAAGTCCGCCACCGTCTTTCGGCCGCGGGGGTCGCTCATGCTGGTGATCACCCCGGAAGGTTTGTAAAAGAGAAACGTCCGTTTCTCTTCCAAAAACACCGGTTCGCCGTCGACTTCGATCACGTCTTTTCGCGGATCCACTTTCATTCCCGGTGCGGTCACCCATTCCCCGTTGACTTTCACCCTGCCTTCGCGAATCAGGTTCTCGCACTGTCTTCTGGATGCGACGCCTGCCATGGCCATCACTTTCTGCAATCGTTCCATGTTCCGTGTCACCTCTTTGACCATCTTACTGTTTATCGGAACCCGTCTCAAGCGAAGGCACCCCGAAAAAAAATGCCCGGCTCCCACCGGGGAAACCGGGCAACGAACCAAACCGTCGGATGGTCCGGGATGTACGGGTCAGCCGGTGACCCGGGCGACTTCGCTCTCTTCCCGACCCGTTTTGGACGGCCAGAAACTGTACCTCCCGAGCAGGGTGAACAACGAAGGCACAAGCAGAGAACGAACGAGGAACGTGTCGAGCAAAATTCCCAGCGCCACGGTGAATCCGAACATGAACAACTCCAGAATCGGTTGGGTCATCAGGACGGCAAATGTGGCCGCAAGGATCAGACCCGCGGAAGAAATGACTCCTCCGGTCAGGGACACGCCGCGCCGGATCGCCTCTTTCATCTCGTGACGGGACGCTTCCTCCCTGATCCGCGAAACCACCATGATGTTGTAATCCACACCGAGTGCCACCAGGAATACGTAAGTGTACAGCGGAATGCGGTAACTCATGTCCGTCCAGCCGAAGAACGTGTCAAACAACCACGTGCTCAATCCCATGGCGGCCGCGTACGAGAGAAGGATGGTGGAAATCATCAACAGTGCCGCAACCAGGGATCGGGTTTGCAGGATCAGGAGAACGGTGATCAGGACGGTCACCCAAATGATCACCTTTTGGGTGTCTTCCCGGTTCATCGCGCGGACGTCCGCCTGTTTGGCCGTTTCCCCGGCGAACATGAGACGATGCTTCTCCGGAGACAAGCCGCTGTTTTTCAAGATATCTTCGGAACGATTCCGCATCTCATCCATGTGGTCCAAGGAGCGCTGATCGTACGGATTCTCCTCGAAAATGAACTGCAGGCGGGCCGCCTTTCCGTCCTTGGAAATGATTTGGTTTCCTCTGTCTGCGGCGGAAGCGTGACCTGCTCCCGGTCCGGGTTCAAGCACCGTTGTCACTTGCTTGACACCCGGTTGCCGTTCCAGTTCTTTTTTCAGAGCCGACAGCTTCTCGGGAGTGATGGACTCCGTTCCGGTGACCAGCACGGTGGCCGGAGCCAATTCCCCTTTGGAAAAATGGGTTTCCAACCGTTCATAACCTTTCCGGGATCCGAGATCCTCGGGGAACGATTTGATCAGGTTGAAATTGTACTGGATTTGCGTCATGCCCAGCGCTCCGACAGCCAACACCCCGACCATCAGCACGGAGATCACCCCGGGCTTTTTCACCACCAAGTGGCCGATGCGGCTCCAAATGGAACCGGTCCGGGTCTCCGGGTCACCGGCTTTCGGAATGAACGGCCAGAACGCCTTGCGGCCGAACAGGGCAAACAGAGCCGGAACCAACGTCAGACCGGCAATCAGAATCACACCCATGGCGAGCGAAAAGACGGGTGCGAAGTTCTCGTACGGTTTGTAGTCGGCGATGAACAGGACCAGCATGGCCGCCAGAACCGTTCCCGCACTGAAGAAAACGGGTTCCCACACCTGCTTCATCGCTTCTTTCATGGCCACAAACTTGTCTTCATGCTTCTTCAGCTCTTCGCGGAAGCGGGCGAAAACCAGCAGAGAATAATCCGTCAGAGCGGCAAAGAGAAGAATGCTCATGATGGAAAGGGATTGGGATTCGATCTCGAACACGCCGTTTTTCCCCATCAATCCGAGCAACCGGTCCGTGACCTGATGAACAATTCCCGCCACCAACAGCGGAATGATCGCCAGAAGCGGAGACCGGTAAATGACGATCAGGAGAATCAGGATGAGCCCGATGGTGGAAAAGAGCAGGACCAGGTCGGCATTGGAGAAAAGGGCGATGGTATCCGATGCGATTCCCGCCGGACCCGTGATGTTCAGTTCGACGGAAGAGCCGACCAACCCGCTTCCTTTTTCCTGAATTTGAGTGACGGTATCATTGATGGCCTGCATTTCCAGGCCGTCTTTGAGCATCACCGGCAACACCAGCGTCGTTTTGTCCTCGGACAAAAACGCTTGCCGGGCCGGCTCCGGCATGAGATGAAGCGGCGGGAATTCCTTCACCGTTTCCGGCGATTCGGAAGAGGCGAGATACTCACTCACCTTGGTGATGTTGGCCAGATCGGCAGAACCGATTCCGTCTTTCTTGTGAAACACCAGCAGTGCGGGAAGTCCGTCATTGTCGGAAAAATGACGCTGCAATTCTTCACGCGCCACCACGGAACGGGCTTCTTCGGGGAGATCGGCGCCGTTGACGTTGACGGCATGGTTCTTGGCGGCGGGTGCCACCCCGCTGAGAATCACCATCAACACCAACCAGAAGATCAGGGTTCCCCAAGCTCCCCTGCGCCCGGAAATTTTTGATACGAACGCTTGCATCAACCGGGTCATGCATGCATCTCCTTTCGATCGGATGGCATTTCCCGACACAAGTGTCGATAAACACAGCGACGACGGAACGGACTTCTTGATAACCCGGCCCGTCCCTCGATTTCGACACATGTGTCGGGTTGGTACAAAAAAATATTCCGTTCCCTATTCTCTCTTATTCCGACACAAGCGTCAATACCCGATCACCGGGAATCGGAAAGGGAAAACCGGATCCCTCACCGGAACCCGGTTCAGTCGCCATCGCCCCGAGGCTCAAATCCCCGGTGCAGCAAATCGAGAAAATCCTCTCCGGACACCGACTGTCCGGGTCCCATCACTTCCGGAAGATAAACCGAAGAAAAGATCATGGCGGTGAGCAGTCCGGTCGGGACACTCTTCCGGATGACGCCTGCATCTTTGGCTTCTTCAATGGTTTGCTCGATCATGACATACAGTTTTTTGTGGTCTTGAAACAGTTTTCGCATGAAAGCTTCGGCTTCCGGAGATTCGGTCGGATCCAAAAACGGCAGGCTCTGGAAGATCCGCTGGATGTGAGAGTACCTCATGAATACGGACAACCAGTTCCGCAAACGATCCAGCGGCGGCAATGCCCCCTGTTTTTCACACTCGGCGAGCACTTTTCCCATCAGATCGTTCATGTAAGCGAGAATCAACTGTTCCTTGGAACGAAAGTATTCGTAAATCGTGCTGCGCCCCACCCCCAACCGTTCCGAAAGCGCACCGAAATGAAAGCCCCCGTATCCACGCTCCAGGAGCAATTGGCCGGTTGCATCAAACAATTCCCGCATATCCACTTTCTTTCTGGCCATGCCGGATCCCCTTTCCATCCTTCCCGATGTTGGGTGGCCATTTCATTATATCAGAAGGACATGTCGACCGCCCGGTTTCACAGGAACATCAGGGAACAAATGATCCACGATGCCAGGAATCCGGCAAGATCGGCCCACAACCCCACTTTCAGGGCATAGAGGGAACGCCTGATGCCCACCGCTCCAAAATATACCGTCAGTACATAGAGAGTGGTGTCCGTGCTGCCCTGAATGGTTGCCGCCAGCTTGCCCAGAAACGAGTCGGGACCGTACGTGCGCATCACACTCTCCACGAAAGCCAGCGAGCCGGTTCCGGAGATCGGACGGAGCAATCCGATGGGCACCACTTCCATCGGAATATGGAGCCACGAAAACAGGGGAGACAAAAACTTCAGGTAAAACTCAAGCGCCCCCGTCTCCCGGAAGACGGAGACGGCCACCATCATCCCGACAAGATGGGGAATGATGGACACGGCCGTGGGGAATCCTTCTTTCGCTCCCTCCACAAAGCTCTCATACACCGGAACTTTGCGCATGACGGCGTAAAGGGGGATGAGTACAAGTATGGACGGAATCATCATTCTGGAAATCCATGAGACCACTTCCACCATCCGCATCATCCCCCTTTCCGTCATTTCTTCAGACGTCCGTGTGCGTCAAACGTCCGATTTCGGTAATACCGGTCCAGTAAAACGGCCAGTGTGGTGGCCACAAACGTGGCCAGAATCGTCGGACCGATGATGTCCGTCGGGTCGACCGACCCGTGCTTCATCCGAATCCCGATGATCGTGGTCGGGATCAGGGTGAGTCCTGACGTATTGAGAGCCAACAACGTGCACATGGCCGGTGTGGCCGTCCTGGGATCGGGATTCAGTTTTTGCAGTTCTTCCATGGCCTTCAATCCCATGGGCGTGGCCGCATTGCCCAGTCCGAACAGATTGGCGCTCATGTTGGACAGGATGTATCCCATCGCCGGATGGTTTTCCGGGACCCCGGGAAAGAGAAACCGCGCCACCGGTCTGAGCAGCCGGGCCAGCTTATCCAGCAATCCCGCATCTTGCGCGATCCGCATCATGCCGAGCCAGAACACCAGAATGCTGATCAATCCGATGCAGACTGCCACGGCTTCCTTGGCTCCGTTCAACGCAGCCTGCGTCACCACATCCATGTTTCCCTGGAAGGCGGCCGCCACCACACCGCTGGCGATCATGAAAATCCAGATATAGTGAATCACCGCCATCCTCCCCTTCCGATCATCAGCGCAAGCACATGCTTCCAATGCCCCATGACGGTCGGTTCATCACTGAACCGGCTGATCAGAGGAATCGATCCCACCTGCTCTCCTTTGACGAAAACGCGGGCCGTTCCCACTTGCATGCCGCTTTTCTCCACCCGTTCAAGCGGAAAAGACACAATGGGTTCCACGCTGACAAGCCCTTTTTCTTCCTGAGTGAGCGGCCAGGAAAAATCCGCACCCGCCACCACGTCGATCCGTCGATCCCCCTTCTTCAGTGACTTTCCGCCGACCCGTTGTCCTTTTTTGAGAATGGACACCGTTTCGAACCGGTTGAACCCGTATTCAAACATCATCATCGAGTCTTTCCAGTCGTCTCCGTCATTGAGCGTGACCGTGATCAACCGACGTCCGTCCTTGGTCGCCGAGGAAACCAGCGTGCGTCGCGCCTTTTTGGTGAATCCCGTTTTCACTCCGTCCGCCCAGCGATAAAAGCGAAGCATCTTGTTTTTGTTGTAAAACTTCCGATGCCATTGTTCTCCCGGCCACGGCACCGTCTTCACTTCGGTGGAAACGATTTGACTGAAAACGGGGTTTTTCAGTGCGTATGCCGTCAGTGTCGCCAAATCCCTTGCCGAAGAATGATGTCCTTCCGCGTCCAACCCGTGCGGATTGGCGAAATGTGTTTGTTCCAGTCCCAAAAATTCCGCTTTTTCATTCATCATCCAGACAAACCCTTCCACGGAGCCTCCGATGTGTTCGGCGATGGCGACGGCGGCATCGTTCCCCGATCTGAGCATCAGCCCGTAAAGCAGGGTTTCCAGCGGAATTTTTTCGCCTTCTTTCAGATAGATCGATGATCCTTCCACGCCGACGGCATTCGGCCCGACCGTTACCAATTCATCCAGCTTGCCGTGTTCGATGGCCAGGATGGCCGTCATGATTTTCGTCAGGCTGGCGATCGGCATCGGTTCATCGGCCCGTTTTTGGTACAACACCCGTCCGGTTCCCGCGTCAACCAGGATGGCCGCCCGGGCTCCGGGTGCCAGATCGGGAGTGGATTCATCCGGTTCAGTCGCGGCCGCATGCCCCGGCTGCAAGATCATTCCGAGTGCCACAACGGGTCCCAACACCCGGCATAACCATCGCTTCACACCGCCATCCCTCCAAGGTTGTACACACAGGGTTTGTACCCATGATATGCGCGTTGGACATGTTTATGTAAAAAAGCTCCAAAAACAAAAAAACGACCCGCATCCAGCGTGTCGTTCCAGGAACCTTCTCAATAGAAATCATCTCTTTCTCTCCGTTTCCGGGAAAGACCTTTCAGTTGCTCGAGAACATTCGGGGCCATGTCGATCAACCGGTCGAACAGATGGGTCTGGGTGTCCATGCTGATCAGTTTCACGCCGCAATCGCCCATGACGATAAAACCGACCGGAGTGATGGACACGCCTCCCCCGCTTCCGCCCCCGAACGGGAATTTGCCGTGTCCTTCTCCGTTGTCTTGATCTTCCCGGCCACCGTACCGGCGGTCATCACCGCCCCGGTCCGAACCGGATTCATCACGGATTCCGGTAAACTCGCTGCCCCCCGCGGCAAAACCGAAGCCCACTTTGGAGATCGGAATGATCACGTGTCCTCCGGTTTCCACGGGTTCTCCGATGATGGTGTTCACATCCACCATCTCACGGATGCTTTCCATCGCGGTTGTCATCAGGCCCTGAATGGGATGTTCTGCCATATGCGTGCCCTCCCTTTTCGCGTGGCAAACAGACGCTTTCCGACAAGGATAGCGTGCCCGATTTTGAAGCGGATTATGCCCTGCAAGCGGGTTTCCAACGCCGGGCGGTGAAAATCGGGATCGATCGCCAACTCGGGCGGTCGTTCCCAACGGATGTAACTGCCCAGGATTCCCACAAGGGTCGACTTGACACCCCATGCGATTCCCGTGAGCAATCCCGCCTCCGCGGCATCCCCCGTTCCCAACCGGGTGAACCAGACCAGTTTCTCACAAGTCACCTTTGACAAAAACCAACGGAGCGTCAGCCGCAGATGGACGAAATGATCCATCATCTCCTGGATTGACCGTTTGGCGGCCCGCATCGTTTCTTTGTCGATTACGAATTCTTCCTCCCGGTTGTCGACGTTCCTCCCGCCGGCACCCCCCGCTCTGTTTTCCTGAATCTGCAATCCCTCTTCCCATCCTTTAAAGACCAACGAGGGGAACTCCACCCGGTAGCGGATCAGACCGAATAGCGCCCGAATGTTCACCTCCCCGCGATCATCCCCGTCTTCCCGCTTGAGCAGGAATTCAATCCGAACCGATGTCATGGAGATCAGCAGGATGAGCAGAATCAACCCGCCGATGATCCCGAACGCCGTGAGCCAGAATGTGTTCAATCCCAACACCTGCCATTATTTGTATTTTGGGCAGGAGAAATCGGTTGTATACGAACGCGGCACGGAAACGGGGAACAGCTTTTTCCCTGTGGCATACCATGAACAACGACCATCCGGAGTGTTCATCGGTGACGGAGGTGATGAGTTGTGTATCCGCTTTACCCTTGGTGGTTTTCCCATTCCATGTTTTTGAATCCCGGTGAGACGGCGTGGTACAGTCAACGCGGGCGCCTTGCCCTCGCACGGATTCGCGGCGGTCCGCTTGCCCCGAATCTGCGCGGCTCCGTCTGGTTTGTGGCGGTCCCCGGCGGTACGGAAGTGCGCGTGGAGGTGAGAGGACTTCCCCGTTATCGTCCCGCCCGCGGAGGACAACCTCCCGTGGGGCCCCACGGATTTCACATTCATGAAAGGGGCGACTGCAGCACGGGAAATTCCAGCGATCCGTTTCAAGCGGCCGGCAACCACTGGAATCCTGACAACCAGCCGCACGGAAACCACGCCGGAGACTTCCCCATGTTGTTTTCCAACAACGGGCTGGCGCGAATGACCTTCTTCACCGACCGTTTCCGGGTGCCGGACGTGATCGGAAAATCCGTCATCATTCACGAGAATCCGGATGATTACCGCAGCCAACCTTCCGGAAACTCCGGCAGACGGCTGGGTTGCGGAGTGATCCGGGAAGTTTGACGGTACCGGAGCGTGGAAAACGCCGAAAGACCGTTTATATGATCAAACAGACGAAAACCTCCGATTCCGCTCCCGGAATTCGGAGGTTTTCCCGTTGATCTCTTGCCTGTTCACAATTCAACCCGTTCCGCTTCGTCTGTTTCCTTCCCGAAATCGCCTGTTTCTTCCCCGAGTTCGTCGGCTGCTTCCCCGAATTCGGGTTCTGCCGACTCCACGCCAAGGCGCCGGAACAGGTCTTGCCGCTCTTCCTCCCACTCCTGCCAAGTGAAAATGGAATCGGCCGGAGGAAGTTCATCAATGTGATTGAGTCCGAAATAATCAAGAAATTCCCGGGTGGTGCCGTACAGAATGGGCCGACCTGCCCCCTCGGCACGTCCCGTCTCCCGGATCAGTCCCTTTCGTTGGAGAACCTGGATGACCCGTTCTGACTTGACTCCGCGGATCTCTTCAATTTCCATGCGAGTGATCGGTTGACGGTATGCGATGATGGCCAGCGTCTCCAATGCCGCACGGGACAGCTGGGATCTGGTGGGAGCCTGGGCCAATTTCTCAAAATAAGGGGAATGCTCCGGAAGCGTGGCCATTTGGTACACCTGGGCGACCTTGACGATTTGGATACCGCGCCCCATTTGTTTTGCGTCGACCCGAAGCTCGTGGATCAGCTGTTCCACCTGGTGTTTGGAAAGCCCGGTGATGTCCGACAACTCTTTCAGGCTGAGGCCCTCTTCCCCGGCCGCGAACAGGAGTCCCTCAATCACAGCTTTCATGTCCTGCGTCATGCCGGTCTTCCCTCCCCGTTCACCGGCTCGATCAGGATGTCACCAAACAATCGGGCCTGTCTGCAAAAGATTTTCTTTACTTTCATCAGCTCCAGCAATGCCAGGAACGTGGTAATCACCCGCTCTTTGGTCAAGGAGTCGAAATCCAAAAGCCGTGAAAACAACAACTGGCCTTCCTTCAGCAGCAGCTGATGGATCTGTTCCATCCGGTCGCTGACGGAAATCTCCTCCCGCGCCACCTTGGTCATCGGCTCAGGCGGTTTCCGGTTTTTGAGCGCTTCGACAAACGCGTTCAACAAATCATCCGGAGTCAATCCTTCCAGCGGATGAATCCGGGGAGTGTAGGGGGTGAGGTCCATGGCAGGACGGGAATAGATCTTGCTGCGCTCCTCCTCCCTCTGGCGCAACACCTCCCCCAAGCGTTTGTACCTCTTGTACTCAAGAAGCCGTTCCACCAATTCGGTGCGCGGGTCCACAAACCAGTCTTCCTCTTCGCTTTCCATCAACATTTCCTCAACGGGTTCCTGACGCGGAAGCAACATCCGGCTTTTGATGGCCAGAAGCGTCGCCGCCATCACCAGAAATTCGCTGGCGATCTCCAGCTCCATTTCCTTGGCTTCCTCGAGAATCGCCATGTACTGATCCGTGATTCGCGCGATCGGAACCTGATAAATGTCCACTTCCGCCTTGTCGATCAAGTGAAGAAGAAGGTCCAACGGACCTTCGAACATGTCAAGCTTGATTTTGACATCCACGGCGTCTCCCCGGCCTTCCTTCAGCCTTCCAGCCGACGGATCAGATTGGCTGTCTCGATGGCTGCCGTCGCGGCTTCCCAGCCTTTGTTGCCGGCTTTGGTTCCCGCGCGTTCGATCGCCTGTTCGATCGTTTCGGTCGTGATGACTCCGAAAATCACCGGCAACCCGTGACTGACCGACGCCCGGGCCACTCCCTTGGCTGCTTCGTTGCACACGTAGTCATAGTGGGTGGTGGCTCCGCGAATGACGCATCCCAGCGCGATGACGGCGTCATATTTGCCGGAGGCGGCCATCTTGTCGGCAACCAGGCCGATTTCAAAAGCACCGGGCACCCAAGCCACGTCGATGTCCGAGTCGTCCGCTCCGTGGCGGCGCAGTCCGTCGAGGGCTCCCTCCAACAGCTTTTCGGTGATGAATGCATTGAACCGGCTGACGACAATGCCGAAACGAAGTCCCGTCGCAACCAGTGATCCTTCCAAAATGTTGGGCATGATCCCTGTCCTCCCGTTTTCACAGATGCAAGAGATGTCCGAGCTTTTCCTTTTTCGTCTCCATGTATTTGCGGTTGTTCTTGTTGGGCGGAAGCTCGATCGGAACCACCTCGGTCACTTCCAGGCCATAACCTTTCAGACCGGTGATTTTGCGCGGATTGTTCGTCATCAAACGCATCTTGCGGACTCCCAGATCACGCAAAATCTGTGCCCCGATCCCGTAATCCCGAAGATCGTCCTTGAAGCCGAGCCTGAGATTGGCTTCCACCGTATCCAGGCCTTCTTCCTGCAACTTGTATGCCTTTAACTTGTTCAACAGTCCGATGCCGCGTCCCTCCTGTCGCATGTACAGGAGCACTCCCATTCCCTCTTCGGAAATGCGACGAAGCGCCGCGTGCAACTGCGGGCCGCAGTCGCATCGCTGCGAACCGAACACATCGCCGGTGAGACACTCGGAATGGACGCGGACCAACACCGGTTTTTCCGGATCGATGGTTCCTTTGACGAACGCCACATGCTCCTTGTGATCCACCTGGTTGGAATAGCCCACCATGGTAAACTCGCCGAAGTCGGTCGGCATGCGCACTTCCGCCACCCGCTCGATCAGCGTTTCCTTGCGTCGACGGTATTCGATCAAATCCTGAATGGTGATCATCTTCAATCCGAATTTGTCCGCCATTTCGATGAGATCCGGAACGCGGGCCATGGACCCGTCTTCCTTGATGATTTCACAGATCACTCCGGCGGGATAAGCGCCGCACAACCGTGCGAGATCCACGGCTGCTTCCGTGTGACCGGCGCGGCGAAGAACACCGCCGGGACGGGCCACCAGCGGAAACACATGTCCCGGGCGCCGGAAATCGTCCGGACCTTTGGCCGGATCGATCAATTGGAAAATGGTGTCGGATCGTTCATAGGCGGAAATGCCGGTGGTGGTGTTCTGCGCGTCGACGGAAACGGTGAACGCCGTCCCGTGACGGTCGGTGTTGCGGGTCACCATCAGGGGCAAGTCCAGTTCCCGTGCCCGCTCCTCGGTCATCGGCACGCAAACCAGGCCGCGTCCGTGCGTGATCATGAAATTGATCACTTCCGGCGTTGCCTTTTCCGCAAGCGCGACGAGATCTCCTTCGTTTTCCCGGTCCTCGTCATCCACGACGATGACCATTTTCCCCGCCTTCAAATCGGCCAGCGCTTCTTCGATCTTGCTCCAGGTCATCCCGTTCACTCCTTTCCCCCGGATTTCCCCGTCACGAGCAGTGTGTCCGCGGTTTCCGACGAACATGTGCCCGCGTTTGCCCACTTGGCAAGGTACTTGCCGATGATGTCGACTTCAATGTTGACCGGATCCCCCGGTTCCAGAAAGCGGAGAATCGTGGCCTCCAACGTATGGGGGATGATGGACACCGTGAACCGGTCGGCTCCGACTTCCACCAGCGTGAGCGAAATGCCGCTGACAGCCACGGAACCTTTGTCCACCATGTATCGTGTGAGCTCCTTCGGCACCTGGATGGTAAACAGAACGGCATTCTCGTGAGGAGTGCGTTCCACCACCTTGCCCACGCCGTCCACGTGCCCCTGGACGAAATGTCCGCCCATCCGCTGCCCGGCTGCCACCGCTCTCTCCAGATTGACCGGAGATCCCGTTTTCAGATGGCCCAAATCGGTTTTGTTCATGGTCTCCGGCATCACGTCGGCGGCAAACACATCGTCGCCGAGCTCCACCACGGTGAGACAGACTCCGTTGACGGCGATGCTGTCACCGAGCCGTGTTCCTTCCAGCACTTTCCGGCATTTCACCGCCAGCCGCATCGCTTGGCCGGCACGTTCCATCCGCACGATGGAACCGACTTCTTCCACAATTCCCGTAAACATGGCCTTCCCGCCTTTCAGCTTGTTTCTTCCACTTCTCCGGTGATGCAGATGTCATCTTCAAAGCGCATGACCCGGATGTTGGTCAGCTTCAGCGCTTCGGCCATCCGTTCGGGGCTCTTGCCTTCCACGGGAGTGGGACTTTCTTTTCCGCCAAGGATCTTGGGAGCGATGAACGCGATCACCCTGTTCACATGCCGGTCCGCCACGAACGAAGCGTTGATTTGGCCGCCGCCTTCCACCAGCACGGACAAAATGCCTGCTCTCCCCAATTCGGAGAGAACCGCCCCGACATCGACACGCGGACCGTCCCCGGTCACCGTGACGCGAACTCCCTTGTCCTGAAATTGCCGGATCCGCACGGGATCCGCGCGGTTGGTGGTGAAGATCCAAGTGGGGGCATCCGACACATCCGTCACCGCCGCTTCCAGCGACATGCGAAGCCGGCTGTCAAGGATGACGCGAAGAGGAGAGATGCCTCCCGGTTTCAGACGGGTGGTCAGCTTCGGATTGTCGGCCAACACCGTATCCACTCCGACCAGTATCGCATCATGCCGGTGGCGCAATTCATGCACATATTCACGGGAAGCCTCGCATGTGATCCATTTGCTGTCACCGCCGGCGGTGGCGATTTTGCCGTCCAGGGTCATGGCCGTCTTGAGGGTGACAAGCGGCTTCCCGGTCCGCCGATGGTGGAAGTAGGCCTCATTCAATTTGAGACAATCCTCTTCCAGGACACCGGTCACCACTTCAATGCCCGCTTCACGCAGACGTGCAATGCCCCGGCCGGACACCCGGATGTCCGGATCCTTTGCACCGACCATCACCCGGGCCACACCGGAAGAAATGATGCGTTCGGTGCAAGGAGGGGTGCGTCCGTGATGGCAACACGGTTCCAACGTGACATACAGCGTGGCCCCTCGGGCAAGATCCCCGGCTTGATGGAGGGCATGAACCTCCGCATGGGGAGTCCCCGCGCCGAGATGGGCTCCGCTCCCGATCATGTGTCCCTGTCGAACCACCACGGCTCCGACCATCGGGTTGGGAGAAGTCTGCCCCTCCGTTGCCTTGGCCAGTTCCAAAGCCACCCGCATCCAATCCTCATGACTCCTCACCGTCATCCTCACCCCGCTTTCACAAATCACCGAAAAGCCCCGAATCTTCAAGATCCGGGGCCGTGATCATTCATCATCGGAATCTCCGGACGTGGTTCGTCCCGGTTTTCGGGCACGACAAACCCAGCCCCTGAATCTGTGCGTTTTTTCACAAACAGATTCCGGAGGTTCGTCCGGTCTTTCATCCTTCTCCCATCCAGACTTTGACTGTCGGCCCCGGAGTTTCACCGGATCCACCGCTCGCGCGGGTCACGGGCTGAGGCCCAAGGCTCGGGCCATCACCGCCGGTCGGGAATTTCACCCAGCCCCGAAGGATGTGTATCATTATTTCCTTTGGTTTCAGTATAGTTCATGGACAAAAAAAAGTCGAGAAGCGATCACCGATTCACCGGCAACACCGCTCCCGCATCCGCCGACAACCGGGACGCGGGGGAAAGGGTGTCGTTTGCGCTTCCCGACCCGTTTTGAATCCGTTCAATTCAATACGGCCTGTCCGCCGACATGTTTCGCCGGTTCCCGTTTCCAGGGAACTCCGGTCAACATGCAAAGATAGCACATCGCGGAGAAGAAAACGGAGATGATGGTCGTGTGCACCAAAGCGACCAGCACTTGACCGCCGGACAACACGGTGGCCACGCCACTGACGGCTTGCAAGGTGATGAGGATCAGCGCCCACCCGCTGCCTTTGACCAGATCCGGCTGATCTTTCGCAACGCGCCGTACGGCGATGAAAAGGATCAACACCAGCAGCCACAGCAAAATCGAAGCATAACGGTGCAGCATGTGGATCCCGGCGATCGAATCAAACCCCGGAAAGATCGTCGTGCCGCATCCGGGAAATTGGTAGCCGCATCCCATCGTGGCCTCGGCGTGTCGTACCAGAGCGCCGGTATACACCACGACATACGTGTAGATCGCCAGCAGCCAGATGCCCCAATGAATTCCCTGCGAAACCGGAGCAGCCGTAGAGGCGGCGGGTTTTCCGTCTTTCATCCGGAACAGATGAATCACCAAAAGAACCACGCTGGAGAAAGAAATCAACGAAAACCCGAAATGAAGGGCCAAGGCGAACTTCTTCGCAAACGGTCCCTCAAACACCACCGTGAGCGCTCCCAAGGCTCCCTGCAGAACGACGAAAAACAGACTCAAAAACGCAAACAGTTTCACCCGGCGGTCACTGCGGTACGTGAGCCACGACCAGACCGTCAGAATCAGGATCAGGAAACCGACTCCTCCGGAAGAAATTCGATGGCTGTATTCGATCACGGTCTCCATCGGCAATGATTCCGGAATCAGCTGCCCGTGACAAAACGGCCAGGAGTTGCCGCAGCCTTTGCCGGAACCCGTTTTGGTCACGATCGCTCCGACCAGCAACATCAAATAGGAACCGACCGCAGTGATGATGCCGAGCAGCCGGATCATGCGATGTTTGTCCATGGTTTTCAATCCTCCGTCCGTATGCGGAACAGGACACCGCCTGAAAATCTTCTACTCATGTTATATCATAACCCCGTCGACGAATGTGAACTTCGTGAAAAAAGGCACAAACTTTCCACAAAGCGGTCACATTCTGCAGCAAAAGAGTCGGCTGACATGCCGGCTGACGCCGAAGAGAAAACGCGTCAAAAGCGATCCCGTTTTCCATCGTCATGCACGAAACGGCCCGATGGCTTCAACACCCGTTTCGCGACCGTCTTTTTTCCGCAACCGTTCCGGGATGACATCCAGGCGAATGAGATCATCATAGGTTTCCCTGCGAACAACCACATCCGCTTCCCCGTCTCTGACCAGCACCACCGCGGGCCGGGGGAGACGGTTGTAATTGCTTGCCATGGAGTAATTGTACGCACCCGTGCAGCTGATGGCCAAAATGTCCCCCTGACGAACGCCGGGCAGACGAATGTCCCAAATCAACATGTCTCCGGTTTCGCAGCACTTGCCGGCGATGGACACGGTTTCTTCCGGCTCTTCCAGTGCCCGGTTGGCCAGCATGCCTTCATACTTGGCCTGGTACAAAGCCGGGCGGGGATTGTCCGACATGCCTCCGTCCACCGAAACATACTTTCTGATGCCCGGAACGACTTTCACAGTGCCCACGGTATAAAGAGTGGTCCCCGCTTCTCCCACGATCGCCCGTCCCGGCTCCGTCCAAATCTCCGGCACCGGCATGTCGCCGAATGCTTCTTTGACGGCTTGACCGATCCCGGCGATGAGCGATTGCACCGGGCGAGGTGTATCTTCCTCATCATAGCGGATGCCGAACCCGCCTCCGATGTTGAAAATCCGCGTCTCAAAACCGAATGTCCGACGACAGTCGCGAATCAGCGCGGCCATCTTTTCAATGGCCAGTTCAAAGGCTTCCGTACCGAAAATCTGCGAACCGATGTGACAATGAAAACCTTCAAGCTCGATGGCGGACGATTTCAGGACTTTTTCCACCGCCTGATGAACCTGACCGCTTCCCAAATCGAAGCCGAACTTGGAATCCTCCTGCCCGGTTTGAATGTACGCGTGTGTATGGGCTTCGACCCCCGGACTGACGCGAAGCAAAATCCGTGCCTTCATCCCCCGCGCAGCGGCAACCGCCTCGAGCAGATCCAATTCGGTGAAATTGTCCGCGATGAACAGGCGGATGCCCGCATCCAGACCCATTTCGATTTCGGCAGGCGACTTGTTGTTTCCGTGGAAATAAATGCGCTCCGGCGGGAAACCGGCCGCCAGCGCCGTATGAAGTTCACCGCCGGACACCACGTCCAGCATCAGCCCTTCTTCATCGGCGATGCGACAAATCGCCATGGTATTGAATGCCTTGCTCGCATAAGCCACCTTGAATCGAAGACCGGTTTCGCGGGCAGCCCTTACGAAGGTCCGCATGTTTTCGCGAATCAGCGTTTCATCCATCACATACAGCGGCGTCCCGTACCGCCGGGCCAACTCAACCGTGTCGCACCCTCCGATCTCCAGATGCCCTCTTTCATTGATGCGACTCGTTCCGTTCAGCTTCA
Organism: Staphylospora marina; assembly: GCF_003856495.1. Classification (GTDB taxonomy): domain Bacteria; phylum Bacillota; class Bacilli; order Thermoactinomycetales; family Thermoactinomycetaceae; genus Staphylospora; species Staphylospora marina. The sequence goes on along the minus strand of NZ_CP034118.1, from coordinate 1,194,208 downwards.
TGACTGACTCCTCCAACGACGAATGTAAATCAGGATGAACCGGAAACAATGGATAATTCATGCAAAATCACGAATAAATATTCAAGACAATACCGGAATCGGCACCTTGTTTCCGACAAACCGCCCCGCACAAGGGACAGGCCTTGATGCTTTTCCTTTCATCATAACAGATCCGCCCCGCGAATTTCATCCGGAAAAAATCGGACCGGCATCCCGTTTTCACGAAATGCCGGTCCGTGTCACAAAAGGCCGTGATGCTTTAGGATCATTCGTACCGCTTTGGCGGTCACCGGAGCCCCCAGTTCCACCGAATCTCTCTCCCCCATTTTGCCGACGTCTCCGATTCCCACGATAAACGGGATGTCCAGTTCATTGAGCACGGCCACCGTATCTCCGTGAATCAGCGGGGGTTCTTGAGCGAGTTCCACGCCGTGCTTGTCCACGGCCCGATGGATCACACGTCCTTCACGGTCGATCGCCGCATCCACCCGGACTCCCTCTTCCACCTTGAGGTCCGAGGCAACGGCAATCGCTCCCAACACTTCCACGTGAGGATCCCTGGCAACATGCCGAAGGGCCCGTTCCCCGTCCCCCGTTCCCGGAGATCCGCAATCGTCAAACATCACCAGTACCGGATCGGACGCCGCTTGACGAATCAACTCGACCAGCTGTTCTCCCGACAGTGGAGTCGGGTTTCCCCCCGACCTCGAAATGCATCTTCCGCCCGTCTGTCTGGCGACTTCTTCCAGAGCTTTTCTGGCGATCTTGTCGCCGTCCGTCACCAGGATCACTTTCCGTTTTTCCATGCCGATTATCCTTTCGGTTTGAACACGGCCGCGGTCAGAAATCCGAAAATGATGGCCGCGGAAATGCCCGCGCTGGTAATCTTGAAAATTCCCGACAACACGCCGATCAATCCGTGTTTCTGTGCTTCGGACAACGCACCGTGCACCAGAGCGTTGCCGAAACTGGTGATCGGCACGGTGGCTCCCGCTCCGGCAAATTCGATCAGCGGATCATACAGTCCCAAACCGTCCGCGACCGCCCCCGCCACCACCAACAGGCTCAACACGTGAGCGGGCGTGAGCGGAGTGAGATCCATCAGCAATTGACCGATCACGCAGATCAATCCACCTACCAGAAACGCAGCCCAAAACGATCCCATCGGAATGCCTCCTCGCATGGAATGAACATTGTTTATATGATGGAAAAAAGCGATTGGATCAGGGAACCTGCCACTTTTCCCAGAGCCATCATGATCAGAAGCACCATCAATCTGTCTTGCACGCCCAACCGCTTGGCCAGAATGGGAATGACGTTGACCACCTCGGTGAGCGCCGCGGCCAACATGCCGACGAAAATCCCCATGGCCCCTCCCAGCAACGGAATGATCCAAGGAGTGAGACCGATCAGCCACTCCCGGAAATCGATCCAGGTAAACAGGATGACTCCGGAAATGATGGCCATTTCATAAACCCGAATCTTGTCCGGGGTCCCGGTGAGTTGCACCAGGCGCGGAACAATGTCCAGCACGGTGATGAACGCCACGAATCCGCTGCCCACCGCGATTCCCCATGCCAGCCCGATGAAAGCAAGGAGCGCCTCATCCAGAAGAGTCACGGGTGGATCGCCGCGCTTTCTGCTTTTCGTCGTTGATCAGATACTGGTCGATCGATTCCTGATAAAGAAACACTTCCAGTTCCATCGGGCTGGGTTCTTCATTGAACTTGCGGCGCATGAAGCGGTTGAAAAACAGGATCATGCCCGCTCCGATTCCGAGGGAGTAGGGAATCTGCAACACCAGTGGACGGTTTTCATGCGTTCCCGTCACCAGATAATAGATCCGGTTGTGAACCTCCTGCATGCTCACATCCGTGTGAAAGTTCATGATGGCCAGGCCGGATCCGATGAACAACAGAAGAGAAACCAACGTTGTCGCCAACCAGCCCGGCTTTTTGCCGGGAATGTTCACCTCGATCAGGGTTTGGGCCGGCCCCACGCTGCGTATGTCCAAATCGGGAAACCGTCCGGAAATGACGGCGATCAGATCAACGATGTCGATGACCGCCACGTTCCCCTGATCCAGCGTGACCTCATATACCGGAATCCGGCCGATGTCTTCATCGACTTCCCCATTGACGGCATACCGGCACAAATCCCGGACCGTGAGCCGTTGTCCGGGTCGGGCCTGCACTTTCTTCTTCATGCGCAAGACGAGTTGAGACGTCATCGCCCGATCCCCTTCCGGCATCAAATTCACGGGATTAGTATGCGCCGCGGAGTCCGTGAATATGAAAAAGGCACCTGCGAGAGGTGCCTGTATTCTTCGCTGTTATTCCGCACAAGCGTTCCGCTGCATCCGTCCCGGTGACTCCGCGAACGACGGACATTTCCCGCAAGCGGAATTCACGGAAGCTTGCCGAATCGATCAAACTTCTTTCCCCACTCCGAGATCTTCCCTCATCTTGGCGATGATCTTTTTCTCCAGCCTGGACACCTGGACCTGGGAAATTCCCAACCTTCGCGCGACTTCCGATTGGGTCTGATCCTTGAAATACCGCAAATAGACAATCAGCTTCTCACGTTCCGTGAGTCTGTGAATGGCGTCCCGGATCGCCAGCTTGTCAAACCACTCCGTCATCGGCTCCTCGGAAATCTGGTCCATCAAGGTAATCGGATCTCCGTCGTTCTCATAGACGGTTTCGTGGATGGAGGCCGGAGTCCGGTTGGCTTCCTGGGCAAACACGATCTCTTCCGGTTCCACTCCCAGTTCCGCCGCGATTTCCTGAATCGTGGGGTTGCGCCCCAGCCGTTTGGAGAGGTCGTCGCGTGTTTTGCGTACACGGTTGGCCAACTCCTTGAGTGAACGGCTCACCTTGACCATGCCGTCATCCCTGAGAAACCGTTGGATTTCCCCGATGATCATCGGAACCGCATACGTGGAGAATTTCACGTCATAGCTCAGGTCAAACTTGTCCACGGCTTTCAGGAGACCGATGCAACCGATCTGGAACAGATCATCCGCTTCATAGCCCCTGTTCAAAAACCGCTGCACCACGGACCAGACCAAGCGGATGTTGTGCCTTACCAACCGGTTTCGGGCTTCAGCATCCCCCTGCTGGCTGGAGCGAATCAGCTCCTTCACTTCCACGTCGGACAGATGGCCGTGTCTGCTGTTGCGCACATCCGTGTCCATGGGCTTTCCCTCAATTGGCCATCGTCTCTTGACGGCTTTTCAGATATTTGACCATGTGGACGGTGGTACCCTGACCCGGTTCGGACCGGATCGTCACTTCGTCCATGAAATTTTCCATGATCGTGAACCCCATCCCGGACCGTTCCAGTTCCGGTTTGGAGGTGAACAGGGGTTGCTTCGCGCGCTCGACGTCTTCGATACCCACTCCCTGATCGGAAATGGTGATGCTGACACGGGCGCCGTCAATCTCGACGCGAATGTGGATGATTCCGTCCGGTTTTTCTTCGTATCCATGGATGACCGAGTTGGTGACGGCTTCGGAAACAACCGTCTTGATGTCGGTCAATTCTTCCATCGTCGGATCGAGCTGAGAGACGAAGGATGCCACGGCCACCCGGGCAAACGCTTCATTTTCCGAGCGACTGGCAAACCGGAGCTCCATGAAGTTTTTTGCCGAAATGCTCATGATGCCACCCCGCAAGCGGAAATCGCGCTGTGTTCATCTTCAAAAACGGGCAGAATCTTGTACAGCCCGTACATTTCCATCAAACGTCCGACGGACGGCCGGATGGAGCAGAGGGCCATCTTTCCGCCCAACTCGGACACTTTCCGGTATCTCCCGAGAATGACGCCCAGCCCGGAGCTGTCCATGAACTCCAAATCGGCCAGATTGAGCACCAGGTTGGCGGTGTATCCCTTGGCCAGTTCCTGTTCGATGGTTTGGCGCACCCGTTCCGACGCATGATGATCCAATTCCCCCACCAAGCGTACGACGAGCACGTGGCGGTCATGTTTCACTTGAAGCGTCAGGCCCATGAGCGGAGCTCCCTTCTGTCTGATTTTTTCCTTGTTTTCTACAATCTTCCTGTTCTTTCCTGCCGGTTTTCCCGTCAAAAAAGGGATTCGGGAGCCTTCCCGCGTTTCGGGAAAGCACCCCGAATCCCTTTTCCCTTCATCGTCGCATCACGATGACGATGTTATTCCTTCGCTTCCGCATCGCCCGGCTGGAAGAGAAATTCTCTCAACGACCGGCGAACGGATGACCAGAGGCTGGCCTCTTTCACGTTCACGCTGCTGACCAGCTCCAGTTCGGACACGACTTTGCCGTCTTTTTCAAACCGGAGCGTTCCGACCCGGTCCCCTTTCTTGACGGGAATCCGGATGTCCTCCCAAATGAACCGCTTTGTGTATTCACTCGGGGACTCACCCTTGCGAACCAGCAGGCTGAGCGGATGATTGGCACGAATCGCCACCTTGTCCGGATCTCCCTTGTCGATCTTGCGGACGGCGATCAGATCCCCTTTCTTGTAGAGCAAATGGCTGGTGTAGTGATTGAACGCATAATCCAGCATGCCCATCACCTGCCGGTTGCGCTTTTTGACGTCCGGCACGCCCATGACCACGGCGATCAGCCTCATGTTTCCGCGTTTCGCCGTGGCGGTGAGACAATATTTGGCTTCCTGCGTAAATCCGGTTTTCAGTCCGTCGACGCCCGGATAAAACTTGACCAGTTTGTTTGTGTTGACCAGCCAAAACGGCTTGGCCGTGTTTTTGCGCAGATAATCCTCGTAAATGCCCGTGAATTTCGTGATTTGGGGATGCTTCAGCAGCTCCCTTGCCATGATGGCCATGTCCATGGCGGAAGACACGTGATTCTCCGCCGGGAGTCCGCTGGCATTGACAAAGTGCGTCTGCTTCAATCCCAATTCGCGTGCCCGTTCATTCATCATGCGTGCAAAATTCTCTTCGGTTCCTCCCAGAAACTCCGCCAGCGCGACGGAAGCATCGTTGGCCGAGGCGATCGACACTCCTTTGAGCAAGTCCCGCACCGTCATGGATTCCCCGGGTTCCAGAAACAGCTGCGTTCCGCCCATGGAAGCGGCATGTTCACTCACCCTCACTTGATCGTCCATGGAGATTTTTCCTTGGTCGATCGCTTCCATCACGAGAAGCATGGTCATGATTTTGGTCATGCTCGCCGGCGGCAAAGGCTTGTGTTCGTTTTTGGCGAAGATGACCGTTCCGCTTCCGGCATCCATCAGCACGGCGGACTGACTGTCGGGAGCCAGGTCCTGTTCCGAAGCGGCCCAAACGGGACGGGCACCCGAGATGAAGGGGATGAGCAGGCAAACAGCGATCAACAAGGCATGGAATTTCTTTCGCATCAGGGCTTCCCTCCTGTTCTGTCAGCCTTAGTGTGATCGCCGTTCCGGGAAATTATGCCAAGCCGGATGCATGAAAAAACCGCCGATCGGCGGGATCAAACGAATCGGCCGAATCGGCGGGAAATCCGGCAATAAGCCGTCTGATTCAATTCTTCATCGTTTCACTTTGGAAACTTCGACCATCACTTCGCGATCTTTTTTGTAGGTGTGCTTCACCGTCAATTTCAAACCATGAACGGGAAGCAGTTTTCCTCCGGCCGGATTGAACGGGCTGCTGTAGTCGCGACGGTCATCAAAAGACGGAACGCCCGGCAGCGGATCATACTTCATCGAGAAATCCGGATAGACAATGTCGATCGGCGAAGTGTCCTTGAGGCCGAACGCGGCGTCATTCACCTGATAGCGGGTGGAACCGACGTTCCCGTCGCTCCAGTAATGACCCCGTTGATGGGCATCCACCACACCCAGGAAACCTTCACCCGGATGCAATCCGGTCATGTTGTCTTCGCCCCAGCGGGCGTCATAATACCAAACCAACATGCCGGGATCATACACCATGAGGCTGTCGTTCCGGCGGATATGGGCCAAGCCTTTGTCCACTCCGTTGTGGGTGCGCCATTCCACCAGATAGTAGTTGTCATACGGGATCGGGGAACCGTCGAAGAGTTTGAATCCTTCCAGCGTGAATTTCGGCGTTCCTTCCGCGTCGTCACTGAACAAGGTCGCCCCGTCCGCTTCCACCGCAATGTTGTCCACGTAGAAGCCTTCCATCGTCAGGGCGATGTCCGTCACATAGCGGAATTCCACCCGGATTTTCTTTCCGGCGAACGCCGAAAGGTCGACTTCTTCCTTCACCCATCCGTTCGTGACATCGGAATGTTCCTTGACCGTCACCGGAGTGGCCTGACCGTCGACATACACATTCACGTACAGATAATCGTAACCAGCCTCGATCTGCCTCCAGGAATCATACACCAATTTCGCCGTGGTTTTCCCCGTCAGATCGATTTCCGGTGAAACCATGCGGGTGTCCAAGAAATCTCCTTTGGTGGAGAAATACGATTTGGTGCCCTTCGGTTGGGTCGGAGGATCCACATACCTGGCCGGCAGGTTGATTTTCAGCAGTTTCCCCTTGCTGTTCGGATCCACCGCTTCCTTCAGCTTCACGTTCTTCTTGTTCTTCAGCGACTCAAAATCGATGACGGTGGGCGTCGGCCAGTTGCCGCCAAACGTTTCACGGAAGAACAGCTTCGCCCAAGGGCTGAAACCGGTCGGCTCCGTTCCGGGCACCTTCCCGGCCCAGCTTCCCCCGGCCATGACGGACCAGTATTCGATCGGAGAACCGGTGCCGGTGTAGCCGATGTCATACTCGTCGGGCAAACCGAGGTTGTGTCCGTATTCGTGGGCAAACACCCCGGTGGCTCCGTCTTCGGGCTGAATGATGTAGTCAAAGGCTTTCAGGCTTGTCCCCGGAATGGGAACCGGCTCGGGACCGATCACGGACCGGTGCGACCAGATGGCGTCATCGCCCAGTGCGCCTCCGCCCGCCTCTTCACCCATACCGGAGTGAACGATCATGAGGTTGTCCAAGATACCGTCCGGTTCCATCACGTTTCCGTCGCCATCGAGATCGTACGGATCCCGTTGGTCATATTTCGCCTCATTTCCTTTGATCATCTGACCGACGGCCTCAAGAGTCTCTTTCACCAGCTCCCTCGGCCGGACATCGTTCAACTCATAATCCGGAGTTTGGTAATGGGCTCCGTAATACGCCGCGTTGTGTTTGGCCTTGAGCCAGGGAGTGACTTTGCCGGCCACCTCCCAATAGCCTCCGGATTGCTCCAGATAAAACTGGGTCAGGGTGACCAGGTTCTGTCCTTCCCATTTGAATCCGTTTTTGTTGAACAACAAGTTCCGATAGTGGTCGGGGGTGAAATCTTCCACCCAGAAGTGGGCGTCCCCCTCCCGTTCGATGTTGTTGTGGGGGAAGTCCGGAAATTCGATCAGCGCAACCACGGCATTGTCCACATGCTTGGTCTTGCCGGAAATCCGTTCCGGGGTGTTCTCCTTCATCGCATCAATCCGCTCGGCCGAGCGTTCCTGAACGGCTTTGCGCCCTTTCCAGGCTTTTTTGCCGAAGGTTTTGGACGTATCGATGCCGTCCGTCCGGGTGTTGGGATTTTGTCCCCGGGTGACATATTCCCGGATGGCACGCTCGATCTCGCGCGGAGAAGCATTTTTGCGAAGCTTGCCTTGCTTTTCAAGCGCTTTGACCAGCAACTCCTGGTTGACCACGGCCCAGTCCACATGAGCATGCTTTCCTTGGTCCAGCGCGGGTGCCGCATCGGCTCGTGGCGCTTGCGGCGAAAGCATCGCCGTTCCCACCAACAGGGAAGTCGACAACAAGGCGACGAGGGACCGGTTGAATTTCATACATTTCCCCCTTTAATGAATTGGGAATGGAAATACAATATTAATTATAAGTAAAGTTAATAGTTTTTCAATAATTTTGTTATTAGATTTATTAGATAAATCCCTTTTTGTCACAAACCTTTCTTCGCGTTCAAGTGATCGCCGGTGCCTGCTGCCTCATGGGACGCAAAAAGCCGGTCACCACTTGTGACCGGCTGCAAAAGTGCTTCCCATGGTTGCAGGAAGCAAAGAGAATATCAGCATGTTTCAAGGTTCCGTCCCGGCACGCGGCCGGCAAGAGCGGATGTTTGCCAACCGGTCAGGGACGAATGATTCCGTCTTCCGTGACGATGCAGCGGATGAGGGTGGGAGGCTCCACCCGCCGCTCTCCGATCACGATGGCCTCTTTCAAGCGCTTTTTGACTTCTTCCAGCGTGGCCGTCTGATTGACATGGAGAGTGGCAAGCGTGTCTCCCGCCTTCACCGGGTCCCCCACCTTGCGATGCAGGACGACGCCGACGGCATGATCGATCACGTCGGCTTTGGTCATCCGGCCGGCCCCCAGTCGCATGGCCGCCAGTCCCACTTCCTCGGCGCGAATTTCCGTGACAAATCCGCTGCTTTCCGCGATCAGCGGAATTTCATGTTTGGCTTTGGGAAGCAGGGACGGATCATCCAGTTGGCCGGGATCGCCGCTTTGGGCAACGATGAACTCGCGGAATTTGGCGAATGCGCTGCCGTCTTGCATGCAGCGGACGAGCGCCTCGCGAGCCGCCTGCGCATCATGGAATGCGCCGGACAAAACGAGCATCCTGGCGCCGATCTGCAAGCTCAACTCGGTGAGATCCGCAGGTCCTGCACCTTTGAGCGTGTCCATCGCTTCTTTCACTTCCAGTGCGTTTCCGACCGCAAATCCCAAAGGTTGGCTCATGTCACTGACAACCGCCACGGTGGTGCGCCCCACCTGTTTGCCGATGGACACCATGGCTTCCGCCAGCCGGACGGCATCTTCCTCGCGCTTCATGAACGCTCCGTCGCCCGTTTTCACGTCCAGCACGATCGCGTCGGCTCCGGCGGCAATTTTTTTGCTCATGATGGAACTGGCAATGAGCGGAATGGAATCCACCGTCGCCGTCACATCCCTCAGCGCGTACAGTTGTTTGTCCGCCGGCGTGAGGCGGGCGGTCTGCCCCATCACGGCCAAGCCCGTCCGATTGACCAGTTCGATGAATTCCGTCGTGTCCAGCTCGGTGGAAAATCCGCGGAACGATTCGAGTTTGTCCACCGTTCCGCCGGTATGCCCCAAACCGCGTCCGGACAGTTTGGCCACGGGAACCCCGACGGCCGCCACCAGCGGAGCCACCACCAGCGTGGTTGTGTCGCCCACTCCCCCGGTGCTGTGTTTGTCCACCTTGCGCCCCGGGATGCCGGACAGATCCACCCGATCGCCGGAGTCGACCAAGGCCATGGTGAGGTCGGCGGTTTCCCGTTCCGTCATGCCCCGGAAATAAACGGCCATCGCCCAAGCGGACATCTGGTAATCGGGGATGGTTCCGTCCGTATAACCCCGGATGAGATGACGGATCTCTTCGGTCGTCAATTCGTGCCCGTCCCGTTTTCTGCGAATGATCTCCAATGTGTTCATTTCAGCTCAACCTCTGCCAGAATCCCTTTGACCAGATTCATGAACAGCGGTTTGGTCCGGTTGGCCACTTCCACCACCTGCTCATGGGTGAGCGGCTCCAATTCTTCTCCGATGGCCATGTCGGTGATGCAGGAGATGCCGAGCACCCGCAGACCGGCATGGCGTGCGGCGATCACTTCCGGAGCGGTGGACATGCCCACGGCGTCCCCACCCAGATTTCTCAGCATGATCAATTCCGAAGGGGTCATGTATGCAGGCCCGCTGATGGCGGCATAAACCCCCTGTTGCAACCGGACTCCTTGCTTCTCCGCCACCCGGAAGGCGAGCCGGCGCAGCTCCGGGTCATAGGCCGCCGACATGTCCGGAAAACGGGGGCCCAGCTCTTCGTGATTGGGACCGATCAGCGGATTGGAGCCGGTAAAGTTGAGATGATCCGTCAACACCATCAGGTCTCCTGCCTTGAAACCGCGGTTCATGCCACCGGCGGCATTGGTGGCGATCAAGACTTGCACGCCCAGCGCCTTCATCACATAGACCGGGAATACCACTTCACGCTGACTGTAACCTTCGTAGAAATGGAACCGTCCCTGCATGGCAACGACGGTCTTCCCGGAGAGCTTGCCGATCACCAGTCGGCCGGCGTGACCGGCCACGGTTGATTTCGGAAAATGCGGAATCTCGCTGTACGGAATCTTGACGGCGTCTTCGATCTCTTCGGCGAGATCTCCAAGACCGGAACCGAGAATCAGACCGATTTCCGGGCGGTGGGTGGTGAGTGAAGCGATTTTGCTTTTGGCTTCCGCGATTTTGTCCATGATGTTCATCCAGGCACCCCCTGTTCACAACTCGCGAATGATTCCCTTGACCAGACGAATGAACGTGGCTTTCACACGCCCGGTGGTTTCCATGACTTCTTCATGGGTGAGCGGCTGCGGAAGAATGCCCGCCGCCATGTTGGAGATGCAGGAGATGCCGAGCACCCGGATCCCCGCATGACGGGCGACCAACACTTCCGGCACGGTGGACATGCCGACCGCATCCCCTCCGATCTTGCGAATCATGCGAATCTCCGCAGGCGTTTCATATGACGGCCCCAACACCGCGGCATACACGCCTTCCCGAATGGCGATGCCTTCCGCTTCCGCAACGTTTCGGGCAAGCTTCCTGAGTTCCGGATCATAGGCGGTCGACATGTCGGGGAAACGCGGCCCCAGCTCGTCATCGTTCGGACCGATCAACGGATTGCGGAACATCAGGTTGATGTGATCATTGATGATCATCAGATCACCCGGTTCAAACGATTCGTTCACGCCGCCCGCGGCATTTGTCACCAACACGGTCTCCACGCCGATCTCTTTCATGACCCGGATGGGGAAAGCCGCTTTTGCCGGATCGTGTCCTTCATACAGATGGAAGCGGCCGCTCATGACCACGACCGGTTTCCCCTCCAGCGTGCCGATCACCAGTTCACCCGCGTGCCCTTCCACGGTTGACACCGGAAAATGCGGGATGTCTCCGTAGGGGATGCGAACCGCTCCTTCCAACTCTTCGGCCAGCACGCCGAGACCGGAACCGAGAATCAGTCCGATTTTCGGGCGCACCGAAATCCGCCCGGTGATGTGGCGGGCGGCTTCCGACATCTTCAGCCGCGTGCTCATGCCAATCTCTCCTTTCAACAAGCGGAATCCATCCAAGTCGAGAAACAAGTCCGAATCATGCGTTCAACGCAACTCTCCCAAAAAGCTTCGGCCGATCACCGGCATGGCGGCACCGAAATTTTCCGCCACCGTCGCGCCCACATCGGCAAAGGTGCCGCGGACGCCGAGGAAGTTCCCGGGACGGGACAAAGCGTGTGACCAAACCAGCAACGGAACGTATTCCCGGGTGTGGTCGGTTCCGTGGTGAGTGGGATCGTTGCCGTGATCGGCAGTGATGATGAGCAGATCATCGTCCCCCAGCGCGTCCAAAATTTCCGGCACCCGCGCATCAAACTCTTCCAGCGCCCGGGCATACCCGTCGGGGTCGCGTCGGTGACCGTATTTGGCATCAAAATCGACCAAATTCAGAAATGCCAACCCGTCAAAGTCCGTATTCAGCACGTCCAGCAACTTGTCCACGCCGTCCATGTTGGATTTGGAAGAGATGGAACGGGTGATTCCTTCCCCCGCATAAATATCCGAAATCTTTCCGATGCCGATCACGTCCTTGCCGATCTCCGCCAGAGCGTTGAGCACCGTTTTGGCGGGCGGTTTGACCGAATAATCCCGCCTGTTGGCCGTTCGCACGAAATGGCCGGGCTCTCCGACAAACGGTCTGGCGATGACCCGTACCACCGAATACCGCTCATCGAGCGTGAGCTCCCTGGCGATTTCACAGATGCGGTACAGCTCATCAAGCGGCACCACTTCTTCGTGAGCGGCAATTTGAAACACGCTGTCCGCCGAAGTGTAAACGATCAGCGCACCGGTCTTCATGTGCTCTTCGCCCAGCTCTTTGATGATCTCCGTCCCGGACGCCGGTTTGTTGCCGATCACTTTCCGTCCGGTTCTCCGCTCGAACACTTCGATCAGTTCCGCGGGAAACCCTTCGGGCCAGGTTTTGAACGGCTTGTCCGTTTCAATCCCCATCAATTCCCAGTGACCGGTGGTGGTGTCTTTTCCCTTGGAGATCTCGGCCATTTTGCCGTAATGGGCTTCCGGTCCATCCACCGGATGAACGCCTTCGACGGGAACGATGTTCCCCAGACCGAGCCGTTGAAGATGCGGAAGTTTCAGCCCGCCCCGATGCCGGGCCGTGTTTCCCAACGTGTGGGTTCCGACGTCACCATAAAGGGCGGCATCCGGCAACTCACCGATGCCCACGCTGTCGAGCACGATCAACGCGATTCGCGAAAACCGTTTCATCACACACTCACCTCCCGAAAAAACAGGAAAAAAAAAGAGCGCCTCAACAGCTTGTTTTCATTCTTTCATTCCCCGATGCGATAAAAGAGAAACAAGCGCCCGGCGATCTCTTCCGTCAGCGTTCTCCGATGTTCCCCGTCTCCTTGATGGGCAAACACTTTGATCGCGCCTCCGGAAGGTTCCCTGTACATGTAATCCGGTTCAAACAACGGTGAAACGAACCGGAACAATTGATATAGAAGCAATGTGAACAGAACGAACAGAAACAGGAACCGAAGCCAGCTCCTGATCCTTCTCAGCGAAATGATCATGCGAATCGCCCTTTGCCCACGGATGTTTCATGGTACAACCTTATGGCAAAGGGCGTTCGCATATTCCGGATAAAACGCCCGGAATGATCAAGCGTTCATGACGGTTTGCAGATCCACATATTCAAGCCCCAGGCTCTCGGCCACGGCCTGATATGTAACCGCTCCCTTGTACACGTTGACGCCACGCGCCAACGCGCGGTCTTCCGCCACGGCCTTCTCCAGACCTTTCGAGGCGATCCGGACGGCATACGGAATGGTCACGTTGGTCAGGGCAATGGTGGACGTGCGCGGCACGGCACCCGGCATGTTGGCGACGGAGTAATGAACCACGCCGTGTTTCACATAGGTGGGATCGCTGTGCGTCGTCACACGGTCAATCGTCTCGATGGAACCGCCTTGGTCGATGGCCACGTCGACGATCACCGAACCCGGTTGCATGGCCTTGACCATTTCCTCCGTCACCAGACGCGGAGCGCGACGACCCGGGATCAAAACGGCACCGATGAGCAAGTCCGCTTTTTTCACGGATTCCGCAATGTTGTAGCTGTTGGACATCAGCGTGCGCAAGCGGCCGCCGAACAGGTCCTCCAGCTGACGCAGACGATCCGGATTCACGTCCAGCAACGTGACGTTGGCCCCCAGGCCCATGGCCATTTTCGCCGCGTTGGTTCCCACCACGCCGCCGCCGATGATGACCACTTCGCCCGGCAGGACTCCCGGAACGCCGCCCAACAGCACGCCTTTGCCGCCCTTGGATTTCTCCAGGAACTGCGCACCGATCTGCACGGACATCCGGCCGGCCACTTCACTCATCGGGGTGAGAAGCGGCAGGGCTCCGTTGTCGAGCTGAATCGTCTCGTATGCGATGGCCGCCACGCCCGAGTCCATCAAGGCGCGGGTCAATTCAGGCTCCGCGGCCAGATGGAGATAGGTAAACAGGATGAGATCCTTGCGGAAGTACTGATATTCGGACGGTTGCGGCTCTTTGACTTTCAGAATCATTTCCGCGTTTTGCCAGGTTTCGGCCGCGGACGGCATGATACGGGCTCCATGCTTTTCATACTGCTCGTCCGTGAAACCGCTTCCAATACCGGCTCCCGTCTCTATGATGACTTCGTGCCCCGCTTGGATCAGCGCATCCACCCCCGCGGGAGTGATGGCCACGCGGTTTTCGTTGTTTTTGATCTCTTTCGGCACACCGATGATCATGATGCAACTCCCTCCTTGAACCAACCATATCATAACATTCTTAGCTTGCTGTTCAAAGATCTTTTTAAAACAAAAAAGACGCAAGATCCGGTTCCCGAATCTTACGTCACCTTGGAGCCCGCCAGTTTTCCGTGATCCGTCACCTTTCCCTTGCATCGGTAGCAGATCCCGTGGAATGTCAGGCGATGATCCACGATTTGAAAGTCGAATTCCTTTTCCACCCGTTCTTCGATCGGACCCAAAAGATCTTCCATGATTTCATCAACCGTTCCGCAGTGCAGGCAGATCAGATGGTGATGATGGTGCTCCGCGCCTTCCGCCCGAAACTCGTATCGGGTCACGCCGTCCCCGAAATTGAGTTTGTGGATGATCCGCAGATCGGAAAGGAGCTCCAGTGTCCGGTACACCGTGGCCAGCCCGATCTCCGGCGCCTTCTCCTTGACCAACAGGTAGACATCCTCCGCGCTCAGATGGGCTTCTTCGTTCTCCAAAAGCACTCGGACCGTCGCTTCCCGTTGGGGGGTCAATTTGTAGTTGTGGGAGGAAAGCATTTGTTTGATTTGATTGACCCGATCTTCCACCAATGACACCCCCCTGCTCTGTCTGAAAACATTATATGGGAGGAAAGAGGGGCAAGTCAAACCAAATGATAGACACTATCAGGTGAGAATCATTCCATTTTTCCAAGGTTGACAGGTTCACCGGATCAATGCGCGAACCGTTTCCACGTCCGGTACCACGCTTTTCATCATGACCGGTGAAACGTACGCTTCGAACAGGGAAGAGAACAGAAGAACCGCCGCCATGGACGTGACCAGCAGAGAGAAAGAGACGAATTCAGGGTAAATGGCTCCCCGGTGATGGATCAACCGGTTCTTGACCAGCACCGTCGAAAATCGGAGGCCCGCCACCGCAATGATGATCATCGCGGGAATCACCAGCAGGTTTTGGGGAACCACCGCCACAAAGGAAAACCACAAGCCTTCCCAGGCAAGCTGATTCACCAGAAACCCCACCGTGAAACCGATCACCAGCCCCTTGAGAAAGATCAGAAGCAAGAGCACCGGAATGCCGATCACCGACAACCCCAGAATCCACATCAACCCCACCGTTTTCAAATGATCGCCGAACGAATGCTGGAATGCAACTCCCGATTCGGCGATGGAATCCCTGACCAGTCCTTCGAAAAAGTGACTCAGGTAGCCGAGCAACCCTTCCTTTTGCGCGGGATCCAAACTGTTGACGATCACCGCGCCGAAGATCACTCCCATCAAAAACAACACGGAAACAAACAGATACTGGGATTTCAGGCTCTCCACGTGTTGCCCGACCATTTTGGCCCAAGCGTTCCGTCTCATCCCGTTTTCCTCCTTCTGTTCACGCTTGTCCCTTCATCATATGAATCTCCTTTCTTCCATATGTCTTTCGTTCATAGACGGGAAAGATGACCGATGAATGCGTGATGACGCATCCCCACCGTGCGCGCTTCATTCCGAAGAGTTTTCAAGCCGTGTGCCATCCGCGAAGACCACCGACGACAAAACTATTTATAAGAATCATTACATTATGATATAACAGAATTGTATAGCGCAACCGATTTCATTTTCAAAGACTGAAAGGAGGATCTGTTTTCTTCATGAGGCGTTTTTTCACATGGCTGTGTTTGTTTTCGCTGTTTGTGCAAACGGTTTCATTCAGCTTGACCGAACCTGCCCTTGCCGACGGCAGAACCATCACGCTGGTCGGAAATCTGCAGGATGAACTGGGCGGAGAAGAAGAGTGGAATCCGGCCGATCCCGCCACCGTGATGACTCCCAAAGGAGACGGCAAGTATGAACTCCGCGCCTCCCTTCCCGCGGGAACCTATGAATACAAGATCGCGGTGAACGGATCGTGGGACGAAAACTACGGAATCGGCGGTGAAGCGGGCGGCGCCAATTACAAACTGATCCTGGAATGGCCCTCCGAAGTCACGTTTGCCTATAACGACAACACACGGATCGTGACCGTTCATGTTCCGTTGCCCGACGAACGCAAACCCCGCATCGTCGGCGACCTGCAGCCCGACATCGGTGCCGGAAGAGACTGGTCTCCGGAGGAATCCACCGCGCTCATGGAAGACCCCGACCGTGACGGAATATACACGCTGACGGCCGATGTTCCCAAAGGAACCCACCAATTCAAGGTGGTGCTGGGCAACAACTGGTCCGCTCCCTCCTATCCGGCGGAAAACTTCGTGCTGAACGTGCTGTCGGAAAGCAGGATCACCTTCTTCTTCCATTACGCAACCAAAGCGGTGTATACCGACTATGATCCCGGTGTTCCCGACGGTTCCGTCACCGCATCCGCCCTGTACCACGACACCTGGGATCCCCTCTATCGCTCCCCGTTCGGCGCCGTTGAAGCAGGCAAAAGCGTACGGATCCGGTTGCGGGCCAAGAAAGGGGACCTGACCCATGCCCGGTTGCTGCTCCGCAACCAGACCACCGGCAACAGCAAGCTCGTCGACATGACCAAAGCGGGATGGGCCGAAGTGGACGGAATGCCGGTCGATTTCTGGGAAGCCGTGGTGAAGCCGGAGGAAAAGGGCGTATGGGGTTACAAATTCATCGTGCGTGACGGAGATGCGGTGAAAGAATACGGCGAAGACGCCGATCAAGGCCGCACGGGACAGCCCGCCGACAGTCACGCCGCACTGTTCCAACTGACGGTCTTTGACCCTTCCTATCGAACGCCGGACTGGATGAAAAACGCCGTAATATATCAGATCTTCCCCGACCGCTTCTTCAACGGCAATCCGTCCAATGACCGGGCCAAAAACAATGCCCGCGGTTCGGAACCGATCGAACTCCGGTCCTGGGACAGCCTTCCGGACAATCCCCGGCTGGCGGACCGTGAAGGATATGACGGAGACGGAATCTGGAGCAACGACTTTTTCGGCGGAGACATCGAAGGCATCCGCAAAAAGTTGGATTATTTGCAATCGCTGGGTGTCAACGTGCTCTATCTCAATCCGATCGCCCACGCCGCTTCCAACCACAAATACGACGCCACCGACTACACGCAAATCGACCCGATGTTCGGCACTCCGGAAGAATTCAACGCATTTGTCAAGGAACTGAAAAAGCGCGGCATGCGCTTGATTCTGGACGGCGTGTTCAACCATGTCGGAGATGATTCGATTTATTTTGACCGGTACGGCAAGTACAAAACGGTGGGTGCCTACGAATACTGGTCCCGGGTCTATGACCTGGTCAATACCGGCATGCCCGAAGAGGAAGCCAAAAAACGCGTCGAACAACAGCTCCGCGCCGAAGGGCAGGAATTCAGCCCTTACGGCTTCCACAACTGGTTCCGCATCGAAAACCGGAAAGAAAACGGCGTGTACAAATACCAAGCCTGGTGGGGATTCGATTCTCTGCCGGAGATCGCCTCCGTGCCCGGGGATGCAACGGATCACCCGTCGGAGCTGAACAACCGGTCTTTTGCGAACTACATCATGTACGCCAAAGATTCCGTCGCCAAAACCTGGCTGAAACGCGGCGCTTCCGGCTGGAGACTGGACGTGGCCAACGAGGTGGATCCGGAATTTTGGCGGGAGTTCCGCAAGGAATTGAAAAAGGAGAAAAAGACCGATCCGATCATCCTCGGCGAGATCTGGGACGATGCCTCCAAGTATCTTCTCGGGGATCTGTTCGACTCCGTGATGAACTACCGGTTCCGCGATGCCGTGTTGGATTTGCTCAGAAACGGACATGCAGAAAAGGTGGCCGAACAGCTTGAAGCGATTCGGGAGGATTATCCCTCCGAATCATGGCATGCCATGATGAATCTGATCGGTTCACATGACACGGCCCGGGCGGTGTTCCTGCTCGGAGGAGGCACCGATTCCCATGAACGGGCGGAAGATGATCCCAAGTACAACCATGAGCTGGGCATTCGCCGGATGAAACTGGCCTCTCTCCTGCAAATGGGCTTTGCCGGTGCTCCCACGATCTACTACGGGGATGAAGCGGGATTGACGGGTTCCAAAGATCCCGATGACCGGCGCCCCTATCCCTGGGGCAATGAACACCGGGACCTGCTCGCCCACTACCGACAGCTGGGACAAATTCGAAAGCAGTTCCAATCCCTGCTCGCTCTGGGCGATACCCGCATCTTGCATGCATCCGGCGACATTCTGGTGATCGGACGAAAACGGGACGGTCAGGCTGCCATCGTCGCCGTCAACCGCGGATCGACGACGCAAACGATCATGATCGACATGCAAAAGTTCGCCGGAAACGGCACCCGTTTCAAAGACCGACTGTCGACCGGTTCCCATACGACCGTAAATAACGGCGAGATCCGGCTCACCCTGCCGCCGCTCGCCGGACAGTTGTGGATCGCCGATCACGTCACCCAACCTCCCCGCCCCGTGAAGGACCTGAACGTCCGGGAAGGAAACGGAGAAGTGACCCTCAGCTGGAAAGGTTCGGCGCCGAAATACAAGGTGTATGTCACCACCGTCAGCGGCGGACTTTACCAGGAGGTGGCCGTCACCAAGAACCGGAGCATCACCTTGAAGCAGCTGGACAACGGCCGCAAGTACGAATTTGCCGTCACCGCCGTTGACGCACGGGGCAACGAATCGGACAAAACGACCATCTCCGCCGTCCCGCACATTCCGCTCACCTCCGGCAATCACACCATCCGGTTGACGGGAGATCTTGCCGGCGGAGTGCTGGACCTGTCCAAGCCCCAAACCGTGACGGCCGAGCTTGTGGTGGACAATGCGACGCCTCGTGATCTGGAAGAAGGAATCACGGCCCGGCTGGAAATCCAAGTCCCCGGATCTTCGGAATGGACACAGGCGGAAGCGGCATATGCCGGCCAGAGCGGGAACGCGGGCTTCTTCTCGGCCTCCTTCGTTCCCCTCGAACCGGGTGAGTACACATTGCGGTTTGCTTTTTCCAGCGATTCGGGACGGACTTGGAAAACCGGTGAAACCCGAACGGTCACCTATCACAAGGGAGATGATTCCGATCCTCCCGCCGACGGCGTGAATCTCCGCCAACCGCAGCAGGAGTCCGGACAGGTCAGTCTTGCGTGGACGCTCATCCATCCCCGCGATCCGTTTCTTACCGTGATTCTGCGAAACGGAAAGGAGATCGCACGTCTTTGGGACCCGCAGCAGACCACTTTCAGGGATTTGGATGTGTCCAACGGAACCGCTTACCGGTACCGGGTGAAAGTGTATGATCGATGGGGAAATGCGATCGTGTCGGATGAAGTGTCCGTCACTCCGGACTTGGTGATGGTCCAGGTCACGTTCAAGGTTCGGGTTCCCGACTACACACCGCAAAACGTGAAGCTGACCATTCCGAACAGCCGCAACGGCTGGAACACGGGGGCTTGGGAAATGACCCGCGCCGGAGCGGTCTCTCCGGATTACACGTTCACCACGGAAATCCCGGAAGGAGAAACGATCACCTACAAATATGTCAAAAACGGCACCTGGGACCAGGAAGGTCTTGCGGACCACACCCCGCACATCCCGGATGATGATGATGTCAGCCTGTACGGATACGGCGCGATCGGGACCGATCTGAACATCACCGTCACCAACCAGGGCGGCAACCGCATGGTAGTGGAAGACCGCATCTTGCGCTGGATTGACATGCCGGTGGTGATCACCTCGCACACCGACGGCCAAACCGTCTCGCAAGAAACCGTCACGCTGTCCGGCAACGCGATCAAGGAAGGGGTGCTCACCATCAACGGACAGCGCGTCAGCATTCAGGACGACATGAGCTTCTCCCATCCGGTCAGCTTGAATCCCGGTTCCAACACCATCCGCATTCGCGTCGAACCTTCGGAAGAAAACAAATCCGCCATTTTCAAAAACGACGGTGAAGCGATCGCCAAAGCCACCCGGGAAATCACCCTGACGCTGATCAGGGAGTGACCGTTTCCCGCGCCCTTGCCACGATGCCCTTGCCGCGATCCGAATGGAAGCCATGTCACACGGCTCTCCGGGTCGCCGGAAAAAGAACCCCCGCGAAAAAACAACACAAAGGCTTCCGGGATGACCGGAAGCCTTTGTCCTTTGAAAACGGTACCATTTCCCATAACTCCAACCGAGTACCAGTTTTTACATGATTTAAAATATTGTAAATATTAATCGAGAATCAGAGAAAACAAACGTGTGCAACCGCTTTACCGCAAAAAACGACAGAATTCGATTCCATTTGATATTTTACAAGCCATCAAATATTCAATATATTTATGATGAACCCCGGTCAGGAACCGTGAAAGGAGGCGAACGGGATGACCTACAGCAAACCGATGGTTCAGGTCGAGAAAAACCTGTCCGTGCATGAAGTGACGGAATGGTTCGTCCTTTCGATGGCTGTCCTCATCGCAGTCGGAGGCGCTTACGTCTACTGCCTGATGAAAGGCGGAGACTTCGTCGCCGAGATCAACCTGGGCAACGGCTACGTGAAAGTCGGCTGCGACCTGCCGTAAAAAAATCCGCCCACAATCGATGGACGGATTCCAGATATTCAGCCTTTACACGATTATACAAAATTTCCCCTGACCGGGGAAGTCTTTTTTCTTTTTGGCCCCGACGGCCAAACGACAGAAACGGAGGCGTCTTCGGTGACCCAACCCGTTCTTTGTCTGGAAAATGTCACAAAAACATATGGAGGCAACGTGGCGGTTCAGTCATTGTCCCTCCATCTTCACCCCGGGGAAATCCTGGGCTTGCTCGGCCCCAACGGCTCCGGGAAAACCACGACCATTCGCATGATCACCGGACTCTCCAGACCGGATGACGGCAACATCCGGGTGTTCGGAGAAGATTTGGCGGATCAGCCTTTGCTCACCCGACACCGGGCCGGCATTGTTCCGGATGCGGACGATCTCCCGGAGGATCTCACCGCGGATGAATTTCTTGACTTCGTGGCGGCTCTCCGGAAGATTCCCAAGGAGCAAACCGCTTCAACCATCGGCGAGTGGATCCGACTCTTCGGTTTGGAACATGCCAGACAACGTCTGCTCCGCGGATATTCCCACGGGATGAAGAAAAAAGTTCAATTCGCGGCGGCACTGCTTCACCGGCCGAAGCTGTTGATCCTGGACGAACCGACGACCGGGCTGGATCCTGACTCCGTGATTCTGCTCAAACAGTTGTTGCAACGACTCAGGGACAAGGGAACGGCCATCCTCCTTTCCACCCATCAGCTCGATTTCGCCCGGGACCTGTGTGATCGGGTTTGTCTGATCCACCGCGGTCACAAATTGACGGACCGGGAACCGGAAGAGCTGCTCAGAATTACCGACTCGTCCACATTGGAAGAAGTGTACCTGAAACTGACGGACGCCGGACGGAAAGCGGGGGATCTGGATGGCATCCTGGCTGATTGGTAGTCTTCTCTTCAAAATGTGGAGAAACCGTTGGAAGACGTTGGTCGCTTCCTCTCCGCTTCTGGGAATGACGCCGGTGGTTCTGATTGTCGCGGCGGGTGCCTTGTCCGCATATGTGTTTTCCTCCACCCGGGAGCAGCTGTCGATGCTGCCCGGCGGACTGGCGGGAGAAACCGCCTCGATGATGCTGAACAACTTTTCCTTGGTCTCATTCGGCCTGATTTTTCTGGCCACCGTTCTTTTTCTTCATTGGATCCTGTACGGAGGAATCAGCAGCCGGATGCTGGAAACGCTTCCGATCTCCCGTTCGGTTCAGGCCATGGGCCTGATGTTGCCGGGACTTCTCCTGGAACTGCTGATCATCGTCCTGCTCTTCTGGCCGATTCTCCTGGTTTTGACCGGTCCGCTGGGCAACGGGATCCGGCTGATGTCCCTTCCGCTCCATCTCCTCCTGATGACGGCGGCAGGTGTTTGGGCGCTCGTGTTCCAGTACGTGCTTCGTCGAGGAGTACGGATGCTGTCCCTGAGAAGCGGATTGGCATCCGAACGCGCCTGGCATTCGGCCATGCTGACGGCCGGGCTGATGCTCATCGGAGCGCTGGCGTTTTTCTTCCCGCCCGATGCCGCGGTCTGGTTCCCGCCTTCTCTCTTTGTCCGAACCCTGCTTCAGGGGGATCCGCTGGCCGCCGCCGGTTTGGCCGTGTGGGCCCTGATCGGGGGATGGATCCTTCGGCACCTAGTTCTCCGGGAAGACCCGCCCCACGAACCTTCATCCCATTGGAGGCCGCTTGCACGTCTGCCGTTTTCCCGCCGTCCGGTCATGGCATTCACCTCTCTGGAGCTCAAACAGTGGAGCCGTGACATGGAAACCCATCTGTACACCGGTCTGTTCCTGCTGCTTTTGCTTTTGGGCGGCCAGGCGATCCGGTTGGCGGAAGACCCGCTGAGAGCCATGCTGGGCATCGTCTTTTCTTCCGTGGTTTTCTACGGCTTGCCTTATTTTTTGAGCATATATCCTTTGCGGTCGCATCATCGGACCCATGATGCGGGCCTTTGGATGCCGGTGGAACCACATGTGAGAATCACGGGCAAAATGCTGGTGTATCTGGTGCTCGGCCCGCTGTTTACGGCCGTCTCGGCAGATCTCCTCATCCGGCTGGCCGGTCTCACACCGTTCGGAGCGGACGGGTGGTTGCGCCTGCTCGCCTACACCGCCCTGATCCATGCCACGGCCTTTTTCGCGGGAACCGCTTTCCCCGTCAGTCAAAAGTCGGCCACGGGTCTGTTGATGCTGCATCTGGTGTTTCTGGTGATGAGCGTGCCGCTGTATCTGCTCACCAATTCTCTGTGGGATCCCGAATCCCCCGCATGGAGCTTGGTTGTCACCTGCGTGCTCGTGACATTTTTCTGGTTTGCTTCCGCCACGATCGAGACAAGGAGGGAAACGTCATGATCCGTCCCGATTCCGTTCCGGTCTGGCCGGAACAGGTGGAACTCCGCGAAGGGCACATCTTTGACGCCGCACTGGACATCCTGCACCCCGTCAATGAAACGGGACAGGTCTTGCTCGGCGAAGTGGACGGGAAGCGCAGCATCGCGGAAATCGTCCGGACGGTATGCGAACGGTACGGATGGCCGGACGCCGAGGTGCAAGCGGATCTGATCGAAACGATGGCCCATCTGAACCGTGAATATCTGCTCAACTTCCGGAAACCTCCGCTCACCGTCCGTCTTCAGAACCAGCTTCTGAGGATGCTCGTCCTGCTTCGAACACTGCAGGCTCCTCTGACCGGCATCCGCCACAGAATCTCTCTGACGCGCGACGGGGGATGGTTCGGCATCCTGCGAACCATCACGGGCGCCGTCCTGCGTTCACTGGGCATTCAATTGCTGGTGATCGCCGCGCTGATTTGCGGATTTCTTTCGGCCCTGAACCTGATGAATCTTCAGGAAGCCGTTTTCTTCACCGTTTCTCTGTATCTGGGTCTGATTCTCCACGAAACGGGACATGCCGTCGCGTTCTTTCGGGTCTCTACTCCCCGGGAGCAGGCGTTTTTCTGCACCAAACCGGGGTATTTGCAGATCGTCCACAAAATGAGACCTCCCCGGGATGAATTGATCATTTCATTGGCCGGCCCTCTTGTGCCGGGCTTGTGTGCCGTTCTTCTGGCGATCGCCGTCCTCACCGGAATCATTCCCGTCTCCGGGGAATATGCCGCATGGCTTCCGGTGGCGGCATTCGGAGTTCATCTGTTTTCCCTGGTTCCTCCGATGGCCGACGGAAAAAAAATCAGGAGCTCCCTGAAGCTCCTCGCGGTCATCAAACAGTCCGTTCGGGAAGCCGCACCCGGAAAGGAGGACTGACCGATGAAAAAGCATTCCCTGATCATGCCGTTCCTTTCGGGAGCCATCCTGCTGTTCGTCCTGATCATTGCCGGGAGCTTTCTCTACGCCACGGTGGGCAGCATGCAGGGGTGGCCTTCCGTCAAGCTGGATCTGTTCGGTGCGCTCATCTTTCATGCCGACATCCAGGCCGGCGGATCTTTCTACGTCCGATTGGGCCAGGGACTCCTGCTGGTGGCCCTGTTGGGCGGATTTCTCAACATGGGTCTGGCCGCATGGCTAAGAAAAAAACAAACCGGGGCGTGATGCAACCACACCCCGGTTTCATCTTTTTTCTTCTCTGCCCCGTCCCACGAAGCTTCAGCTTGAAGACCTTGACCGCCGGTCCCCTCTTTGGCTTCCGTTCATCCCCGGTAGATGATCATCGCGGTGCACTTGTAGGGATTTCCGCCTCCCGGTTTGAGGTAGTCCGTTGCGGAGAGCTTGATGTCCAGGAGTTCATAGCCGTTTTGATCAAACTGCTTGAGAAACTGATTGATTCTCGTTTCCAGCGTCCGCGTGTCCGACTCGGTGAAGATTTTCACCTGATACACCCAGCCATCTCTCCCTTGATCTTTGATGTGTCCCTTGTCGATGTTCTGTCCGCGATACCGGTTTTCCTGCGCGACGGATCATTTTGCTTGCCCGTCAAACCCGAAGCTGTCAAACCAAATCCCTTTTCGGTGACACTCCAGAGCCCTGCGGATGTAGGGGATCACGTTTTCCGGCAGATCGTCGCTTCCCGACCAGCGAAGATCATCGCATTTTTCCGGCTCCTTGTTGACAACCTCTCCTTCCCAACGGCGAACTTCCGCAAAGAAGTCGATTCGTTCCTCCTTCCCCTCCCGCCTGTGCATCACGTGAACCAAACTGACATCCTCCGGGTCGATCCGTACCCCGACTTCCTCCCTCGCTTCCCGGACCGCCGCCTCCTTCACCGTTTCGCCGCCGTCCAGATGACCGGCGGGCACACTGTAATTTCCGTCTTCATATCCGGTGTTTCGCCGGCGCAGAAGCAGCACTTCCTCTCCCCGGAACATCAACAGATGCACCGCCACCGGTGCCGTGAAACGCCGAGTCATTCCCCCGTCCTCCTTCTTTCCTTCGAAACCTGTATTCACGCCTGCCTCGTTCCGTCACACATAACAGCCACATACGGTCCTCATCCACGGACGTTTCCGTCCACAATAAACAGTCCGGCCGTTTCCGACCGGACTGTTATGTATGAGGGTGATGATTGCACGATCAACGGAAAACTTGACCCGGTGGGGGATCGTTCAAATAACGATGGTTCATCTTGAGCTACCTCCCCTGAAAGTCAAATGGTTCTGTCTTGCGAAAATTGTAATTCAACTTCAAACAGATTTTCAAGACTGTTTATAAATTCCCCCCTGTTCAGGCGCTTCCAGCATTTGCTCAACTCCACAAGCGTAATGTGTCTTTGCTTGAGAAACTGGTGTTCCGTGGCCAGTTCATGCGCCTTTTGCAGGGGGGAGACCGCTTCTTCGTATCTGCCCTGCAACTGATACCAATCCCCCAACACGATCAGTGCCATGACGTGCCGTCTCGCGTCATTCGTTTTTTCCCCCAATTGAACCGCGGTTTGCAATGCGGTCAGGGCTTCTTCCCATCTCTCCGTCCTCATGCACAACATTCCCCACAACGTGTACGCTTTTACCAGAAGAAACTCCCCGTTGACACGTTTTCGCATGCTGAGCGCCGTGCGGATGCAATATTCGGCCTTCTCGTACGCTTTTTTTTGCAGATAGACGCTCCCCAACGTTGTCCACAAATCATGCGCGCGCTCATAAGCAAGGTTGATCCGCGCAATCTCAATCCCCTCCCAGGCAATTTCGATTGCTTCATCATAACGCTTTTTCCTTGTGAGAATATCTGCTTTTGTTTCATAAATGTTCAACAACACTTGCACGCTTCGGATGTCCGCGATGTGTTCCCACAACTCATCCAATGCCTGAAGTGCCTCGTCCAGACGCTCCAACTTTTCCAGATAGATGGCTTTGGCCACTTTCAGGGAATGGATGATTTGGCTGCGGTTCTTGTCACAGTCACGAACATAAGCGTCAATTCCCAACTGGTTGTACCCCAATGCGTTTGTCAAATCATTCTTGTAATAAAAGACACGCCCCAAATCATAGCAACAATACGCTTTGAGATTGCTCCTCCGCAGTGAAGGATATTTGTCCACGGAGCGCAAAACTTCGGAAAAGTAAGTTTGCGCCTTGGACCACTTTCCCTGATTGAAAAAATGCTTCCCCATCAGGAATTGCTTCATCAAGTGTTGAGGCGAGGATGCGGGAATATCGAGTGCTTGCAACCTTGCCAAACCTTCCCGCGCATCTCCCAGGTCAATGTTGCTCAGAATGGACATCAGCTCCGCTTCCCGTTCATCGTCGCCTTGGTTGTACCGACGGACGATGGCGGGCAATTCGTCCGGACCGATGCCCAGTTTTTTCGCATAATGCAGGATTTTTGCCGGGTTGACGATCGGCAAGCCGCGTTCGATGTTGCTGATCGTCGCGGTGGACACAAATTCATCCGCCAGATCTCTCATGCGCTTCCGCATGCTTTTTCTCTTCTTTCTCAGCACCTCCCCGATGATGCCCAGTTCGACCTGATCCAACGGTTCCTTCATCCGGCATTCCCCCGTTTCTTTTCTTGTACCTGTTCAATAAACGGCAAGCCAATTCACCATTTTACAAAATATTATTACAAATTCTTGTACTCGCCAAGACAAAAATAAAAATTTAAAGTGACAGGAGAATTATTTCGATATGTGTAAAATGATGACCAAGATGATTCGGTTCGTCCGTGATCATTTTGCAATCACAACATGAATTCCATCGTTTTCGTTCGGGAGGAATGCAGGATGTTCAAAATTTACGCGTCCGGTGATTTCAATCAGCTGAATCTTTTTCTGAGGGACCTGAAAGCGTTCCCCGGTTATCATGTGTGTCTGGAAGCCCGGGAACGCTTCATCCATACGGAAGACAACAAAGGCAAAATCGTGGCCAGCGTGGAAATGGAACCTTCCGAGCTGATGATCGTCACGTTGGACACCGCGAACGGTTCCAAAGTCAGAATCCCGCTGTCCCACGGGATGGAAGTGAAGATCGGTGAAGGTCTGACATGCATAAGCGGACTCACGTACGACATTTTCGGCTGAGGGGATGCCGTCATGCCCGTCGAATTTGAAGCAAAGATCCTGGAGAACGATCCGTCCGGGGTGACCCGGCGCATTTTGAGCCTCGGTGGAAGAAAAATCGGAGAATCGCTCATGCGACGGTATGTGTACGATGTCATCCCCGGAGACCAAAGCAAACGGATCCGGTTGCGCGATTCCGGCTCGGAGATCACCCTCGCCGTCAAGGAGATTCATCACTGTTGAAATTGAGGGACATTCCACGGATCATGTCATCCTGGTCGCCGGGAAGCTGGGGTTCTCCAAAGATCAGCCGACCGGGGAAAATACGATCAAGATATATGCCCGCTACGGCATTGATCTCGGGAAGATCCAGGAGCTTCGGTATTGAAGCGAACCGAAGGACAGGGTTCCCCGTACGCTTCGGGACGTTCCAAAAGAAAGGCCCTGTGTTTGCAAACGTCCCCCCGCGCATATTTCCGGGAATACCATCCACATTAATCTTTGAATCCCGGGTTGGGCTCTCTGGCCCATCCGTTCAGTCAGGGGGAACATGCACATGAAAGAACGATTTGTTTTCGGGTACTTTCAGACGCCGGATGCCGCACAAAAGGCGGCGGAAGAATTGAAAGCCCGCGGATTTGAAGCGTACGTGGACCGGTTTGACCCGATGGGCGGCGGACGGGGATATGAGGATCACGAAGTGCACAATCCGTTCATCGATCAGAAGATGTCCCTGTCGGAGAGCACGGTGGGCACCCCGCCCGCGAACGACGACAAACGGATCCTCTTGTCCGCCCATCCGGACGCCAGCGGATTGGCGGGCGGCAACGGGTTTGAAAAGCAGGAAGACCATTCCGTGACGGTGTTTTGCCAAGCGGAGCAAATGGAAGAAGTGCGGCAAATCCTGAAGCGGCACGGCGCCCGCGACTGAAAGAAAACATACGCCGAAAGCCGAACATCCCGTCCCGAAAGCGACGGGGTTTTTTTGTGTCCGGAACCCGACATCCCATGGAATCGCGTACCGATGATGCACAGCCCGGTTCCCGGGGATTGGCTGATTTTTCATTCCGGCTGTGCTTGCAAAGATTCCCGCTCTTCGGGAAAATGACTAAAAACCCCGGCGTGTTGAACCTTTCAGCCGCGTCAAAATCGCCGGACACCATCCATGAGGAGGCATCTGTATGCAACTGAATCCCGCGCAAGCCGTTTTCTCCCAGTTGCTGCTGTCAGGCACCCTGGTGCATGAAGGAAGCTTCCGGGACTTGCAGGAAGCCTGCGGCATTTCGATTCATCCGCGGATCGTGATGGTGGTGTCGGTGGATCTTTATCCGGACCTGGTCGACGGAAAGCCCATCCGGTGGAGAAAGGAGATCGGTCAACGGGTGTCGGACGGGGTTCGGGAAGCGATGACGGTTCCTCACACCCGGATGTGGGTCGAGGAAGGGGTTTTGGCGGTGCTGGCGGATCCGGGGCCACGGGAGCGATGGCGACAAACGGCAGATCGGCTCGCCCGGAGAATTCTGCGGTGTTGCGAAGACCGGGGTGTCCGGGTGTCGGTGGGAATCGGCGGCTGTTTCGACAATCCCCACCTTCTTCACCGATCGTTCAAAGAGGCGAAGGAAGCCATGGTGGACCGGTTTTTCCAGGGAACATCTCTCATTTTCCATTATGAACCGAAGCAACCGCGACCTGAATCTCCCGAATCTCCGGTCACCAACATGGAGCGGGCCGAACTGGCAGCCACTCTGCGCATCGGGGACGCGGACGGAACGTGTTCCCTCCTGGGCGACCTTCTGGAAAAACTGGCGGATGCCTATCGGCACGACGTGGACATGTTCAAGTCGGAAGCCGTGGAACTGGTGGTGTTTCTTTCCCGGCAAGTTCTTGAATCCGGAGCGAATCCCGCGGAAATTCTTGCGGAACACGCACGGTTCATCCAGGATCTCTTTGGCACCATCCGGTACGACAAATTTGTGCGGAAGGTTTGCGAGTACGCCGGAAAACTGTGCGGGATGGTTCAGCCGCATCCGCCGGACGATGTTTCTCCGGTCATCCGCAAGGCCATTCTCTACCTGAAAAAACATCTTCGCGAAAAAATTTCCCTTGAGCAACTTGCCCAATCCTGCTGCTTGAGCGCATGGCATCTGAGTCACCGGTTCAAGCGGGAAACGGGGATTCCCCCGATGGAATTTCTGAATCGTCTTCGTTTGGAAAAAGCGGCGCACTTCCTCGAACACACCGATTGCACGATCCGGGAAATCGCCGGACTGGTCGGATTCGAGGATCCCAACTACTTCTCGCGAACATTCAAAAAAATGTCAGGGATTACGCCATCCGAATACCGAAAAACAAAATCGTGCGAATCATCCCCAAAATCGGTCAGTGAACGGCGTTTTTTGTTTTTGTAGAATACAAAATGACCACATAATCATTCCATCCGATCTATACTCCGTGAAACCGGTCATCCATTTCATTGAAAGCGGTTCCTTTCCGACATCACGGTTTCGAACGAAACCTGTCTGACTCCGGAACCGGAAGGACATCTTTCACCAGATCCGCAACAAATCATCATCGTGTGCTTCGTCAATGCACACGCAACAACGTCCTTTCCGTGGCGGACCGTGGATCGGTTCCACCGGTTTCCCGGTTCGCCAACCACCGAAACACGGATCATTGCCAAAAAAGCACCCTTTTGGAGGCTGAGTGGTCTTGAAACAACGGATCGAACTGCTCCATCCGCCGGAACTGATCCGCAGAAGCAACTGGCGGGACCGCTATGAGACCAAAGTGTCGCAGTGGCTCACCCCCTGGGACGGTGAAGAACCGATCGACATCGGCTTCATCGGAGCGCCTCTTTCCAAGACATCGATCAGTGTGTCCGCGGCATCCATGACCCCCAATGCCCTCAGGGAGCTGTTCCCGGCCGTCACCACCTACAGCATCGATCACGATGTGGATCTCCAGGAATTGCGCGCCCGGGACCTGGGTGACATCCAAATGCACCCAACCGACCTGTCGCGCTGCCATGCCAACATCGAACAGGCTCTCACCAACGTGTACCAGGCCTTGCCCGATCTGCTGCCCGTCATTGCCGGCGGCGACCACTCCATCACCTGCCCGTCGGTGAAAGCGTTCAAAAAGCGCTTCAAGGGAAAGGTGGGGATCGTGCAGATTGATGCTCACATGGACGTCCGCAATCTGGAAGACGGCGGTCCGACCAACGGAACCCCCATCCGGGGCCTGCTCGAATCCGGCACGGTGGAAGGCAAGCACATCGTCCAGGTGGGCATCCACAGTTTCGCCAACTCCAAGCCCTACCGGGAATATGCGCTGTCCCAAGGCATCACCCAGTTCACCGCCCGCCAGGTGGCACGGGAAGGCATCGAACCGTTGATTCAGCAAGCCATGGAAATCGCCGGAGACGGAACGGAAGCCATTTACGTCACCGTGGACATGGACGTGTTGGATCAGGCATTCGGTCCCGGGGTCCCCGCAATGGTTCCCGCCGGCATGACGTCATGGCAGTTGATGGATGCCGTGCATCTTCTCGGAATGAATCCCAACGTTCGCGGTTTCGACATCGTCTGCATCGATCCGCTGCAGGATCCGCGCCGCGCAACCGTCCGCGCCGCCCTGCACGTGATCCTGAATTTCCTGGCCGGCGTGGCGAAACGGCCGAAGTGAAGAAAACCGAAGCCAAACCATTCCGGAAACGGGCTTTTTCCGGCAAGTAAACATGATCCACATTCCAGAAAAAGGGGCGATCTCTCATGGGTGAAGAGAACAAACGGGTGGTCCGCGCACCGCGCGGCAACAAGCTGAATGCAAAGGGCTGGCAACAGGAGGCCGCCTTGCGCATGCTGATGAACAACCTGGATCCCGAAGTGGCAGAACGCCCGGAAGACTTGGTCGTATACGGCGGGATCGGCAAAGCGGCCCGCAACTGGGACTGCTTCGACAAAATCGTCGAATGTCTGAAGAATCTGGAATCCGATGAAACGCTGTTGGTCCAGTCCGGCAAACCGGTCGGCATTTTCCGCACGCACTCTCTCGCCCCCCGCGTGCTGATCTCCAACTCCATGATCGTGCCGGCGTGGGCCAACTGGGAGACGTTCCGCGAACTGGAACAAAAAGGGCTGATCATGTACGGCCAGATGACCGCCGGCAGTTGGATCTACATCGGCACCCAGGGCATCCTGCAGGGAACGTATGAAACGTTCGCCGAAGCGGCCCGTCAGCACCGCGGCGGTTCGTTGAAGGGGACTCTCACCCTGACCGCCGGTCTCGGGGGCATGGGCGGCGCCCAACCGCTGGCGGTCACCATGAACGAAGGGGTGGTCATCTGTGTGGAAGTCGACCCGGTCCGCATCCGGCGAAGAATCGACACCCGCTACCTCGACGTCATGGTGGATGACCTGGACGAAGCGATGAAACTGGCCCGGGAAGCCCAAGAAAAAGGAAAACCGCTGTCCATCGGGCTGTTGGGCAACGCCGCCGAGATTTATCCGGAGTTCGTGAAGCGCGGCATCGTGCCCGATTTCGTGACGGACCAGACCTCCGCCCACGATCCGCTGAACGGATACATCCCCCGTGGAATGACGCTGGAGAAGGCGGGCGAATTGCGGAAAAACGATCCGGACACCTACATCCGCCTGGCCCGGGAATCGATGGCCGTTCACGTGCAAGCCATGCTGGACATGCAAAAAGCGGGCTCCGTGGTGTTTGACTACGGCAACAACATCCGTCAGATGGCTTACGAGGAAGGCGTCAAGGACGCGTTCAACTTCCCTGGATTCGTTCCGGCCTACATCCGGCCGCTGTTCTGCGAAGGAAAAGGTCCGTTCCGCTGGGCCGCCCTCTCCGGCGATCCGGAAGACATTTACAAAACCGACGAGCTCGTGCTCAAGCTGTTCCCGGAAAACGAACATCTGCGTCGCTGGATCACCATGGCCCGCGAAAAGGTGGCCTTCCAGGGACTCCCCGCCCGCATCTGCTGGCTGGGCTACGGCGAACGGGCCAAACTGGGTCTGGCCATCAACGAGATGGTCCGAAGCGGTGAGCTCTCCGCTCCGATCGTAATCGGTCGGGATCATCTGGATTGCGGTTCGGTCGCCTCGCCCAACCGGGAAACGGAGGCCATGAAGGACGGCAGCGACGTCATCGCCGACTGGGCGGTGCTCAATGCCTTGGTCAACACCGCGGCAGGCGCCAGCTGGGTATCGTTCCACCACGGCGGCGGCGTGGGCATGGGATATTCCTTGCACGCCGGCATGGTCGTCGTTGCGGACGGAACCAAGGAAGCCGAAGAACGTCTCTCCCGCGTGCTCACCACCGACCCGGGCATGGGCATCATCCGTCACGCCGATGCCGGCTA
The DNA here is from genome assembly GCF_003856495.1 of Staphylospora marina. Classification (GTDB taxonomy): domain Bacteria; phylum Bacillota; class Bacilli; order Thermoactinomycetales; family Thermoactinomycetaceae; genus Staphylospora; species Staphylospora marina. The sequence goes on along the minus strand of NZ_CP034118.1, from coordinate 1,162,038 downwards.
TGAGCTGGCCATCCAAACCGCCAAAGAACGCGGTGTCCGCGTGCCGATGCTCGGAATCTGACGCAGGCACACCGATTTTCATCATCCGACCCGTGACGTGCGGCATTCCCGGGCATTCCGTGAGAACATGATCTCCGGAGTGCCCGAATCTGCGAGGAGGAACGTTCATGAAACCGGAACGGATTGATCTGTTGATTCACAACATCGGCCAACTGGTCACCATGAAAGGATCCCCCGGCCCCCGCAGGGGCGCGGAGATGTCGGACACCGGCACGGTCAGCGGCGGCGCGGTCGCCATCGCCGACGGCGTCATCGTGGCCGCCGGTCCGGAAGCGGATGTCCGTCAAGCCGTCGCCGGACTCCGGACGGAACGGACGCTGGACGCAGAAGGACGACTGGTGACGCCGGGACTGGTCGAGCCGCACACGCATCTGGTGCACGGCGGCTCCCGGGAGCATGAGTATCATCTCAAACTGCAAGGCGTGCCCTATCTGGACATTCTCGCCCAAGGGGGCGGCATTCTCAGCACCGTCCGCGCCACCCGCGCCGCCTCGGAGGACCAACTTTATGAAAAAGCGCGGAAAAGCCTGGATCTCCTGATGTTGTTCGGAGCCACCACCGTGGAAGCGAAAAGCGGCTACGGTCTCACCCTGGAGGACGAACTGAAACAGCTCCGGGTTGCCAAACGGTTGAACGAAACCCACCCGGTGGAGCTGGTTTCCACGTTCATGGGCGCGCATGCCGTCCCCGAAGAATACAAGGGGCGCTCCGGCGAATACGTCCGGCTCGTCATCGAGGAAATGCTGCCGGAAGTGAAACGTCAAGGATTGGCGGAGTATTGCGATGTGTTCTGTGAACACGGAGTTTTCTCCGTCGAAGAATCGCGTCAGATTCTCTTCGCGGCCAAAAAGCTCGGCTTCGGTCTGAAACTGCATGCCGATGAGATCGAACCGCTCGGCGGAGCCCGACTGGCTGCGGAACTGGGCTGCGTCTCGGCCGAACACCTGCTGGCCGCCACCGATGAAGGGCTCCGGGCCATGCGGGATGCCGGCGTCATCGCCGTCTGTCTGCCGGCCACCTCGTTCAACCTGCGCGCTCCCCATGCACGCGCCCGTGACATGATCGACATGGGACTGGCCGTCGCCCTTTCCACCGATTACAATCCGGGCAGCTCTCCCACCGAATCCTTGCAGCTGGTCATGACGCTGGCCTGTCTCAACCTGGGAATGACCCCGGAAGAAGTGATCACGGCCATGACCGTCAATGCCGCCTGCGCCATCGGACGCGGGGACCGGATCGGCAGCCTTGAGCCGGGCAAACAGGCGGACCTCGTTCTCTACAACGCGGACAATCCGGCTTACCTGCCCTACCATTTCGGCATCAACCACGTGGACACCGTGATCAAACGGGGAGAAATCGTGGTGTCGGGCGGACAAATCGTGCAGTGAAACAAACAGGAAGCCCCCGTCCAGTGGAAAGCAGTCTTGGAAAGGGGCAGATAACGAGCACATCATGGAGGAGAGGAAAACGTCAAAAAGCAAAATCCCGTCGGATGCGACGGGATTTTTTATTCTTGTATGCCCCGATCCTGTCAGGTTGTTTCCATCTTTGACACCCGGCCGTACTCCCCGCCGCCCCCCTCTTCAAGCCGAAGCTTGCCTTCGCGGGACCGACCGATGAGTCCGGCAAGATCTTCTCCCACCACCCGGCCGATTTCTTCCACGGAAGCCCGGTGCAGGACATCCATCTCCGTTCCGAAGACGTCCAGCAACTTGTCCAAGGTTTTTCGGCCCAGCCCCGGAATGAATTCCAACGGAACCTGCCGGACATACGGCGGACGGTGTTCGGGCGATCGGGATTCCCGATTCCCGATGGAGAGAATGCGGTCGCGGACGCCGGTCACTTTTTTCCCGCTTCCGCAGGATGGGCAACAAGCGCCGGATGCTTCCGACCACAGCTCGCCGCAAGCCTTGCAACGGGTCCGGTAGTATTTTCCCAACCTCGGGTCCAGGCCGTAATTGGCCTTCACCCGGCGTCCTTCCCGACGCTCCAAAGCGAGCCGGAGTTCCCGGAACGACGGTTCCTTCATCCACAGTTCATTGTACTCCCTGCCGATCTTGGGCAGGGAATGGGCATCGGAATCGGTCACGAACGTGAACCTCGCCAGTTCCGGAACATGATCCGCCATTTCCGAATCGGAACTGAGCCCCAACTCCACGGCATGCACCAGGTCCGGATCCAGGAGCTCGTCCATCCGGTCCACCGCGCTGCCGTAGAGGCTTTTGAACGGAGTGAAAACATGGGCAGGGATGAACAATCCGCCCCATTCTTTCGTTTTTTTCTGCAATTCCCGCACCGGTCGGTACAAACGTTGGGTGCTGAGCCGGACATTGGTCATGTGCCGGGCGCACCAGGCGGTGAACCTCTCCATCGTCTCCAGATGCGGAAAATAGACGAGCACGTGGGCGGGACCCGTTCCCTCCTCTTTCACCTCGATTTCCGCTCCGGGAATGCAGACGGTATCCCCGTAGACAAGCCCTCCGTCCGGATGTTCCCGCAATTCCCCGGCGGCAAGCATCTGCCGGATTTCTTCCTGAACCGGGGGTGAATGGGCATCGATGATGCCGATCAGGCGAAGGCCCTTGCGATGATGCGCCTCCCGGATGATGTTTCGAAACGTCAAGTTCCGCGCCGCCGTGATTTTGACCGGAAGACCGCTTTCGGTTCGCCCGATGTGAATGTGCAGGTCGGCGAACACGGACCGGAAGATCATCGGAGGCCCGCCTCTTCCATTTCCCGGAGCCAGACGGCCATCACCGTTTTGGCGTCGCAGATTTCTCCGCTTTTGATCTTTTCGCGGCACTCTTCCAGTGTCAATTCCACCCGTTCCACAAACTCGTCCTCATCCGGTCGGAACGTTCCCCGCTTCAATCCGCGGGCCCGGAAAAAATGAATCCGTTCATCGGTGAAGCCGGGGGCCGTGTAAAAAGCGATCACGGGATCCAGCCCTTCCGCCACCAATCCCGTTTCCTCTTCCAGTTCCCGAAGCGCGCACGCTGCGGGATCTTCACCGGGATTCAACTTGCCGGCCGGGATCTCCAACGTCACTTTGTCCATCGCCTTGCGGTACTGCCGAACCAAAATCAGTTTGCCTTCCTCCGTCACGGCCATGACACACACCGCTCCGGGGTGTTTGATGATCTCCCGTGTGGAGGTGTTGCCGTTCGGCAGAAGCACCTCATCCACCTGCAGCCGGACCACCCTTCCTTCAAACAGGGTACGGCTGGCTATCGTTTTCTCTTCCAGATGCTTCATTTTCTCATCTCCCGCTCTCGGTTCACTCCCCCATTATACCCCACCTGCCGGTCACGGGGCATATTGCCCCCGGTTCCGGCGTATGAAACGGTACAAAGATGGCAATCACGATGGGAAAAAGGACGTTTCCGCCGCTGCGTCGCATGATTTCGCCGTCGCAACGGCAAAAACAAAGGAGTCGAGCAAATTGAAAATCGATGTGGATTCCCACGGTCTGCGGGTGACAGGCAAAGCTTGGCAAGTTCGTGCCTGCCTGCGCTCATTGGCAACCCATCCCCTGACGTTGAAAGAATACCTGAACCGTCGTCTGAAAACGCCAAAAAACCGGACTCTGATGAGAGTCCGGTAAACGACGGACAAAGTCCGCCAAGGCAAAACCCCATCAATCTTTTCACTCATCCGCGCACGGCGGTTTCTTTCACCCAACCGGCCACGGGCAAGCGATGTTTTTCCGCGATGCGCGCAAGTTGCACCGCCAGTTTGCCTTCCAGATCCGGCCGTACCATGCGAATCCAGGCGGCATATCCCTGGATGAACTCCCAGAAACGGGGATGCCCATCCCGGTTTTCCGCCTCCGGGCCGTTTTGCCAAACCCGGTGAAGAATCGCCCGGAATCTTCGCAGTTCATTCCGGGAGATGTTCGGCTTTTCGTTCACCACCACACCGGTCACCTGTTGACGGGTGGACGACCGAAGCACGCGCGTTTTTTCCGCGTTCACCTCAAATCCTTCGTGACGGATGACGGCGCGGGCCGTTCCCAACAGAACCGGGATGGCGTCCGTCCGTTCCGCCGGACAAGAGAAGGTGAGGTCATCGGCATAGCGGGAATAACGGAAGCCGTGCTTTCGGGCCAGCCCCTCCAGCCGGGCGTCAAGCTTCCTGCACAAAAGGTTGGTGATGGCCGGACTTGTACAAGCTCCTTGCGGCAGTTGACGTTCCCCGAGAGCAACGTGATACATTTTCCCGTCAAACTCCACCGGCCGCCGCGGCGGTTCGGTCGTCAAAAGCGCCAGCAATGTGGCAATCGCTTCGCTGTATCCGAACGAACGGAACAACCCTTTCACCCGATGAAACGTGATCCCGGGAAAGAAATCTTTCAAATCCAGCTTGATGACCGCCGCCTGTCCCAGATGAGGAGCCGCATTGTCCAGCACGCTCTTGCCGGGAAGGAAGCCCGTCGCCGCGGAATGAACCGGGAACCGGTCGAGAATTTCCCGTTTGATCCACTCCTGGGCGCGACGTAATTCGGGTTTGGGACTGGAAATCTCCCGCAAGCCCCCTCCCCGTTTCGGGACGGTGAACCGGTGATAATGACAAACGGTGGCCGCATTGCGGTGATACGTGAGCCAGCGGAGCCGGCTGATCGGCATGTCCATCAGCTCCGCAAGCTCCCGCGCCGAGCGGATCAGCGGAAGGCCGGCGGCCATCAGTTTCTCTTCCTGATGCTCGAAAGCGTTCAGGCCGCCCGACACACCCGCCCCGGCATGAACGATATGCATTTCGAGATGTTCGGCCCACCGTCGTTTTCGCTCCGCTTCCCGTTTGGCGATCTCTTTCTTCCGCTCCTCGCGGCGACGGCGACTCTCCTCGATTCGCTTCTTGCGGGCTTCCGCCAACAAATGTTGGAGATTCCCCAACTTGGTCAATTCCCGCTGCAAACGCATCGATTCTTCCGCCAGTTTTTGATACTCGGCATCTTCCCGCTGCTGCTGCGCCTTTTCTTCGGGCGTCAGCTCCTTCTCTTCCCACATGCCCAGACGGATCATTTCCGTGCGGATGGCGTGTTCCCTTCCCAATCGCCTGACTTGTTCCACCCATTCTTCCAAGGTTCGTGGCCGTTTCTCCTCCATCCGTTCATCAGACACCTTGTTCACCTCCCGTCATGCGCTCCTGCCGACGGGACAGAACCATCAAGGAAAGCATATGGGCGCACGGCCCCTTCGTAAGGCGGGAATGACGATACAATCGGCAGGAGCAGGTGCCGTCCTTCAACCTGCCGTCACTGTCCAGGATCACGCCGGTCTCCTGGATGCGCCCTCTCCTCTCTTCGGTCGTTCCTTTCAGCTCCACGCTTCCGTCGGCATGATTCATTGTGTCACAGAGCCTCACCTTCCCGTAGCGGATGAATGAGGCCGCTTCCTCCTCCCGGGGATGTGCATACCGAAGATCATCCAGCGGCAGGGGATCCCGGGTGAGTTCCCTGAGCCGGTATTTGCCGATCTCCAAATCATACATCACCCGGCCGGCCGCGCACAGCTGGCGCAGTGCCTCCTGCACGGTGGCGGAGGGCAATCCGGTCCAGGAAGCCAGCTCGCCCGCGGAGCCTGTTTTCTTCCATTTCAGTTTCGAGAAGACCCGGGCGCTCTCATGCGGATCCACATCCTCGCCGATTCCGGTCATCAGATCGAAATTGGCGGAAGATGCCCAGTCGTTTTGCGTCCATCCGGACAAGCCGAGCGTAAAGCTGAGCGAGCCCAAATCCGCCACGTAAAAGTGCGGAAGTCCGCTTCCCGGCAGATGGACCGTGATTTTTTTGGCCAGCGGCAACAGCTTTTCAAGAAGGAACAGTCGCCGACGACCCCAAACGCGGATTTCACGCGCCTCATCGCCCTGCCACACGGAGTTGGAAAGAACGAGCACTTCATCCCACGGCTCGATCACCACCCGGATTCTCTCCCCGGGACGCAGCACCCACCGAAGCGAACGGGGCCCGTGTTTCTCCCGTTTCCTTCTCAGGAAAGAGCAAAGGTTGTAAAAGTCGACCGGTGCGGCCTCGAACACGGCGGCCTTCATCCCCATGGCCGACTGGACCTGAAGGAAGCCGCGGATCCAGCTCTCCGGCACGTCGATTTTCTTTTCCTTGTACACTTCCCGTCCTTCCGTGGCCACCTCAAAACCGGAAGGATCCACGGAGAATTCGGTGGGACGGTAGGTCCGGATCCGCCGCATCTCATCCAGCAGGGCATCGGAAAAATCGATGTTGGTCGTGCCGTATTCAAATTCCTTCACATCGTCGAACAGGTCCGAATGGACGGCCAGGCGGGCGTAGGAGGATTCATCCTGGGAAAACGCCTCGAAAAATACCTGATCCGGCGCCACCGTGATGACGGGATCCAGCACCCACACCCAATCCGGGTGATTCCTGCGCAGCCAGTCAAAGTACCGGTTCCGGGCCTTCCAATAGTCGCCCATCCGCTTTTCCCGGCGCTTTGCCAGCAGATTCATCCGTTCACGAACTTCCTTCAGCCGTTGCTGAACCTCTTGTTTCCGGTCCAACTTCTCGGCGATCTCAAGCATGTACTGCTCCTGCACCCAAGCTTGGTAGGCACTGTGATCTTTCGGTTTGTAGCGGAGATCGGAGACCACCACATCACGAAGCGCGATCATCGCATCGCGGTAGCGGACGGGATCAAGGATCTTTCCGCGGAAATAGGTGGGATCCCGCCCCAGATCCGGGGCGAGGTCAACCATGGTCCGGCCGTCGACCTGGCGAACTCCGCTCGACTTGGCGTACGTTTGCTGAAAAAGCACCTGGCGCCCCTCCTCAGATGAATTGCACCGGCAGTGACAAGTCCGGATATTTCCGTTGCATCCGCACCAAAGCGGTCAGAATCCGGTCGAAATCTTTCTTCGTTTGCGTCCGGGCCAAATCCGAAAGCAAAAGAGCCACGGCTTCCGCCGTTTCCCTGTCCCGCATGCCCAATCGGATCAGAAGATCCAGCGCCAGGTCCTTGGCCTTTCTGCCGGTGTGAACCCGGAAGAGCACCGTCCGGAAAAACAGGTCCAGTTTCCGCACAAGCCCGGCATCCCAATCCAACTGAGCGGCGAGCTCAAGCGCGTATTCCTGAACGGTGAGATCCGGATGTTCGGTGGCCCGGAGCATCAATTCGCGCACATCGAGTTCCCGCTGCCGGTTTTTCACCAAATCCATGGCAAATTGCTGAATCTCTTTCAAAGAGGTATCCATCAGTCCATAAATGAGAGCAGGCGTGATCTCCTCCGGAGACCAGGCTTGAATCCGCTCCATCACCCAATTCCGGGTATCCTCCCACTCTGTCTCGGCCAGCCGCACCCATTCTTCCTCACGGAAACGGTGCGCAATGACGGCAATCCGTGCTCTGGCTTCTTTCCGGGCCCGGGCCACGGGGTTGTGCGCCATGCGAATCCAGTCATCCATTCCCAAATCTTCCGGACCGGGGTTTTTCAGCAGGAACAGACGGGTGCCGAATTCGGACATGGCGATTTCCTGATGTTCCAGCAGCCGGAACACTTTTTCCAACGGCGTTTCCGCCAACTCTTTGAAAAACAGGCGTCCAAGCAGTTCTTCCCGAATATATCCTCGCAAATCTTCCGGTGTGTCGGACCGCAACATCCGCACCCACAGAAGGCGGATCAGTTCCTTCTGATGAGGAATCAACCAGAGAATTCGGTTTTCCAGAAAACGGGTAAAAGCCTCCCGGTGATCGTCTCCGGGGATCATGGCCATCTCCGCCAGCACTTCGGCATCCAACGACAGCGATGCGAACCGCCGCTCCAGCACGTTTCTGGCCGCTTCCCGCACAACGGGCACCTTGCTTCCCAAAAACGGCAAGAGATCCCTCCCGGTGAAAGGATGACGCTTCGGATCCAACTTCTCCAAGACCAGAGCAGCCAGCTTCCGGACCGATTCATGGGAAGAAGCCAGACACTCTTCCGCCACCCTTACCGTTGCCAGTTCGGGCAAGGATTCGGCGAACGCTTCATGAATCACGCTCACCGCCGCTTCAATCTCAAACCGTCCTCCTTCTTCTTTCCGGATTTCCTCGATCAGGCGGGAAAGCCACTTCTGACGGATACCGGAATCCCAGGAAGAGACATGCTTCCGGACAAACGCCTTGGCCGATTCCAAAATTCCCCAATCGCCGGTCAGAACCAGTTTCCACCATCTCTCAAAGGAAGGACGATCCGGAGAGAGACGTTCCAGAATCCACTCCGCCCCCACGGCCTTGCGGCTTGCATGGCGATCTTGCAACAACCCCTGGAGCTCTTCGTCCGACAGGTTGTTCAAAAACTCTCTGTTCCCCAGTCGCAGCGCCCGGGCGGCGAAACGGATCACCGGAGTGGCTTTCGCTTCTTTCACCAGCTCCCACAGGAGTTCCGGGTGGCGATCCCACAGTTTGGGAAACGCTTCTTCCCGTTCGTCTGGCCAGTCCGCCATGGACGCCCCTTCCATGGCCTTGAAGCGCCGCGGGGAAGACGGAACAAAGCGCCGGCTGTTCCTGAACAGGATCTGGTTGAACACCCACAGTCGGGTAAAATTGAGGATGGATGGATCGGCAAACTGCATCCGCATTTCGCCAAGTGCGTCTTCATCGCTGTACCATTTGAGCAATGCGGCCGCGCGCTTGACGTATTCTGGAGAGGCGGCCTCCCCCAATTGCTTCAGGGTTCGCCAGGCGCGCCTGCGCAGATAGTGATGGGTGTCCGGACCGTAAATTCTTTTTTCTCCTACATACCAATACCGCCAAGACGGGCGTTCAACGTCAAACCGGTACGCAAGAAGTGCCCAGACCGGCGTCTCGGCTTCACGCTTTTCCGCATCCTTGAACATCGCTTTCATGTAGCGGAAATACACCGTACCTAGCGGGATGAACGTGGAGAGATACCAGGAACTCCATTGGATTCTGGAATTCCAATGACCTTGCCACCAACCACGACTTTTGCCCGTTTGGAACCATCTGTCGACCATCTGGCCGGTCTCCCAGTAATCCCGGTGTCGGAGCAACTCGGTCAGCGCGTCATGGACCAACGGATGCCGCTTCAAGTACAACGTCCACAACCACGATCCGTCTTCCCGGTCGATCTCCTCTTTGTAAAGTTCGACACGTTCATGAACCCAAGAACCGTTTTCCCAATACGATTCTCCGTACTCCCCCAAACTGAGAGCGGCAAATTTGAGCGCTTCCTCCACAAATGCCGGATCCCCCTTTTCCAGCATCTCTTCCAGTTTGGCAGGGAGCTGCTTCAGCGGCTTCCTCTCCTGCCACCAGGGGATGTGCTGCTCAAATTCTTCCCTGGCCCGCTGCACAAACGACTGATTCTGTTCCCGGCTGTCCATGCGGAACCTCCTGAGCCCGAAATGTTCCCGCCAAATCCGGCGGAGAAAAAGAACGCCTGACCTCCATGAACAGGTCAGGCTCCAACCATCGACTTTGTCCACCAACACCCTTGGGACCTGGCTGCGCCACTGGAGCAGGCACACCACAGCTGGCACCATTTTGGCCGCGGCCACGCCTGCCCAGGCAGGCCACAAATGGTGTCAGCTGTGGTGTGCCTGCCAAGACAAGCGGAGCCGGGTGAAGTGAAAGGACACTTCACGTCGAACGCGGCGGATCGCCGCGCGAAGCTTCGCTAGACAAAGTCATCATCGATATGTACGAACATATTATCGCATGCAATAAAACTGATGTCAACACGAATTAAAATAGTTTTATTTTTCAAAAATATATTCTGACCACCCGCACATGACCAGAACTTGCAACAGTTCCTCCGTCACTAGGATACGGAGGACAGAGAGTCGGAAGAGAGAATGGGCACCTCTTCAGTTTTTCCTCATTCAGCTGATCTGTTTTCTTTCCTAATCCAGATGGTGTTTTATACAAAAAAACACGGAGTTTCACCTGAATCCTCAGGCGCAACTCCGTGTCGCTGTTGAACGTCACACAACCACGGCCGGCACTTTGGCGCACTCTTCCACCAGCGCCACGACCAACTCGGCCGACTTGACCAACTCGGCGACGGGGATTCGCTCTTTGGTCGTGTGGATGAATTCGTAACCGATTCCCAGGTTGACGGTGGGGATTCCGTATCCGGAAATTACATTGGCGTCGCTGCCGCCGCCGCTGGACGCGATGACCGGTTCACGCCCCACTTTTTTCACCGCGGCAACAGCCTTTTTCACCACCAGGTCCTCCTCGCCGAACTTGAAGCCGGGGTAGATGACTTTCGCTTCCACTTCGGCCCGCGCTCCCGACTCCGTCGCCGCATCATGAAATGCCCTGACCATATGACTGACTTGTGCTTCCAGCTTTTTCGGGTCACGGCTGCGCGCCTCGGCGAGAATTTCCACCCGGTCCGGAACGACGTTGCTGGCGGTTCCTCCGCGGAACATGCCGATGTTGGCCGTGGTTTCTTCGTCAATCCGCCCCAACTTCATCCGCGAAATCGCTTTGCTGGCCACCTGGATGGCGCTGACGCCTGCTTCGGGATTGACCCCGGCATGAGCGGCCCGGCCCCGGATGGTGGCCAGGATTTTCACCTGCGAAGGCGCTGACGTGACAATTTCACCCACTTTTCCGTCCGAATCCAGGGCAAATCCGAATTCGGCCTTGAGCAGGGAACGGTCCAGATGGCGCGAACCGTTCAATCCCGACTCCTCGCCGGCCGTGATGACGAATTGAATGGTTCCGTGTTTCAGGTTGCGCTCTTTCAGAATGCGAATCCCTTCGAGCAAAGCAGCCAGACCGGCCTTGTTGTCACTGCCGAGCACGGTGGTTCCGTCGGAGACGATGTAGCCGTCTTTGATGGACGGATTCACCCCTTTTCCCGGAGCCACCGTGTCCATATGGGCGGTGAAATAGATGACCGGGGCCTCGGAAACCGTGCCCCGGAGAGTCGCAACAATATTTCCGGCTCCGTGACCGGTTTTGGCGGCAGAGTCATCTTCCACCACTTCGAGGCCGAGTTGTTCCAGTTTGTGTTTCAGGAGGTCACAAATGGCCCGTTCATCACCGGTCTCACTGTCGGTCCTCACAAGTTCCATGAATTCGTCGATCAGTCGTTGTTCGTTGACCATAGCTGTTTCCTCCAATCATGCTGCTTTGATGATATATTACCATGAGTCGCCTCTTTCCGGTGATGGCCGGCTGCCCGGATTCAGGCAAACGGAGAAAAAAATCTGCTTGCGGTGCGGATCCAATGATTGACAATTTGGAAAACGGCAAGGAAAAGCCCGTCATTCTCCGGCCGGCCGGCTTGCGTTCAAGCCCGGACAAGACGTGTCCCGTCGGGACATGCCTCCTCGCCGGTCAATCCCTTGACAAGGATTGTTCTGAATTTCTCCTCCATGTCGAAAAATCCTCCAGTTACTCCTCATCATTTCCGGATTTTTCGAATTTCAACCCCGTATTTGTGCTTTTTCCGCTAGCGAAACGAAAAAAAGGGGTGCCGTCCGGCCGAACGGCACCCGATGAACCGACACTTTTCGTCCGTTTACCGTCACAGCGGGATGTTTCCGTGCTTTTTGGCCGGCCGGGATTCCCGTTTGTTTTCCAGCATTTCCAACGCATGCATCAGCATTTTGCGGGTTTCCCGGGGATCGATGACGTCGTCAACCATGCCGCGCGCGGCGGCGATGTACGGATTGGAGAATTGTTCCTTGTACTCCTTGATCCGGGCCTGTCTGGTTTTTTCCGGATCTTCGCTTTCCCGGATTTCGCGGTTGAAAATGATGTTGGCAGCCCCTTCCGCCCCCATCACGGCGATTTCCGCACCGGGCCACGCATAGACCACGTCCGCCCCGATTGCTTTTGAATTGAGAGCCACGTAAGCGCCGCCGAATGCTTTCCGAAGGATGACGGTGATCTTCGGAACCGTCGCTTCCGAGTACGCATACAGGATTTTGGCGCCGTGCCGGATAATGCCGCGATGTTCCTGGTTGACGCCCGGGAAGAATCCGGTCACGTCTTCAAACGTGATGACGGGGATGTTGAAACAGTCACAGAAACGCACAAAGCGGGAGATTTTGTCGGAAGAATCGATGTCCAGGCTGCCCGCCATCATTTTCGGCTGATTCGCCACAATCCCGACGGGCCGGCCGGCGATCCGTCCGAATCCGACCACCGCGTTTCGGGCGAACTGCTCCTGCACTTCCATGAAATCTCCGTGATCCAGCACCAACCGGATCACGTTTCTCACGTCATATACCTTGGTTTCCTCCACGGGAACGACTTCCGCCAGTTCCTCCACCCAGCCGTCGTCTTCCTTGAATTCGGCACGAGGAGGTGCTTCCGTGTTGTTTTGCGGGAGGAAACTCAGCAGGCGACGAACCTGTTCCAGCACTTCCGGTTCGGACGGGGCGGTGAAATGGGCGTTGCCGCTGACACCGGCATGAACGCGGGCCCCGCCGAGATCCTCGGAAGAAATTTTTTCCCGGGTGACCGCTTCGATCACTTTCGGCCCGGTGATGAACATCTGGCTGGTCTTCTCCACCATGAACACGAAATCGGTCAGAGCCGGCGAATAGACCGCCCCGCCCGCACACGGACCCATGATGACCGAAATTTGCGGAATCACTCCGGAATAGACGGAATTTCGATAAAAGATGTGTCCGTATCCGTCAAGGGAGACGACTCCCTCCTGGATGCGCGCCCCTCCGGAATCGTTCAGCCCGATCACCGGTGCCCCGTTCTTTGCAGCCAGATCCATGATGCGTGCAATCTTGAGTGCGTGCATTTCCCCCAAAGCCCCGCCGAACACGGTGAAATCCTGGGCGAACACATAGACCAGCCGGCCGTGGATCTTCCCGTACCCCGTCACCACCCCTTCTCCGGGGGCTTCCATCTTGTCCATGCCGAACAGGGTGGCCCGATGCTCGACAAACGGATTCAGCTCCACGAAGGTCCCCTCGTCCAGCAACAGATCGATCCGTTCCCGGGCCGTCAGTTTTCCCCGGTCGTGCTGGGCACGGATCCGTCGGTCACCGCCGCCCAATTCCACCTTTCTCCGGCGTTCGTACAGGTCATCGATCTTTTGCCACATGTCCATGTTCCGATCCATCTCCCTTCTCCTGCCGCGGCTCGCACAATTCCATCAGAACGCCCCCCGTGGCTTTCGGGTGCAAAAAAGCGATGTTCATGTTGTGGGCTCCCGGTTTCGGCGTTTCATGAATCAAGCGGATTCCTTTTTCCTTCAATGCGTCCAATCGTTCCTGGAGCCGTTCCGTTTCAAACGCGATGTGGTGAATGCCTTCGCCGTTTTTCTCCAGAAATTTGAAAATCGCACTCTGTTCGGACATCGGCTCAAGCAGTTCCACCCGGCTTTCCCCGATGCGGAAGAAAGCGACCCGCACCTGCTCGCTTTCCACTTCCTCGATGCCTTCAAATTCAAGTTCGAGCACGTCCCGGTACCATGCCACGGAAGATTGCAGATCTTTCACGGCAATGCCGATGTGGCTGATTTTCTTCATCTTTCAAGCCTTCCTTTCCGCCACGGCTTTCCGGATGAATTCGGCCACTTCGCGGGTGGACGTTCCCGGGGTGAACACGGCGAGAATGCCTTTTTCCTTGAGGAACGGGATATCTTCCTGCGGAATCACGCCGCCTCCGACCACCAGGATGTCTCCGGCTCCCTGCTCCTCCAACAGCCTCACCACTTCCGGAAACAGTTCATTGTGCGCGCCCGACAAACAGGAGAGACCGATCACGTCCACGTCTTCCTGCACGGCCGTGGCCACGATCTGCGCCGGCGACTGGCGAAGTCCCGTGTAAATCACTTCCATTCCTTCATCGCGCAAGGACTGGGCGATGATGAGCGCCCCCCGGTCATGCCCGTCCAATCCGGGTTTGGCGATGAGCACACGAATCGGTCTGTTCATCCTTCGGTCCCCTCTCACACCGGTTTGTATTCTCCGAACACACTTCTGAGCGTATGGCAGATTTCTCCCACGGTGGCGTATGCCCTGACCGCGTCAAGAATGTACGGCATCAGATTGTCCGTACCTTCGGCGGCCCGTTTCAGCCGGGAAAGCGTTTCCTGCACCGCCGCACCGTCCCGCTTGTTGCGAAGAGCTTGAAGTGCCTCGATTTGCTGTCGGGCGATTTCGGGATCCACCCGCATCAGTTCCGGTTGCGGTTCATGGTCCAGGCGGAACTGGTTCACGCCGACGACGATCTCTTCTCCCGATTCGATCTTGCGTTGGGTCTCCAGCGCCACCCGATGGATTTCCCGTTGCATGAACCCTTGTTCCACGGCGGACACCGCTCCGCCCATCGCGTCGATCTGTTCAATGTATTTCATGGCTTCCCGCTCGATTTCATCCGTCAGCGATTCGATGTACCACGAACCGCCCAGCGGGTCCACCGTGTCGGCAACTCCGCTTTCGAATGCGATGATCTGCTGGGTGCGCAGCGCGATGCGCGCCGATTCTTCCGTCGGCAGCGCCAGAGCCTCATCCCGCGAATTGGTGTGCAGGCTTTGCGTTCCGCCGAGCACGGCGGCCAATGCCTGAAGCGTAACCCGCACAATATTGTTGTCGGGCTGCTGGGCCGTCAGCGTGGAGCCTCCGGTCTGCGTGTGGAACCGGAGTTGTAACGAGCGCTCGTTCGACGCGCCGAAACGCTCCTTCATGATCCGTGCCCACAAACGACGGGCGGCCCGGAACTTGGCAATTTCCTCGAAGAAATGATTGTGCGCGTTGAAAAAGAATGAAAGTCGCGGTGCAAATTGGTCCACGTCCAGTCCGGCGTCAATGGCCGCCTGTACGTAGGCGATTCCGTCCGCCAAGGTGAACGCCACTTCCTGAACCGCCGTCGAACCGGCCTCCCGGATGTGATAGCCGCTGATGCTGATCGTGTTCCACTTCGGCACATGTTTGGCGCACCACGCAAAAATGTCGGTGATCAGTCGCATGGACGGTTTCGGAGGAAAAATGTAAGTGCCCCGGGCAATGTACTCTTTCAGAATGTCATTTTGGATGGTACCGCGGAGCTGTTCGGATTTCACTCCCTGCTTCTCGCCGACGGCGACATACATGGCCAGCAACACGGATGCCGGCGCATTGATCGTCATCGACGTACTCACCTTGTCCAGCGGAATGCCGTCAAACAGTTTTTCCATGTCTTCGAGCGAATCGATGGCCACGCCCACTTTTCCCACTTCACCCACGGACATGGGATCGTCGGAGTCATATCCGATCTGCGTCGGCAAGTCAAACGCCACGGACAGTCCGGTCTGTCCCTGCTCCAGCAGATAACGGAAACGACGATTGGTCTCCGATGCCGAACCGAATCCGGCATATTGGCGCATGGTCCACAACTTCCCGCGGTACATGGTGGGATGGATTCCACGGGTGTAAGGATATTCTCCCGGCAGTTCCTCCGCGGCCGCTGCCGGCAAATCCTCTTTCGTATATAGACGCTTCACGGGAATCCCCGAAAGTGTTTCAAAGCGTTCTTTTCGCTCCGGTTTTTTTTCCAGCAGACGTTCGGTATTCTCTTCCCAGTCCCGGACACGTTTTTCCCAAGACTTCTCATGACCCATGAATCGGTACTCCTCTCACTGCTGAATAAAACGCTTTCACTTCTTAATATAACAAATATTACGCTTGTTTGAACTGTAATTTGTGCCCACCCGCTTCATGGACATCCGTTGAACTGTGGGCTAAAATAGGATCTTGAGGTGGTTTCCGTGAAGCAACCGACCTGGGTGAAAGTGGTTGTTTACGTCGTGATCTTTGCCCTGGTCCTTACCACCCTGGCTTCCGGGGCGGTATTTTTCCTCTAATCTTCATGAACGGGTATGTTTTTCCGGCGCCGGATGAATTATACTCTTAGTGGAATCGATTCATCGGCGACGTTTTGACGAAGACAGAAAGCAGGTGTGGAACGATGGATTACTTCATGGTGCCTCTTCTTGTCATCATCAGCATTCTGGCCGTCAAAGGCACGCTTTACAACAAGAAAACGGGGAACAAACCCGGTTTCGTGATCGGCGGTCTGTTCACGCTCGGTATGTTGGGAATCACCGGCCTTGCGCTGTATGACCTGTTCGTGGGTCTGCAGTAACCGTTTCCCGCTGCTCGAAGCTCCCTCCGTACTCGGAGGGAGCTTCTTTCATGAAAGCCGGGATGCGAAACAGGGGAGAAACGCTTTTTTTCGTTTACGCATACAATGTCGACGGATGGAATGGAAAGTCGAGAAGTTCCATCAGATTCATCAATATTTGAAAGGAGATCCGTCGATGTGTTTGCCTGACCGACTCCTGAAAGCGCTTCAATCCCTCCGTCAACCGTCGTCCGAAGAGTTGGAACGAGCCGTCAGAAACGCGGGCGTCACCCTGCAATGCGTGAAGCCGTATCTGAGGGAACGGACTCCGCCTTTCCGGTACGGTCGAAACGTCCTGCTGAAAACCGGTTTGTTTGAAGCCGTCGTGGTCTGCCTGCCGGAGCACGTGGAAACGCCTGTCCACGGACACGGCGATTCCATCTGCTGCGTGCAGGTGCTGGAGGGGACTGTGACCAATCGACTGCGTTCCCCCGACGCTCCGGAGGAAATCGTCGATGAGCGGACATTCCGTTCCGGTGAATTTTTGCACACCTTGCGGGGACAGATTCATTCCATGTACAATCCCGGACCGGGTCGTGCCGTCACCCTCCACCTGTACACCCCTCCTCTGCCCGAAACGGCCGTCGACACCACTTCCCCGTAAGACCCGACCGGTTTACGGACACGAAGATGCAAAAAAAAAGCTCCCGTCCGTGACGAACGGTAGCTTGGGCTCGGCTTGGACAAATCCAGGGACCATCAGGCGTTTTTTCGCTTCGCGACTCTTTCCAGACCGAAACGCCTGCCGTCATGGGATACCCGGTATTCCTTCGGCTCACCGAACGCCGGATGAAAAACCACCAGTGGGATCGGACGGCTCTCGAACACTTCCCGGCACAAGTGACAGTACCATTCGGCCGCCTGTTCGAACCGGGTCATCCAGTCATCCGGATCGAATTCGTCCCAATGTCCCGTCATTTCCCATTCAGCGATCAGGAGTCGCAGCCGGTCTCTTGCTTTGAGAAAATCCTGGTATCCCATGCTGATCCCTCCTTGCTGTTTTCATCCGATGTTTTCCCGTTTTTTGTCGAATTACACTCCAAATGTAACCAATTTTTCTTATTCAAAATTCATTTATCCGGGGAACGACAACACTCATTCATATCAACAAACGCCAATATTATACTCCCCTCATCTCTTCCGCTTCAACCGCATACATGCACGAAAAAAAGCATGGGTCATGACTTGAAAAGGGAAGATGGACCATGACGTCAGGTCGGCAAAGATCTTGAAGTGAAACAAAACGCTCCGTTCGACTCATGCCCGATCACGATTCTCCGGAGGTGACCATGTGTCCCTTGATCTGATCCGACTGACCAAACCGCTCAAAGTCCACAGAATCGGTCCCGGAATCATCCATGAGATTCGCGTTCCGCTGACCGCCGTGAACGGATCAAAACGTTCCGGCGGCATGCCAATGACCTTCGGGCGAGAGGAGAGGAACCGGAGTTTTCGGGGATCGCCCTGATTCCGATGAATGAATCGGAAAAGTACCTTTCCCTTCTCCCCGGCGGACAACTCGCCCCGTATCTTTTTCCTCTTGCACGATTGGAAACAAAAAACAGTCCATGCAAGCGATAAAATATTCCGATTCCGAAATGATTCCGTCTCCGCACATTGAGGTTGTATTATAATAAGGTTGGGAGAATTCGAAATCATCCTGTCAAAGTTCGAAAGGAGGATTCTCTTGGCCACGGTGGCAAAGCCGCGAAAAAACGGTCGCAAAGCGTCGGAATCCCGTTTGTTGGTCGCTCATGATCCCGAGCGTGGAACACGGATTTCCAGCATGGACCCGGATTTGTACGGTCGCGGCAAAACCTATTGGTGCACAGGCTGCCTCCGGCACGGGAAAAAGACGGAATTGGAGTTCAGACCCGGAAAACCGGTCCCGCATTTCCGAAAAAAGAGCGGAACCGTTCACCACGCCTCGTGCCCTTACAAAAACCTGCAACGTTTCGCAAACCGGACGGCCGAAGAAGAATTCCGCCTTTCGTCGCCGGACGACAACCCATCGGAGCCGGACGTTTCCATCTCACGGACGCTCCGGCCGGATCCGGCGAAAACGCGTTACATGCAATGGATTCGCAAGTTGTTTTCCGAAGTGGAAGTGCACAGCCTGAGAAGTCGCCTCCACCTCAACTCCTTCGCCGATGAGGCTTTTTCGCCGGACGCGGATCACATCGGGTATGTCTTTGATGCCCCGGCCATGCGGGGAGAATCGGGAAAACCGGTGTTGCTGGTCGGAAAAGTGGAGAACATCGTATATTCCGGCGACTGGTACAAGGTGCGACTCAGCTCCGGAGACGCCCGTCGCTCGGGTGTTTCCTGCCAATTGTGCATTCCGCGCTGGTTGTATGCCGACCGGACGGTAAGCATGCTTCACGGTCATTGGGTGGCCGTCCGAGGTCGACTCGTCAAGCGTTCCGACAAGCATTTCCGCATCATGGTGATGTCCTTTCCCGAACAGCTTGTTCCCCTTCATTCATCCTTGCGGGAATTCCCGGCACCCCGGGTTCAGCTCCACGTCATGAAGCGGAAACTCCACCGTGCCGCCGGTTCGTTGGAGTGGAGTTTGATCAACGGTTCTCTGGGACCCGACCGATACGGCATTCTCGCGGAAGAACACAAAAAACAAACTGCTTCCGTTCTCGAAGAAATCGAGAAAGAGTACCGCATCACGGACAACCAGCTGGCCGTTTTGAAACGGGAGTGGCGGACACATCAAGAACGGTACCGTACTCTCAAACACCGGCAAGAAACCTTGGAGAAAAAGCTTCCCCGGTTTCTGCTCGGATTGTTGTCAAAACTCTTCTCGTTTCCGGGAAGCCACCGCTTCCGAACACTTCACGAGTGGAGCCTAAATTCCAGCAAGTTGGAAAAGCTGGGGCGTTTGATCCGTCACATGCATGAAAAATGGTTGGGGCTTGAGAGCAAGCAAAGATCTCTGCAGGAGCGGATTCTGTGTGAGAAACGGGTGTTGGAGGAACTGATGAAACTGGCGGAGCGGGAAGCCGCCGCCAAAACTTATCCGGACGGCTCTTCCCTCTTTTCCGTTCCGGAATCGCCGGAGAGGATCCGGATCATTGGATGCAGAATCAGGGATGACCGCCATGGAACGCTCCGGCTGGAATGGACATCGCGCAGGTTTCGACTTCAGGAAGGCTGGATCGTGCCTGATGACGACTTGGACGAATCCTGCGGAACCGTGCGGATCTTGCCGTCGGACTGGCTTTTCGATCCGGACGGCTGCTTGAAACGAGCACTTTGCCACATCCATTCCTCCCCCCGATCCGTGGACCAGGCCGTAAACCTCTGAGAAGATCATTCCTCTTAAACGAACGAAGGGATTCTCTCTCCCCTCCCGGGAGAAGGAATCCCTTCGATTTTTCGCAAAGAATGTGCCGCCCGCCGGCTCCTCCCGAACCGGTCTCAAAAGATGTAGTTCCGGTAAGCCGTCAACGTCAATATCCCGGAGACCAGAACAAACAGCAGGGCTCCGAACAAGACCGGATTCCGGAACACCTTCGATTTCTCCTGCTCCATCCTGTGTCCGGTCGTGGCCTGAACGCCCGTATCCGCCACCATGGAGCTGAAGCTGCCTTGACTGGTGAAAAACCACACGACCGTCGCGCCGACAATGGAAACGAAAAAGACCAGTTCTTCGAACGGCATGGCAAACGTGGATGCCAAAAACCATGTGATCCCCGCTTCCACGCCCATTGTCACAAGCGTCCAAAACACATACCGGACCGACTTGCCCATGGTGTTGTCCCCCTATCGATGCCAGCGGTTCACATTTATGACTTTTATGTGAACATTATACTCCTTTCTTGACACGATTGGGAAGTGCGGGCAAACAAGCCCGGAAAGAGTTGCATCGAAAAAACCGGGGAACAAGGATCGGCATGCATGCCCCCCGTCACACACGCCCCGAACGGCCGGCATTCCGTTCCCCGCTTTCCTATTCAGCCGGTTCCGCCTTCCAGCCGAACACTTGCTCAAACCCCCTCACCACGGCATCCATGACATGATTCACGTCCACTTCACGTCCCAGGATTTGCTGCATGGACGTGACGCCGAATTCACGGATGCCACAGGGGATGATGAGATTGAAGTAACGGAGATCCGTGTTTACGTTGAGAGCAAAGCCGTGACTGGTGATGTATCCGCGGTTTTTGCGTCCGCGGTTGAATTTGACACCGATGGCGGCGATTTTCACGTCCCCCACCCACACACCCGTATAAGGGGCTTTGCGACCGCCTTCAATGCCGAATTCTTTGAGAGCAATGATGAGCGCCTCCTCCAGGTCGCGCAAATATCCGTGTGAATCATTCCCGCGTTCGCCGAGATGAAAAATGGGATAGCCCACGAGTTGGCCGGGGCCATGGTATGTGACATCGCCTCCCCGGTCAATTTCCACGATGGAAATCCCCTGCCGGTCGTAATACTCTTTGGAAAAAATGAGGTTTTCCTGGTGAAATCCGCGCCCCAATGTGATGGTGTGCGGGTGTTCGAGCAGGAGCAGGCGGTTTCCGGATTCGCCCGCATCGATTTTGGCCACCCAATCTTTCTGCAGATCCCAAGCTTCCATATACGGAACGAGACCAAGTCTGTGAATGTGAAACATGGAGTCACCGCCTTTCATGCGAAAAGGCACCCCGGTGGAGCCGGGATGCCTGAGGAAATATGTGAAATCAGATTTGGCTGTCCGGACCCCAAGCCTCCAGGCGTTCCTTGACCCGCTGGAGGAAGCGGCCGCAGATGAGTCCGTCAAGCACGCGGTGGTCGAGCGAGATGCAGATGTTCATCATGTCTCTCACCGCGATCATACCGTCTTTGACGACCGGACGCTTGACGATCGCCTCGAAGGAGATGATCGCCGCTTGCGGATGGTTGATGATCGGCGTGGACAGCACGGAACCGAACGAACCGGTGTTGTTGACGGTGAAGGTGCCTCCCTGCAAGTCCTTCAGGTCCAGTTTGCCCTTGCGGGTTTTGTCGGCCAGCCGGTGCACTTCCCGGGCCAGTCCGAGAATGCTCTTCTCATCGGCGTCGTGGATGACCGGAACGTACAACGCGTCGTCGGTGGCCACGGCGATGGAGATGTTGATCCGTTTCTTCAGGATGATCTTGTCTCCGGCCCAGACGGAGTTCAGCATCGGGAACTCTTTCAGGGTGTCGGTGACCGCCTTGATGAAGAACGGCATGAAGGTCAGGCTGACGCCTTCGCGCTTCTTGAAGTCATCCTTCATCTTGTTGCGCAGCTGCACCAGACCGGTCACGTCCACCTCCATCATGGTCCAGGCATGCGGAGCTTCGTGCTTGGACTGAACCATGCGCTGGGCGATGGTTTTGCGAACGTTGGTCACCGGAATTTCGATGTCGCCTTCTTCGATCACGACGCCTGACGGCAGACCGGAAGACGGCGAAGCCGGTGCGGTGGCCGGAGCAGGAGCGGCAGCCGGGGTCGGTGCCGGAGAAGGTGCCGGCGCGGGCGTTGCGGCAGGCGTCGCCGGAGCGCTTCCGGCTTTGCCGATGCCTTTTTCAATGGCGGCCAACACGTCTTTGCGGGTAATGCGACCGCCTTTCCCGGTTCCCTGAAGAAGGGACAGGTCAATGTTGTGCTCTTCCGCCAGGCGCAGCACGGCCGGGGAGAAACGGCCTTTGGTTGCGCCTTTGGCGGGTGCGGCGGCGGGCTGTGCCGCAGCCGGAGCGGCTTCGGCCGGAGCGGTTGCCTCCGGAGCGGATTCGGCAGCCGGAGCCGGAGAAGGTGCCGGCGCGACATCCTCCCCTTCCGCCGCGATGCGGCAAATCAGCTGGCCGACGGCCACGGTGGTGCCTTCTTCCACGATGATTTCGGCCATTTTTCCGGTTACGGTGGACGGCACTTCCGCGTTCACCTTGTCGGTGGAAACCTCACAGATCGGTTCATATTTTTCGACGGGATCGCCCGGTTTTTTGAGCCATTTGACGATGGTGCCTTCCGTCACGCTCTCCCCGAGCTGAGGCATCAGAATATCCGTTGCCATGATTGTCCTCCTCGTTCTGCTCAGAATTCAGCCAGGTCGCGGATCGCGGCGGCAATTTTGTCGGGATTCAGCATGAATTCCTTTTCCAACGGCGGGCTGTACGGCATGGCCGGAACATCCGGACCTGCCAAACGACGCACCGGCGCATCCAGTTCGAAGAATGCATGCTCGGTAATCAGAGCGGCCACTTCGGCTCCGACTCCGCCGGTCAGGTTGTCTTCATGGACGACCAGCACTTTGCCCGTCTTCGCGGTCGCTTCCAAAATCGCTTCTTTGTCAAGCGGCTTGATCGTGCGCAAGTCGAGCACGTGCACGCTGATGCCCTCTTTTTCCAGCATCTCGGCAGCCTGAAGGGCAAAATGGAGCGTCAAACCGTAACTGATCACGGTGACGTCGGTGCCTTCCCGCTTCACTTCGGCTTTGCCGATCGGCACCGTGTAGTCCCCTTCCGGAACCTCACCCTTGATGAGTCGGTAGCAACGTTTGTGCTCAAAGAACAGAACCGGATCTTCATCACGGATGGCGGACTTGAGAAGACCTTTCACGTCGTACGGAGTGGACGGCATGACGATTTTCAGGCCGGGCACTCCCATGAAGAGTTTCTCCACGCTTTGCGAGTGATACAGTGCTCCGTGAACGCCACCGCCGTACGGTGCGCGGATGACCATCGGGCAGCTCCATTTTCCGTTGGAGCGATAACGGAACCGGGCCGCTTCACTGACGATCTGGTTGAAAGCCGGCATGATGAAATCGGCGAACTGCATTTCCGCCACCGGACGCATACCGTATGCGGCGGCACCGATCGCCACGCCCGCAATGGCCGACTCGGTCAGCGGGGTGTCCAGTACGCGGTACTCGCCGAATTGTTCATACAAACCGACCGTTGCGCGGAACACCCCGCCGCGTTTGCCGACGTCTTCTCCCAACACGAACACACGGGGATCGCGTTCCATCTCTTCCTTCAGCGCTTGAGTCACAGCATCGATATAGGAAATGACCGGCATAGCTTCTCTCTCCTCCTGCCATTATTCAGCATAAACGTGCTTGTACAGCTCTTCCGGAGCCGGATACGGAGCGTTTTCGGCGTATTCGGTCGCATCGTTGACAAGCTTGGCGATCTCGTCGTTCAGGGCCGCTTCCTTTTCTTCGTTCAGGATCCCTTCTTGGTAGAGGTAGTCCTTGTATTGGAGCAGGGAGTCCTTCTTCTTCGCCTCTTCGACTTCCTCGCGGCTGCGGTAGGTGCGGTCGTCGTCGTCGCTGGAGTGCGGAACCAAACGGTAGGAAACCGCTTCGATCAGGGTCGGCCCTTCACCGCGGATCGCACGTTCGCGGGCTTCCTTGATCGCCTTGTACACTTCCAGCGGATTGTTTCCGTCCACGCGGACGCCGGGCATGCCGTATCCGGCCGCGCGTTTCCAAACTTCACCGCCGGCCACCTGTTTCTCAAGCGGTACGGAGATGGCATACTGGTTGTTTTCCACCATGAAGATCACCGGCAACTTATGTACGCCGGCAAAGTTCATCGCTTCATGCCAGTCGCCCTGGTTGCTGGATCCTTCGCCGCAGGTGGTCAGCACGACGAAGTCATCGCGGTTTTCCAGCTTCCGACCGGCGTAGGCCACACCGACGGCGTGCAGAACCTGGGTGGTCACCGGGCTGGAGCCGGTCACGATGCGGAAGCGGTGGTCACCGAAATGCCCCGGCATCTGACGGCCGCCGGAGTTCGGGTCTTCCGCTTTCGCAAAGGCGGACAGCATTTGATCGCGGGGAGATTGGCCGAAGACCAGAACCATGCCGAGGTCACGGTAGTACGGGCAGAGCCAGTCTTTCTCCCGGTCGAGCGCGAAAGCGGTGCCCACCTGGATGGCTTCCTGGCCCTGGCAGGAAATCACGAAGGGAATTTTGCCCGCGCGGTTCAACAACCATTGACGCTCATCCAATTTGCGCGCCAGCAGCATGTACCGGTACATCTCATATGCCTGTTCATCGGTGAGGCCCAGTTCTCTGTGGTTCAGTTCGCTCATGGGTGTTCCTCCCTCGTTTCAGTCAATCAGCTGTGGATCGGTTTGCCGTCAACGGCATGAGCCGCTTCCATGAACGCTTCGGACAGCGTGGGATGCGGGTGGATGGTGTGGGCGATCTCCCAGGCGGTGGCATCGAGCACTTTGGCCAGACCGGCTTCGGAGATCATGTCGGTGGCATGGGGACCGATGATGTGAACGCCCAGCAAATCATCCGTTTTCTTGTCGGAGATGATTTTGATGAATCCGTCCACTTCTCCGAAGACCAAAGCCTTTCCGACTCCCCGGAACGGGAATTTGCCGACTTTCACTTCGTACCCTTGTTCCTTGGCCTCGGCTTCGGTCAGACCGATGCTGCCCACTTCGGGACGGCTGTACGTGCAACGCGGCACATGCAACGGATTGAGCGGTTCGGGATTTTTGCCGGCGATGTACTCAACGGCGATGATTCCTTCCGCGGATGCCACGTGTGCCAACTGATAGCCGCCGACCACGTCACCGATGGCGAAAATGTGCTTCTCTTTGGTCTGCATGTATTCGTTGACTTTGATGAAGCCTTTTTCCGTCTCGATCGACGTGTTGTGCAGTCCGATGTCGTCGATGTTGG
Organism: Staphylospora marina; assembly: GCF_003856495.1. Classification (GTDB taxonomy): domain Bacteria; phylum Bacillota; class Bacilli; order Thermoactinomycetales; family Thermoactinomycetaceae; genus Staphylospora; species Staphylospora marina. The sequence continues at coordinate 1,137,206 of NZ_CP034118.1, read as the reverse complement.
GTTGGCGACCGACGGAAACGAGGACCCGTTCGGCGCTGAGATTGATGGTGTTTCCGCCTTTTTCCGCCGACAGCACGACCATGTCGCCTTCCCGCTTGACCGTCTCCGGAAGCACCTTGGCACCGGTGTGAACGGTGACACCGCGTTTTTTCAGGATCCGGGTCATTTCCCGGCTGACGTCCGGATCTTCGAACGGGAGAATCCGGTCGGCAAATTCGACAACCGTCACTTCCACGCCGAAATCGTTCAGCATGGAAGCCCACTCGATGCCGATCACGCCGCCTCCGATGATCACCATCGACTTCGGAAGCGTTTCCATTTGAAGCGCGTGGTCGCTGTTCATCACGTACGTTCCGTCGATTTCGAGCCCCGGAAGCGAGCGCGGACGGGAGCCGGTGGCGATGATGACGTATTGGGGAACCAGCATGTCCGGTTCACTGCCGTCCTCTTTTTCCACCGAAATGGTTCCCGGCATCGGAGAGAAGATGGACGGTCCGAGAATCCGCCCGGTTCCGCGGTACACGTCAATCTTGTTTCGTTTGAGCAGACCTTCCACCATGCCGTGCAGGGTGTCGACCACTTTTTGCTTGCGCTTCATCACGCCCGCAAAGTCCAGCTCCACTCCTGCGACTTGAATGCCGTATTCGGCACTTTCCTTCATATTGTGATACAATTCGGCGCTCCGGAGCAAGGTTTTGCTCGGAATGCATCCTTTGTTGAGACAGACACCGCCGACCCGTTCACGTTCGACGACGGCCACTTTCATGCCCAACTGGGCGGCGCGGACGGCGGCCACGTAGCCGCCCGGTCCCGCACCCAGCACGACCAGATCGTAGTTTTCAGCCATGGGTCACTGTCACTCCTTCTTTGACCGGCGGGTAGGTCTTTGCTTCCTCTTCCCCTCGAAGAACGCGCAGAGCGCCTTCCACCAGAGCCTGGAGCTCGTTTTCACCGGGCACCACATGCACCGGTGCGATCCACGCTACCCGTTTGGTGATCATGTCGGTGAACATTTTGCCGTAAGCCAGTCCACCGGTGAGAATGATTCCGTCCACCTTGCCTTCCAACACGGAAGAGCAGGCCCCGATTTCCTTGGCCACCTGATAGGCCATCGCTTCATAAACCAATTTGGCCTGTTCGTCGCCTTTTTCGATCATCTCTTCCACATCGCGGGCGTCGGTGGTGCCCAGATAGCCCATCAGCCCGCCTTTCCCCACGATCATTTTCATGATCTCACTGGCGAAATACTTGCCGGAGAAGCTGAGCGCCACCAGATCCCCGACCGGAATGGTGCCCGCCCGCTCCGGCGAAAAGGGTCCTTCCCCGTGCAACCCGTTGTTCACGTCAATGACGCGTCCTTGTCTGTGAGCACCGACGGTGATGCCGCCACCCATGTGGGCGACGATGTAGTTCACCTTGTCATAGCTCGTCCCGTTTTTCTTGGCCACCCGGCGCGCCACGGCTTTCTGGTTGAGCGCGTGGAAGATGCTGCGTCGTTCGATCTCCGGGATGCCGGAAATGCGGGCAACCGGCTCCAACTCGTCAACGACGACCGGGTCGACGATGAAGGCCGGGATGTTCAGTTGCCTGGAAATTTCCTGTGCGATCATCGCCCCCAGATTGGAAGCGTGCACACCGTATTCCCCGGAGAGCAAATCGGCGATCATGGCATCGTTCACCGTATACGTTCCCCCGGGGATGGGTCTCAACAGTCCGCCCCGCCCGACCACGGCATTCAACCGGGTGAGGTTGATGCCCTCGCGATCCAGCGTATCCAGAATCACCTGTTTGCGGAACGGATATTGGTCATACAAGTCCTTGTACTTCGCGATCTCCGCGGGATCATGGCGGAGGGTCTCCACCAATACCGGCTTTTCGTCATCAAACACGCCGATTTTGGTGGACGTGGACCCCGGATTGATCGCGAGAACCCGAATCGGTTCCACGGCCAACACTCCATTTCCTCTGCATCACGCTTGACGGTCAAACATCAACGATAGTTGAGCAGGCTGCGTTCGTTTTGCAGGAACATGCTGCGGGATTTGCGCATGGCTTCGATCCGCTCTTCAGCCATCCGGTCCGCCGCTTTGTAGCTCGGGATGCCGTCCCGTTTGGCAATCTCGAACACTTTCAGGATGTTGTCGTAGATGCCTTCCACTTTTTTCAAGGCGCGTTCGCGGTTGTAACCTTGAAGTTCGTCAGCCACGTTGATCACGCCGCCTGCGTTGATGACATAGTCGGGAGCATAAATGATTCCTTTTTGTTCCAGCATGTCGCCGTGACGCTCTTCACGAAGCTGGTTGTTGGCGGCGCCGGCAATCACTTTCGCTTTCAGGCGCTCGATGGTTTCATCGTTGATGATGCCTCCCAGCGCACACGGAGCGAAGATGTCGCAATCCACATCGAAGATTTTTTCGGGTTCCACCGCTTCGGCACCGAATTCCTCCACGGCACGGCGTACGTTGTCCTGATTGATGTCGGTGACAATCAGGCGGGCGCCTTCTTCATGCAAGTGACGGCACAGGTTGTAAGCGACGTTGCCCACGCCTTGCACCGCAATCGTTTTGTCTTTGAGGGAGTCTTCGCCCCAAGCCACTTTGGCGGCTGCTTTCATTCCGCGATACACGCCGTAGGCGGTGACCGGAGAGGGGTTTCCGCTGGAACCGAATGCCGGGGAAATGCCGGTCACGTATTTGGTTTCCATGTGGATGATGTCCATGTCTTCCACGGTGGTGCCCACGTCTTCTGCGGTAATGTAGCGACCGTTCAACCCTTGGATGAACCGGCCGAACGCACGGAACATGGCTTCGTTCTTGTCTTTGCGCGGATCGCCGATGATGACCGTTTTTCCGCCGCCCAGGTTGAGTCCGGCTGCCGCGTTTTTGTAGGTCATTCCGCGGGCCAGGCGGAGAGCGTCTTCGATCGCTTCCTCTTCGGAGTTGTAAGTCCACATGCGGGTACCGCCCAGAGCCGGTCCGAGGGTGGTGTCATGAATGCAGATGATGGCTTTGAGACCGGAAGCCTGATCCTGGCAAAGGATGAGTTGCTCATAATCATATTTTGCCATGTACTCAAAGATCTTCATTTCCGATTCCTCCCTTTACGCACCTTTTTTGGCTGCCGCCTGCAAGACGGCCAGCGCGATGGAATACAGTTTCGCCTCCGGAGAATCGGCGCGCGACGTCAGAACGACGGGAGCGGATGCTCCGAGAACCAGGGCGCCGATTTTCGCACCGGCAAAATAAACCAGGGATTTGTAGAGAATGTTGCCCGCCTCGATGTCGGGAACCAGCAATACGTCGGCCACCCCCGCCACCGGGCTGCTGATCTTCTTGTGTTCGGCGGCTTCCACCGATACGGCGTTGTCCAAAGCGAACGGTCCGTCCACGATTCCGCCCTTGATTTGACCACGCCGGTTCATCTGGGCCAGCGCGGCGGCGTCCAACGTGGGTTGCATGTTGGGATTCACCACTTCAACCGCACCAAGCACCGCCACTTTGGGATTGTCGTTCCCCAGCGAATGACAGTATCCCAGCACGTTTTCGATGATTTGTGCCTTTTCCGGAAGAGTGGGCGCAACATTGAGCGCCGGGTCCGTCACATGGATCAGGCGGTCATACCCGGGAATCTCGAAAGTGGCCACATGGCTGAGCACTTTGCCCGTCCGGAGACCCGCCTCCTTGTTCAGAACGGCGCGCAAAAAATCGGCGGTTTGCACCATCCCTTTCATGACCACGTCCGCTTTGCCTTCACGCACGGCGGCCACCGCCAGACGGGAGGCTTCCGCCTCATTGGGGGCATCCACAATGGCGGAGGGACTCACATCCAGTCCCACTTTCCCGGCGAGCTCCAGGATTTTCTCTCTGTCACCGAAGAGCAAGAAATCGGCGATTCCGTGCTGTTTGGCATCCTTGACCGCTTTCAGCACATCGTCGTCGGCGGCCGCCGCCACCGCCACGGTGACCGGGGGAAGCGATTCCGCCCGTTTCACCACTTCCTCAAACGTCTTGATCATGTCTCGTACACCTCTTTATTCCGACCGTCAGCAGTCTCCTGCTTGATTCAGATTGCGTCTAGTTTTTGCGGAATGGCCGGGCACGATACCCTTCATGCAAATCGGATGCCAACTGTCGGTCAAGCCGATTTTCGGCCACTTGTCCCCGAAAGGTATCGGAAGATCTGCAAATTGCTGCACGCAATCTGCAACATACTTCATGCAATTTTTTGCAAATCAGAGCAATCCGTATTTCTCCAGTTTGTAATAAAGACTGCGGATGGAAATGCCCAACCGTTTGGCGGCTTCCGTTTTGTTTCGTCCGCAAGCGAGATACGTTTGCTCGATGTGCCTGAGCTCCGCTTCCGCCAATACCTCTTTCAGCGGACGGTCCGTCCACGCCGCTTCGTCTTTCGTTCCGGTCGTTGCCGGAGCCGGCCGTGCATTCAAAGGAGGCAGATGGCGAAGATGCATCACCTTTTCACTGTATCCCATGTTGATCATCGCCCGCCCCAACACATTTTCCAGCTCCCGGACATTTCCCGGCCAGTCGTGTTCATGCAGGGCTCTCACGGCTTCCGGATCAATGTCTTCGACGTTTCTTCCGTATTCCTGGTTGAATTTCTTGATCAAATGCATCGACAGATCACGCAGATCTTCTTTGCGCATCCGAAGAGGGGCAATGTGGATCGGCAAAACGTTCAGCCGGTAATAGAGATCTTCCCTGAAGCGCTTCTCCTGGATCGCTTTTTCCAACGGCACGTTGGTGGCGGCAATCACGCGCACATCGACCGGAATCGACTTGGTGCCGCCGACCCTCACCACTTCTTTCTCCTGCAGCACCCGAAGGAGTTTGGCCTGGGTGCCGGGCGACAATTCCCCGATCTCATCCAGAAAAATGGTCCCGCCGCTTGCTTCTTCAAACAGCCCTTTTTTGCCTCCCCGTCTGGCTCCGGTGAACGCGCCTTCCTCGTAACCGAACAATTCGCTTTCCAACAATGTCTCCGACAACGCCGCACAATTCACCCTGACAAACTGGTTGTATTTCCGGTCGCTGGCGTTGTGGATGGCATGGGCGAACAATTCTTTTCCGGTTCCGGACTCTCCGCGCAAAAGGACGGTGGCCCGGGTTTTGGCCGCCTGACGGGCCTGCTCCAGCGAAGCGCGCATGGCCTCGCTGTTTCCGATGATGTCGTCAAAGGTGTATTTGGCTTCAAGCGTCCGGATGATTCGCCTGGCCCGCTCCAGATCACGGCTCAACTGTTTCAGCTCGGAGACATCGTGAATGATGCCGACGCTCCCCTTGAGCTCTTCGTCGACGATGATCGGCGCCACATTCACCACCACCTCCCGGCGGTGCGGCCCCACTTTCAGGTGAACCCCCCGTACCGGTTGACGGGTTTTCAGCACGCGCATATGCATGCTTTCCCCCTCGACGATGTCCGTATCGGCCGGTTTGCCGATCACCTCTTCGGGTTTGAGCCCGGTCAGGCGGGTATACGCCGGGTTGATCAGAATTCCCGTACCGTTGGCATCCACCACGGAAATGGCGTCATCGGACGAATCGATGATGGCCTGAAGCAAACTTTTCATGCTCTCCAGATCCATCACTTGCCGGCTCAACTGTTTCAGCTCACTGACGTCCCGGAACACCGCGACCGCTCCGATCACCTTTCCGTCTTCGTCTTTGACGGGAACGCGGTTGGTCACGATTTCCAAGCCTTCATGCAGCGTCTGTTTTTTGTTGAGCTCATAGGTTCCTTTCCGAAGCACGTGTTCCAGCCTGGAGTTGGGAATCACCTCCGTCACCGGCCGACCCAAAGCTTCCGCGACTTTGATCCCCACCATCCGTTCCGCGGCGCGGTTGAACAGGGTGATCCGGCCTTGCCGGTTGACGGCGATCATGCCGTCGTGCGTGGAGTGGATGATGGCCTCCAGCTCCCGCTGGCGTTTTTGCCATTCCTGGTACCACCGCTCTTTTTCCTCGATCAGCCGAACCATGAGATTGACCACTGATCCGGAAATGAGCAGCGACTGTTCCGGTTTGATCCGGGAAAGGTGTTCAAACACTTCCGATCGACCGGTCACTTCCAGGATCACGTCCGGGGGCGGCTCGAAAAAAGGCCGCACATCACGCCCCGTGGGAATTCCCCGTTGCCTGGCAACCAGAATGGCCGGCGCATCCGGGAGCAGATCCACGACCCCGACTACCCTGACAAAATCGACGGAAGACACGGTTTCCAGAATGGCTTTCCCACCTTTTCCGCCGCCCACGATCAGAAACGACTGCACCGGATTCCCTCCTCCTTTCCATCCATCCCTGATCTTATCACAACGTGATCACACGCTCGGGGTGGCAATTTCCGTCAGATTAAGGTACCATAATTGCGGAACCCATGAAAGGCGGTACTTGTCATGCGAGTCATCTACGAGCGTGTTCTCGCCATCATCATCATGTGCATTCCGGGATTTGTCGCCGTATACGGGTGGACATGGATGCGCGATGTCCTGTTCGACCGTTTCGCGGGGCATTCCTTCGACTGGCCGGCCTTTCTGATCGGTCTGGGAATGTTTTTGGGTGGATTGCTTTTTCTCGCCGGTTTTCTGTTCCGGCACGATCTGAAGCGGGACAAGATCCAACCCCGGCTGTTGAAACGGCTGGGCAAAGACGTGAATCCCCACAAGAAACGAAAACCCGGATACTGAACCACCTTTCTTGACAGAAGGGTGGTATTTTCGTTCCGACCCGCATATTCATGTCGTCAGGGAATGTTTCTATGTTTAAATGTAGTTCCCTGCCGATGGTTCCGGGGAGGTGTCGGAACATGGGAAAAAGAAAAAAAAGCACCCGGGAAAAAGCGCCCGGCGGAAAAAAGCGCACAAGGTACACCCTGAAAGCCAACCTGTTTCACCGGGATGTGATCACACCGCTGGAACGCCGATGGAGACAGGCGCTTCAGAACAAAAACTATCCCGAAGCGGGCCGGCTGTACGAAAAAATCGTGGAAGCCCGAAAAAAGCATCGCCTGCTGCTGCACCGAAAAGAGAAAGTCCCCCTTGACTCATCGCTGTTGCATTGAATCCCTGAAATTGTTATAATGAACTCGAATTTCATATGTGCGTGATCAAGGAGGAGTCTGTCACCGACAGGCTCCTTTTTGCTTTTTTTCGTCCATGAATGACACAAAATGACAGAGAGAGGGAGTGTGGAAACCATGCCGTTTTTCGCTCAACTGTTGATCATCATTGTCGCCGTCAAATTGGCCGGGCATCTGAGCACCCGCCTCAAACAGCCCGCGGTGTTGGGGAAACTGATCGCGGGACTTCTCATCGGGCCGGCCGTTCTCGGCTGGGTGCAACCCAATGACATCATCCGAGAATTGAGTCAAATCGGTGTTCTGCTCTTGATGTTCATCGCCGGACTGGAAACGGATCCCGCCGATTTGCGGAGAAATGCCGTTCCCTCGTTGGCCGTGGGGATCGGAGGAATCCTGTTTCCGCTTTTGTTCGGAACACTGGTCGGACTTTCGTTTGACTTGGACCTGACTGAATCCGTCTTCCTCGGGTTGTTGCTGTCCGCCACGTCCGTCAGCATCACCGTTCAGTCCCTTCGGGAAATGGGCAAATTGAAAACCCGAGAAAGCTCGGCCATCCTCGGAGCAGCCGTTGCCGATGACATTCTGGTCGTCATCCTGCTGGCATTCATGATGAGCCTCACGGGCGGAGCCCAAGAATCCATCGCCCTGATCATCGGAAAAAAAGCCCTGTTCTTTCTCCTGATCACCGTGATCGGCCTGAAACTGGTGAAGCCCTTCATGGATCGGGCCTCCAAGCTTCGGGTGTTTGAACCGGTCATCAGCGCGGCGATCATTCTCTGTCTGTCGTTCGCCTGGTTGTCCGAATCCCTGGGTGTCGCGGCCATCATCGGTGCCTATGCTGCCGGATTGTCCCTGACCCCCACCCGATTTGCCAAGGAAGTGGCAGAGAAAGCGGAACCTGTCGCCTACAGTGTGTTTGTCCCCGCGTTTTTCATTCAGATCGGTCTCGGGGTCAGTCTGGACGGATTGACGGAGCAAACGGGACTGATCGTAATCATGACGCTGGTTGCCGTGTTGACCAAACTGGTCGGCAGCGGACTCGGCGCCAAACTGACGGGATTTTCCATCCGCTCATCGCTGGCCATCGGTGCGGGAATGGTCTCACGGGGTGAAGTGGCTTTGATCATCGCCGCCATCGGGCTCGACAACGGATTGCTGTCACCCGCGCTGTTCACCGCCATGGTCATCGTGGTGCTTTTGACGACACTGGTCACTCCGCCGCTTCTGAAGTGGTTGTTCACGACCGAAGACGCCGGATCAAGGGAAAAACTGGCCGGATGATTGATTTCTCCCATTTCGGGGAAAAAAACAAAAAACGCCTGTCAGGCAGGGACCGGGAAACGAATCATTGTGAAGGATCAGTTTGCCCGGTCCTTTTCCTTTCAGACGCCATTTCGCGTTCAAGCCGGCCCGCCTCATGCGGCCGTCGGAACGATCTTCAATCCGGCATCACCAAGAGCTTGCCTTGTGCTCGATCCGGAGCTTGTCCGCCACCATGGCGATGAACTCGCTGTTCGTGGGTTTGGCTTTGGCCACATTGATCGTATAGCCGAACAAGCTGCGAATCGAGTCCATGTTGCCGCGACTCCAGGCAACTTCAATCGCGTGTCGGATCGCCCGTTCCACACGGCTGGGTGTGGTGCCGTATTTTTCGGCGATGCGGGGATACAGCGTTTTGGTGATGGCCCCCAACAAATCCACCTCGTTGTACACCATGGTGATGGCTTCACGCAAATACAGGTATCCCTTGATATGGGCGGGTACCCCGATTTCATGAATCACGTTGGTGATGGAAGCATCCAGATTGTTTGCCGGACGGGAGACGGATGCCGGAGATGTCTTGACGAATACGGGTTTGGAGGGAATCCCCTTCATCTGACGGATGCGCTCCGTCAAAACATCGAGGTCAAAGGGTTTCAGTATGTAGTAAGAAGCCCCCAATTCCACCGCCCGTTGGGTGATGCTTTCCTGACCGAAGGCGGTCAACATGATCACCTTGGGTTTCGGATCCAGATCCATCTCCTGAATTCTTTCAAGCACGCCCAATCCGTCCAGATGCGGCATGATGATGTCCAATACCAATACATCGGGAACACGCTTTTTCAGCAATTCAAGAACTTCACCGCCATGGTTGGCGACGCCGATCACCTCTATGTCTCCCTGCCGGGTCAAATGTTCTTTCAAGAGTTCGGAAAATTCCCGGTTGTCGTCTGCCAAAATCACCTGGATCTTGCTCAACAGAGACCCTCCCAACCAATTCAGTCCGAAAAGCGATTATCTCAGGTTTTCGACATATCCGGGAATCTTCCTGCATGAAGATACGGACCCTCTTGAAAAAATTGCCATTTCAAAGGGGTGTCAAAAAAAACCACTCGAAACATTCGGCGACGACGATTGAAATTTTCCTTAACAGCGCAAAATAGGAACAGATTGACAGAAATCATCAAATCAATTAATTTCGTTAGCGAATACCCATTCACGTGAGGAAAGGAATGACTGTTCATGGCTGCTTCTGAAAAATTTGCCCGGGTTGCCCGGGCGCTCGGAGATCCGATCCGGCTCAACATTTTGGATCTTCTTATGGTGGGATATGAAAAACTGGAACCGACTCCCCCTCCGGAATGTTGCAATGAAGGTGTCTGCGTCTGTGATCTTCAAACCGCGCTCGGCATGGCCCAGTCCAAAGTGTCGTATCACTTGAAAGAACTCAAAAACGCCGATCTGGTGACCGAAACACGGGTGGGCAGATGGCATTTTTATTCTTTGAACAAAGAAACACTCCGACATTTCCACTCGGAACTGTCCCGGCGATTCCTGTCCTGACCCTCCCGCCGGTCAAACCGATTCACCGTTCGGGCCGGCGGAATTCCGGCTTTTCGGTTAACCGGTATGTCGGGAAGGAATACCGTTTCGCAGTCGCGAATCATTCCATCGAAAGGAGGCTCCGTTCTTCCATGCCCGTCCGCCTCGCCCCTCCGTTCAAAAACCGGAGAAGATCGCTCAAATTGCACGTTTCAAGTATCCGAATTTTCAAATAACAAATTCCGGAAATGAACAAGCGGACTCTCCGACCGGAGAATCCGCTGTCTGTTTCTCAAATGCTCCTGCATCCCGAAGCATCCATTCGATATGAGTGCCGTACCCGGAAGTGGGGTCATTGACAAACACATGTGTGACGGCTCCCACCAGCTTGCCGTCCTGGAGAATGGGACTTCCGCTCATCCCCTGGACAATCCCCCCCGTTTTGGCCAGGAGACGACGGTCGGTCACCTTGATGATCAGTCCTTTCGTGGCGGGATATTTTTGCTTGAGCACATGAACGATGCGAATGTCGAATGCTTCCACTTTCTGTCCTTCCACCACGGTCAGAATTTTGGCAGGCCCTTCTTTCACCTGGTCGCTCAAAGCGACGGGCACCGGTCGGTCGTAAAGCCCTCCCTCGGGCTTCCGGGCAAGTTGTCCGAATATGCCGAACGGGGTGTTTTTCAGGATGTTGCCAACCACACGATCTTCCTGGAAAAAAATCGCCCGTTTCTCACCCGGTTCCCCCGACTGTCCCTTGTCGATCGAGGTCACGGATGAATGGACGATCTTCCCTTCTCCCAAGCGAATCGGCTGACCGGTATCCATGTCGGCGATCACGTGGCCCAAAGCTCCGTAAAAGCGATGCTTCGGATCATAAAAAGTCAGGGTTCCCACACCTGCCGCCGAATCCCGGATGTACACGCCCATGCGCCACATTTGTTCGCTTTTGTCATAGACGGGTCGAATCTTGACTTTGCGCTGCTTGCCGTCGCGCATCAGGGTCAATTCAAGGGAACGACCCGAAGATCCCGCTTCCTTGACCGCTTCGGCGACATCACGGACGCTCCGGATCGGCCTGTTATCAAGAGCGGTCAAATAATCGCCCACGCGGATATCGGCTTCCTCCGCGGGACAGACTTCCTTGCCGTCCGCTTGCACCGCATGGTGCCCCACCACCAGTACCCCGGAGGAGCGGAGTTTTACGCCGATCGACTGCCCTCCCGGAATCACTTCAATCTTCGGAACCACCCGGACATTCACGTGTTTGATCGGTACCTTTCCGAACAACTTCAACGTGAGAGATGTTTGCCCGATGGCTTCCGACCGAAGTGACACCGGTCGTTCCAAGTCAACCGGGACCTGCGTATCCGGAGATCCGTTCACCTGAAGAATCCCCGACTCGGAAACGCTGGCCGTGGCCGGCACCGGCATGTTCAGTCGGAGTTCCCGCGCTTCGCCCTGAACGAGGCGCAATTCCCTGGGAAAACCGGCAAACTGGCGAAACAGCGTCGATGTACTTCCCATCATCAGGAGAAGCACCAGGAGAAAACCAAACCATTTTCTGAGCTTCGCGTTTCTCACCATCACCACTCTCCTGAGCTTCCCGCCTGCCTTTCGCCAGGAGGATGACCTCCGCTACTGGTAAGGTGTCCACGCCCCACCGCTTTTATGAAGCGAAAAACCTTCCTGTCATCCATAAAAAATCATCCTCACGTCGGTTCCGCCGGGAACCTCCGGGCAAAAAAAATGACTTGACAGCGCCAATGGCCTCAAGTCATCAGTCATGGGCAATCACACGGATTGCAAACGCAAATTTTGTCAACCGGATTTTCCGTTTGAGCGAATGGCATCCTTCGCCTCTTCGGCGAGACGAATCATTTCTTCCGCATGTTCCAAGGTGGTTCGGGTCACTTCCACACCGCCGAGCATTCGGGCCAGTTCCTGGGTGCGTCCGCTTTCATCCAGTTGGTTCACCCGGGTGGTGGTGGAATCATTGACCGTTTCCTTGGAGATGAGAAAGTGGTGATCCGCCATGCATGCCACTTGCGGGAGGTGTGTGACGCAAAGAACCTGAAACCGCTGTCCCAGTTGCGCGATCTTGCCCGCAATGGCTTGGGCTGCCCGACCGCTCACGCCGGTGTCGATCTCGTCAAAGATGAGGGTATGGACTTCCTGGACTCCGGTGAATATAACCTTGAGTGCCAGCAAAATCCGTGACAGTTCACCGCCGGAAGCGATCCGGGAAAGCGGCTTGAGCGGTTCTCCGGGATTGGGTGAAAGCATGAACTCGATGCGGTCCCGGCCGGCGGGAGTCAGTTCCCCGCTGCGCCAGGCGTCCCGGAAAAAGGAAACATGAAACACGGTGGATCCCATATGAAGATCCGCCAGTTCGCGTTCCACCCTTTTTTCCAGGTCCATCGCCGCTTTTTTCCGCAGAGTGGTGAGTTCTCCCGCCAAGCGTCCCAGCTCCTCCTCCAGCGATTCGATTTCGGCGCGAAGCTCTTCCTGGGACTCTTCGCGATGTTCCAGCTCCGCAAGTTCCCGTTCCACGCGTTCCTGGTGACTCAGGATCTCTTCAATCGTGTTTCCGTATTTCCGTTTCAGCTGCCGGATCAGATGCAACCGTTCCTCCACCTGTTCCAGACGCCCCGGTTCATGCTCCAATCCGTCCCGGTACCGCCCCACTTCCCGAACGGCTTCTTCCAGCAAATAAACGGCCTGCCGCGCGGATTCCACGACCTGGTCAAGTGATTCATCCATCCCCGCAGCCTGTTCCAGGCGCCCCAGGGACTCCTGCAGAAGATCCAAAGCTCCCCGTTCACCGTACATCATCTCATAGGCTCCGGCGGTATGGCTCAGAAGCTTTTCCGCATGCAACAAGCGGGTCCGTTCGCGTTCCAGTTCCTCATCTTCCCCTGGAACCAAGTGAGCGCCGGCAATTTCGTCCCGTTGGAACGTAAGCAGATCCAGACGCTGGGCGTGTTCTTTTCCGTCCAGGTCCAACTCCTCGAGTTTTCGGACCAGCTCTCGGTATTCCGCATACAATTCCCCGTATTTCTTCCGGATGGCCAACAGTTCGTCGCCGCCGTATCTGTCCAGCCATTCCAGATGCTCCTCGGTTCTCAGGAGTGTCTGATGTTCATGTTGACCGGATAGATCGAGCAGATGCCGGCCCGCTTCCCTGAGCATCGACAAAGTCACGCTCCGGCCGTTGATGCGACAGGTGCTCTTTCCGGCCGCCGTGATCTCCCGTCGGATGATCAACTGATCCAGGTCATCCGGTTCATAGCCCCAGTCGATCAGCAACTGTCTCACCCGATGTTCGTCAGGGATTTCGAAAATCGCTTCGATCTCCGCCCGATCCGCGCCGTGGCGAACAAATTCGGAGGAGGCGCGCCCGCCGGCCACCAACCCCAGCGCGTCGATCAGAATCGATTTTCCGGCTCCGGTCTCACCGGTGAGCACGTGAAACCCGCGGTCAAACCTCAGATGTACATGTTCAATGATGGCAAATTGGCGAATGGTGAGCTCTCTCAGCATGATGCATCTTCTCCTACATGAGATCGAGAATGCGTGCCACCAATTCGGGCGCCTTTTCCTTGTGCCGGCAAATGATGAAAATCGTGTCGTCCCCCGCGAGGGTACCGACGATTTCCTCCCATTCAAGGTGATCCAAAAGGGCGGCCACCGCATGTGCGTTGCCGGGCAACGTTTTCATGACCAGCAGGTTTTCACTGTAATCGATGTGAACGAAGGACTCCTGCAAGGTTCGCTTCAGCTTTCTCACCGGGTTGAAACGCTTGTCATCCGTGGGCAGGGAGTATTTGTAGGTTCCCTTGGAAGTGGGGACCTTGATCAGTTGCAATTCCTTGATGTCGCGGGAAACCGTGGCTTGGGTGACATTGAATCCCGCCTTTTTCAGTTCCTCGACCAGTTCATCCTGTGTTTCAATCTCCATGGAAGAAATGATTTCCCGGATTTTGATATGTCGTTGCGCTTTCATTGATTTCCTCCTGAACCGCATGCGTCACGCTTTCTCCTTGTAGTTTCCTGCGTACGACCTCAAAAAATGAACGATCATGCCATTTGATCAGAAGAGCGGGGAAAGGAGAACGGCTCACTCTCACCACATCCCCTTCCCGCAAGGGAAAACCCGCCTGACCGTCAATGGTGACTCCCATTTCCCGGTGTACGGCGGACGGCCGAATCTCTAGAACCCCTTCCGCCGGCAGGACCATGGGCCGCGAAGTAAGGGTATGAGGGCAGATGGGAGTGAGCAGAATGGCCCGGATGCCGGGATAGACGATGGGCCCTCCGCAGGAGAGCGAATAGGCGGTGGAGCCCGTGGGCGTGGAAACAATCAAACCGTCTCCGGAATACGAACCCAACTTCATTCCGTCCAGCTTCACGTGGCAAGTGATCATCCGACCGAACGACCCTTTGGCGATTCCCACGTCGTTCAAAGCGTTGCCCAATTCAAGTGTCTCGCCGTCCCTGACCACTTCCGCCTTCAGCATGAGGCGGCTTTCGATCATGTAATCACCGGCCAACACCCGATCGATGACACTTTCCAAATCATCGGGTTCGGCTTCGGACAGAAAGCCCAGGTTGCCCACATTGAATCCGAGGATGGGAATCCGATGCGCGGCCAATCTCCTCGCCACCCCCAGCAAGGTTCCGTCTCCTCCGAGCACGAAGACCAGATCCACCCTCCCGGGGAATTCCTCCACGAAAAGACACCGGTCGGGCACATCCAGCGCCTGTCCCGCTTCCGGTTCCAGAACGACGTCAACCCTGCGTTTTTCAAGGGCCTCCAGGAGATCGCGGGCAAACCGGATCGCCCTGGGCTTGCCGAGGTTGAGGATGATGCCGATGCGTTTTTTCAAAACCGTCCCTCCATCAGTCACATCCGGTTCATTCCAGTATCCATACCAGAACCGTTCCCAGGCATACCGCCGCCACGGCGATCCATCCCACCGGCAGCTTCTTCGATTCCGGCTCAAGTCCCTGGAAATCGAACCGGACCATCTTGATCGTACGTGTTTCCTTGTTGACGTACAAGATCCCGTCCGGTTGGAAAATCGAGTAATAGGAAAGAAAAAAATCCCTCAGTCCGGCTCCGGACTTCCGAAGCGGCTTCCGTTCCCGTTCGGTGACCACCACATACCACTTCCCGTCCCGGCGGGCCACGTAATCGATGAACACCCTGCTTTCATAATGTTCCCCGTCAAACTCGATCCGGAGCGGCACTTTTTCACGGGCTCGCACCGGTTCGAAGCCCTCCCTGCGAAGCAGATCGGGCACATCCCCCCTGATCTCCTCCGATGCTTCCTCTTTTTTGACAGGCAGGGCGTTTTTTACCGCAAAATACAGGATGACTGCGAACAGCGCGATAAGTACCAGGGTGTCGCCCGGCTTCAACAAGGCAATCCCCTCCTTATCCTAACTAATTCGCAGTCATCGAAACGAACCCTCTTTCCTCCGGAAATCACCGTCACTTCCGGACCGGATACGGAAAACGGATTCGGCATGCTTATGATTCTCGGAGGCGACGATGGGCTTCTTCCACCACTTCGCTGATCACGACAGGGTCCGGTCCGCGGTTGTCGCGGCGTTCGCCCGTATATCTCAGATGTGCCAAAAATTCAATGTTTCCTTCGCTTCCCCGGATGGGGGACGGAATCAGCCCCTCCAGCGAGTAGCCGAGCGAACCGGCCATTTCCGCAAAGGAGAGCAGCACTTGGCGGTGAACCCGAGGATCCCGTACAATCCCTTTTTTTCCGACCTGCTCACGACCGGCTTCAAATTGGGGCTTCACCAGAGCCACCACTTCCCCTCCGGGTTGAAGCATCCGGGAAAGATTGGGGAGAATGTGGGCCAATGAGATGAAGGAGACGTCAATCGTGGCAAAATCGGGCGAGTCCCCGGTGAGCGCTTCCGGATCGAGATAACGGAAATTGGTTCTCTCCATCACGGTGACGCGGGGATCCTGACGCAACTTCCAGGCAAGCTGACCGTATCCGACATCAATCGCATACACGTGACGTGCACCGCGTTGCAAAGCGCAATCGGTGAACCCGCCGGTGGATGCACCGATGTCCAGCATCACGCGTCCCTCCACGGAGATTCCGAACACCCGAAGCGCTTCCTCCAGTTTCAGCCCACCCCTGGAAACATACGGGTGAATCTGTCCCTTCACCTCAATCGGCAATTGGACGGAAACCCGGGTTCCCGGCTTGTCCACCCGTTCGCCGCCCACCCGGACCAGACCGGCCATGACGGCACGTCTGGCCTGCTCCCTGGTTTCAAAGTGGCCTTTTTCCACAAGCAATACGTCAATCCGTTGCTTTTCCACGTGTCTTCCTCAAGCTTTCCGTACGTTTTTGGACAACAGTTCCAGAACCGCCCCGCGAATTCCTTCGGGAGTCAGTCCCGTTTCCTCACGCTGTTGGGCGATCGACCCGTGCTCCACGTAATAATCGGGAACCCCGAGCAATCTGACGGGCAAATCATGGACCCGTTTGTCCGCATAGTACTCGAGAACGGCGCTTCCGAATCCTCCGGTCACGCACCCCTCTTCCACGGTCACGACGGGAATCTTCTCCCGCGCCAACTCATCCAGCAATTCCGCGTCCAGCGGCTTGGCAAAACGGGCGTTGACCACGCGGACGTCGATGCCTTCTTCGGCCAGACGTTCAGCGGCTTCGATCGCGAAGCTCACCATCGGTCCAAACGCCAGAATGGCCGCATCCTTCCCGGGACGAACCGTTTCCGATTTTCCGATCGGCAGAAGGCGCCACTCCTTGTCCATCGGTACGCCCAGTCCCGATCCTTTCGTGTAACGGACGGCCACGGGCCCATCGTCGTGGTTCACGGCCGTATAGAGCATGTGTTGGAACTCGTTTTCGTCTTTGGGCATCATGATGACCATGCCGGGCTGATTGCGCATGAAACTGATGTCATACACGCCTTGATGGGTTTCTCCGTCTTCTCCGACAAAGCCGGCACGGTCCACCGCAAACACCACGTTCAGTTTCTGCCGGCACACATCGTGAACCAGCTGATCATATCCCCGCTGCAGGAACGTGGAATAAATGGCGAGGACCGGCTTCATCCCCTGAGTCGCCAGGCCCGCGGCGAACGTGACCGCATGTTGTTCGGCGATTCCCACGTCGAAACAACGGTCGGGAAAACGCTCCTGGAACTTTTCCAGTTTGGAGCCGGTGAGCATGGCGGGCGTGATGGCAACGATCCGATCGTCCTTCTCCGCCAGCTTGACGAGCGTTTCGCCGAACACGGCGGGATAGGCGGGCGCTCCTCCCGATTTCTTCTGGAATGCGCCCGATTCGATTTTGTACGTGCCCACTCCGTGATAGACGACGGAATCATTTTCAGCCGGCTTGTATCCGTATCCCTTTCGCGTGACCACATGAACCAGCACCGGACCGCGGGTTTGGGAAGCCTGCCGGAGAACTTCCAGCAACTCTTCGAAATCGTGTCCGTTCACCGGTCCCAGATAAGTGAAGCCGAGCGTTTCGAAAAAGACTCCGGAAACCAGGAGGTATTTCAGGCTGTCCTTGATTCTCTCGATGGTTCTGGCGAAAGGAACACCCACCGTGGGGATTTTGTGCAGCAGCTGTTGAACCTCTTCCTTGACCTTGTTGTAGGAAGGATTGGTCCGCAGTCTTCCCAAGTGGTTGTGAAGGGCACCCACATTGGGGCTGATGGACATTTCGTTGTCATTCAGGACGACGATCATGTCGGTGTTGCTTTCCCCGATATGGTTCAGCGCCTCCAGCGCCATCCCTCCGGTGAGTGCTCCGTCGCCGATCACGGGGATCACTTTCCAGTTTTCCCCGAGCAAATCCCGGGCTTTCGCCATGCCCATCGCTCCCGAGAGCGATGTGCTGCTGTGACCGGTTTCCCAGACGTCATGAACACTTTCCCTCATTTTCGGGAATCCGCACAGGCCCTTGTACTGACGCAAGGTGGGAAACAATTCCCTGCGGCCGGTCAGAATTTTGTGCACATATGCCTGATGGCCCACGTCCCACAGAAACTTGTCCTTGGGACTGTCAAACAGATAATGAAGGGCGATCGTCAGTTCGACCACCCCCAGATTTGAAGCCAAGTGCCCACCCGTCCGGGAGAGGCTCTCTATGAGAAACGTACGGATTTCTTCGGCGAGTTTTGGCAATTCTTCCACCGGCAGCCGTTTGAGCTGTTCAGGAGAATTGATTTGATCGAGGAGCATGGGAAACGCCTCGCTTTCGCTTACTTTTCTTCTTGGGCTTTACGTGGAACCAGTTCAAGCCGAATTTCCGGTTGACCCAGTGGAATCCCTTGCCCACAAGAAAGACAATTTCTTGCGCGTAATGGATGGATATCGTTTTGCCGAGCGCTTTTCCTCCCACCGTCAGCGCCGATATGAAGGAAACGAGCAGGATATCGGCCAACCATTGTCCCGATTTCAGATGCGGGTATGACGCCATCAGGGAGGCCACGACCGTAAACGCAGCCGCACCGCTGATCACCCCGCTGATGTCCCCCACGACATCATTGCAAAAATTCGAGAATTGGTCCGCCCGACGAACGATCCCGACCGCCTCCCTGGCCCCCGGTATTTTCCGGGACGCCATGGCATGAAACGGATCTTCGCGTGCGGCGGTTGCGGCGATGCCCAACATGTCAAACACGATCCCCACCGTCACGATGGCGAGCAAAACCACAATCCCTCCGCCCCACGAGAGGCCGCTCATGAGAGTGGTGGACGAAAGCGACAACACGAGCGCGATGGTGGAAGTGACCAAGCTGATGGTGATGGCCCAACGAAGTGACTTGCGGATCAATAATGCCATAGAATGATTCCCCTCGATTCCCGGCCTCTTCGCAGGCATCCATGAAAATGCCGGTCTCGGCGGACCGGTTTTCGCATGACGGCGGTGCCGTCGATATGTATTTCTTCCCGGCAACCCTCAAGCCTCATCCAACGATCGGGTGGCAACGGTTCGGGTAAACTTTGCGGCTTAGGTCCAGTAGGATTTCCCAAAGAAGTTACCTGGCCGTCGCCGGCCTGGCGGTTTCCCTTTACAACTTCTTCGACGGTGTCGCCATCCGCCGGACTGGATTGCCACTGAGTCCGCACTTTAATCCCCGAACCGCCATGCCATGCGGCAAACAGTCTAGGAGTTTTCCTCAACAATCCGAGCCAACCTCCTAGCCTCTTTTGCAGCACGAGCTTTCAGACGTCCCGGGAAAGGGAAGTCATCCCCGCCCTGCCACTCAAGGCAGGCTACGCTGCACCCAGGTGACTGCCCGAATGCAGGTTCATCCCCCAAGCCATCGCGATCCGTTTCGCCTTCTCACGACGCACTTGGGCCTCCGCGGAAGAAGGGTCAACGCCCGCATGCCTTTGCGGATCGCCCTTCAACCTTAACTCCCAGCATCAGCCCCCGGCTGGGCGCCGAAAGCCAACACCAAGAACTTCATCGATGTGCCCTTTGGCGGATTTTTAGCCCCGCCTTCAGAGGAGGTGGATTGACTAGAATACTGCGCCACCCGATGAGATGGTACACTTATTATAACACAGAATGCAACGGTTTTGGCACGCAACGTCCGTGGCCGGGCGCCGGCCCCGTTCCTTCGCCATGGATCGACGGCGGGTTCAACGATCCCGGGAAAGCAGGAAATCGGCGATGTCGAGCAAACGATCCGGCTTCAAATCTTTCCGGTTTGAAATGGCAGATTTGGCATCGGAAATCACTTCTTCCAAGAGCCTTTTGGATCGTTCCAGACCGATCAGCGCGGGATAGGTGGCCTTTTTGTTCGCTTCATCGCTTCCGACCGGCTTCCCGAGAAGTTTCTGATCTCCGATCACGTCCAGAATGTCATCCTGAATCTGGAAAGCGAGTCCCAAACCGTAGGCAAAACGGGTGAGAGACTCGAGCAATTCTCCGTCGCGCACTCCGCCGACCCGTGCTCCCGTTCGGACGGAAAACGCGATCAGATCCCCGGTTTTTCTCCGGTGAACCTCTTCCACTTCTTTCAGCGTCACGTTCTTGTTTTCCGACATCATGTCCAGAACCTGGCCGGCAACCATTCCCCGTGCTCCCGCGTAGCGACTCGCCTCTTCCAGCACGGTCAGTGCCACATCGGCGGGAAGTCCGGCCGCCCGTGCTCCCGAAGCCATCAGGCCGAAGGATTCCGTCAGGAGGGCGTCTCCCGCCAGAATGGCCTGGGCTTCTCCGAAGATCTTGTGATTGGTCGGCTTGCCCCGTCGGTAGTCATCATCGTCCATGCACGGAAGGTCATCATGAATCAGCGAATACGTATGAATCATTTCGATTGCGCAGGCAAAAGGGAGTGCATGTTCTTCATTTCCACCGACAGCCTGGCAAGTCGCCAGCACCAACACCGGACGAATCCTCTTTCCGCCGGCGAGAAGAGAATATCTCATCGATTCAAGAAGAAGCGGCGGAACATTTCCGCCGAATCCGTACTCGTCCAATTTTCCGTGAACCAACGCTGCTTTGTCACGGATGTAGTCCACAATGGCGTTTTGCACGTTCAGTCGGCTGCCTCCTCCGGGTCAAAAGGCTCCCTGACCCATTCTTCGTTCCGTTTCACAAGCATTTCCACCTGTTGCTCCGCCCGCTTCAGCTTCCGACCGCATACATGGGCGAGGCGCATTCCTTCTTCAAACAAGTCGATGGCCTGTTCCAGCGGAACATCTCCCCGTTCCAGAATCTGCACGGTTTCTTCCAGTTTTCGAAGAGCTTCTTCAAACGGCAGAGACTCCAAAGCGGCCCAATCCTTGGCTTCACTCATCGGCGCTCCCCTCCGATTTCCATACCTGACATTTCAACTGTCCACGGGCCAAGCGGATTCTCAACAAATCCCCCGGCCGCACCTGCTCGTGAGTGCGTACCAACTCATCGTCGGCCATCCGGTAAACCAATGAATATCCTCTGGACATGACCTTCAGAGGACTGAGAGCATCCAGTCGACCGGCCGCCTGCACGGTCCGTTGCGTTCCTTCGGCCAATTGGGTCCGGATGTTCATCAACGCCTCCATCTGAAGGGATTTCAGCCGCTCTTTGTGCCGCTTGATCATCAGCACCGGATCCCGCATTCGAAGCCGGTGAAGAAGTTCCCGCGTCTGGCGTGATTCCCTGTCCGTCATACGGTGAATCCCACTCAGCAACCGACCTTGCAGAACGTCAAGGCGTTGAGCGTACTGCTCAAGCCTAGCTTCCGGTTTTCGGAACACGGGCCGGTCGACGCATGTTTGCAGTCGTCCGGCGAGACGCTCCATCCGGCCGCGCATGGCCATCACCATCCGTTCCTGCAGCGAAGCGATCCTCTTCTGCAATTCCCCGAGATGGGGAACCGCCATTTCAGCGGCCGCAGTGGGAGTGGGAGCCCGGCAATCCGCCACGAAGTCGCTGATGGTGACGTCCGTTTCATGGCCGACGGCGGAGATGACGGGAATCGCCGAGCGATGAATTTCGCGAACGACCACTTCTTCATTGAACGCCCAAAGTTCTTCGATGGAACCGCCGCCGCGGCCGATGATGAGTACGTCCGCCTCATTCAGACGGTTCATCACTTCGATCGCCCGGGCAATTTCAACCGGCGCACGTTCTCCCTGCACCGCCACGGGGAAAAGCAGAATGGAAGCCAATGGAAACCGCCGGCGCATGGTGATGATGATGTCCCGGATCACCGCCCCGGTGGGAGAAGTGATCACTCCCACCGTTTTCGGAAACGGCGGAAGAGATTTCTTGGGGGTGTCAAACAGACCTTCTTTCGCCAGCCTTTCTTTCAGTCGCTCAAAAGCCGCATACAGCTCTCCCACGCCGCTGAGTCGCATGTCCTGAACGTACAGCTGCATCTTTCCCTGACTGATGAACACCGACACATATCCGCGAACGAATACCCGGTCCCCGTTTTTGGGAGCAAATCGGAGGCGACGGTTGTTGCCGGCGAACATCACCGCGTCGATTGCGGCCTTGCCGTCTTTGAGCGTGAAATACATGTGCCGGCTTTTGCTGTTTTGGGTGAAATTGGAGATCTCCCCTTCCACCCAAATCCGCTTCAGCCGTTCATCGTCCTCGAGTCTTTTGTGCAAGTATTCGACCAGATCACAGACAGACCATATGCTCCCGGATTTTCCGACCACGTGTGTCCCTCCGGTCCGCAATTTTTTCGCCGTTTCTTCCGACCCGTCAATCCAACCCGTGAATTCGCTTGGCTGCCGTGACGGTGTTCGCAAGGAGCATGGCAATGGTCATCGGGCCCACTCCGCCGGGAACAGGGGTGATCGCGGAAGCCAGCGGCGCCACTTCGTCAAAGCGCACATCCCCGACGAGCTTCCCGTCTTCCCGCCGGTTGACGCCCACGTCGATGACCACCACTCCTTCCTTTACATGATCGGCGGTGATCATCTCGGCTCTTCCCACCGCAGCTACCAGAATGTCCGCCTGTCTGGTGTGATATGCCAAGTCCTTCGTTCGGGAATGGCACATCGTCACCGTGGCGTTTTCCTGTTGAAGCAGGATGGACACGGGCTTCCCGACGATATTGCTCCGTCCCACCACCACCACATGTTTTCCGGCCACCGATATGTCGGCGCGTTTGAGCAACTCGATGATCCCGACCGGTGTGCATGGTTTGAGTGCATCCTGACCGATCATCATGTTGCCCGTGTTCAACGG
Source organism: Staphylospora marina (assembly GCF_003856495.1). Taxonomy (GTDB): domain Bacteria; phylum Bacillota; class Bacilli; order Thermoactinomycetales; family Thermoactinomycetaceae; genus Staphylospora; species Staphylospora marina. The sequence continues at coordinate 1,114,593 of NZ_CP034118.1, read as the reverse complement.
GGTGAACCCGTCGACATCCTTGGCCGGGTCGATCACGGCGATGACGCGGGCCGGATCCATGTGGGCAGGCAGGGGAAGCTGCACGAGGATTCCGTGGATGTTCGGGTCACGGTTGAGTCTTTGGACTTCCGCGAGAAGTTCTTCTTCCCGTGCGGTTTCACTCAGGCGAATCAGCTCGGAGTGAATGCCCACTTCTTCGGAAGCCCGGATTTTTCCCCGAACATAGGATTCGGACGCCGGGTGATTCCCGACCAGAATCACGGCCAACCCGGGTACCAATCCATGCTCCCGGAGACGGTTCACTTCCGCTTTCAGTTCATTTCTGACCTGCTTTGCGATCTCTTTTCCGTCGATCAGCTGAAACGACATGGCGCCACACCCCTAATATTCATTGAGAAATTACTGTTATTGTTCAAGTTTATCCTTTTCCTGTAAGGGTGTAAAGTTCGGCGCCGAAAACCGACGAAAATCCTTGTCCCAAGCGGGCTGACAGCAAATGAAACCGACCGGAAAAACCACTTGAAAACTCTCTCTCACGAAAGCTTCGCACCCCGAGACAGCAGCCTTTTTCCGAACATTCCCCGTCCGCGGCGTCGGATGATGTTCCGTTTCGACAACGCCGGAAATGACAAATCACGCAAAGGAAACCGTTTTTGACGCGATCCGCTCAGAGAGTTCCCGCTTCGGCACGCAATTCATCCAGCTTCGGAATCACACTGCCCAAAAGCCCGTTGATGAAACGGCCGGACTCATCGCCTCCGAAAGCCTTTGCCAGTTCCACCGCCTCGTTGATGACAACGGCCGGGGGGGTTTCAGGCTCCATCAGCAATTCATACACGGCCATCCGCAAGATGGCACGATCCACCGAAGAGACGCGCTCCAGAGTCCATCCCTTTTTCAAAAACCGACGAATCACTCCATCGATCCGTTCGGCATGTTCCAGAACTCCACGGGACAACCGGAAGTAGAAATCCCGGGATTCTCCCTCCAGTTCCATGCCGTGTTCGGCGATGAATCCCATGGCGTCTTCCGGATGGAATTCACTGGCATAAAGTGCCTGAACCACCCGTTCCCTCGCGATTCTTCTCATAGATCTTGCCTCCAAAAACGAAGCCGAGCCGATCCGGCCCGGACTTCGGAAACGTAATGGGTCTTGACGTCAGGCGAGCGGTGCGGTTGCCTGTGCGGAAACCGGCCCGCAGGTGCTCATTTCACCCGGGACGGTTCCGTCTCGCCCTTTTCCGTCTGTTGGAACTTGATTCCCTCCACCCGGACGGTCACTTCATCCACCTGCAGGCCCGTCATGCTCTCCACCGCCGACTTGACCTCATTCTGGATTTTCCGTCCGATATCGGGAATGTGGTAACCGTAGCGCACCGTGACGGACAGCTCAATGGAGAGGCGCTCCCCCAGTTCCACCCGGATCCCCCGCTTGGGATTTTTGCGCCCGAGCCATTCCACGCCACCGCTCATCGCCGCCACTCCTTCCACATTGGAAGCGGCGATTCCGGCAATGGTCTGAATCACTTCCGGAGCGATCTCCACTTTGCCCGAAACTTCGGATTCGTAATGGTAGAGTTCATTCATTCGCCATCCGTCTCCTCATCGAGATTGATATTTTCAAGAAACTGGATATGAACATCCCCGGATATGAATTTGGGGTGGTTCAGCAGTTTCAGGTGGAACGGAATGGTCGTGTGGACTCCGTCGATGGCGAATTCCCTGAGTGCCCGGTTCATACGGTCAATCGCCTCCCGGCGATCCTCGCCCCACACGATCAGCTTGGCAATCATCGAATCATAAAACGGGGTGATCTTGTATCCGGCATAGCAGGCGCTGTCGACGCGCACGCCGTTGCCGCCGGGCGGCAGATAAAAATTGATCGTCCCGGGTGACGGCATGAAGTTCTTGTCCGGCCGCTCGGCATTGATCCGGCATTCAATGGCCCATCCGTCCAATCGGACGTCTTCCTGGCGGATGGTGAGTTTTTCACCGGCAGCCACCCTCAATTGCCATTTGACCAGATCAATCCCGGTGATCATCTCGGTCACCGGATGCTCCACCTGGATCCGGGTATTCATCTCCATGAAGTAGAAATTCCCATCTTTGTCCAACAGAAATTCCACCGTTCCCGCTCCCGAATAATTGACCGATCGGGCCGCGGCCACCGCCGCCTGCCCCATCCGTTCACGCAACTTGGGATCGACCGCGGGAGAAGGAGCTTCCTCGATCAGTTTCTGGTATCGGCGTTGGATGGAACAATCCCGTTCACCGAGGTGAATGCAGTTGCCGTGGTTGTCGGCCAGCACCTGAATCTCCACGTGACGGGGTTCCACCAGAAATTTTTCGATGTAGACCCCCGGGTTGCCGAAGTTGGCTTCGGCTTCTTTCTGGGCAAGGGTAATGGCCCGTTTCAGTTCTTCTTCATCGTGGACCACGCGCATTCCTTTGCCTCCGCCGCCCGCCGTGGCCTTCACGATCACCGGATAACCGATCTCCGCGGCGACCGCCGCCGCTTCGTCCAGGTCTTCAACGATTCCGTCGGTTCCGGGAACCGTCGGAACGCCGGCTTTTTTCATCGTATTTTTGGCCGTCGTCTTGTCGCCCATCTTGGCGATGGCCTCCGGAGAAGGACCGATGAACGTGATGTTGCATGCGGCGCAAAGTTCGGCGAAATCGGCGTTTTCCGACAGGAATCCGAACCCGGGATGAATGGCATCCGCTCCCACGAGAGTGGCCACACTCATCAGATTGGTCATGTTGAGATAACTGTCCCGGGACGGAGCGGGACCGATGCAGTATGCTTCATCGGCCAGAGTCACGTGCAGTGCGTCCCGGTCCGCTTCCGAGTAGACCGCCACGGTCGAAATGCCGAGCTCCCGGCAGGCCCGGATGACACGAACCGCAATTTCACCCCGGTTGGCAACCAGTACCTTCTTGAACATCTGCATTTCCCCCTCCGGCAGATCAGCTTGTCTTGACCAGGAAGAGCGGTTGCCCGTATTCGACCAGCTGACCGTTCTCCACCAGGACCTTGACGATGGTGCCTCGGCACTCCGCTTCGATCTCGTTCATCAATTTCATGGCTTCCACGATGCAAACAATGGTTTTTTCATCGACCGTGTCGCCCTCTTTCACGTACGGATCGGCATCCGGAGCGGGGGCGCGATAGAAGGTACCCACCATCGGAGAAACGATTTTATGTAGCGTGGGATCGTTCAGATCGTCACTCGCGGCCGGAGACTCGACTTTCGGCTCCGGAGCCGGAGCGGGGGCGGAGGAAACCGCGGGTGTCGGAGCGGGAGGAACCGCAGGAGTCACGGGTGCGGTCTGTGGCACCGCCGGCGCGGGAGTCTGGAGAACGGCTTCCCGGCCGCCCGCTTTCTTGATGACCACCTTGGCTCCTTCGTTGTCAATTTCAAACTCTTCAATCGAAGATTCATCAATCAGACGGATCAATTCGCGAATTTCATGCATTTTGAATGCCATCTTGTTCACTCCTCGCACTTCGGCATGGGAATCAAACCATTCATGATGACACTGTTAAGCATACCTTTTTTTCGGTGGTTTGACCACCCCTGTCCATTCCGCGGAACCGCGCGGGGACATGGATTTCCGCGATCGAACCTCTCTTTCGCTTCAGTGTTCCCCCCGACCGGAGGAAACATGCCGGAAGCGGTTCCACGGCCGCGGTACCCACATCACCATCCTACAGGTCCTCCGATCTGTGATCAACTCCCAATACCAGCCCACAATCGAAAAAAACAAAAAAACCGGGGGATTCACGGGTCGTTGACGCTTCCTCCCGGCATTCGTTCCTTTTCCCTTTCCGATCCCGCCCATGATCAAACCGGTCTCCCGCTCATGGTCCGGATGATCGGGGAAGATGTTGTCAAATCAAGGTTTGTAAGCGACCGACACATCCACCGGATCGACGTCCATGTGTTGTTTCACCAGACTGATCAATTTGACGGCCTGCGCGCGGGAGAGATTGTCGGACTGTACGATCACATCGACGTGCCGGGAATTGGACATCACCACGGCATCGCGGAAACCTTCTTTGCGAATCAATTCCTCCAGAACCGTTTCGGTGTTGTCCGTTTTCATCAGTTGCTCGATCTTTTTCTGGGCTTCCTCGATCTCTTGCTTGGATGCTTCGGGGTCGGTCAACACTTTCATGTATTCCTCGGTCATTTTTTGGCGGAGGGTGCTGCGTTGAAGTTGATAGCCGACAAAAAAGTCACTCTCTCCTTTGACCGCTTCTTTGGCCTGTTTTTCTCCAGCTTCGGGTTTTTCAACCGGTTTGATGTCAACGGTGATTCCCTTCCCGGGAAGATCCGAAGATTTCACCGTCTCCTGCACCGGCTCCACCGGCCCCGTAAGCAGGTAATAGGCCGACAGCACCACCATCAACGAAAGCATGGTCACCAGCCAAACGGTTTGCTTGTTGATCGACATGCTTCATCCTCCTCATTCATCCTTTTGGCAAAACGGAAATCCGATGCATCGGAACATCGAGGGTGCGGTGAACCGCTTCGATCACGATCGCTTTCACCCGAAGATCCTCCACGCCCCGGGCCACGACCAGTACCCCCCGGACTTTGGGTTTGAGCCGTTTGATCACCACCGGCTTCTCCCCGTTTTCCCCACGGCTGTATGCCGTTTTCTTGTCATGCGTGTTCTGGGTGATTTTGCGTTCTCCGCCCGATTTGTCCGTTTCCGTGGTCACCTGCTGGGACTCCCTTACGTCCAGTTGGACCACTTCTTCCTCACTGGAATCCAGATTGACGATGACGGAGACGTCATCCACACCGACAATCTTTCCGAGCACGTCTTCCAGCTGCTCTTGATACCGTTGTTCATATTCCTGCATGGTGGAAATGCGGTCCGTCGCGGCAACGGCTTCCCGCGCGTTCGGATCCGACTCCGCCTGCTGCTGCTGCGGAGGCCAGGGATCTTCGCGAACCTGGACAAAGGATGACAGGATCATCGCCCCCACTCCCGCCAACCCCACGATGACCAACCAACCGATGCGGTTCTTGCCGTTTTCTTTCGGCTTGAACCATTTGTCCCACACATTGCCACACCCCCTTTTCAAAGTGTCCGTACCTCGGTCACCGTGACCAGAGATTCGGACAGTCCCAGGTATTCCGCCACCCAGCGGGCGATCCGGCGGGTCTGTTCCGTTTCCTCGCTCTTTCCTGCCGCGTCCGGACCGTCGGACAACGAACCGACCATGATGTTCACGGGCTCCACCGGACGAACGGTTTCCTGCTCTGCGGGAGAAGCCTCGGGTTCGCGGGAACGAATCCGGAGTTCGACCTGTTTGATCTCCATGTCATCCGTACGGCTCTCGGACATGGTTACATCCGCTTTCACCACCTCCACCTTGAATTTGCCGGCCACTTCGCTTGACAACGTGCTTTCCAACCTGCGCTCCGCTTCATCCCGAACCTGTCGGTTTGCCGCTTCTTCCATTTGTTCTCCGCGGCTTTGGATGTTTTCCATGGACTCAACGGGAGGATCCGTATCGGGCTTCAACCGGATCGCGGCCAAATCGGGCTCCCGATCCAGCAACCGGAATACCGGTGAAAGCATGGCCATGACGATCAAGAGTCCCATCACCAGTTTCACGTAGCGATCCATGGATCCGCTCGGAAGCAAAAGATCCAGAAAGGCCGCGATCAAAACGAGAATGACGATTTGGCGGATCCAGTCCCCCAACCATTCCACCATCGCTCTCACCTACCTCATCATCAGCGAGATGTTGCCCGCGGAGATCATGATGGTGAGCGCCAGGAAAAACATCAGTCCCACCGTGGCAAGCGCGGCGAAAATGTAAAGCAACGTCTTGCCGATGATTTCCAGAGCTTCCACCACCGGACTGTTGCCGAGCGGTTGCATCACGGCCGCGGAAAAATTGTAGATGAACGCCAGAGACAGAATTTTCAGCGCAGGGAAGGCGCAGATCAGCAGCAAGATGATCACCCCTGCCAAACCGACCGTGTTTTTCACCAGGAGGGAAGCGCCCATCACCGTGTCCGCCGCTTCCGAAATGGTTCGTCCCACGACCGGAACGAAGTTGCCGGTGATGTATTTGGCCGTTCTCAATGCGACACCGTCAGCCACCGCGGCCGAGGCTCCCTGGATCGAGATCACTCCGAGAAAAACGGCGAGCAAACCTCCCAGAAGCGACAAACTGATTTTCCTCAAAAGTCCCGCCAACTGGTTCACCTTGTACTTGTCCGACAGGCAACTGACAAGACTCAGGATGGTGGAGAAGAACAGCAGCGGAAAGATGACCGTGTAGATGAACGTACCGACGACATGAATCATGAACACGATGAGCGGATGAAACAGGGCCGCTGATCCGGCATTACCCATGCTGACAAGCAAAGTCAGCAACAGCGGCACGATGGCCAGCATAAAGTCAACCATGCGCCCGATCGCCGTCTTGGCCGCATCGACGGCTGCGGAAAAACTGTTGACGGCCAACGTGATCAGCACCATGAACACAATGGCGTAGGCCACTTTGCTGACCTGATTCTGTTCAAAGGCCGTTTGCAGGGTGCGCAGCAACATGCTCAGAACCGTGAGGATCAGAATGCTGCCGAGCAGCTTCCCGTTGTACAGAATTTCACGGAAGAAAAAACGGGCAAAGCCGGACAGGACGTTTTCAAACGTCAGGTCCTTTCCGGAGAGCAGTTGGTCAAAAATCCCTCCTTCGGTTCCTTCCATGAACCGGCCGTATTCACCGTGAATCTCCTTCCAGAACATCTCCACTTCACGGACTTGCAACCGGTTGAGCTGCTCCCGGATCAATCGGTCTCCGATCTCCCCCGGTTCAACCGCGATGGCTTCCCGTGCAAAGGACAACCACAGGAGTGCCGTCAACAGCAGCAGCCATCCACATCGACAAGCGCCTGCCGCCGAGACCCTCCGTTCATGTTCGCCGTGTCGCTTCGGGATGGGTCGCATGATCCGTCACCCTTCAGGCAGGCAAGATTTGAACGATCGTTTCGATAATGACCGTGACGATCGGGATGGCCATCACCATGATCAACACCTTTCCGGCCAGTTCGATCTTTGAAGCGATCGATCCCTGACCCGCGTCACGGGTCACTTGTGCGCCGAATTCGGCGATGTAGGCGATTCCGATGATTTTGAGGACCGTTTCCATAAACAGCCCGTTCACCTTGGCATGGCGAGCCAAGTTTTCGAGAATGCCGATCACTTCACCCACTTTGGTGACCAGCGACAAAAAGATGACAATCCCGACAAACGTGGCCAGCAGGAAAGCAAATACCGGCTTTTGTTCCTTGATGACCAGCACGAGAAACGTGGTGACCAGTCCGAGACCCACCACCTGGATGATTTCCACCGGTTGCGCCTCCCGTCACATGCGGAACAGAAACACGTTTTTGATCGTCTGGAACAGGTCCTGAACCAACATGGCCACCATGAACAGCACCACCACAAAACCGAACAGCGTCACCCAGTGTGCGAAATCTTCCTTGCCCATCTGTTTCAGAACCGTGTGAATCATGGCCACGATGATGCCGATTCCGGCAATCTGAAAGACTGAATCCAAATGATAGGGCATGGGGCAGCACTCCTTTCGCTCAGTACAGCAAGATCACCAGCAGCGCCCCGGCGAGAATGCCGACGGTTCTGTACATTTTCACGAAACGGTCGCGTTCGTCTCTGGCTTTGTCCTCTTCGACGGCCAATTGCTTTTCCGCCATTTCGAGATGATGCAGCTGATCCAGACGAGAAGAAGCTCCGAGTACTTCTCCCAGCCGGAGGAGCACCTGCTTTTCTTCACGCCCGAGCGACGTCTCCTCCCAATGTGCATCCAGCGTCTCCTTCAGACATTCGGACATGGAGATCCCGTCAGCTTCATTCAGTCGGTCCGCCATTCGGCCGAACAATTTCCGGACCGAACCTTCCCCGGACACGGAAATGCGGCTGAACGCTTCCGAGAGCAATCGGCTGCCGTAATCGATTTCCGTACGAAGCAGGGACAAACACATGCGAAGCTCCCGGATTTGGCGAGGGCGTTTGGCCACTCCGGCGGCGAACGAAAATCCGATGGCGGTGGAGGCGATCAACACCAACAACGCACCCAAAAGCTTGATCATCGCTTGCTCTTCCCCGTTCTCAGGTTCGCGGACGTCAGGATCGGCCGGAGGTTTTTGTCATGGACGGATTCCACCGTTCCGGGGCCATGCCTGCGGCTGAGCACCACCACCCGGTCGAAAACTTTCTGTTCCACCAGTTCTTTCAGCCCCGGTCTTCCACGGATCTCTTCCAGGGAACCTCCGTGAGCGGTGACGAACAACTTCACTCCGGCATGCACCGCTTCCCGAACGGCCAGACAGTCCTCGGGTCCCCCCAGTTCGTCCACCACCAGGACCTCCGGAGACATCGACCGGATCATCATCATCATCCCTTCGGCCTTCGGGCAACCGTCCAGCACATCCGTTCGCGGCCCCACGTCGAACGTGGGAACCCCCTGAAAACTTCCGGCGATTTCCGATCGTTCGTCAACGATGCCCACTTTCCGTGACGGTCTGCCCGGTCCCCCCCGGCTCGCCATTCTGGCCAGATCGCGGATCAGCGTCGTCTTCCCGCACTGGGGCGGCGATACGATCAAGGTACTGAGCAGCTCCCTTCCCGGCATGACCACCTTCAACAGCCGATCGGCCGCTCCGTGAACTTCCCTGGCAATCCGTACGTTGAAAGATGTGATCTCCCTGAGATGCCTCACCTTGCCCCCTTCCACCACCACTCTTCCGGCCAGCCCGATCCTGTGCCCCCCCGGAACGGTGACATATCCCTTGCGCAATTCTTCTTCCAAAGCGTACAGCGAATAGGCGCTCACCCGGTTCAACATGCGAACGCAGTCTTCCTTCGAGGCAATCACGGCTTTCTCGGGCACGTTGGACCATCCCGGTTCATCCGTCACGAATCGCGTTTCCCCGCCGACAATGACCTCCATGGGTCGTCCTTGCCGGATGCGGATCTCTTCCAATCCGGCCGCGTCGGACGGAGACATGGCTCCCAAAAGTTCCCTGAGCCGCGGCGGGATCACTTGCAGGACGGGTTCCAGCGACATGAAATCCCTCCCGGAAATTCCGGAAACTTTTTATTCCCCATCATATGAGGGCTTGTTTCGGTTATGACAAGCCCGACCGGAAAAGACGGCGAGCCCGTTGAGTGGCGGAACGCCCGATCAAGAGAAAAGCTGCATGCGCGGCAACGCATGCAGCTTTTCGGAAAAAGGTGGTTCCGTCTCATTCGGTCCCTTCTCAAATCGCTCCGGTCCCATGCCGGGCCGAATCGTCAGGTTTCACAGGCACCTTTTGACTCAAAAGGTCAACTTCCGTCGAACGGAGTGCCGTCCGTCACGGACCGTTCCCGGTCTTCGATCACATGATCCGACTCATCTCCGGACAGATTTTCCATTTCGAGAACGGTATGACAATGGGGACAGAGGACTTCCAACGTCCGGTCTTCGAGATCGTCCTCATCCACCAGCACTTCTTCCCCGCACTCGGGGCAAACGATTTCCACAAGATCGTCATCTTCTTCCTCAAACACCTGAAGCTCCAGCTCGTCCAGGTCCTCGTCGATCATTTCGACGTATTCCTCCAACTCCTTGTGCCTGCGTTCCAGATGTTCCACGGCTTCCACCAGTTTGTCGACGGTTTCCGCCAACCGGTAAAGAGCCTTGTGGTCGGGATGGTCCCGATGCCCCGACTCACCGTCCAACAGACCCTGAACGTAAGAAAGATCCCGTTTCATTTGTTCATACATGGAAGATCCACCTCATTTCCCCTCCAAGTTTCCACCTAGTTTCTCCCGAACCCCCCTCAGGCAAACATGCCCGGATCGATAACGGAGGGGACAAACGGACATGATAACCACAAAGCATTGGTTCGAGGTGAATACGTATGCCGTCCGACAAACCATCGGCATCGCAACATCCCGGGATCCTCACGCTGGCCGTATTGAGCGCCATTCCGTTCATCATGGTTCTGGGAAATTCCATGATCATTCCCGTTCTTCCCACGGCATCCCGGGAGCTCGGGGTCTCGTCTTTTCAGGTCAGCCTGTTGATCACTCTTTTTTCCGTTCCGGCTGCCATGGTGATTCCCGTCGCCGGGATCCTGGCCGACCGCATCGGCCGCAAGAAAGTGATCGTCACGGGCCTGATTTTGTACGGACTGGGAGGGCTTCTCGCCGGTTTTGCCTCGGTCATCGGGGGCGGATCTTACGGTTTTCTGCTGGCTTCCCGGATCATCCAGGGAATCGGTGCGGCGGGAACGGCTCCGATCGCCATGGTCCTGGTCGGTGACCTGTTCCAGGGAAGCAGTCGCAGCAAATCTCTCGGAATCATCGAAGCCTCCAATGCGATGGGAAAAGTGCTCAGTCCCGTCCTCGGCTCCTTGATAGCCATGATCACCTGGTATGCCATGTTTTTTGCATTTCCGCTTTTGTGCGTTCCCGTGGCACTTGCCCTTTGGAAGTGGATCCGGGAGCCGGCGGCCAAACAGGAACCCGCTCCCCTGAGTGAATACCGGAAAAAAATCTCCATGGTGTTCAAGCGGCAGGGACGATGGTTGAACACGGCGTTTTTCGCCGGTGCCGTAACGATGTTTTCCATGTTCGGTGTTCTGTTTTTCCTGTCGGAATTCCTGGAAAAAACGTATCGGATGGACGGCATCCGAAAAGGATTGCTCCTGGCCGTTCCACTCTTGGCTCTGTGTGCCGTTGCTTACATCACCGGCTCGAAAGTTCGTCAACAAACCGGATTGATGAAAAAACTGATTTTGATCGGAATGGCCCTCATGACGCTGGCGATCACCGTTCCTCCGTGGATTGACGGAATGTGGTGGCTGATGACCGACACGTTCTTCATCGGGATCGGTGCCGGGCTGATTTTGCCTTGTCTCAACACGCTCATCACATCAGCGGTGGGATTGCGGGAACGGGGCATCATCACTTCACTGTACGGGAGTGTCCGTTTCTTCGGTGTGGCACTCGGGCCGCCCGTATACGGTGCACTCGCCGACAGCCCGTATCTGCTTTTCATGGGCAATGCCGGTTTGCTCGCGCTGGCGCTGATTCTCTCCGCTTTGCTCATCCGCCGGCCGATGCGCCTCAAGGGAAAAGGGGACCGCTCCAGACTGCTCCTTCGGAAACGTCGCCTGAATCCGGCATGAATCAGGACTAAAGCCCGTCCGCTCCCGCATATATTTGGCAGAGATCCAAAAAAAGGAGCGGATGGGATGAAACCCGTGACACCGATTTGGGATGAGAAACTTGCAGATCCCGGTGGAAGGCGCCGCCCCAAGCCCCGTCCGTTTGCCTGTACCATGGTCATGGACAAGGGGCTGGGGTCGCGCGCGTTCCTTGATCTGACGGAAACGGCGGGCGAATATGTCGACTTCATCAAGCTTGGGTTCGGCACGGCCGCCGTCACTCCCCCGACCCTGCTGAAAACCAAGATTGAACAGGCGGTTCGCAGCGGAATCAACCTGTACCCCGGGGGAACATTCTTTGAAACCGCGTGGTTCCACGGAAAGGCTGAGGAATACTTTGAAAAAGTGAAAGAACTGGGAATGAACTGGGTGGAGATCTCCGACGGCACGATCCCGATCGCCCCGGAAGAACGATCCCGGCTCATTCGCAAAGCCCGTGAAACCGGTTTGTTCGTCCTGACCGAGGTGGGGAAAAAGAGCAAAGGCTCCTCCTTCTCCGTCGGTGAATTTCTGGCGGAATATGAAACGGATCTTGAAGACGGAGCCTCCTATGTGATCGTGGAAGGCCGCGAAACCGGAACCCATGTCGGAATTTTCGATGAACAAGGCCGCATGGACCGTGGCAAAGTGGAAGCGATTCTGCGCACCGCCGGTGCCGGTAGAATCATCTGGGAAGCTCCGCGCAAACACCAACAGGTCCTGTTGCTGGAATTGACCGACGGCAACGCGAATCTCGGCAACATTCCACCCGAAGACGTTCTTTCCCTGGAATGTCTGCGCCGCGGCCTGCGTTCCGACACCTGGCATCTGTTTTGTCAGTCAGATCCGGTTCGAAAATGATATCCTCCTTCGATCTGACATAGTATGGTACAAACTTTCCCGGGACAAGGAGATGCCCCATGAAACCAGATCTCCTTTTGGTCATCCTGATCGTTGTCGGAATCATCGGTCGCTCGCCGCTGATCGCCACCGCGGCGAGCTTTCTCCTGATCATCAAACTGATACACCTGGAACGACTGTTCCCCACCGTGGAGCGGCGCGGGCTGGAATTCGGACTCCTGTTTCTCACCATTGCCGTTCTGGTCCCCTTCGCATCCGGAAGAGTTCAAATGAAAGACGTGCTCGGCATCTTCACGTCGCTTCCCGGCATTTTCGCCCTGACCGGAGGAGCACTGGCCACCTGGATGAACGGAAAGGGCCTGGATCTGCTCAAGGTGGATCCCCAACTCATCGTCGGTCTGGTGATCGGATCGATCTTCGGCATTTTGTTCATGAGGGGAATTCCGGTCGGCCCCTTGATGGCTGCCGGAATCACGGCCTTTTTTCTGCAGTTGATGAAGTGGTGGATGAATTGAAAAACCCCTCCGGCTTGGGCCGGAAGGGTTTCCTGAGTCCGCTCATGCGCGGGAAACGTATTGACCGCTGCGGGTGTCAATGATCAGGCGATCTCCGACATTGATGAACAGCGGGACCTGAACCACGAAACCGGTCGACAGTTTGGCCGGTTTGCTGCCGCCGGTGGCGGTGTCACCGCGGATGCCGGGCTCGGTCTCCACCACTTCCAGTTCCACGGTGTTCGGAAGCTGGATCCCGATCGTTTCACCCTTGAAAATGACCATGTTCACGTTCATGTTTTCCTGCAGGAAGTTGAGTTCGTATTCCAGGCGCTCGGCCGGGAGGGTCACTTGCTCGTAGGATTCGTTGTCCATGAACGTATATTCGCCGCCGGATTCATACAGGTACTGCATTTGCCGTGTTTCCACCATGGCACGCGGCACTTTCTCCCCGGCGCGGAACGTCCGTTCCTGAATGTTGCCGTTTCTGAGATTGCGGAGTTTGGAGCGAACAAACGCCGCACCCTTTCCGGGCTTCACATGCTGAAACTCAATGACTTGCCACACATCTCCGTCCAATTCGATGGTCAAACCGGTGCGAAAATCGTTCACACTGATCATGATTCCTGCCTCCACCATCAAGAAAGTTTCAAAATCAGAGCAAGATCAATTCTTTCGGGGAATGCGTCAACACTTCATATCCGGCATCCGTGACCAGCACGTCGTCCTCGATCCGCACTCCGCCGAAATCGGGCAAATAAATCCCCGGTTCCACGGTGACGATCATGCCGGGAACCAGCACCGTGTCTCCACGGATCGACAGAGTCGGCCCTTCATGAACCTCCAGTCCGATGCCGTGACCGGTTCCGTGCCCGAAATAGTCTCCGTACCCTTTTTCCCGAATGTAATCCCGGGCGACGGCATCCGCTTCCACGCCGGTGATACCGGGGCGGATCGCTTCCACGGCTTTCACCTGTGCTTCCAAAACGATCCCGTAAATCTCCCGTGCTTTCTCTCCCGGTTCCCCGAGGGCCACGGTCCGGGTAAGGTCGGAAACATATCCCCGGTAACAGGCTCCAAAGTCAAGTGTAACCAGATCGCCCTTTTCCAAAACTTTGTCCGAAGCCTTTCCGTGCGGAAGGGCGGAACGTTTTCCGGAAGCCACGATGATGTCGAAAGACGAGGAGCTGGCCCCCATTTCCCTCATCATCACTTCCAGCCGAAGGGCCACGTCCCGTTCACGCATTCCCGGACGAAGTTCTTTCAGGATGCCTTCGAAAGCCTGATCCGCAATTTTGGCGGCATCGCGGATGATTTGGATTTCCGCCTCATCCTTGATCATCCGGAGCTCTTCCGTCAACGTGCCGACGGGCCGGAGTTTGATTCCGCCCAGCGCATCCTCCAACGCCCGGTGTTGCGCAAAGGTCAGGTGATGTTCCTCAAACGCCAGTTCCTTGACGTCCCGTTTCCGGCATTCCTCCGCCACCGTCTGAAGAAGGGAGGCGGAAGCATGCTCGACGAGCGTCATGTGGGGAGACTGTTCCTTGACCTGGCTCACGTAGCGAAAATCGGTGATGAGCACGGCATCGGAGGCCGTGATGAGCGCCACGCCGGAAGAACCCGTGAATCCGCTCAGATACCGACGATTGACGGGATGACTGATCAACACGGCCTCAATCCCCCGTCCCGACATCAATCGGCGAAGACGGTCAATGCGATTTTGCATCAACTTCACCTCCCGGTTCGGAACTCTGTTTGACCCACCGCTGAACGGCGTACAACGCCATCTCGTAACTGAGGATGCCGAATCCGCCGATTTGCCCGCGGCAGACGGGAGCCGTGACCGATACACGACGAAAGGGTTCACGGGCGTGCACGTTGGAAAGATGGACTTCCATCACCGGCACCCGCACGGAAGCAATCGCGTCCCGAATCGCGTAACTGTAATGGGTATAGGCACCGGGATTGAGAATTATGTAATCGAATTCATCTTCCGCGGCATGAATCCGGTCAATCAGTTCACCTTCAACATTGCTTTGAAAGCACGTGACCTCCAGTCCCCATTCACGCCCGAGCCGTTTGAGCCGATCGTCCAGCTCTTCCAGGGTGATCCGGCCGTACACGTCCGGTTCCCTGGTTCCCAGCCGGTTCAGATTGGGTCCGTGGAGAACCAGCACTTTCGCCAATGTCGGTCACCTCCCGCAGTTCTTTCGTCATTTTACCACAAATGCCCCCCGGTTGGCGGCAATTTCTTATTCTCCCATGTTTTCATTCATTTGTCGATCGGAGAGTGATTCGCCTGCCGGTCGGGTTTGTGATAGAATAAATACACCTGCCTCCCCACCGGGGAAAAAACGGGAGGATTGAATACTTTGGGCACACGGCAAGTCCGTACGCAAGGTGGTGTATGCCGACAGTGACTGAAAAACCCGTTTTCTACGGCGGTCAGGCCGTCGTGGAAGGTGTGATGTTCGGAGGGAAACACGTCCAGGTCACCGCGGTCAGACGCAAAAACGGTGAAATCGAACTGTTCGAAACCTCTGTAACGACTTCCCCCTGGATGTCCACCCTCAAAAAAATACCGTTCGTGCGCGGCATCGTGACCCTGATCGAAGCCAGTGCATCGGGAGCCAAACATCTCCAGTTCGCCTCGGAGCGTTACGAGATGGATGAAGAGGACATTGACCCCGCGGAAGTCCGCTCATCGGGATCCAACTTGGGCACCATTCTCGGAGTGGCGGCCGTCGGGATTCTGTCCCTGATCATCGGCAAAGTGATCTTTACCGCCGTTCCGGCTTTTCTGGCAAGTCTTCTCTTGGATCACTGGACCAAAAATCTGATCATTCAGAATTTGTTTGAAGGAGCCATCAAGGTCCTTCTCCTCCTCACCTATTTGTGGGCCATTTCCCAAACTCCCCTCATCAAGCGGTTGTTCCAGTACCATGGCGCCGAACACAAGGTGATTACTTCATGGGAATCGGGGGAAGAACTGACGGTAAGGAACGTGCAGAAACACTCAACCCTTCATTACCGGTGCGGAAGCAGTTTCATCATCTTTTCCGTCATCGTGGGAGTGCTGGTGTACTCCTGGTTCCCGTACGAGTCCGTCTGGGACAGGATTCTCACGCGATTGCTTCTCATCCCGGTGGTGATCGGGATTTCCTTTGAACTGCTGCGAGCCACCAACGCCGTGAAAGACAATCCGTATCTGTCTTGGCTCGGCCTTCCGGGTCTTTGGCTTCAAAAGCTGACCACCAAAGAACCCACCGACGACCAGGTCGAGGTGGCGATCGCGGCATTCCGGCGCATGCGGGAACTCGATTTGCAGGCGGAAACCGACTCGGCAGTCAGGCAGCCTTCCCTCGCACATACTTCAGGCTGACTTCCTCCAGGAAGGGTGAATGCTCATGAACCGCCACTCCGGCTCGAAATGGTGGAACCGGCTCATTCTCGGACTGTTGGCGATCGGACTCATCAGCCAACTTTTCCTTTCACCCGGCTCCATTTTGATTCCCGCCGCGGTCGTGGCCCTCGTCTGGTATCTGTACAAATTCCCGCCCCGTTGGCTCCTCCGGATCGGTTCTCCCGGCCACCCGGCCTTTCAAACACGTCGGGACCACGGAAACCGGCAGAAAAAGAAAAAGCATCCCTTCCGCGTCATCGACGGCAAAAAGAAAGGAACGCTGTGAACGGCTTTGCGCGGATGGTCTGCATTCAAACCGGCCGGAAACGGTTCGGCTCCTCCCCGAGGTTTGCCGAACCGTTTCCGGCTTTTCGGTGATTTGCGGGTCTCAGGAAGCCCCCGCCCCCGCTTCGTCCCCCGGACGGATGTTCAAGGTGATGCGACCCGATTTTCCTCTGGATGCCAAATACCGTTCGAACGTCCAGGAATCGAAAAACGCTTCCGCTGCCAATACGCCGGAACGGAACAGTTCCTCTTTTTTCTCCCTGGAGATTGAAAAGTCCGTCAGTTTCACGTCCAATGCCGGAACCTTGATGGTCCGGACCTGATCCTGTTCACGGACATGCCGGTTGTCGTGTGCATCCATCATCGTGAACAGAATGGATTTCAACATCGTGAGCGGACCTTCGATTTCGGTCACCTGTTCATGCACGTCCGACACCAGTCTGAATCCGAACGTGGGCCACCGCGGTACTTCCCGGTCAAACAACCAGACCGGGTAATTGCTCAAAACGCCGCCGTCCACGATCAGACAGTTGGTTCCCGAAGGTTTGTGCCTTAATTTCACCGGTTCAAACAGATAGGGGATGGACGTGCTCATCCGAACCGCCCGGGCAATCGGAAAGGATTTCGGATCATGACCGTAAGCCTCCAGATCTCCCGGCAGTACGAGCAACTGGCCTCTCGAAATGTCCGTGGCGATGATGGCAAGTTCTCTGTCCTCGGGCAAATCTCCGAATGTTCGGACACCCTTGGCCGCCAACAGGTCTTCCATCCATCGTTCCAGTTGGTTTCCGGAAAAAATGCCTTTTTTCACCCAGAGACGAATGAGCGGTCCGGCATACGGAATCCGGAGCAGCCCGGTGCGAGGCAGGAAATCGACGAAGTGTTTCTCCATCATCAGATCGACCAGTTCCCGGGCGGTATAGCCGGCGGCCACCAATGATGCGATCATCGCGCCGGCAGACGTGCCGGCGACCTTTTTCCACCGATACCCCCGCTCTTCCGCCACGCTGAGCGCGCCGACCAAACCGATCCCTTTCACTCCGCCGCCTTCAAACACGGCATCTGCCCACATCACAATCCCCTCCCTGTACATCCTGCTTCACCCATTGTATTCGGGTGTCGCGGGGATCAGGATGTTTTTTCCCTTTTCGAATTCGGAAAAATCCGATTTTTCGTTCCGGGGATCGGCCGGTGACCCGGTGCGGGTTTCGGACCGATGAACGGTCCGAAACCCGGTCAGGGGAGATCCACTTCCTGTTCTTCCGCTTCTTTCATTGAGTGAAGCCTCTTTACCAGTTGAGGTTCATTTTCCAGAAGTTGAACCAGATTTTCGATGGCGGTGATGGAATCCCAGGAAAGATGGTGCTCAATCCCCTCCACATCCTGGTAAATCTTTTCTTCGCTCACACCGATCAGCCGCAGAAACTGTTCGAGAAGATGGTGCCGGTCCACAAGGCGTTTGCCGATTTTCTTGCCCTTGGGGGTGAGAACCAGCCCGCGATACTTCTCGTAAACCAAATACTTGTTCTGATCCAGTTTTTGAACCATTTTGGTGACCGAGGAGGGGTGCACTTCCAATGCTTCCGCAATGTCGGAAACCCGTGCATACCCTTTTTGTTCGATCAATTTGTAGATGTTCTCCAAATAATCTTCCATGCTCGGCGTCGGCATGGTTCCTCCCCCCTGTCACCGCAAAAAATCTTGGAGACTCCCGATTTCCGCCTGCGAATGTCCGGCACAACGTGACGAAAATGCGCATCCGCCCACGGAACCGGCTTCGGGTTCTTTGACACGAATGAAACCTTTCCATCCGTGATCTTTGGCATGTTAAAGTATACCGGATTTGCCCCTTTATTTCTACTGAAAATCTTTGATTCCCGGCAAGAACGCGCCGCATCCCGAAAAAACGCGCACGCGGCTGTCCGCGTGCGTCGGGAGATGTCCACTCATGGCTTCCGGTTCGTTTCCGACAAACATTTGCCTCAGCCGAAACCACACCGGGCGTGTCAGATGTCGTGTGAAGAGAGACGGATGTAATCGACCAATACCGCTCCGGCACGATGATAAAACGACACGGACGCATAGGCAGCCCTTCGGGGAGGCGGCGGCACGATGCTGAAATACGAATACCATTTGTTTCCGGTACGAGGTGGCAGGATTTGCAGAGGGGTGGAACGGATGATGCGTTTTCCCGCGTCCAGCCACGCCACCGTGGCGAAAAATTCGGCGCCCGGCCCGGAAAGGTTCAGGGCGCGAAAATACAGGTAATAAGCACAGCCGGTTTCGAACGGTCCTTGCACGATCTGTTTGAGGATATCCCCCGGGCTGTTCATCAGAACGGCCCAATCTCCTTCACGGAGCGGATTGTGAATCCGCATGATCCCCGATCCGGTCCAAGGAGCAAGTCCGCGGGTAAATCCGCTGTTTTTCAAAAGATTCCGGTAGGAACAAGGCATGATGGGTCCTCCTTCCCCGTTCCGTTCGGTTTGAACCGTTTCTCCAGACTACTCGAACGGCGTCAGCGGGGTGAGGGCACCCCTGAAAAGAGGCGTCGACTTTTTTTATGCACGGGAATATAATAGAATCATTAATCAGATAAATGAAAAGTCTAAAAGAAGGGAGGGTCGGGCTTGGTTCCGATTCCTCCCTTCTCTCGTTCTCTACTCCAATAAAAGGGGAAAGCGTGTCATGATGACGAAAAATGCCACCGTCGTGTTGACCGGAAGTCAACTCGGTTTTGACGATTTTGATCGCGTGGTGCACGGCCGCGCCAAAGTCGCCCTGTCGGACGAAGCACTGCTCCGCATGGAGGAGTCCTCCCGCTACGTGCAACACCTCATCCTGGAAAACCGGACCGTTTACGGGGTGAACACGGGATTCGGCAAACTGTGCGACACGGTGATCCCGCCGGAAGAAACCCGGAGACTTCAGCGAAATCTGATCATCAGCCATGCGTGCGGAACGGGAGAGCCTCTTCCGGAAGAGGTGGTACGCGGAATGATGCTGCTCAGGATCAACGCCCTGGCGAAAGGTTTCTCCGGCGTGCGTCCCTCCACCGTCCGGATGATGGCGGAACTGCTCAATGAAGAAGTTCATCCGATCGTCCCCTCGCAGGGGTCACTGGGAGCAAGCGGAGATCTCGCGCCGTTGGCCCATATGTGCCTTCCGCTTCTGGGACTGGGAGAAGTCATGCACAAAGGTGTGAAAAAACCGGCCGCCCGTGTGCTTCGCGAGTTGGGGTTGGTTCCTCTTGAGCTGGAAGCGAAGGAAGGGCTTGCACTGATCAACGGAACCCAGATGATGTGCAGCCTG
Organism: Staphylospora marina; assembly: GCF_003856495.1. Lineage (GTDB taxonomy): Bacteria > Bacillota > Bacilli > Thermoactinomycetales > Thermoactinomycetaceae > Staphylospora > Staphylospora marina. Next base: position 1,094,992 of record NZ_CP034118.1, on the reverse strand, counting down.
ATGGCCCATGCCGTGATCCGGGCACGCCAATTGCTGCTGGCCGCGGACATCATTTCCGCCATGACCATGGAAGCCTTGGAAGGAATCCCTCACGCATGCCATCCCCGTTTGCACCTGGCACGCGGACATCGGGGGCAAATCGTCACCGCTTCCAACCTGTTGAAACTTCTCAAGGGGAGCCTGCGCGTCACGGAACCGGGCGAAAAAAGGGTTCAGGATGCGTACAGCCTTCGTTGCATTCCCCAGGTTCACGGCGCCTCCAAGGACGCGTTCCGTCACGTAAGGGAAATCGTGCTTGCGGAAATGAACGCCGCCACTGACAATCCTTTGATCTTCGCCGATGAAGACGAAGTCATTTCCGGAGGGAATTTCCACGGACAGCCGCTCGCACTGGCCTCCGATTACCTGGCCATGGCCATGTCCGAAATCGCCAACATCTCGGAGCGCAGGACCGAACGTCTCGTCAATCCGACACTCAGCGGCTTGCCTCCTTTTCTGAGCAAAAACAGCGGACTGGAGTCCGGCTACATGATCATGCAGTATACCGCCGCATCCCTCGTCTCGGAGAACAAAAGCCTCTGCCATCCGGCATCGGTGGACTCCATTCCGTCCTCCGCCAATCAGGAGGACCATGTCAGCATGGGGTCCATCAGCGCCCGCAAATGCATGAGAATCATCCGGAATAGCGAACGCGTGCTGGCCATCGAATATCTGTGCGCAGGACAGGCACTTGAATTCAGGACCGGTCAATCGGGGATCGGTACGGAATGCGCTTGGCGCCTGTTGCGACGTGTGGTACCTCCCCTTGAACATGACCGGGAAGGACATGCGGACATTCAGGCGGCGACGGAACTGCTGACCTCGGGTGAGCTGGTGAAAGCCGTCACGGGCCGGGTCGAACTGGAAGTGTGAACCTGTAGCGGGCGGAAAGTACAGGAAACGGAGTATTTACCATTCAGACTTGAACAAGTATACTGAAATATATGAGCAAACCGGACACAGGGAGGAGTAGGCATGCCCCGACTGACCGCCCGCGAAATACACAGCAAGGAATTCAAGCGTTCCGTACGCGGTTATGACGTGGATGAAGTGAATGAATTTCTTGACCAAATCATCAAAGATTACATAGAGTTTGAAAGCATTACCAAGAACATGCCGTTCGGTCCGTCCGAACACCTGGTCAACATCGAACACCTTCTTGAGCAACTCCTGTACGACGTTCAGCAGCTCCGGGAGGAAAACCGGATGCTCAGGGAACAAATCGCGAGCGCTCTCGAAGAGGAGCCGTACGAAAACCGTCCTTACGACAACAATCCGTATTATCGGTGATGTTTCCCGCCCCTTCCGGCTTCCTTCGGTCCGGTGACTGTGATCATCCGCCGGACCGCTTCAACGGGGCGCGGACAACAAAAAAGGCCCCGGTTTCGGAAGATTCGAAACCAGATGCCTTGCGCAACCGGTCCGCAAGCGCTTCCCCGTCAGTCCGGAGAAAGCACCCGCTCCCGGCTTGACCGTCCACATACGGAAAGCCCCGAAAGGTTTCCTTTCTCTTTCACCATCCGCACGCGAACACGAAGATCGTGGGAATGACCAACAAGAAAATCAGCAATTGCCTCCAGCCGTAACCCCATCCACTCATCGTTCCCCCTCCTCACTTGTCGGCTTGTTCCAACCTATGTCTCCGGAACACGGCTCGTCACGGCCGGCGCCCATCCTCCATGGATCACAAAACGCACATTTTGTCACTCGCATTGATGTTTCATCGGGGGCTTTCGATTCAATCCCTGATTTTGACCGGACAAAAGTCCAGATGATCGCAAGCCACCAACTTGAGTTCCACGCCTTCGGTCACTCCCTGGATGGCTTCCTCCGCCGCTTTGCCGTGCATGTGCCCGTATACGCACAGGGAGACTCCGAACTCCTTCATGACATCCATGAATCCGGATTCCGTGCAGCTGCGGGTGAGCGGAGGAAAATGAAGCATCACGATGATCTCGCGCCCCGGATGCTCGCGGACCGCCGACTCCAGCGCGATGCGGAGCCGTCCCACCTGTCGGAGGTAAATCTTCCGGTCCTCTTCTTCTTTGAAGAACGGGTCACCCGGAAGTGTCCATCCCCGGGTTCCGGCAATCACCTTTCCTTCCACCTCGACATGATCCGCATCGATCCACGTCATGCCTTCGGGGAGCATCTCCCGAAGCTTCTTTTTGCTGCTGTAATAATAGCAGTGATTCCCCGGAGACAATACTTTCTTTCCTGGAAGACCGGCAATCCAGCCGAAATCGTTCATCGCCGTTTCCATGCGCATCGCCCAGCTGATGTCTCCCGGGATGAGCACGGTGTCATCCGGCCCCACAACCCTGAGCCAGCTGTCACGGATCCGGTCATAATGCCGGGTCCATCCGAACACATCCATCGGCTTGTCCACATCCCGTTCATGATCAATGTCATAAAGCGTGACGGGTCGTTTGAATGAAAGGTGCAAATCACTCAATGCAAAAATGGCCAATTTCATCCCATCCTTACATCCGTCTCTTTGTCGAAGAATCCGGCCCGGGGCTTGCGACCTCACGCCCTGTCCGGCGGTTTTCCCCGTTCATAGAATGAATCAAACGTTCCGGGAAAGGAGGGCGCAAGCGATGGGAAACCGATACTGGCTTGCGCTCGGAGATTCCGTCACGGCAGGAGTGGGCGCTCCGCCCGGGCAAGGGTATGTGGACCGAATCCACCGAATGTTGGAGGCCGACGAAAAACACCTTGATCCGGTCCGAATCTGCCGCAGCGGTTGGCGCTGCAAGAACCTGGCCCGGGCCCTCGGATCCCCCCGGGCCGCCCGTTTTCTCCGCGAAGCCCGTCTCTCGACCCTCCTGATCGGAGGAAACGACCTTTTGTTCGCCTGGTTCAAATTCCTGCTGTTCGGCCATGAAGCGGTGTTTGAACAGGCTTTGTACCACTTTTCCTTCTGTTATACGGAAATTCTCCGGAAACTGACCGGCGAAACCGCGGGCCCCGTCTACGTGTTCAACCTGTATAATCCGTTCCCCGAGGAACCTCTGGCCAATCATTACGTTTCGCGGATCAACCGTCTCATCGAAACCCGTTCCGCGTCATTCCGCGTTCCCGTGATTGACATTCACGGCATTTTTGCCGGTCGCGAGCCTTGGCTGATCGACGGGTACCGGACGGGAAGGCTCCGCGACTTGCTCCGGTCTCCCCGAATGCCCATCCACCCCGGTCCTTCGGGACACCGGGCGATCGCCGACGCATTTCGGAAAAACATCGGGAAAGAACAGCTGTAACATTCATTCTACAACGGCGGATTCTCTTGATCAAAAAAAACGGACGGAGCACCGGGAATCCTGACAGCGATGATCATTCCAAAATCCGATTGAGCTTTTGCTTTTGATCCGTCACACTGGAAGTATACCGGGACGGAAAGGATGAAAGAAATGATTCTCTACGGCGATCGCATTTTAAAACGGGATGAAGTGCAGATTGACATCGAAGACCGCGCCTACCAATTCGGGGACGGCGTGTATGAGGTGATCCGCGTCTATGCCGGGAAGCCCTTTTGCATGCAAGAACACTTGGAACGGTTGGAGAAAAGCGCCGCCGCCATTCGGCTCCGCTTGCCGGAACCCGTCTCCAAAATCCGTGAATTGCTTCTCCGGCTGCTCGAGGTCGAAGGGATGCGTGACGGCAACCTGTATTTGCAGGTGAGTCGTGGAGTCGCTCCGCGAAATCACGCTTTTCCCCCTGACATCAAGGCGCAATTGGTCGCATACACCCAGCCGTCCGGTCGCCCCGTCCGGGAGTTGGAAAACGGAGTGCGGGCCATCACCACCCAAGACATCCGTTGGCTGCGTTGCGACATCAAAAGCTTGAATCTTCTGGGAGCCGTCCTTGCCAAGCAACAGGCGGTGGAACGGGGAGCTCACGAAGCCATTCTGATCCGGGACGGATTTGTCACGGAAGGAAGCTCCACCAACATTTTCGGCGTCAAAGCGGGAACCTTGTACACACACCCTGCCGATCATCTGATCCTGCACGGGATCACGCGAAAAATCACGTTGGACGTCGCCAGGGAATCGGGAATTCCCGTCCGGGAAGAAGCTCTTGCCGAAGAAGAACTGAAACAATGCGAGGAGGTCTTCCTGACCAGCACCACCATGGAGATCTGCCCGATCGTTGAAATTGACGGAACCCCCGTCGGAACAGGCCGGCCGGGCCCGATCACCCGGCGGTTGCAAGAAGGGTTTGTCCGGAAGATCGGCATCTGATCACCGACCCGCCTCCAAAGGCGGGTCGTCGTTTTTTCCTTAAGCACCGCATGCCGCTCCCCGAAAACCGGATCATCAGGCAGTCGGTCCCCAAAAAAACAGGCCGCGTATCGCGGCCGTTTTGTTTCTCACTCCCCTGACGTCTTGACCCCCACCAGTTCCAATCCCTTTTCGTGAATCATCGAAACTTCCCGGATGGCAACGGGTCCGTTCGGATTGGTGTACTTGATTTCCGTTTGATTGGAATCCTGGGAGACCGTAACGCTCAGCTTGTCCAGCTGATCGGGAGTGAACGTGACCAGAATGGGTTTGTCTTTTTTGGGCTCCCAATTGACGGGAGTCTCGACCAGTTTCTGCTCCAACAGGTAGAGGACCAGCTTTTTCTCATTTTTCTGCCAAACCAACCGGTACATGCTGTTGTCGACGCCCTGCAGATTCAACTGCAGAGGATTTCCCTTTTCCGGCGGGATGAACGCGAACCGGTCGGATTCCGCGGCATTGATGCGGATTTGCGTGTTCGGATACACCGAGAGACGGGTGATGTACTCGTCATCCGGACGGATGATTCCCTGTCCGTATCCGATCCGCCACGGCTGCCCGTTCAGGAACGTCTGTTCCAGAGCCTGCCTGTCGGTGCTGGTCATTTGCGGGAAATAGAGAGTGGCCCCTTCTTCTCCCCGGAAACGCATGGTCAGTTCACCGTTCATGTGCGTCGTTCCGACGGCCACATACCGCTCTCCTTCCCCGTACTCCTGGATGGAGATGCGCACCGGTTCACCCGGAATGTAGATCACTTCAAAAGTGTATTTCTTCCCGGGCTTGATCCGGAACTGCTCGCCGGACTCCCCGATCGGGTACATCTTGCCTTTCATGTAGTAAAACAAAGAAACGATGCCGGTTTCTTTTTTCACGTAAAACCCGAACACGGACTGCCTGTCCTTGGTTTCCACATAACCGGTGAAGCCGTTCAGCGTTTTCAAGGTGAAATCGCCCCGGATGTTGGTCACGTCCTTGAAAGTGTAGGGAAGCGTGAACCATTCCTTGTGTTTGGTGAATGTAAATTGGTCGACGATTTCCCCGTCCCTGAGTCGGACTTCCCTTTCTCCGGCCCATTGGTTGTAGGCTTCCCCCAAGCCGATCTGGGAAGAAACGGACAAGGTGACCAGCACCAAAGCGGCGGCCGCCACACCGATCGCGGTGTAAAGCGTTTTGCGGGAACGTCCCTTACGCCCGGATTCGCCTCCTTCCTCTCTGGATCGGCTGGCCACGTATCTGCCCACGGAATGGGTGATCTGTCCCAGACTGAACTTCCGGTCCAGGCATTGAAGAGCCAGTCGGGCCACCCGGGAAGGGATCTTTTTCTCATCCAACAATTTCTCGCATTGTTTCAGCCCGCCGATCGGAGCTTGCCCCGTCACCAGGTAGAACAAGAGCTCACGCCACTTTTCGTCAAAAGTGGACTGTTTGGAGTCCTTGACATAATAGAAGAGCAAAAGCGGTTTGTGACCCACGAGCAAAATGTTTTTGGGGTCGAGCGTGGCACTGAGCGGCAACGGCAGGCGTTCCAGATCCTGAAGCGTTCTCAGGCAATTGTGGACAATGCGAACGGCGTTGTCGGGATCCATCGTCCGTTCCTTGTTCACAATCAAAGGCAGGGGGTCACCGGAGAACGGGGGATGTACAAGGATGATTTGATCTTCTTCCTCCATGACATCAAGGATCGGCGCCAGGTTCGGATGTTGCAGCTTCCGCAACGCATCCTGAAATCCTTTGGGAAGAGGCCGGCGACGCACCTTGATCGCTTGGAGAAACACTTGTGCCCCGTCCGGAGATTTCGCCTGAAGAAGCTGGCCGGAGAAGAAGTTGATGACATCTTCCACCTGAAATCTCTCATAAAAGCGACTTTTTCCTTGAGTTTCGTGTTTCAACAGCGTTCCCCTAACCTTGTAGAAAATTGAAAGAATACCGATGAATTGACAAATTATGGAGTCATAAGTACCGGCATCTCTATGCTATCACAAGAACCGGAAAAATCAAGCGATCACGGGGCCCGAACAGCGCAAATACACAAAAACGGAAAAAATTTTTGACAAATCCATGAACCAACAAGCCCCGTTTCCGTGTCATGCATCGTTCCCGTCACATTTATGCAACAATTCCCATAATACGATCCATATCTACATCATAACGTTCCCAACCACGAAAATCAATGAATATTGGTCGGAAAAGTGAATGGATTTCAAATTCTTTCACACAACTCTCACCCTGTTTCATCCAGAAGGGAAAAACCCGGAACCGCATGACGGGTTCCGGGTTCATTCCGCGGCGTTTCATCGGCGGATGTTGGAAGGGCGGATCATCATTTCGTTCACGTTGACATGCTCCGGCTGGGAAACCGCATACACCACCGCCCGTGCGATATCATCGGGTTGCATCAGGACGACGGGAGATTGCGCAAACATGTCGAGCACGTCCCGGTCCGTCACGTGGGACACCAATTCGGTGGCCACCGCACCGGGTGACACGTTGGTGACGCGAATCCCCTTGGGCGTCAGTTCCTGGGCGATTCCCGCGGAAATGGCGCGCACGGCAAATTTTGTGGCCGAATACACCGAAGATGACGGGAACACTTCGTGGCCGGCGTCGGAAGAAATGTTGACGATGTGCCCGCTTCCCTGTTCAAGCATCACGGGCAAGACGGCGTGAATTCCGTACAGGACTCCCTTGATGTTCACATCCACCATGCGCTCCCATTCTTCCACTTTGTTTTTCTCCAGAAACGAGAGCAGCATCACGCCGGCGTTGTTGACAAGAATGTCGATGCGTCCCCATTCGCTTTTCACCTGGGACGCCAATCGAACCATGGCCTCTTTGTCCGTCACGTCGGCGGGAATCTCCAGCGTCCTCACACCTGTTTCGCGGCGAATGCGGTCGGCGAGCCGCTTCAGCCGGTCCGCCCGCCGGGCCGTGATCGCCACGTCGACGCCGGCGTCAGCCAACGCCAGAGCGGTGGCTTCGCCGATTCCGCTGGATGCGCCGGTGACGATGGCCGTTTTTCCGTGAAGGTTTTTCAAGGATTTCACCTGCCGTCGGGGGCGGCCGGAGGCCGTCCCGGATGGAATGACAAAGCCGATTCTAGCAAAACGGATTCCGTTTCGGCAACCTTCCGCCGATCATTTCTTTCGGTTCCAATCGTCGGTACCGTATTTCTCCCGAACCAGCCGGTCCGCCACTTCCCGTTCTTCCTCCGTCAGTTCTCCGGGCTCCAGCCGGATGCCCATTCCCCGCTCGAATCCCTCGAAAAACGCCTTGATCACTTCTTCCATGGATGCTCCGGGCGACCGCAGCTGGTTGATGGCCACCGCTTTTTCGGAAAAGCTCCGTTTCAGCCGTTCTTTCACCTGTTCATTCGGAAAACGGAGAACATCAAACAGAAGGTCCTCATCCAGATCCACCAAAACGGACCCGTGCTGGAGAATGACTCCGCGTTGCCGGGTTTGCGCGCTCCCCGCCGCTTTCCGGCCCTCGATGACCAACTCATAATCGGACGGAGAATCAAAGCATGCCGCCGACGCCGCTTCCCTGCGGCCGGATTCGGGCAACGAAAGCTCGGCCTTGAGTCCGAGCAGACGATATCCTTCGAGCAAAGCCTGGCTGATCACCCGGTAGGACTCGCTCACGGTGGGAGGCATCAGCGGATGATCTTCCGAAACCACCACGCTGTAGGTCAATTCCTTGTCATGGAGGACGGCCCTTCCGCCGGTCATGCGCCGGACAAACCCCAACCCCCGTGAGCGGATCCGCTCCAGAACCACTTCCTTGTCCACCCGCTGGAAATACCCGATGCTCAACGTCGCCGGATTCCAGCCGTAAAAACGGACGGTCGGAGGCACCCGACCTTCCCGGTGCACGTGCAGGATGGCTTCGTCAATGGCCATGTTCTCGGCCGGCGTATGGACGCGATACGGCAAAAAGCGCCAGGATTGCATACGATTCACGCTCCGGTTTGATGAGATGACCTTCTCATTGTAGCACGGCTTCCACCCTCCAACCACGCCCGCAAAAAAGCCTTCCCCGCGGCTTCCGGGTCTTGGGCCACATCAAACACCAACGCGCGGACCCGAATGCCGCCGATCTCTTCATCCAGTTCCTCGCCGCCGCCGGGAGTGACCAGCACCGCTTCCCGGGTTCCCAACGACAACGCGTACGCCACCACCTGGGCGACATCCCGGGCGGACAGGGATTGAACCGATTTGTACTTGGTATCCATCACCGACACCGGTCGACCCGTCCGGCGATCCACGGCCACCAGATCGGCCCTGAAGCGGATGCGCCCCGTTCCGGCCGGCCGAACCCGCTCCTGGGAGCGAATCTCCAATTGATCGGGAGCGGACATTTTCAACCATTCAGCCACAAACATCTCAAACAGCCGGGACATGTCCACCAGAAACGGGATCGCTTCTCCCGTTCCGCAACCGTGTCCCGGAAGCAACCCCTCGAGCACCAGCCGGCAAAGCGTGTGCAATCCCTCATACTCCCCGTATCGGGGATGATACGCCTTTGCGTTCCGGACGTGCACGTTCACCGGACGCAACGTGACAAACCGGGACAACATCCGGTACGCCCTGGTCACGTTGGCCGTTGTCTCCGATTGGAGCGGCAGCCGGGCGCGCAAGACCCGGTGCAAGGTCCAAAGCAACAACCGGTTGTCGTCACAGTCGGCATCAATGACCCGAAAGCGGCACGGGATCCGGTCCGGATGCGGACGGGCGATCCACTTTTCCGTCAGGAGTTTACCCCGAACCACCGGCAAGGTGTTTTCTTCCGTGCGAAACTCCTGGACGGGCCCCCTCCGGATCCGTTCCGCCACCCGATCGGCCAGCCACCCGATCAACCGATCGACCCATCCTTCCGCATTGTCCGCCCGGATCCGTCCGTCCATGATGCAGACACCGCCGAAACGACATGCGATCCCCAGCATGAGAAACAGATTTTGCACCGGAAAGCGCGGAGAAATCCGGATGCCTCCCCGCTTTCCCATCGGGATGACACCGACCCATCCCTTGGGAGTCAACCGCCAGCATCCCTCCGTGGCCGGACCGGGAAAGTCCACCTTCAATTGCTTGCCGAAGCGACGATGAAGCCACATTCCTTCATCCATCGACAAACGCCCGGACTCCACACGGGTGGGTTCAAACTCTTTCAGCTCCAACCAACCGTTCATGACCGAAGTCTCCCTTTCACCCGGTCCCACCGCCAGGTCTCCCAAACCTCCGGGTTGCCGGCAAACAATTCTTCAAGGTACGGCTCCACTTCCGTTCTCCAGATCCCCTCCAATTCTCCCGACAAATCCGGGGTGAAAAAGAAAGAAGTGCCGAGCTCCATGTCCGGTTCGGCAATCTGCCGATTGATTTCCTCCAATACTTGAACCAGACCTCGGATCCGGTTTCCGCGAAGCCGATGATACCTTTCCAGCACGTCAAAACGGGGATTCACCCGGACAAACGCAAACCGGCGACGGATCGCATGATCCATGAGCGCCACGGCCCGGTCTGCCGTGTTCATCGTCCCGATGATCCGGACGTTTCCGGGCACCCGAATCACTCCCCCTGCCGCAAGCGGAATCTCCTCTTCCCGGCGTTCAAGCGCCAGCAGCAGTTCCCCGAACACTCCGGCCGGCGCGGCGCGGTTGATTTCGTCAATGATCAGCACCGCCTTCCCCGACTTTGCTTCCGCTTCCCTGCAAAACCGGAGAAAATGACCGGGTTCCAGCCGATAGACCGGTTTGCCGTCCCCGCCGCTGACAGGCCGAATCCCTTGGATGAAGTCTTCATAGGAAAATCCGGGATGAAATTGAAGCCGTTTGACCAAGCCGTTCTTTCCGGCGACCCATTCCGCCAGTTTCTCCGCCAACCACGATTTTCCCGTCCCCGGCGGACCATAAAAAATCAACTGCCCTTTCCGTTCCAACGCGTTCAGCCACAGTTCCAGTTCTTCCGGTCGAAAACCCGTCTCATCCGCCAATGCCCGGACATTCCGCCCGGAAACCGGCCGTTTTCCCTCAAACGCACAAGCCAATAATTCATCCCGAATCGCCCTGTCAAAAAGAGCCCTGCCCAGCAGCTCCTGGTGCCGCCGGCGATACGGCGATCGGGTCACTCCGGAAAATCGCCGCACCATACGCTTCAACGTAAGGTCGAACAAGGCCAGAATCTCATCTCGAAAGGCATGAAAATCGGCCATTTGAAACGAATAGCTCCCGACTTCGGAATCCGACTTGTGAACGTAATCTTCCCGGATCTCCGGTTTGTCCGCGAACTCTCCCAATTTCCCCCGGATCAGCGGGAGACGGACCGTCATCTGACCGTCTTCCCTGCGTCCGATACCGACCGTCAGCCACGAACAGAAATTGAAATGGATGCGGGCAAGATCCGAACGCATCGTGACGGCAAAGCGTTCATCCGCTGCGGATGTGATCCCCAATCGCCCTGCCGTCTCTTTATACATGCCGAACGCCCACTCCGCCGTCCGTCGATCCTTGAGAATCTCCGCCAACTTCTTGCCGACCCGGCAGAGTTCGGGCTCCTTCTCCCGTTCAATCCTCCCGTGATCTCTCTTTGTGTGCGCCATGTGTCGGTCCTCCGGTGGCAGTTTCGGTTGTGCAAGCCAAACATGCCGGATCCGTTCCCCGTGCGTCCATTCGCTCAGTCACTTGTGAAACGGAAAGAAACTCCGGCGAATCTTACAACCATCTCACAGATTCTGATATAAAATTGTATCATGAACGACAACAAAGAACAGTTGAATGATCCGAAAGTCCCGGGAGGCGTTCAAATGAAACCGGTCCTGCGGCATCCGTGGGTTCTGACGGAAGAGGAAGCGGTCAGGCTGCAAACGGAGTGGGCGAAACGGGTGATTCGGGAAGACCGGCTGAAAGAGGTGAAACGGGTGGCGGGAGTGGACGTGGCTTACGACAACCGGTCAGACCGATTGGTGGCGGCCGTGGTCGTTCTGGATGCCGTCACGCTGGAAACCGTTGACTCAGCCGTGGTGGAGGATCAAGCCCGCTTTCCCTATATCCCCGGACTCTTTTCGTTTCGGGAGCTTCCTCCCGTCATTCGGGCGTTCGAGCGGCTGAACCTTCGACCCGACCTGGTGGTGTGCGACGGTCAAGGCCGGGCCCATCCCCGACGATTCGGACTGGCCTGCCACCTCGGCGTGATGTTTGACATCCCGGCCATCGGATGCGGAAAAACCCGACTGACCGGCGAAGGGGAAGAACCGGGGCCCATGCGCGGAGATTCTTCTCCGCTCGTGGACCGGGGCGAAGTGGTCGGATGTTTGCTGAGGACACAAACGGGCATCAAACCGGTCTGTGTTTCCATCGGGCACCTCGTTTCCCTGGAAACGGCCCGTGAGTGGGTCCTGAGGCTGACCCCGCGTTTCCGGCTTCCGGAAACCACCCGCCGGGCGGACAGGCTGGTTCGGACCATGCTCCGGTCACAAACTGGTCATGACGCCCGATCTTGAGGTATCCTTTGAGGAGAACCATGACCCGAGAGGACGAAATCAAGATGTACACACAGACCCGTCCGGCCATCCGGATCCTTCATGAAGACAACCACCTGCTGGTGGTGGAAAAACCCGTCAATCTTCCGGTTCAGGCCGATGCGTCCGGCGATGAGGATTTGCTTTCCTTGTTGAAGAAAGATTTGAAAGTGCGGTATCAAAAGCCGGGGAATGTATTCCTCGGTCTGGTTCACAGACTCGACCGCCCCACCGGAGGCGTCATGGTGTTTGCCAAAACGTCCAAGGCGGCATCCCGCCTGTCGGACTCCTTCCGGGAAAAACAGGCGGTGGACAAGGTGTACCTGGCCGTCGTCCACGGGAAGGCGCCCTCGGCGGGAACGCTGAAGCATCACCTGTGGAAAGACCAAAAAAGAAACCGGGTTTTCGTGGTCCCGGCCGGGCACCGCGGTGCCAAGGAGGCCGTCCTGCATTTCGAGCGTCTTGCGGTTTGCGGCCCGCTCAGTCTCATGCGGATCCGGTTGGAGACGGGACGATCCCACCAGATCCGCGTCCAGTTTTCCGAGATCGGACATCCGCTCCACGGAGACCAAAAGTACGGAACCGCCCGAAACAAACCCGGCCAACAACTGGCTCTGTGGGCCCACAGGCTGACGCTTCCCCATCCCGTGAAAAAAGAGGAAATGACGTTTGTGTCATTTCCTCCCCAAACCGATCCGTGGATGAAATTCGGTGATTTCGGGGCGAAGTGAACCGCTTCGCCCCCGCCGACCGGAATCATGCACGGCCCATGACTCTCCGTGAGCGATCCTTCAACGTTCAAGGATCCGTTTTCTCCTGCTTCATCCCGGCTTTCTTTCCGTCCGGTTCATCATCCGGATTGGCGAACATCCCCAAGTCTTCCCACGGTTCGCGCAAACTCTCGAGTGCTTCTTCCGCTTCTCCCAACAGTTTGCGGATCACCGCGTCCCCTTCTCCCGATTCCGCCCACCGAATGTCCCCGGTTTCATCCTTCCAACCGACGCGGATGCGGCAAATGTCCCCCTCGGGCAGTGACTCCTCCATCATCTTTCCGTAACGCGAAGCGACCCATTCGGCGCTGAAACGATCCGGCCCCAGCAAATCCAGACTTTCCCCGTCCACTCCGCAAACGGCAAGCGGTTTCAGCCACATTTCCAAACTTTCTTCGGAAATGCGTCCGGACATCCGCTCAAGGACTTGCGCCCACAAGCGATCTCCCGGCGATTGCCCGGACTGCGCCGAATCCTTCAACGAATCGTCCGAACCGGCGCGTTCCGTTGCCGGTCGAACGGATTCTTCGGCAAATAGCCTTCGTTCCAAGGAGTTCAACCTCTCCAGGATATGCTGCTGGTTTTCCAGGATCTGCACCAGCAGCCGCCGAATCTCCTCCTTCATCCAGTGATCCCTCGCTTTCGTTACTGCCACGATACGGCAGTTTTTCCGGAGGGTCAAGACGCCCGAAGCGTAAAATGGCATGTGAGCAAACGGTCAGGATGTGCCTCTCCTTCTCCGCATTTCCCATTCCACGGCCTTGCGAATCGCTTCTTCCGGCGGGGTGATGGAGTATCCGAGTTCCCGCACCGCTTTTTCCGACGAATAGTAAATGTTCCGACCGATCAATTTGGCAAGATCCCATGGGAATCCCGGATCCTTGCGGGTAATGAATGACGCGGCTTCCCCGGCCACGGCCGCCGCTTTTGCCAACCAGGCCGGCACCCTCCGGATCCGTGTGCCGGTTCCGGCCGTGTCGGCAACCCGTTGAAAAAAATCCCGGAGCGGGAGATTGGTGCCCCCCAATATGTACCGCTCCCCGACCTCACCGCGGGTGGCCGCCAGCAGATGCCCCTTGGCGACGTCTTCCGCGTCGCAGATGTTGACGCCGCCGTCAGGAGCCATGGTCAAGCGCCCCGTCATGACCGACCTGACGAGCGAAGAGCCGGTCGTACGCGGACCGATGATCACCGTCGGATTGACCGCCACCGCCGGCAAACCTTCCTTCACGAGCGCCAGAACCCGTTCTTCCCCTCCCCGTTTGCCTTTGGCATATTCCACGTTCAGGAGATCCCCGTTGAACGGAAACGATTCATCCGCTTCTCCTGTCTCCGGAAAGCCGACGGCCGCCGCGGAGCTGGTCAGCACAAACCGCTTCACTCCGGCGCGAAGGGCAGCGCGCGCCATGTTCTCCGCTCCCCGGACGTTGATGTCCATCATCCTTTGCGACAAAGCTTTGCCCCAGGTCACTTCACCGGCCACATGAAACACCAGATCCATCCCTCTGCAAACTTTCTCCAGCGAGTTCGGGTCCGTCACGTCTCCCGGCCGGAACCGGACCCCCTCCGGCAGTCCTTCCAGCCGTGAACCGGACCGGTGAAGCACGGTCACCTCCATCCCTTCCCGCACCAGCAGATGGACCAGATTTCTTCCCAGGAATCCCGTTCCTCCCGTCACCAAAACGCGCATCCGATCTCCTCCCCGCACATCAAAAAACAGGGTCGTCCTCACGGGCAACCCTGTCTCCATCATACCATCCGATCATTTTGTTCCGGTATACCCGAGACCCGAACCCGCCGGATACAGATCGGGCACCGTCACCGGCAGACGTCCCGAAGGATTGTTCCGTCCGAAGAGGGTGTCCACGGCCGCCTGAAGATGCACTTGCCGAAATCCGTACACGGCGAGATAGGCATCCACTCCGGGAAACGCCCGGATATCATACGGATTTCCGAACGCGACCACCGCCACCGGTTTGCCCGCATTTTGGAGCTCGCGCACCAAACGGGCCATCCGCGGCTGACGGTCGGCGTTGTGCGTGCCCACGATCAGCAGATCCTTGTCCTTTGCCCATCGCAAGATGTCGTTCCGTTCCGCGTCTGTCAGATCCCGCCGTTCCACCGTCAGCTCTTCCACCCGAAAGTGGTGAGCCTTCACCTTCCCGATCAGGGAATACGGGGTGATGATGCCCACCTTTTGCCCGGAAGACAAATGAAGCGGCAGCAGATTTCCGTCGTTTTTCAGCAACGTGACGGCCCGTCGGGCGGTGTCAAGCGCCTGTTGCCGGTTCTTGTCGGTTCCCGTCCGTTCGGCCACCCCGGTCTCCTCCACATACCGGCGTTTGTCCAGAGCGTATTTTTGCTTCAACCGGAGAATCCTCAACACGGAACGGTCAATCCGCTCTTCGGAAATCTCGCCGGAACGGACGGCCTCCAAAATTGCGTCCCGGACTTCAAAAGGTTCCTTCGTGGAAGAAAACGGCGGCAACAAAATGATGTCCGCCCCCGCTTCCACCGCTTTCACCGCGGCTTGGGGCACTCCCCCGAAGGTTCCCGACACTCCCGCCATGGTCATGCTGTCCGTGACGATCACGCCCTCAAACCCCAACTTCTCACGCAGGAGCCCGGTAAGAATCGGTTTTGAAAGGGTGGCCGGCAAGTCGGGAGTGGGATCCAACGAAGGAACGTGGATGTGTGCGGTCATGATCACATCCACGCCTGCCTCGATGGCGCGCTTGAACGGCACCAGCTCCACCCGCTCAAACTCTTCCCGGCTCTTCGGAATCACCGGCAATCCCAAATGCGAATCGACATGAGTATCCCCGTGGCCGGGAAAATGCTTGACGGTGGGCACCACTCCCCTCTTTTGATGCGCACGGACAAACGCTTCGCCCAATCGGGCCACCAATTGCGGATCTTCTCCGAACGAGCGCGTTCCGATCACGGGATTGTCCGGATTCACGTTTACGTCCAACACCGGGGCCAGATTCATGTTGATGCCCACGGCCGCCAACTCTTCGGCGATCATGCCCGCATCCCGCTCCGTCCTTTTCTCGTCCGCCACGGCTCCGAGAGACATGTTTCCGGCCGTTTCGGTGAATCCCTCCGTCAAACGCGCCACCGAGCCCCCTTCCTGGTCGACGGACACGATGAGGGGAATCTTCAGCCGGGTCTGCTCCGCCATGCGTTGCAATCCGTTGGTCAGGCGGGCGGTCTGAAGCGGATGTTTGATGTTTCCGGCATTGGAAAACAGAATGACGGATCCCGCTTTCATGTCCTGAACCAGTTTTCGTGCGTCTTCGGTGGGGGTTTCACCGCGGAAACCGACCATCATCATCTGACCGATCTTTTCTTCGAGTGACATCCGTTCCAGGAGCTGTTGCTCCGGCGACGCCGGTTGTGCCTGCGTACAAGCGACGGCGGTCAGGACGGAACCCAGAATACAAAGCGACCGGAGAACCTTCCGTTTCATTTCATCCCCCCTCGAGATGTTGCCAAAATGTCCTCACCATCAGATTACCCTGTTTTCCGATTCAGGAAAAGGATTCCAAATCATCAAAAAATCGCCCGAACAAGCCATCATTCGGCGATCTTCTTCCCCATACATTGTTAAGGACCATGATCATCTGGGGGGCGATGCTTTGAACGAATACCTGAACTGGAACCTGCTGGCGGCGGCGGGCTCTCTGGTCGGCGGAGCGCTTGTCGTCTGGGGGCGCAACCGTCATGCTTCCATCGGACGATCCACCTTTTCCCTGATCTGCGCCGGACTTCTGGTCGCCGTGGCACTCGCGGGAATGCTTCCCCATGCCCTGTCCGAATCCGTTCCGCTGACGTTGGCGGGAACGATCACCGGATTGATGCTGGCATGGATGACCCGCCGCCGCGGACAGACACAAACGGAGAAGAAACGTTCAGGGGCAGTCACTTGGACCGCCATCGTCGGATTGGGGTTGCACAGCGTGTTTGAAGGCATGGCGGTGGGGAGCGGACATCATCTCGGGGCCATGACCGGCCTCGCCGCGGCGGTCGGTTTGTTTGTGCACAAATTGCCGGAGGGAGCAGTGGCCGCGACACTGACGGCAACCAAAGGTCGTTGGGTCACACTGGCGGCGTCCGCCGTACCGGGTGTGGGGGTGGTGCTGGGCAGCCTGCTGGCCGGAGCATTCGTTCTGTCACCGGAATGGCACGAACGGGGCTCCCCGTTTGTGCTGGGACTGGCCGCGGGCATCCTCCTCCGTGTCTTTCACGCCGAATGGGCATCAACGGCAGATCGACCGTTTTCGTTTCGCATGATCCGGCTGTTCCTGGGCACCGTCATCGGAGTGTTCCTGGTCATGCTCGGCATCTGGGTCGCGGACGGGCACACGGCTTCCGGTTCCCGTTCCTTTCATTCGGATGGCGGGCATCAGCATCATGCCGTCACTCCCGTGCAAGTCCCGGAAAATGTTCCCGCCCCGGAAGTTCATCTGGAAGTCATTCCGGAACCGGGCGGTCACTGCCTGATCGTGCTTCACACCCGCCATTTCCGGTTTGTTCCCGAGCAACCCGGACGCGAACCGCTCTTCGGGGAAGGACATGCGCATCTGTATGTCGACGGCAAAAAAATCGCCAGACTGTTCGACACCACCGCGCGCATCCGCCTGGAGCCGGGAACCCATGTGATTCGCGCGGAACTGGTCGACAGCGCCCACGCCCCTTACGTCCATCGGGGAAAAACGATTCAATCCGAACAAACCGTCACGGTGAAATAAAAAGCCGCCGCGTCCCGGGCCGGTTGAGAGCGGCAAGATCCACTTGCCGTCGTGCCGGGATGCGGCGGTTCTTTCAACCTTCAAACATGAAACGGATGATTCATGATTGGCGCGTGACGGAAATCACGTTCGTCTCTCCGGCTTGAGCCTGTTCTTTGAGAATGTTGACGGAGAGACCTTTGTCCAGATTGGTGAACACCACCGGGGTGACCACGGAGGGAGCATGCTCGCGAAGGAACTCCAAATCCGCTTCGATCAGCGTTTGCCCCCGGGTGACGGTGTCCCCTTCGCCCACAAACGTTTTGAACCCTTTGCCTTCCAGTTTGACCGTGTCAATCCCGACGTGAATCAGCACTTCATGGCCCTCCGCCGTGCGCAGTCCGATGGCATGTCCGGTCGGGAACAGATTGACCACCGTGCCGTCCACCGGAGAGACCACTTTCCCGTCTTCGGGATCCACGGCAAAACCGTCACCCATCAGCTTTTGTGAAAACACCGCGTCCTCCACCCGTTCCAGCGAAAGAAGTTTACCGGTCATCGGCGACGCGATTTCTCCCGCGGGAAACTCCGCTTCATTCGGAGATTGCGCGTCTTTCTGATCGGACTCCTCTTCCGGAACCCGGACAGGTGCCTGTCCGCTCATGATCCGTTTCATCTGTTCCCGGATCAGATCGGATTTGGGACCGAAAATGATTTGCAGGTGATTGCCCATTTCCAGAACGCCTGCAGCACCCAGTTTCTTCAGCTCTTCCTTGTTGACTTTGCCCACATCGCCGACCGAAACGCGCAAACGGGTGATGCAGGCATCCAGCGCCGTGATGTTTTCTTTGCCGCCCAAAGCCGAAAGAACGTCAGCGGCCAGTTGGCCCATGTTTCCGGACGTTTGTTCCGAGTGTTCCTCTTCGTCTTCACGGCCCGGTGTTTTCAGATTCCATTTTCGGATGGCAAACCGGAACCCGAAATAGTAAATCACGGCGAATACCAGTCCAACCGGAATGATGAGCCACGGATTGGTATCTTTTTCCCAGAACATGATCAGGTCGATGATTCCGCCGGAAAACGTCATGCCCGCCTTCACTCCGAGGATGTCCATCAACATGAAGGAAAGCCCGGCAAACACGCAATGCACCGCGTACAACAGCGGAGCGACGAACAGGAACGTGAACTCGATCGGTTCGGTGATTCCCGTCAAAAACGAGGTCAGTGCAGCGGACAACATGATGCCGCCGACCACTTTGCGACGCTCCGGACGGGCTTCCTGCCACATGGCCAGCGCCGCGGCAGGCAGACCGAACATCATGAAAGGAAACTTCCCGCTCATGAACGTGCCGGCCGTGGGATCCCCTTGCATGAAACGATTGAGGTCCCCTTTGATGATTTCGCCGGCGGAAGTGGTGTAAGTCCCGAACTCGAACCAGAACGGCGAGTAGAAGATATGATGAAGTCCGAACGGAATCAGGGAACGTTCAATCACCCCGAAGATGAACGCGGCCAACGCCGTGTTCTGCGTGGTGACAAAATGCGAAAACACGTCAATCTGCTTTTGGATCGGCGGCCAGATGTAGAAGAATGCCACACCGAGCAGAAAAGCGGTGGCAGCCGTCACGATCGGCACGAAGCGTTTTCCGCCGAAGAAGCCGAGAAACGGCGGAAGTTCGATGGCGTGGAATCTCCGGTACAACAAGGCCGCCGTCACCCCGATGAGGATTCCGCCGAACACCCCGGTCTGCAGGGTGTCGATTCCCAACACCTGTACCGTTTCCACCTTGAACAATTTGGCCATTTCACCCATGGTGGCGTTCATCACCAGCAAACCAACCACGGCGGCCAAACCGGCGGTCCCTTCGCCCTGGGTCAGTCCGATGGCCACCCCGACGGCGAAGAGAAGGGCCAGGTTGGCGAACACGACACCTCCCGCCTGCTCCATGATGCCGATTTGCGTTTTGTTCCCGATGGCCAGGAGCAGACCGGCGGCGGGCAACATGGCGACCGGAAGCATGAGAGCCTTGCCGGCTTGCTGCAGCGTTCCGAACATCCGCTTGAACATGATGACTTCCTCCTTTACCCGATTGTCCGGATCAGACCGTTCCGGCAAACACGCGTGACCGAAACAAAAACAGGCATGAGCAAAAAAAGACGGATGGAAACGCTTGCAAAAAGGGTACAAACAACCCTTTCCAGCAATCACCATCGTCGCCTTTTTTCACTCATGCCTGATCGAATCAGTAACACGTGAAAGCGGGACGACCGACCCCTGATGAAGTTTTACGGATGCGAAAGTCTGAGGAGATGCAACGTCAAATAGCCGACCTCCGCCGGATGGACCCGCTTCTCCAAGGCCCGTTCCATTACTTTCGCCATTTTCCACGCAAGATTGTAACACAACGGATACTGGTTGCGCAAGAGCTCGGAGAAACCTTCGGGTTCACTCACTTCTTCTCCGGACAACGTCCGCTCGATGGCGCAGCGCAGGTGGGTCAACAGGCGCAAATAGGAGACGCTTTTCCGGTCGATGTTCACTCCGAGGGTCTCTTCCGCCAACTCCGTCAACCGTTGAATCAGCTGTGAATGCCGGCGGATCTCCGCCAGCTTCCGGCGAGTCAAAGAACTGTGGATGTGAACGGCGATGAACCCCGTCTCCCCCTCCGGCAACCGGACCCCCAGTTTCCGGCGGATCAGGTCCACCACTTCTTCCGCCACTTTGTATTCCCGTTCGTACAAAGCCTCCGTCTCCAGGAGAAACGGATTCCGGAAATCGATGCCCTTCTCCAGCCGCTTGAGCGCAAAGGCGATGTGGTCGGTCAAGGCCACGTGGATATGTTCCCCGAGCGGTGTCCCGAAGCGCTTCTGAATCAGATCGATCGCCTCGTTCATCACCTCCACCACCCGCTCGTCCACCTGCCGGAGCAGTTCCTTGTACTGTTCCTGTTCTTTCCGGTCAGCCAGCACAAAACACTTGTCCACCGCTTCCGGTCCGATTTCCCCGCCGGGCTTGCGGCCGAAGCCGAGCCCCTTGCCGATGAGCACCACCTCTCCCTTCTCCGGGTGTTCGGCGATGACCACGTTGTTGTTCAACACCTTGGAAATCCGGTACGACCGCTCCACATTTCGTCACCTCTTCGATCCATGCCGCCTTGGATGCCGGTTGTCAGCGAAAGAGATCCGGACCGTTGCCCGGACCTCTTTCGGAAAGTCCGGAATCTCTTTCGCTTGATGGTTGACATTCCTATCATAATGGCTTACCCGATGAATGAAAAGACTTCTCTTCGTCCTTTGCAATGCGCCCCATCGGGACTCCTTGAAAAACCATCACTCAGAGGAAGCGGTGGGCGGTCAGCCACATGCCCCCGTCCATGGTGACGCACTCTCCGTTGATGTAAGCGGCTTCCTCCGACAGCAGGAAACGGGCCAGCGCCGCCACCTCCTCCGGCGTGCCGAATCGCTTCATCGGAACCGCCCGTTCCACGGCCTTCCGGGCCCGTTCGTCGGCGATCAGCTTGTCCGCCCCGCCCGTCCGCTCAATCGGTCCCGGCGCGATGCAATTGACGCGAATGCCCCGATCTCCCCACTCCACGGCAAGCGTCTGACTCATGGCGAGCACTCCCGCTTTGGCGGCGGCGGAGTGAACGACACCGGCGGCTCCCGTCCATGCATAGGTGGCGACGATGTTCAGGATGGACCCCCCCTGACCGGAAGCGAGCCAATCTTTCGCAACCGTTTGGGTGCAATACCAGGTTCCGTTCAGCACGATGTTGATCACCGCATGCCATCCGTTCCGGGAGAGTTGTTCGGCAGGAACGACAAAATTGCCGGCCGCGTTGTTGACCAATGCGTCGATCCGTCCGAACGTCTCCTTGGCTTTGCGAACCATGTCCTCCACCTGGTCCGGTTCCCGAACGTCCATCTGCACCGTGAGTACCTTTCCGCCGCCGATCCGTTCCAGTTCATCGCGGGTCGCCTCCAGTCTTTCCGCATTGCGCCCGGAGATGACGACATTCGCTCCCTCCCGGAACAGACGGGTGGCGATCGCTTTGCCCATTCCGCTGCTGCCACCGGTGACGATCACGGTTTTCCCCTGCAATCTCCCCGCTCCTTCCGAATTATTTAGAAAATTGACCATTCATTTTCAACGTAACCTGTTCCCACGATTCTGTCAACAAGAAATAAGTTTCTTCCGCGTCCCATGGACTCGGCCCAGCCGCACCGACCGAACATCCGGAAAAGAAAACAAGGAGGAAGCCCCCGGAAGAGACTCCCTCCACCTTTCATCATGCATCCCGACTCAGCTTCAAGGATGCCCGTTCCTCTTCCGCCGACCGGGCCGGAAGGAACAACCCGCACAGGGCGAGGCCCGCGCAACCGAGGAACACCGCGGGCAAGCCCCAGACCGAAATGCCCGTCAGCGTCAAGACCAACACCAGATCGAACACCGAGTCTGCCACGCTGAGCAAAGACAGGGCCGTTGCCCGGCTTCCCGACGAGATGTATTCATTGAACATCTGGGAACTGACCGGATTGCGCACCGCCCGGCAAGCCCGGAGCAGGAATCCGGCGGCGATGGCCGCCACCGCGCTTCCCGCCAAGCCCACGATCAACAGATGCGAGCACACAATGCCCAAGCCGGTCACCCAAAGCCAGAATTTCGCCGAACGAAGCTTGAGCAAAACGTCCACCATCCGGGCCGCCCACGCCGACAGCAGAAGACCTGCCGCCGCAATGACTCCCAGAACGCTGACCGGCACCCCGAGATTCTTCAGCCACGGCTGTTCAAACGTGGTGAAGATGTACGTGGTGATGAAGATCACCGTCACGTTGGCGAACAGAAGCAACAGTCCCGGCGATTGCAAGATCTCCCGCATCCCCCGCCGGACGTGTTTCCAGGGGTGATCCCGATACGCAGCCAGATGGGGAGGTTCGACGACCCTCAGCACGAACACGAACTGCCCCAGCACACAAACCGTGCGAAGCGCGATGAGCACCAGAAAGTCTTCCTCGCGAAGACCGCCGGCCAGCCATGCCCCCACCAACATGGCCAACGCCATCGGAGCAAGCGATGCCGCCTGGATCTTGCCCATCACGCCGGCCATTTCTTTTTCCCGGCCTTCCGCCTTGAGCGATTCATATATCAAGGCTTCGTCCGAACCGGAAAAGAACGAAAAAGACAGCGCGGACAAAATTTGGCTGAGTATGACGAATGCCGGCTCGGGCACGGCCAGACAGATCACCGAAAGCAACCGGGCAAACGTTCCGGCCAGAAACGAGATTTTTGCCCCGAACCGGTCCGCAAACGCTCCCGACGGAACTTCAAACACCGCCATCGACACGCTGAAGCTGAGAAGCACGAAGAAAATCTCCGTCTGCGAAAACCCCCGGTGCAAATAAAACAGAGTCACCACCGGTTCGAGAAAATTGACGCCACCAAGCAAATTTGCCCAAGTCAGGGCACGGATGTTTCGTTTTGCGATCGACATCGTTCATCTCCCGTTCCGAAAGATATGGATCCGAATCTCTTTCCGCTCTTTCCGACCGTTTGAAGGGGCACAATCCGTACCATCACCAGGCATCTCCTCCGAAACAAATTTTGTAAAATTGGATTTATTTTATCATGAAACAACATCTAATTCATCAACAATTTCATTTATGCAGCAAATATACGATTGTCGCATTGTCTTCCCATGTCAATCCCCCAAAAAGGCCGCTCCCACGATTCCGGCTCCCAGGATGACAAGAGCGGGATGAAGCCGGTACCGGATCAGGCCCGTCAGCGAAGCGGCAAATATCAGCAACAACATCCATCCCTGTTCCCACTTGACGGAAGAAAAGTTGGAAACGGCAAACCGCCAAGCAGCAAAGAGGATCAAGCCGACAATGACAGGCATGAGGTGCTGCAACGTTTTTTTCCAGACGGGATGCCGACCGATCCGAACCAGCACCGCCGACAGGGCGAAGGCCACCGACAGGGAGGGAAGCACCATCCCCAACAGAGAGACAAGCGCACCCGCCAAGCCCGCCTGATGGTAGCCGATACTGACCGCCGCATTCAGTGCGATCGGTCCCGGAGCCATTCCAGCGACGGCGATCCATTCGCTGAACTCCGCGGTCGTGGTCCATCCATGCGCGACGGCTTCATGTTCCAGGACGGGAATCATGGCATAGCCTCCGCCGAACGAAAGAAATCCGATTTTGAAGAAGGTAAAAAAGAGCTCTTGCAACATGTCATCGTTCCTCCCGTTCCGCTTTCCGGCCATGTCACGAGGCGATGAAGCAAACTGATTCCCCGCATTTTTGAGGAGATGATGGGCACGTCCGGAAGAGATCGCCCGGACCGATTCTTCCCGCACCGGGCGGGTCATCCGAAAAAAACGGGCCCGCGATGGCCCGACTCAACCGGTTTCAGGCCGACTTCCTCGCTCCCCGACCGTCTCCCCCGCTCCGGGAGCGTTCCGGATTTCGGCCTGCCGATCGGCGAATGCCCGCCAAGGAGTACACCAACCCGGTCGCCAGCCCCGATAGCAACACAAAAAACGGGCTGATTCCCAGCACCGCCAATGCAAAAAACGCGGCTCCCGCCAAACCCCAAGCCGCTTTGCTTGTCAGGGCCCGCTTTCCCGCACGCACGGCCGCACAAACAATCAGCGCCACCACCGCCGCCCGAATCCCCGTCATCGCACCGTCCAACCATGGTTGGTTCCGAATCCGGAAAAACAATGCCACCATTGCGAGGACAATCAAAAAAGCGGGCAACGTGACTCCCGCCAAAGATACCAACGCCCCCGGCAGACCGGCCACCCGGAACCCGACCAGAATCGCCGCGTTGATGCCGACGGCCCCGGGAACGGATTCGCAAAGCGCCAACGTTTCCTTCAGGGACTCTTCGTCCATCCATTTTCTCCGGACGATCACCTCCCGCTCAATCAAAGGAAGCATGGCATAGCCACCGCCAAAGGTCACCGGACTGATCCGGAAAAAGGAGACGAACAAATCCCTGAGCACTTTGCTGTCTGAGCCCATGACAAAAACGCACCTTCTTTGCTGAATTCATCTACTATTATATAATAATTTGTTCAATGGTTCATATAATTGCCTGTGTCATGTCTGTCCGCAAAGAGATGTGGAGTATTTCCCGGTTCCGCCGATACGGGATCCGGACAAGGCAGGCCGGCTGTTAGTGGAACTCTCATGAAACCGAGCCAGCGGCTCAACCGTTCGTTGGAGAATGTGGCTTTTCATGGAGCAACCGTTCAACGAAAATCATGAACGGAAAGGATGAATTTGCGGCATGACGGAAGCGATCATTCACGGATGGATCCTTGCCCTGGGGTTGATCCTCCCCTTGGGCGTACAAAACGTGTTCGTGTTCAACCAAGGGGCCTTGCAGCCTCGTTGGATTCGTTCCCTCCCCGCGGTTCTGACGGCCTCGCTCTGTGACACGCTGCTGATCACGCTCGCCGTCGCCGGTATCTCGATTGTCGTGTTGAACGTAGCCTGGGTGAAATGGTCTCTGTTCACCGCCGGTTTTTTCTTCTTGTTGTACATGGGATGGAACATCTGGCGCTCTTCCCCGGATCCCGGCTCGGACACCGGCACCGGTCCGCTGCCTCCCGCCCGGCAAGTGGGATTTGCCTTGTCGGTCTCCCTGCTGAACCCTCATGCCATCTTGGACACGATCGGCGTGATCGGCACCAGTTCTCTCCAATACGACGGTGCGGAACGCATCGCTTTCACGCTGACCTGCGTCGCCGTTTCCTGGATCTGGTTTTTCGGGTTGTCCATCGCCGGTGCCCTGATCCGGTCCCTGGACGGGGGAGGCATTTGGCTGCGGCGGGTCAACCGGCTGTCCGCTCTCATCATCTGGGGAGTGGCCGTGTGGATCGGCCGGGAATTGGTGATTGAGATCATCTCGTCCTGAATGAACCCGTGTCCATGAAAAACCCCCGGTTCTCCCATAGAACCGGGGGTTTGAAACGAGGGATCTGATCGGATCGACCTTACAGTCCCCTGTCCGGTTTCGTGTTTTTGTCCCTTTTCCGTTGGACTGCCTTGACTGCCAGTCCGATGATGATCAAAGAAGCCAAAGCCAACCAACCTCCCTGACGGCTGATTCGGGACGCCGGATCGATCCACTCCCCGAACTCCGCTCCGATGAAAAAGTAGATTCCGGTCCAAACCAAACCGGCACCGAAGGAAAAGGCCGCGTACCTGACCGGAGACATCCGGTGGATGCCCGCCAAATACGGCAATATGTGCCGCACCACCGGCAGAAAGTAACTGAAACAGAGCGCCAGACTTCCATACCTGTTCATCAGCCGTTCCGAGCGAAGGAGCGCCCGATTCCACTTTTCCTTCTTTCCAAGGCGATTCACCCAGTCACTCCCCCACCACCTGCCCAATGCATATCCGATCGACAGTCCGGAAACGACCCCCATGTACGTGACCGCAAATGCCCCGAACGGCTCCAGCAAGCCAAATGAGGAAACCAGACCTCCCGTCATGACAATCACTTCATCCGGAACCGGCATCCCCACGATGCCCAGCCACAGAGCGAAAAACAGGGCCGCATATCCGTAACCCTCCACCCACTCCACGAGCTCAGCTGCACTCATGCCGTCAACCCTCTCTGTCTGACTTGGTCGTCAATCTTCGCTCCTCCCGTTCAATCCTGACACACATGAACGAAAGCCGGGGGAAGGTTGAGGGGAACAAAATGCGTGTGAACCACCTTGAACCTGGATTTCAGCGTTTTTTTCATCTGCAACGAATATTGATACTGCACAAACATTCCGTCCGGTTTCAGCACCTTCTTTACATGGTCCAACAATTCCACCCGTTGTTCAGTGGAAAAATTGGCCATCGGCAAACAGGAGATGATGCAGTCCGCCTCCCGGATTCCGTGTGTCTCCAGTTCTTCGGTCAAACGCATCGCATCCCGGCAATGGGTGAACAAGGGAAAATCCCGTTTCAACTGCCTGCTGAACACCGCATCCTTTTCAAAGATCACGGCTTTTGCCCCCGGCTTCAAATTTCTTGCAATTTCCGCCGTCACAACCCCCGTTCCCGCTCCCAGTTCAACAACGAGTTCCACCCGGTTCCAAAAAACCGTTTTACAGATCGCATTTACCAAAAATCCGGAACTCGGCGTGATGCTCCCCACCTCCCGGGGGCAGGTCAGAAAGCGGGACAGGAACCGGATTTTCCCGGCGATGACGGACATCTTGATCTCTCCCTTCACAACTGTCGGATGGCTTATGTCCCATTGGACGCCGGCGGATCCCTTCTGATTTCAAAAAAATTGAAAACGCACGACTGCTCACGCGCAATCGCTCAAAAGAAAAAGCCCCGTCGGACCGATTCATCCGACGGGGCTTTTTGTTCTCTGCATTCCGGATCAGGCTTTTTTCTCCCAACGCAGGACCGGTTTGCGGGCGGCGGTCACTTCGTCGAGGCGCTTGATCACGGTGTTGTGCGGAGCTTCCTGAACGATTTCCGGTTGCTCTTCCGCTTCCTTCGCGATTTGAATCATCACGTCGATGAAGCGGTCGAGGGTTTCCTTGCTCTCGGTTTCCGTGGGCTCGATCATCAGGCACTCTTCCACGATGAGCGGGAAGTAGATGGTCGGCGGATGGAAACCGAAGTCGAGCAGGCGCTTGGCCATGTCCAGCGTGCGGACGCCCAGTTTCTTCTGCCTTTTTCCGGACAGGACGAATTCGTGTTTGCAGTGCTGTTTGTACGGCAGATCGAAATACGGCTCCAGGCGGCGCATCATGTAGTTGGCGTTCAGCACGGCATCCTCGGACACTTTGCGCAGGCCGTCCGGACCCATGGTGCGGATGTAGGCGTAAGCGCGAACCAGAATTCCGAAGTTGCCGTAATAACTTTTGACCCGGCCGATGGAGTTGGGGATGTCCCGGTTCAGGAAGTACGTGCCGTCCTCCCGTTTCTCCACGTGCGGGGTGGGCAGGAAGGGAACCAGCTCTTTCTTCACGCCGACCGGTCCGGCTCCCGGACCGCCGCCGCCGTGAGGCGTCGTGAACGTTTTGTGCAGATTGAGATGAACCACGTCAAAGCCCATGTCCCCCGGGCGGGCGATGCCGAGGATCGCATTGGCGTTGGCGCCGTCATAGTACAGGAGTCCGCCGGCTTCGTGAACGAGATCGGCGATCGTTTTGATTTCTTCCTCAAACAGACCGAGCGTGTTCGGGTTGGTCAGCATGAGGGCGGCGGTGTCGTCTCCCAGCACCTTTTTCAGCTCTTCCACATCCACCAGGCCGCGTTCATTGGACGGGATGGTGATCGTTTTGAATCCGGCGACGGTGGCGCTGGCCGGGTTGGTGCCGTGCGCGGAGTCGGGCACGATCACTTTGTCCCGTTTGGTTTCGCCGCGGCTTTCATGGTAGGCGCGAATCATCATCAGACCGGTCCATTCTCCGTGCGCGCCGGCGGCCGGCTGCAGGGTGACGGCATCCATGCCGGTGATCTCGGCCAGGTATTGCTGCAGTTCATACAGCAGTTGCAGGGCTCCCTGCACCGTTTCTTCCGACTGGTAAGGATGGATTCCGGTGAAACCCGCGTAACGGGCCACATCCTCGTGCACTTTCGGATTGTACTTCATCGTGCAGGAACCGAGCGGATAAAACCCGTTGTCCACCCCGTGATTCCGGCGGGACAGTTCGGTGTAATGACGCATCAGGTCCAGTTCGGAAACCTCCGGAAGTTCGGCCGGAACTTCGCGCAGGAATTCGGCCGGAATGCCTTCCGTTTCGGGAACATCGGACTCGGGCAGGCTGTATGCCACACGTCCCGGCTGGCTCATTTCAAAAATCAGCGCTTTTTCGTTCTTGTTCACAGCAGACCCTCCAATGCCTCAGCCAACTGGTCGATTTCTTCCTTCGTACGCATTTCGGTGACGGCGATCAGCATGTGGTTTTCCAGTTCCGGGTAGGTCACGCCCAAGTCGTATCCGCCGATGATTCCCCGATCCAACAGAGCTTTGTTCACTTCTTTCACCGGACGGCTGAGTTTCACCACGAATTCGTTGAAGAACGGGCCGTCAAAAACGGTCTCCAATCCTTTCACTTCGCCGAGGCGTTTCTTGGCATAATGGGCTTTTTGCACGTTCAGCCGGGCGACATCCTGCATGCCCTGTTTTCCCATGGCGGACATGTACACGGACGCCGCAAGGGCCATCAGCGCCTGGTTGGAACAGATGTTGGAGGTTGCTTTGTCACGGCGGATGTGCTGCTCACGGGCTTGCAGCGTCAGCACGAAGCCGCGGCGACCGTCTTCGTCCACCGTTTGTCCGACGATCCGGCCCGGCAGACGACGCATCAACGCTTTGGTGACGGCCATGTAACCGCAATGCGGACCACCGAACGACGCGGGAATGCCGAGCGGCTGAGCATCCCCCACCACGATGTCGGCACCGAAAGCGGCCGGCGGCTTCAAAATGCCCAGAGCCAGCGGGTTGCTGCTGACGATGAACATCGCTTTGGCCGTGTGAGCGATTTGCCCGATGGTCCCCAGGTCTTCGATCTGTCCGAAGAAGTTGGGGTACTGAACGATGACGGCGGCCGCATCGTCACCGACGGCTTCTTCCAGCGCCTTCAGGTCGGTCACCCCGCCGGACAGCGGAACTTCGACGATTTCCAGATTGAGCCCCTTCGCGTTGGTCCGCAAAATCTCGCGCGATTCGGGGTGCACGGCCCGGGATACGATGATTTTGCGACGTTTGGTCTGGGAAGAGGCCATGGCCGCGGCTTCCGCCAGTGCGGTATGGCCGTCGTAGAGGGACGAGTTGGCCACATCCATGCCGGTCAGTTCGCAGATCATGGTCTGGAATTCAAAAATGGCCTGCAATTCACCCTGACTGATCTCCGGTTGGTACGGCGTGTAAGCCGTGTAAAATTCGGATCGGGAAATCACGTGTCCCACCACGCTGGGGATGTGGTGCTCGTAGACCCCCGCACCGAGGAATGACACATATCGGTCCATCGAAGCGTTTTTGCCCGCCAGACGGGCCATGTGCTTCACCAGATGCGGTTCGGACATCGGTTCGGGCAGGTTCATCCGGCCCTTGAAACAGACTTCTTCCGGAATCTCGCTGAACAGTTCTTCCACCGAGGAAACGCCGATCGTCTTCAGCATTTCTTCCCGGTCCCGGTCGGTCATCGGCAGGTAACGGAATTTCATGACTGGTTCATCCTCCCACTGTATCCGATCGCCTGCCGGGCTTTTCCCGGAGGAAAAAACCCGGGCGAGGCTTGCATGTCATCGGGCAGGCCGCTTGTAGAACGGCGTTTTCACGATTTTGGCCTTGAGTTTCTTTCCGCGAATTTCCACTTCCACGACTTCGTCCAAATGGGCGTGTTCGGCTGAAATCAGGGCCAGTCCCACGTTTTTCTTCAAAGTGGGAGACTGCGTGCCGGTGGTCACTTCCCCGATTTTCTCCCCGTTTTTGTACACGGTATATCCGTGCCGGGGGATTCCGCGGTCAATCATTTCCAGGCCGACCAGCTTGCGCGGAGCACCTTCGGATTTTTGCCGTGCCAGAACTTCACGACCGATGAATTCGCCTTTTTCCGGCTTGACCGCGAAGCCGAGTCCGGCCTCGATCGGAGTGATCGTTTCGGACAGCTCCTGTCCGTAAAGCGGCAGACGGGCTTCGAAACGCAGCGTGTCGCGGGCACCCAATCCGCACGGCAACACTCCTTCTTCCTTGCCGGCTTCCAGAATGGCATGCCACAATTTCGGCGTGTCTTCCGCCTTCACGTACAATTCAAACCCGTCTTCCCCGGTGTACCCGGACCGGGAAACCAGCGCCTTCACGCCGGCCATGTCCACATCCTGTTTGAATTTGAAAAACCGGATCTCCGACAGATCCGTGTCGGTCAATTTCTGCAGTACTTTTTCCGCGAGCGGTCCCTGAATGGCCAGCTGGCCGATCTCCGCCGACACGTTCCGGACGGTCACGTTGCCGTCCGCATGTTTTTGAATCCAGTCCACATCTTTGTCGATGTTGGACGCATTTATCACCAACAGATACGTGTCTTCGCCGGTGCGGTAGATCAGCAGGTCATCCACCGTGCCTCCGTCCGGCAGGCACATCAGCGAATACTGGGCATCGCCGATCTGAAGTTTGGAAGCGTCGTTGGTGGTCAGTTTCTGCACCAGAGCCAGAGCATCCGGTCCCTTCACTTCCACTTCTCCCATGTGGGACACGTCGAAAAGCCCGGCACGGGTGCGTACCGCTTCATGCTCTTCCTTGATCCCGGAAAATTGAACCGGCATTTCCCAGCCGCCGAACGGAATCATCTTGGACTGGGCCTTGTACACGTCGTACAGGGGGGTGCGTTTGAGCTGGTCCATCTTCTGTCACCTCGCAACAAATAAAAAGACAGAGTTCCCTTTCCCCTTAGCATAGGCGGATCACTCTGTCCCCATTACCTGAGAGTTTCCCCCGCACGTGGCAGGGTTGCCCCTTGGGTGGTCCGGTCGCGGCCGGACTCTCTCCAGAGGTGCGTCCAGCGGGCCTCCTTTTGCCTGAGAGATTCACTCCGTCCGGAGCTTGCTCCTTCGGCGCCACATGTTCGTGGTCTCTCCTCCCGCCTTCAACCGCGAATGATATGAGGTTGCCACAGCATCATTCTGCCATATTTCCCGATCTTTTTCGAGTGCTTTTATGTAAAAAGTTCGTGTTTCAGGACGCATGTTCCGGCAAGAGGCGATTCATACTAAATCTTGGCAAATACGGCAGGAAGAAAGGTGGAACAACATGCGCATCTTGCCGAT
The DNA here is from genome assembly GCF_003856495.1 of Staphylospora marina. Lineage (GTDB taxonomy): Bacteria > Bacillota > Bacilli > Thermoactinomycetales > Thermoactinomycetaceae > Staphylospora > Staphylospora marina. Next base: position 1,063,855 of record NZ_CP034118.1, on the reverse strand, counting down.
CCGCTTCGACCGCGAGTGGCTGAAACCGTTCAGCGAATGTGTTCGCCGGGACACCGGCTGGTCGTGCTGGGAGCGTTTTCAACTTGCTCTCGAAGCGGCGGAAGCGGAAATCGTCCCTACGTTTGAATCTATCCAAAGTTTGAAACAAATTCAAGGGTTTGAGCCGTTGCCGCACCAAATCAACGCCGTGAGCCGCGTGATCCACGAAATGCGCGGGCGGGCCATCCTGGCGGATGAAGTGGGGCTGGGCAAAACCATCGAAGCGGGCCTCATCCTGAAAGAATATTTGTTGCGCGGACTGGTGAAAAAAGCGCTGATTCTGGTGCCCTCCTCCCTGGTGCTTCAGTGGACGAGGGAATTGAATCAAAAATTTCAGATTCCCGCAATGGCCCAAAAGCAGGCATGGATGTGGGACAAGTATGACATTCTGGTCGCATCGTTGGACACGGCCAAGCGGGACCCGCATCGCGAAATCATTTTGTCCAGGGAATACGACATGTTGATCGTGGATGAAGCGCACAAACTGAAAAACCGGAAAACGAAGAGTTGGCAATTCATCAACGGAATCCGCAAAAAATATTGCCTGCTGCTTACGGCCACACCCGTTCAGAACGAAATGAAAGAGCTGTTCAATCTCGTTTCCCTGCTCAAACCGGGCATTCTGGGGAACGAAGCCCGGTTCCGGACCGATTATGTGGCCGGCAAACGGCAAGCCAAGAATGAGCATCTTCTCCGGGAGGAAATCTCGAAGGTGCTGATCCGCAACCGACGCAAGGACAGCAACCTGAATCTCACAAAGCGGTTGGTGAAAACCGTCCCCGTCGAACTTTCCCCGGAAGAACGCGCATTGTACGACGGAATCACCGCGTTCATCCGGGACCGTTCCTCGGCGGGAGCCGACCTGGCCGGCGCCCTGTCTTTGTTTGTTCTGCAAAAAGAGGTTTGCAGTTCGAGGGATGCGGTGTTCCACACCCTCTTCAAGCTGTTCCAGCGCCGGGAACAGGGCCGGGAGGAAATCTCACCGGAAGTGGCTCATCTGGTGGAGCTGCTGAGATCGATCCGCAAGTCATCCAAAGTGGATGCGGCCGTCCGGCTGATCCGGGAACTGTCTCCGGAGAAAGTGGTTTTGTTCACCGAATACCGGGCGACGCAGGACATGCTGATCCGCGAACTCAACCGGGTGGGCATCAAGGCGGTGCCTTTCCGGGGAGGCTTCAACCGGAACAAGAAAGACTGGATGATGGAGCTGTTCCAGAAACGGGCCCAGGTGCTGGTGGCCACGGAAGCGGGTGGCGAGGGCATCAATCTCCAGTTTTGCCACCACATGATCAACTTCGACATGCCGTGGAATCCGATGCGGGTGGAGCAGCGAATCGGTCGCATTCACCGGCTCGGACAAAAAAACGACGTGCACATCTACAACTTCTGCACGTTGGGGACCATCGAAGAACACATCATTTGGTTGCTGCATGAAAAAATCCGGCTGTTTGAATCGGTGATCGGAGAACTGGAAACGATCCTGGAACGGATGGAGAACGGAGGATCGGTGGAACAAAGCCTGATGAAAATCTTCCTGGAGGCGGGAGAAGACAAAGAAATTCGCAAACGGCTGGAAGAATGGGGCGACACCTTTCAGAAAAAGAGGGAGGAAGTCGAAACATCCACGGAAGAACGGGAGGAATGGCTGCATGGATCAACAATCGGTCAGATCGTTCACTGAGCGATACCTTAAGCTGACGGGTTGCCGCATCCTGGAATCGGCACCGTCCCACCTGGTGACCCAACTCACCATCGAAGCGGACAAAGATCTTTTGAACCGGCCATTCTACTGGATGTACGTGGAGAAGATGAACCTCCCCCCCCAACCGCAACGTCTGTGCCTCGTCTTTGATCCGGACACGTTTCCGGAAGGAATGAGGGGAGAATATTTGTTTTGGGGAACTCCCCGGTTTTCCAACATCCTGAAATCGGCGCGGAAGCAGGGCCGTTTCGTCCGGCTGTATCAGATTCCCGAGACACGGAAGCCCGGCCGGGCCATGCCGTACATCCCGTGGGTGGGCGTGAACTTCATGATCTCGTACATCTGTGACCGGAAGCGGGACGAAATCCGCGGATTGGGCATCAATTTGGTCACCGGGAAGATCTTGCCGGATTTTGACCGGCGGATCCGAACCATGAACTGGTCGCCCACCATTTTGCCCGGACGCCATGTGGCACCTCCCCGTCTCACGGTGGAAACGGCCGTCGGGAAGCTGGAGGCGAGAATTCAGGATGAAGTGGAGCGGGGAGATCTCACCTGGGCGGACGAGGCCCAAAACCGGCTTCGGGAGGAATTGGAACTCCTCGAGGCCTATTATCCGGAAGAACAACTTTCCGAAACCCGGAAAGCGGAGCGTGAACAGCGCCGCAGGGAAACCATCCTGCAATATCATCCGCGCATCGAAGTATCGGTGGTCAACGCCGGACTGTTCTACATGGAAAAAGAAAAAACGGATGGATGAAAACGGTGCTTTTTTCAAAGAAACGGCCTGCACCCGAAAACGGGTGCAGGCCCGTGTCAGCCAGTCAGACGAAGTCTTACGATCCGGCTGCCCGCCTTCCCTCGCTGGGCACCAGGATCACGTCCATCTCCAAAGCGCGAAGCACCTGTTTCACCTTTTCCATGCTGGCCCCGCCGTATTCGTTTCGTTCGTCCCGGGACACCTGAGGCGGTGTGACGCCGAGTCTCCGGGCCAATTCCGCTTGGGAAATCCCGCGGAAGATGCGGAATGCCACCAACTGACGCCCGATGTTGTCAAACGTGCAGGTCATGTCGAAGTCACCGCGGCGATACCGTTCATATTCCTCCACTTCCAGCCGCAGCTTCTGTCCGAAAAAGCGGGCGGGAGACAAGGCCCGCTCGATCTCCTCTTCCGTCAACCCCATGGATTCGAGGGTCTTGGTTTGTTCCTCAAGGAGCTTCTCATGCTGGGCCACGCGCTCCTTCGCTTGCCGATATTCCCGTTCCGTACGAATCATGTTGATTCATCCTTTCACCAGCCTGACGATGCCTTTCGGCACCGACAGGTCCCGGTCTCTGCGAAAAAACTCGTCAAACTTCATGTTGTTTCCGTGTTCATCCGCGATGCCGCTGTAAACTCCCACGCAGTGCGGAAACAGCTCCACCCGGTAACGGTGCCACATCTCCAGCTGGAGATTGCCGTATGCATCCAGACGATATTTGTCCCAGCCCCAACAACGGTAAGGATCAAGCCGGTTGAGCCGCTCCGCGAGCCGTCCGTTGAACACCTCGGCGGGATCCGGAGGAATGAAGTATCCGTCAATGTCTCCGGGCCGGTATTTGTCGGTGCAAAACGACCCGTCGATCCAAATCTCTTCCACTCCGCATGCCCACAACTGGCGAACGCATATTTCCAGATTGTCCACCAATTTGCTTCGCCAACGACGGTTCCACGGCCAAGAGGGATCTCCTTCCCCTGTGACCAGGATCGAATTTCTGAGTTCGGAGAAGGTCAGGGGATATTCTCCGGGTTCCAGAAACCCGTACTCATTGAACCTCATCCGTCAGGTTTCCCCCTGCAAGGTATGTTATTCTTGAAGCCATGCGGATTTGCCTGTTCTCATTTACTTCCATGTTAACATAAACAGACAGGCCCGAACATCTATGGACACCGGAAAAATCAGGACCGAGGCTTGTGGACCGCACCATGGTCCACCGACAAAAAAGACTCCTGCCGGAATGGCAGAAGTCCTCCGAAATCTTTTTCACCGTGCAAATCCGTTCCCGAAAACAAAGCAATGAATGTCAGCCGATTTCCCGAAGTTTGTCCAAGAATCGTTTCGTCCGCTCTTCTTTCGGACGGTGAAACACATCATCCGGCGTTCCCTGTTCGATGATCCGCCCCCCGTCGATGAAAACGATGCGGTCGGCCACTTGCCGGGCAAAGCCCATTTCATGGGTGACGATCACCATGGTTTGCTTTTCCGCGGCCAACTCTTTCATCGTGCGGAGCACTTCTCCGACCAGCTCGGGATCGAGCGCCGAAGTGGGTTCGTCAAACAACAGGACGTCCGGCTCCATCGCCAGCGCCCGGGCAATGGCCACCCGTTGTTGCTGTCCCCCGGACAGACGATCCGGATAAGCGTCCCGTTTGTCCGGGAGGCCCACCTTGCGCAGCAGTTCTTCTCCGCGGGCGATGGCTTCCTCCTTGGAGATTTTTTTGACCGTGACGGGTCCTTCCATCACGTTTTCCAGGGCGGTCATGTGCGGAAACAGGTTGAAGCCCTGAAACACCATGCCGGTTTTGGCCCGAAGGTTGCGGATGGCTCCCGGATCCACGGTTTTCGAAAAGTCCAGTCGCACATCGCCGATTTGCAGGCTGCCCGCATCCGGCACTTCCAACAGGTTGAGACAGCGCAGCAACGTCGACTTGCCGGAGCCGCTCGGACCGATGATGCAAACGGTCTCTCCGCGGTCCACGACAAAGTCAATCCCCTTCAGCACTTCGTGTCCACGGAATCGCTTGACCAGTCCCCTTGCTTCAATCATTTCCGTTCCTCCTCACGCGGTGTGGCGTCCGTACCGTCGTTCCAGCCGCTCCTGCAACATGGCCAGCAGCGTGCAGATCACCCAATAGAAGAAAGCCACTTCAATGTAAACGGTCATGTAGTCGAAGGTTCGACCTCCGATGATTTTTGCCCGGTAAAACATTTCGTTCACGGTGATCATGGCCAGGAGAGAGGTGTCTTTCACCAGGCTGAGAAACGTGTTGGCCAAAGACGGCAAAGCCACCCGTGCCGCTTGGGGAAGCACCACCCTCCGCAGGGCTTGACGGGTCGTCATGTTGAGCGAATAGGCGGCTTCCCACTGCCCGCGGGGAATCGACAAAATGGCGCCCCGAATCGTTTCCGCCGCATAACCGCCCACATTGAGGGCCAGTCCGATGATGCCGGCAAAGAGCGGGGTCAGCGTCACTCCGATCACCGGAAGTCCGAAGTACAGAATGAACAATTGCACCAGCAGAGGAGTTCCGCGGATCACGGAAATGTAGACGCGCGCCGGAACGCGGAGCCACACCCGGTCCGACATGCGGCACAAAGCGACGATCAAACCGAGAATCAGGCCGAGCGCCATGGTGAGCAGACTGATCCAAACCACATGCGGGAGCCCCCCCAAAATGTAGGGAGCTTCTCTCACGGCCAATTCGGGGTCAAAAAGATTTTCCCACTGGATGTCCGTCAAAAAGTTCATCGACCCCATCACACTCCATTCCCGACTTTTTCAATCGGATTTATTCAACGATGCAACATTGTTTTTATCTTACGACCGGCGAAATTCCGTGTCAAACAGAAAACACCCGTCACGTCAACGAAACGGGGATATCAAAAAAACCGGCACCTTTTCCCGCCGTCGCGTCGCGCAAACGGACAGGAAAAACTGCCGTCCGACAATCGGAGCTTCCAGATGTCATCGATCCCCCGCCTCCCGTTCATATGCATCGGGACAGGATTGGACCAGGAGCGGTCGCAGAACTCGGACATACCGGTAACACAAGACAAGCATAGCCGGTGCCAGCAGCACCGCTCCGAGGCTCAGGGAGAAGCCGAGCGGGACCACCACGAACAGCAACGTTCCGAACAGGGCATCGCCTCTCGGGTCCGCAACGATGAACAATAAAAAACAGGACCAGAGTGCGGTCGAGCCGATGTAAGCAAGCAGAAATGGAAGTGTCCACAAGGAGGAAACAAACACTTGGGAAAAATGTCTGCGGAACAGCAGAAACGACATGGACAGCGCCCGGAAGGTTCCCGTCTGTTCACGAGCGGCAATCAGCGGAACATGCAACCAGGCCATGGAAAGAACCGCCAACGAGACACCGGACATGATCAACAGGGAAAAACCGAAAGCGAGTTTTCCGTCCGCCAAAAGAATCGTCGAAGTCAACAGACCGGCCACTGGGAGAGTTGCCGCCAAACCGGGCCACACCAGCACAGCCGCCAGGCGCGGGATCTTCGGGAGCCCACGAATCAATGCGCGAAACGAAGGAAAAGTTTCTTTGAAGGCAACTTGCAGACCTGCCGATATACAGAGGACCGCGAGAAACGAACCGTTTTGCCAAAGAACGATGCCGTACAAGATGATCAAAATCCCTTCAAACACCCAAAACCACGGAGAATCGGAAACGGCCCACAAGTCCAAAATCTCGCGGATTCCCGTCACCCAGAGCACACCCCCGATGACAGCCCACTGAAACAGGATGCTTGCAGATTCCCCAAAACGGTGACGACCGACATCCGCAACCAATGCTTCTTCAACATGGACAACATTTCTCCCATGTTTGAACCTCCCTTTTATTTCGAAACATCTGACAGAGGAGTGGCGAAAAACCCGTATCCGGCATCCTTGCCCGGATTCCGGATACGGTGTCACCCCGATCCTTCTCTTTTCCCCGACGTCCTTTTGTGCAAGAGCATTGGCGCGTGCGGTGAAACGAACCGGGAAAACACGTCAGCAACCATTTGCGACTGCTTCCGGGTTCATCCTTTCTTCTGTTCCGTCAGGCCGTCGATCAGCAACACCCTGGCCGGCGCGGCTTCCGTCTCCAGGAGTTTGATGGGAGCCGCCACCATGAAATAGCGACCTTCCGGCACTTCGGCCAAGCGAAGCCCCTCGATGATGATCACACCGGCGGCAAACAGCGTTTTGTGGGTGGGGTGCCCCGGCTGCGAGCGTTCGATGCCGAGCGCGTCGATGCCCACGCCGCGCACCTTCCGTTCCACGAGCCAGCGGGCTCCGTCTTCGGCCAGATACACGAATTCAAAGTCAAACCCGTCGTTCTGCGAGTTTCGCGTTTTCAGAAGAACAAAATCACCGGCTTGAATCTCTTTGGATTCCAGATGCTCCCGGGTGATGCCCCCCTTTACGCCGGTCAGGTCAAGCACCAGGCAGGAACCGACCAGATTTTCCAGCGGAAGGGTCTCCATCGTCCCGCCGCCCGGCACCATGTGCAACGGCGAATCCACGTGAGTTCCGCAGTGGACGTCCAAATCGATGCGCGATTCCCGGGCCGGGGAGGTGTCAAAGTCCTGCACGACGCGAATGACCGGTTTCTTGGACTCCTTGTTTTTGTAGACAGGCATGCCTGCGTGAATGGGCATCGACACATCATAAATTTTCATGGTGAACCATCTCTCCCGTTCGTTTTCATTTTTTTCAGCTTGCACCGGAAGCCTTTGCGACTCACTGACCGACCCGAATGATCCGGTGATCGCGCCGACCGGTCACGGGCCACCAGGCATGTCCTTCCCGCGCCAGCAATTCGTGTGCTTCCTGCGGTCCCCAAGTTCCGCTTGCATAGTGATACAGCGGATGCTTGTCCGCATCCCACGCCCGGCGGATGGGGTCGATGAACTTCCAGGCGAGCGACACTTCTTCCCAGTGGGTGAAAAATGTCTGATCCCCGATGATCGCATCGTGGATGAGGGATTCATACGCTTCCGGTACACTTTTCCCGAAGTTCCCGGAGAACTCCATCGCCACCGGGACGATCCGGGAATCGTCTCCCGGATGGCGGGCATTGAGCACCATCTGAATCCCTTCGTTCGGCTGGATGGAGATCACCAGCAAGTTGGGATTCAGATTGTTGTGTTTGTTGAAATACAGGTTCTTCGGCACATTGCGGAACTGGATCACGATTTCCGTGGCTTTTTCCGCCATCCGTTTGCCGGTGCGCACATAAAAGGGAACACCGGCCCATCGCAGGTTGTCCACGTACAGCTTGGCTGCCACGAATGTTTCCGTGTTGGAATCGAAGCGGACGTTTTTTTCCTCGCGGTACCCCGGCACTTGCTTGCCTTCGATCGATCCCGCCAGATACTGGGCGCGAATCACATGCTCTCCCGCTTCTTCTTCCGTGTACCGCCTGAGGGAACGCAACACTTTGATCTTCTCATCGTGAATCGCTTCCGTTTTCAGCCGGCTGGGCGGTTCCATGGCCACCATCATCAGCATCTGCAACATGTGATTCTGCACCATGTCCCGAAGGGCGCCGGTCCGGTCATAGAAACCGGCCCGCTCCTCCACACCGACGATTTCACTTGCCGTGATCTGTACGCATTCGATATAATGATGATTCCACAGCGGTTCAAACATGGAATTGGCAAAGCGGATCACGTCGATGTTTTGAACCATCTGTTTGCCGAGATAGTGGTCGATCCGGTACGTTTCTTCCTCCGTGAACGTTTGTTTGATCTGCCCGTTCAAAGCTTTGGCGGATGCATGGTCATGCCCGATGGGCTTCTCGATGACCAAACGCTTCCAACCGGCGGTTTCCGTCAATCCGGAATCCCGCAAATGGCGCGAAACGGCACCGAACAGGTCCGGACTGATCGCCAGGTAAAACAGGCGATTTCCGGGAAGCGCATGCTCTTTTTCAAAAGATTCGATGATTGATCTGATCTCTCCGTATCCCCTGGGGTCGTTCACATCGGACGCCGCATAATAAAAGCGGCCCGCAAAGTCTTGCCATTCCGCGTTGGAATCCGGCTTCAGTCTCCCGAATTCGGAAACCGAAGCCCGGACCGACTCCCGGAATTCGTCCGTCGAACGGGGAGTCCTGCCGGTGCCCACCACCCGAAAATGCTCCGGCAACAGCCCGGTCTTGTAAAGACCGAACAGGGCGGGAAACAATTTGCGTTTCGCCAAATCACCGGTGGCCCCGAAGATCACGATTGAAAATGCCTCCGGTGTACGGGAACGAGTCGACATGATTTCACTCCTCCAACATCCGATCCATCCGTTCAGGAATCCTCTTCCAATTGGTAGTATGTGAGCGTTCCGATACCGGTATCCATGGACCGGCATCCGATGTCCAACCTACATAGTAACAGATGTCGGGGAGTTTTTGTTTCCCGGAATAAATATCTGAACATTCCCAAAGATCCCATGCATCCGCCCATGGATGGGGAGCTCACGAAGAAACGGACCATCGCTCCGCTCAACCGGCGGCGCCCCGGATCATCCCGACCGGTTGAGCGGAGCGGATTCAGAGATTTCCCCGTTGTTTCAGCTTGCGGATCTCGTCAAGAAGTTCCGTCGCCCTCCGTTCCAGCTCCTCCCGGTCATCCCCTTTTTGCGGCACGGAAAGTCGCCCGAGGACTTCGGTCCATTCCCGCTCCAGTGCAAGCAGGCGTTCCCGTTGTTCCGCCCGCCCGACGTGGCCGGTCTTTGCCCGTCGTTCGGCATATTCATCAAACCGGCCGTCGAAAACGGTGATGATCCCGTCTTCCAACACCCACAATTGGTCGGCCAGGCTTCGGATGAGCCGCCGGTCATGGGAGGCAAACACAATGGTGCCGGGATGGGCTTTCAGAACCTGTTCCAACGCTTGACGGCTCCGGAGATCCAGAAAGTTGGTCGGTTCGTCGAGAAGAAGCAAATTGGCCTCGCTCAGAAAGAGGCGGGCCAGCGCCACCTTCACCTTTTCCCCGCCGCTCAGGAGATGCACGGGCATGTGCACCTGCTCCCTCCGGAACAGGAGCCGGGCCAGGACCGTCCGGATCAGTTCTTCGGAAAACGGACTGTTTTCTTTCACATTCTCGAGAATCGAACGGGTTTCATCCAAAACGGCCAAATGCTGATGAAAATATCCGATTCGGGCGGAAGGCGGCAAATGAACCCCGTCTTCCCGTTCGGCGATCATCCGGAGCAACGTCGATTTTCCGGCACCGTTTTTCCCGAGGAGCGCCACCTTCTTGCCCGTGGGAAGGCTGCAGGAAAAGTCCTCTAAGAGCCTCTTCTTTCCGAACCGTTTGCCCACGTGCTCCAGTTGAAGGGCATGTTTGCCTTCGATCGGCCGAAAAGCTTGCAGATCAAACGTGACGTCCGGAAGTTCCACCGGCTTTTCCTTTTTCTCCAGTTTTTCGATCCGGGTTTTCAATGCCTTGGCCTGACGCTCCATTTTGGCCACGGCTGCGTTCGCCTTGTTCTTGTTGGAAATCAATCTCGCTTCGGACGGACTCATCCCTTTCGGCGGGTTTTTCATTGAAGCGGCTTTTTGCTTTTTGGCCCGCATCACTTCCGTCAGTCGTTTCTTCTCCGACACGTACCGCTCATATTCGAAGCGCTCCCGTTGCAACCGTTCCTCTTTCTGACGAAGATAATCACCGTAATTCCCGGGATACAGGCGAACCTTCCCGGCCTCCACTTCCAGGATGCGATCGCACACCGCATCCAAGAGCTCCCGGTCATGGGAAACCAAGAGAAGCGCCCCCGGAAACCGGCGAAGCTCTTTCTCCAGCCACTCCGTCGACTCGAGATCCAGATGGCTGGTCGGTTCGTCGGCGATGAGCATCGCCGGTTTCTCCGCCAAAGCGGCCGTGATTTTGCGTCTTGTCCGTTCCCCTCCGCTCAGCGTTGATCCACCGTTTCCGATCTCATCTTCCTGGGGAATCCAGGCGACCGTTCCCCGAACATGCACCGTTCCCTCGTCCGGTTCCAAGAACCCGGCCAGCACACGGAGCAACGTGGTCTTCCCGGCACCGTTGACACCGACCACCCCGATCTTCCCACCGGTTTCAATCTGCAAATGATCCACCGAAAAAACCATCCGGTCTCCGAACCATTTCTTCAAACCACGGGCTTCCAGCACAAACATAAAAAACCTCCCTGTCTTTCCAGAGAGGCATTCGTCACCCAGGTATTTCCATGACCGAATCGCCCGTTCCCCGGACGGCGGGAGCAAACGGGCACAACAAAACGGTACACCGGATTTTGGGCATACGAATCCTGCTCTGGAAAAGCAAATTTCCCGAAAATCGAGATGACGTTTGCTTCAGAAGCAGGATTCTTGAATCATTGTCCGAAGTACCGTTCCTTTCCGTACAAATTTTGATGTGATGCCATCATTTTAATGCATTGCCCTCCGGATCGTCAACCGGACCGGTATGACAGCAGGCCGAAATGACAAATCCCGGACGTTCTCTTTTGCGAACGTCCGGGATCCCGTACGAAACATCATTTCGTGACGTCTTCACCGAACCATTTCATGGAGATTTTGGCCAAGGTGCCGTCCTGACGCATGCTGTCGAGGGCTTTGTTGATCTCGGCGATCAGTTCCGCATTGCCTTTCGGCACGGGGAAGGCGCTCTCGGAACGGTCCATCGGCTCGCCGACGGTTTTGAGCGGCAGCTTGGAGACTTTCATCATTTCGGCAATGGCCAACCGGTCGTTGATGCTGAAATCGATGCGCCCGGCGGCCACATCCCGCATGGCGCTCATCATGTCTTCATATGCCACGATTTCCGCACCGGCTTGGCGGGCCATTTCTCCGAAATTGCTGGTCGGGGTTTGTCCGGCTTTCTTGCCTTTGACGTCCTGAATGTCGCTGATCGAGGTGCTGTCGCTTTTCACCACGATTTGCGCATAGGAGACCGTGTACGGTTTGGAGAAATCGAATTTCTCCTTGCGTTCCGGCTTGATGCCGACCTGGTTGGCCACCATGTCGATTTTCTTCGTTTGCAGACTGGTCAGCATGGAATCCCACGGAGTCTCCACAAACTCGGCTTTCACGCCCAGACGTTTGGCCACTTCTTCGGCCACTTCCACATCAAAACCGGTCAGCTCGCCGGTTTTTTCATCGTGAAAACTGAACGGCTTGTAGGTTCCTTCCGTGCCGATCCGGATGCTTCCCCGCTCTTTGATGTCGGACAGCAAATCCCCCTGCTTCTGGACATTGCAGCCGACGAGCGACAAAACCAGTACGGCGGAAGCGAGCCATGCCCCGATTGTTTTCCAACGCAACATGAATGATTCACCTCTTAATTCCGAGAAAGAAGGTTTGTATTGCAGGTTTTATGTATCCATCTTACCGAGCCATCCGTTCATCCGTCAACCAAAAGGTTTCCTTCCACAATATTCCCTGCACCTTCTCCCCATGTCCCAAAGGCACTCGGCCGGGAAAACAAAAACAAACCGCCCCTCGGGGAGCGGTTTTTGTTGATCACGGTTCCGCGCGCTCTCGCATGTTTGCTTGTTCCCGGTCTCTTCACTGCCTGATTCCGGTCCTGCTGTACATGACATACAATTTTCGCAGAAGGGTGCGGTATCGCTGATTGACCTCCTGCAAATACACGTGAAACGATTCTCCGTTCAGATTCATCAGGCTGAAACATGCCAAATCAAGGTAATAAACGAGTTCATGCAATTGCATGTGAAGCTCGAGCCAGTCGCGATTGGCCAACCGGTCGAGCGACCATTCCACTTTCTCACTCACGGTCCGGGCCAGCTTCTGTTCCTCGCCCGACGATACATGGTTGAGCATGCGGACACTCTCGTCGACGACTTTCAGAATCTCGCCGAGCTCGTGTGTCCGTGTTTCCGTCTCCGGCACCATTCCGACCACCTCTTGTTCCTGACTTCTTCCGGATTCTTTACTTCGCTTTTCGGTTGCGTGTTCCCGTTTTCCGACATGGTCCGATTCCGACGGAAACCGCAGATTCCGGACATCGATCAGAAAAACGGACCGGTTTCTCCGCAAAATGAGTGCAAACACTCCGGAACCTGACGTCCCCCGTTCAGAACCTTCCGATTCTTACAACTACTATACACCGGTCCTTTCCCGGCCGCAACCGCCGGAATCCGTCGGACTTTCCGTGATTTTGTCGACAAAAAAGCCCGGTCGCGGAAATGTGGCGGGCCGGGCCGTTTTTTGAAGGATCAGATGTCGAAAGTTCCCCGGCTTTGACCGAACAGACGGGCATGCATCCGCAGCGCGAATAAATCGGTCATGCCGGCGATGTAGTCACAGACCACCCGGGCGCGAATCCGGTCATTCGGAGCGCGGCGAAACGCCTCCCTGTCATTTTCCGTCAGAAGCCGTTCCTCGTTCATGAACGCGTCAAACAACTGACGGATCATGGTGGCTCCTTTCCAGGACATCATTTGCACCCGTTGGGAAAAGATGACTTTTTCCGCCACCAGCCATTTCAGCCGGTCGAGCAGTTCCCTCAATTCAAGGGGAAGGGTCACGTTGAACCGGATCCTCGGCGAACGGGCGTTTTCCATCAGGGGAACGGGTTCGACATGGCGGATGAACGTGGAAATGATGCCCGAAATGGCATGCTTCAGCCGGTATTTCAGGTCGTCGGATTCCGGATCGATGCCTTGAAGTTCCCGGAACGCCATTCCCAGCTCCGGCCATTCGGAGCGATTCTTCAGCGGCTCAACCATCTCCGTCAACCGGCTCGGATGAATCAACCGCAAATTGATGGCGTCTTCCATGTCATGCGTTCCGTAGGCGATGTCGTCCGCCAGCTCGATGATGGAGCATTCCAGCGATTTGTGCAGGGTTTCCCGGCCTCCGTCGGGATCCGCGGCCGTTCGGGTCAGGAAGGCTCTCTCTTCATCGGAGAAGGGCGCGAGCACCCATTCAAAGGCCTCCCTGTCTTCCCCGAACACACTGGCTTTCGGCGGTGTCAACCTCCCCCTCGGGTCCGGCTTCCGCCCTTCCATGGCGTCGTCCAGCAAAACGGGATATTTCATCACCGAAAGCAAAAGCGCCCGCGTGAGGTTGAGCCCGTACACACGGTCCCCTTCCAGTCGCGTGAGGATCCGGAATGTATGGGCATTCCCTTCAAATCCGCCGTATCCGGCCATGCATTCGTGCAATGCTTGCTCCCCCCGGTGGCCGAACGGAGGATGACCCAGGTCATGCGCCAAAGCAGCCGCTTCCAACAGAGAGACGTCCAGTCTGTTCTCATCGGCGAACAACGGATGCGAATGGTTCAGATGAATGGCGATGCCACGGGCGATCTGCGCCACTTCCATCGAATGCGTCAAGCGTGTGCGGTAAAAATCGCCGACCCCGGTGCCGATCACCTGGGTTTTGGATTGAAGCCGGCGAAACGCCGCGCTGTGCACGATCCTCCCGTAATCTTTTTCAAACGCATCGCGTGCCTCCGTCCCGTCCGGGGCAGTACCGGGCTTTCTCCGCTCCTTGTCTGATTCCGAGTACATCGGGCTGTCATCATGTCTGACGAGAATCATGGTACACTCCTCCAACCAGCCGGGGCGGTGATCGTGTTTGATTCCGCCGCCGGCAAGGATGTGCTTCATCAAGTTCCGGCCTTCGATGACGTGATCCGGGGCCGCCCGCTCCTTCTTACTGGAATCCCCAAGAACCGCTCCGCTTAAACCGGCCACGCGCGGAGACGAAACCGTCTGCGGGGTCGACATCCGGCCTGACAAGCCATATACTGAAAAAATGACGGAAATTTCATCTTGCCCAGGAAGCGGTGAGACATCTTGAAAAATCGTCCCGTGGTGCAATTGGTGAACGTCAGCAAACGAATCGGAGACAAAACCATCGTGGACCGTGTGTCAATGGATGTATATCCCGGAGAAATCTTCGGGTTGCTCGGTCCGAACGGGGCGGGCAAAACCACGATCATTCGGATGATGACCGGCCTGATCTCCGCCACCGAAGGGGAGATCATCATCAACGGTCACAACGTGGCCACCCGCTTTGAACAAGCCATTTCCCATGTGGGGGCCATTGTGGAAAACCCGCAGTTTTATCCCTTTTTGACAGGATATCAGAACCTGCTTCATTTTGCCCGGATGTTTCCCGGCATCGGGCCGGAAAGAATGGAAGAAGTGCTTGAAATGGTCGGACTCAGCGGACGGGAACATGATCCGGTGGCGACCTGGTCGCTCGGAATGCGGCAACGGCTCGGAGTGGCTCAAGCCGTTCTGCACCGGCCTTCCGTGCTGATCCTGGACGAGCCCACCAACGGTCTGGATCCGGCAGGGATCCGGGAATTGCGCGATTATCTCCGACACCTGGCCGAAACGGAAAATACCGCGGTGATCGTTTCCAGCCACCTGCTCAGCGAGATGGAACTGATGTGCGACCGGGTGGCCATCATTCAGCGAGGCAGACTGGTCAACATTCAACCCGTTTCCGCCGTGCAAGGGGAAGAGCGGGAGATCCCCGTGTTCTTTGAAACGGGCAAACTCCCCCCAAAATTGCCCAAACAGCTGAAAGACCGGAAAATCACCTTGCACGACAACGGCTTCGAGGCACTCCTGCTGCGAAACCAGATTCCCCAAGTGGTGAAACGGCTGACCGAGGCGGGCATCCCGATTTACGGCATCACCCGTCACGTCAAACGTTTGGAAGACCGTTACCTGGAAGTGACGGGAGGCGAGTCGAATGACTGAATTCATCCGGCTTCTGCAAAACGAGAACATGAAGCTGTTCAACCGGACGAGCATGATCTTCCTGCTGGGCTTGCTGCCGTTCGGGACGCTTGTGCTCGGGCTGTTCCACAAGTTCGTTTCCGTCCATTCCGCCTACAAGCCTTCCATGTGGGACTTCATGACCGAAGCCGTACACCTGTTGTTTGTGGTCAAACTGATCACCATTGTGGTGGCCAGCCGGTCACTCGCGGAGGAGTTCCGCTTCGGTACGATCAAGCTGCTCCTGATCCGTCCGGTCAGCCGCACCCGGCTGCTCGCCGCCAAATACGTCCATGTCCTGCTCCTGATCCTGTTCTGTCTGCTCTTTCTGGTCGTGCTGTCGATGTTGTTCGGCGCGGTGTTCTTTACCGTCGGATCTCCGGATGACCGGGTGCTGGAAGCGCTGGACACGACCTGGTCCGTCTATGGACTGAGTGCACTGGAAACCTTCATCCTCGCCACGCTGTCGTTCATGCTCTCCTGCGTCACCCGCAGCGGCTCCATGGCGATGTTTATCGTCCTCGTGGTGATGGTCATGGGTCCGATCTCCGTGGAGTTGATGAAACTGTTGGGATTGGAATTTTTGAAGTATCTCTTTTTTGCCCATCTCGATCTGAAACCCTACCTCACGGATACGCAGATGCCGGGCATGAGTCCCGCCTTGTCCGGCGTGGTTCTGACGCTCCATGCCCTTCTGTTCCTCGGGTTGGCTTGGTATTCATTCGCCAAGCGCGACGTTTCGGTATAACCAAAGACCGGCCCGCCCGTTCCCGGGCGGCCGGTCTTTTTTTGATCCTCACGCATGATGGACTTCCGGATTTTTGCCGATGCGACGGCGAACCCATCTCCGCGCCGCCATCCCCCACAACAGCCAGAACAAACCGAATACCGGCAGCATCACCCAATCAGTTGCCAGCCAGAACCAATTGATGAACACAAACGTGCTCAGCCCGGCCAAAACAGCGGGAGCCACCACTTCCCGATACATTCGGGGATTCCCGAACACGAACACCTGCCCGTTTCGCTCCATCGGAGCGGCTTCGAACAGACGGATGGCCGCGAAAAAGAAAATCAGGAACGCGGCGAACAGAGCCCCTGCATACCACATCTCCGCCTGTCCGGTCCGATACAGATCCAGATATCTCAGAGGCTGAAGATATTCCAGCGCGATTTTCAGGGTGACATACACGGGATCCCCGAATGTGGACGAAATCATATAATACAGCTCACCCCAAATACTCGGCAGAGACAAGTACAGTACCGAAAGAGCCACCGCGGAGACCAAGTGTCCCGTCACCGCCGCGATCACGAAACCGGCTCCATACAAGGCGAGCAAAACGGAAGTGACATATACAAACCAGAGTCCCACGGCACTCACGGAGTACGCAGCCGGCTTGACCAACGCCGCGGAAACGGCAACCAGCCCATTGACCGTCATGCCGAGGACAACGGGAACGAGACCGAACAGGAATTTGGCGACCACAATTTCCCTTCGACTGACCGGAGTCGAAACGAGAAACTCCAGACGGCCCTGCATCCGTTCCCGGGTGATCATCCACACTCCCCAGAAAAATACGGCAACAGGTGCCAACCCTTCGATCGGATTCATGCTCAATGTCCATGTCGCCGGGGCAAACATCCGCCCGTTGATCATGGAGGCCCATTCCACCGACCACACCTGATTCTCCGGGATCCCGCTGCGAAGAATATACCATTCATACAGTTCAGGAAGCCGGCCGGATGCGATTTTCACCATGGTCGACCCTGCCAGATTCCAGATGATGAGCCAAAACAAACCGATCATCCACCAGCGGTTTTGTCGCCATTCTCTCCAAAGAAGCGCCTTATTCGGAAGAAGCCGCCGCACGGGTCCATTCCTCCTTTGTCACTTGGCGAATCAACCATTCCTCAAGTCCGAGACCGAGCGTTTCCACGTGAACGGGTCGATGTTCCCGGATGCGGGCCATCACCTTTTCAAACCCGCCTCCCGTCGTAAGGATATACACGCTCCCCTGTTTTTCCACATGCAGGATCTCCGGCATCCGGAGAAGCTCCTCGGGCAATCCGTCCGGAAACACCGCCTGAATCTTCCTCGCCCCGGCTTTCAGATCATCCAGCGACCAAGTCCGGGCCCCTTTTCCGTTCACCAACAACCCGACATGGTCGATGATCCGTTCCAGATCTCCCAGCTGATGCGAAGAAACGAGCACGGCGGTCCCGTTCTCCGCCACCTCCTCCAAGATCAGGCTGAACATCCGGCTTTTCGCCAACGGATCCAGTCCTCCCGTCGGTTCGTCCAGTATCAGCAGGCGGGGACGGATTGACAGGGCGATGATCAGCGCCAGCTGTGTTTTCATCCCTTTGGACAGAGACCGGATCGACCGGTCGCGGGGCAGACGGAATTGCTCCATCAGTTCGTCGCAGCGTTTTCCGTTCCAGTGCCTGTAGAGCCGGGAACAAAACCGAAGCAGATCTTCGACGGTGAAGAACGGATCAAACCCGGATCGTCGGGCACCATCCCCACTTGCTGCCGGATTTCCCCATCCGCTTCCTGAGCATCCCGTCCCAACAGGCGCGCCGTTCCCGACGTGGGTCGCAACACACCTGTCAGCAGACGGATCAACGTCGTTTTCCCGGCACCGCTCGGCCCAACCAGTCCGAAAACGGACCCTTCCGGAACAATCAAATTCACATCGTTCAGGGCAGTCACTCCGTCAAACGCCTTCGTCAGATTTCGGGTCTCGATCGCCGGACGCACCCGAATTCCTCCTTTCGGCATACCACTGTCTCACGATTTCCTCCAGCCATTCGAGCAGCGCTTCTTCTTCCATCCGCAGATAATGGGCTTCCACCAACACCTGCTCCATCAGCCGGCGAATCTGCCGGCGTCTGGCTTCCCCGTCACCATCGCCTGAAAGGGCATCGGCGACAAACGTCCCCCGACCGCGAAGGGTTTCAATGATCCCTTCCCGTTCAAGCTCCTGGTAGGCTTTGGCGATGGTATTGGGGTTGATGGTGATGCGTCCCGCCAGTTCCCGCACGGACGGAAGCTTCTCTCCCGGCTGCAGGATCCCCCTCGCCACCGCCGACTTCACTCCGGCGACCAGCTGCCGGTAGATCGGGACATCCGATCGGGGATCAACGTCAAACCACAATCCTCTCACCTCACCGCAGATGTCCGACAACGGTTGCAAACGTCATGCCTTGCACCTCTGTGTACGATGTGTACTATGTCTCATATTACACTTCATACACTACCTGTTCCCGTTGTTGTTGTCAAGAGATGGCATGAAAAAATCCCCCTTGAAACGCGCGGCTTTCGTTCCGCATCGCATCAAAGGGGATGTTCGGACCAGGACTTCAGTGTTTTGTCACGGAAGGGATTCGGCCGCAACCGCTCAGACAGAGACTGCGCTTCCTCCCGTCTGAAGCAGGTACATCTTGTGATACAGCCCCTGTTTGGCCAACAGTTCCTGATGGGTTCCCCGCTCCACGATTTCTCCTCGGTGCAGCACGAGGATCAGGTCGGCATCCTGGATCGTTGACAGACGATGCGCGATGGCCACTGTTGTCCGTCCCTTGCGCATCTTGCCGAGCGCTTCCTGGATGGACTCCTCCGTTTCGGTGTCCACGCTGGCGGTGGCTTCATCCAAAATGAGGATCTTCGGTCCGATGGCCATGGTCCGCGCGAAGGAGATCAACTGCCGTTGACCGCTGGAGAACGTGGCGCCCCGCTCGGCCACCGGCTCGTCGTAACCGCCCGGCAACCGGGAAATGAATTCGTCCGCCTGCACAAACCGGGCGGCTTCCCGAACCTGTTCATCGGTGATGTCTTCATTGTGCATCCGGATGTTGGACTTCACGCTGCCGTGGAACAGGAAGGGATCTTGCAACACCAGCCCCATTTTCCGGCGAAGCTCCGCGTTTTCGAAGTGATCCAGCGGATGACCGTCAATCCGGATTTCTCCCTTGCCGGGACGGTAAAACCGCATCAGCAGGTTGACGATGGAACTTTTCCCGCTGCCGGTGTGTCCGACCAGCGCCACGGTCTGTCCGGGTTCGACGGTGAACGAGATGTTTTTCAACACGTCGGTTTTTCCGTCATAGGAAAAGCTGACATTGTCAAATTCGATCCGTCCTTCGGTGATTTCCGGGGTTCCCGCTCCGGTCTTGTCGGGAGCGAATTCGGTGTTGTCGATCAGTTCGAACACCCGCTCCGCCGACACCACGGATTGCTGCATCTGGGAGAGTCTCATCATGATCTGGTTGGCCGGCTCAAACATTCGGCCGACCAGATTGACGAACCCGTACATCACGCCGATGCTGACCGGTCCTTCCAGGGACTCCAGACCGAACCGGTTGATGATGAACACAATGGCAACCATGGACAACACGTGGTTGGCCGGTCGCAGCATCAGGGCGAACAACCGGATATTGCGCATGACCGCGCGATAATGCTCCTCGTTCATCTCGGCAAATTCCCGGCGGAGACGTTTCTCCTGCACCAATGCCTGAATGATGTTCATTCCCTGGATCGATTCATTGATGCGGGCGTTGATCTCGGCCAGTTTGGACCGGATCACCCGATACACCCGGCCGCTGAACACGCGATAGAAATGCATGAGCCCCCCCATCACCGGAAGGAACAGGAGCATCCAGGAAGCGAGAACGGGATCGAGCACAAACATGGCCACCACGACCCCGAAGATGAACACAATGTTTTGCAAAAAGGAAGAAACCACATAGATGAACAAATCCTTGACCGCTTCCGTATCATTGGTGATTCGGGACACCAGGGATCCGTCCGCAACACGGTCAAAGAAAGACAGCGCCAACCTCTGAACCCGCGCGAACACTTCCCGTCGCATTTCGCGCACCACGTCCAGAGCGATGACCTGGAAGGTGAGATTTTGCCAATAGCGAAGCGTCGCGGCGGTCAGCTCCAGTCCCATCAGAACGGCTCCGAAGCGGAGGAGTCCGTGCGGATCGAACCGGTCGGGAATCAACTCATGATCCAGATAGCGGCTCACCAGCGGAACGACCGCCAGTTCGGCGCCGGTCGCGATCAGCAAAACGATGAACGCAACGGAAAACCGGACCTTGTACGGCTTAAGATACCGGAGGAGACGTTTCAGGACCAACTCCCCCACCTCCTTCCAGCACCAGCGATTCCAGCTGCTGTTTCTCCACCATTTCCCGATACCATGGACTGGTCTCCATCAATTCGGCATGGGTGCCCGATGCCACGATCCGCCCTTCATCCAGCACCACGATCAGGTCCGCATGCTCCACCGCGCTGAGCCGGTGAGCGGCGATCAACGTGGTTTTTCCCTTCCGGTTCTCGCGCAGACGCGTCAAAATGGCATGCTCCGTTCGTCCGTCCACGGCGGAAAGGGCGTCATCCAGCACCAGAATTTCAGGATCCAGCAAAACGGCACGGGCAATGGAAATCCGCTGTTTCTGTCCGCCCGAAAGCGTGACTCCCCGTTCTCCGACCACCGTGTCATAACCTTTTTCAAAGTTCAAAATGTCGTCATGCACACAGGCGATCCGTGCCGCTTCTTCAATTTCTTCACGGGTGGCATCCGGTTTGCCGAACGCGATGTTTTCCCCCACCGTGGTGGAGAAAAGCACATGATCCTGGGGCACATAACCGATCGAACGACGCAAGGCTTCCAGCTGATAACCGGTCACGGGTTTGCCTCCGATCCGGATTTCCCCGTCCGTCACGTCAAATTCCCGGAGAAGAAGGCGCAACAGCGTGGTCTTGCCGCTGCCGGTCTTGCCGACGATCCCCAGGGTTTGCCCCCGTTTGATCCCGGTGAAAATGTCGCGCAGCGCCGGCTGCTCCACCCCGGGGTATGTGAAAGACCGGATCCGGACCTCGATATCGCCGGAGGCCGGCACTTCCGAAGCATCCTCCCTGTCCGTGATGTCCGGTTCCACCGACAGGAGATTCCGGATCCGCTCGTGGGAAGCCCGTCCTCTCTCCACGATGTTGAACAACCAGCCGAATGCCAGCATCGGCCAAATCAGTTGCCCCAACAGAATCGTGAATTGGGTCAGCTCGCCCAGCGAGAGTTCACGGCCGGCCACAAGAAACGAACCGTACGCCACGGCGAGAAAGAACGAACTGCCCACCACGATCTGAATGGTCGGGTCGAACAGGGCATCCACTTTGGCCACGGCCACGTTTTTCCTCACGACGTCATCCAGAATCCGTTCAAATTCCTCCTGCTCGGCCCGTTCCTGTCCGAACGCTTTGATCACCCGCACCCCGGAAATGTTCTCCTGTACCTTGTCGTTCAAGCGGGAAAAGGCCTCCTGGGCGAGCATGAACCGCCGATGGATCATCCCTCCGTATTTCCCCGTGGCCCAAGCCATGAACGGCATGGGAATGAGCGCCACCAGCGTCAGGCGCCAATCGATGAACCACACCATGGTGAGGATGACCACGCCTCCGGAAATGATCGAGTCCACCAAGGTGAGCACCCCGTCACCCGCCGTACCGACGACGGCCTGAATGTCATTGGTGGCGTGAGCCATCAGATCTCCGGTTCTCCGCCGATGATAAAACGCCGGAGACATTTTCGTGTAATGACGATACAGACGGTCCCTGAGAAGTCTCCCCAAGCGGTTGGCCGCTCCGAAAAGTTGCAGCCTCCAAATCACGCCCAAACCGTATTCGAAAACGGCGACCGCCAGCAAACCCACCGACCAGAACACGAGATCACTCATTTGCAGGGTACCGGCCGCGATTTGGTCGATCACCACTCTGACCGCATACGGGAAGATCAGGTGCGTCAGCGCAAGCACCAGGAGGACCAGGATCCCGATGGCATAAGCGCGCTTCTCCATGCGAAAGAACCACCAAAGATCCTTGAACACACTCATTTCTCCCCATCCCTCCCGATCCCGGGAAACAAACGCCTGATCGTTTCCGGAATCAAAATAAACTTTTGAAACATTTTTGTTTCTTTTATTTGGATACCCCCCGCCTTGTTTCATTAACCCTCCAAATCATAACAAAAGACGGGTGATTTTTACAAGAACAAACGTTCCGAACGGGAATCAAACATTCGAATCAGTCCAACGGTCCGCGTTCTCCCTCACGATCCCGATCCATTCCTCCAGAGCCGGCGACACCCATTTTTTCCGGTTGTGTACCAGAAAGGTGGTGACCCGGCAAGAGCGATCATCCCAATTCAGCCTCAGCAGCTTTCCTTCCTCGATCTCTTTGCGCACGGCGATCAGCGGCAGACAAGCAAGACCGAGGCCGGCATGGACGCAGTTTTTGATCGCCTCGATGCTCCAGAATTCCGCACCTTCTTCCGAACGGATGCCTTGCGTCAACAGATACCGTTCAAACAGGGCACGGTAACTGCAGCCCGTTTCCGTGTGCAAAAAGGATTCGCCGGCCAGGTGTTCCGCCTTCACCTCCGGCAAATCGGCTAGCGGATGACCGTGAGGGGCAATGAGAGCCATCTCTTCGGTCACCAGAGGCTCCACCACCAATTCGGGATCCTCGTCTTCCATGTCCGTTTCCATGATGAATGCCACATCCAGTTCCCCGCTTTTCACGAGCCGCCGCATTTCCTGACATGAACCGGGCTCCAGAACCAATTTCACCCGGGGAAAACGGCGCCTGTACTCCCTGATGATCGGCGGCAGCCGAAAAGCGGCAAGCGATTCCGGAGACCCGATCACCAGCGTTCCGGCGGGCTCCCGTCCCGACCGGACGGCTTCGAGCGCTTCTCCGTGCAACGACAGCAATTTCACCGCGTATTCATACAGGCGATTGCCGGCTTCGGTCAGCACGATTTTTTTGCCCAGCCGGTCAAACAGCGGCAATCCCAATTCCTCTTCCAAAGCCTGGATCTGTGCGGTCACGCTGGATTGGGCGTATCCGAGTTGCTTTGCCGCCCGCGTCATGCCTCCCGCATCCACCACGGTCTTGAACGTGTGAAGATGTCTCCATTCCACGGTCCGCCCTCCTCCCCATCGATTTTCCCGATCATTTCTATTATATCTATCTATTTTACTGATCAGAACCCCTTGAAGTAAGATCATGGTAACAGAAAAACATTTCGAAATGGACAGGAGAGAGTCGCATGCAACCACTTGCGAAAACCATTCGCCTGCCGCAGGCGATCGCCTTGTACATTGGAGCCGTCATGGGATCCGGCATCCTGGCCGTGCCAGGCCTGGCCGCGGAAATGGCCGGTCCCGCTTCCCTTTTTGCGTGGGGTGTGATGCTTGTGCTGATGCTGCCGATGGCCCTGGTGATGGGTTGGCTGTCCACGCGTCACCCCCATGCGGGCGGTGTGTCCCATTTTGTCCGACTGACATTCGGCGAACGGGCCGGAGCATGCGTCGGCTGGTTTTTCCTGATCTCCGTGGCCATCGGTTCACCGGTCAACGCCCTGATCGGCGCCGGGTACCTGAGCACCTCCCTCGGGCTGGGAGAAGGTGTCCGGATTCTGCTGGCCGCCGTGTTGCTGGGGATCACCCTGCTGATCCATTGGAGAGGCATGCATCTCGGGGGGAACGTCCAGATCCTGATCGTCACCGCCATCATCGCCGTACTCTTGATGGTCATCGTCGGATCCGCCCCTCACATTGAATCCGCCCATTTCACACCGGTCGCCCCGAACGGATGGATGGCCGTCGGTCAGTCCGCGACCATTCTGTTCTGGTGTTTCATCGGCTGGGAAGCCGTTTCCCATCTGTCAGGGGAATTCGTTGATCCCCGTCGCGACATGATCAAAAGCATCGTGATCGCTTCCGTGATCGTGGGACTGCTGTACTTTCTGACCGCTCTGGCCACGGTGGGTACCGCGAGTTACGGCGGCGGCATGTCGGATGCATCGCTTGTTCACGTCATTGACCGGATCTTCGGAACCGGAGGAAAAATCGTCACCGGCATCACCGGCTTTCTGATCTGCACCGGGACTTCCATCACTTATGGAGGCGCCGGAGCCCGGTTGGCCTATGCGCTGGCGGAGTCCGGAGCCGCTCCGAAACGCTTGGCCACCCTGTCCGGCCGGCAAACGCCGGTGGGCGGGATCCTCTTTTTGGCCGCCTGCTTTTTCGTGATCCTGTCCCTGTATGCCACCGGAATGATTCCGCTCAAGATCCTTCTGTTGCTGCCGAACGCTTCGTTTCTGCTGACCTACCTGATCGGGTGTGCGGCAGGGATCCGGTTGCTGAAAGACGACCCCGTCGGACGGAAGATGAGCTGGATTTCCCTGATCGCGACCGGCGCGCTGCTCCCGTTCACCGGCTGGTCGATGCTGTTCCCGGCCACGATTGCCGTCATGGTGTGGGTGTGGACGGGACGGCGTCGAAACATCACGGTTTCGCAATGATGAATCCCCTGGTCTCCCGCACTGGCACATCCCCTGCCGACTGTGGTACCATTCGAGAGTGGATTCCAGACAAAGGAGGGCAGGAGTCCGTCACGACTCCCGACCAAACATGCAGAGACCGGAACAAATTCGCAACATCGCCATCATTGCGCACGTCGACCACGGCAAAACCACGCTGGTGGACGCTCTGCTCCGGCAAAGCCGGATTTTCCGCGAGAACCAGCAGGTGGAAGAACGGGTGCTGGACTCGAACGCTCTGGAACGGGAACGCGGCATCACGATTCTGTCCAAGAATACCGCCGTTCACTATCAAGGCGTCAAAATCAACATCGTGGATACGCCCGGTCACGCCGACTTCGGCGGAGAAGTGGAACGGGTGATGAACATGGTGGACGGCGCCCTTCTTCTGGTGGACGCCGTGGAAGGCCCCATGCCGCAAACGCGCTTCGTCTTGCGCAAAGCACTGGAACGCGGCCACCGGGTGATCGTGGTCGTCAACAAAATCGACCGGCCCAACGCCCGACCCGATTGGGTGGTGGACACCACGTTCGACCTGTTCGTCGACCTGGGGGCCACGGACGAACAATGCGATTTTCCCGTGATTTACGCCAGCGGGCTGTCCGGCGTTTCCGGCACCGCACCGGACCGGCTGGAAAATTCCATGATTCCCCTGTTCGAAGCCATCTTGAATGAAGTTCCCCATCCCCGGGTGGATCCCCAAGGACCGACCCTGATGCAGGCCACCCTGCTCGGATATGACGATTACAAAGGGCAAATCGTCATCGGTCGTCTGCAACGGGGCAAAATGCGCCGCAACCAGACGCTGCTGCTCACCGAGGCTTCCGGGGAAACCAGACAGGTGAAGGTCGGGCAGGTGTTCACCCATGAAGGCCTCGGACGAAAAGAGGTTGAGGAAGCCGTCGCCGGAGACATCATCGCCGTCACCGGACTGGGCAAAACGGGCATCGGCGATACCCTGTCGGACCCGTCATGCCCCGAAACGTTGCCGCCGATCAAAGTGGAAGAGCCCACCCTGCGCATGATGATCGGCGTGAACACGAGCCCGTTCGCCGGACGGGACGGAACCCATCTCACTTCCCGGAAAATCCGGGAACGGTTGCTTCGGGAAGCGGAAAAAGACGTGGCTCTGCGCGTGGAAGACACGGATTCCGCCGACAACTTCCTGGTCTCCGGGAGAGGGGAGCTGCATCTGAGCATCCTGATTGAAACCATGCGTCGGGAAGGATACGAGTTCCAGGTGAGCAAGCCCGAAGTCATTTACAAGGAGTCGGGCGGCAAAAAACTGGAGCCGTACGAAATGGTGGAGATCGAGGTCAGCCCCGACCATCAGGGCTCCGTCGTGGAACTTCTCGGAAAACGCAAGGGTCAGATGCAGGACATGCAGGTGCTGGAAAGCGGAAACCTCCGGATCACCTACAAAGTTCCGTCACGCGGATTGCTGGGCTTCCGGCTGCGACTGCTCACCGCCACCCGCGGGGAGGCTCTGATGAACACCTGGTTCGCCGGATACGAGCCGTATGCCGGCCCCATCGAATCCCACGAATTCGGGTCCCTGGTCGCCTGGGAAACGGGCACGGCCACCGCCTATGCCCTTCATTCCGCCCAGGAACGGGGAACGTTGTACATCACCCCCGGAACGGAAGTGTACGAGGGCATGGTCGTGGGCGAACACATCCGCGAAAACGATCTGGATGTCAACGTTTGCAAGAAAAAACACCTGACAGGCATCCGGCGCGCCACCGCGGAAGAAGCCATCCGTCTGGACACCCCCCGCCGGTTGACCATCGATGATGCGCTGGAAATCATGAAAGACGATGAATTGCTCGAAGTGACCCCGCAAACGTTCAGGCTGCGCAAAAAATTTCTGGCCAAAAACGAACGGGCCCGTCACGCCAAACAGAAAAAATACGAAAACATGAACTCCTGACAAAAAAACCCCGGGAAACCCCGGGAAGAACGTCGGCGCCCCAGGGAGACGAAACAAAGCGGCCTCCCGGGGGCGCCTCTTTTTTTCGTGATCCGGAAGCAAATCGGCATCCGACCGATCCGCACGGGGCTCGCAAACTTCCCCGGAATTTCATCCCGGATTGTATCACGCCCCGTTTGTTTTTTCGCGCCACTCGCCGTACGAAAGGCGCGGCATCGAAAACATTTCTCCCAACCGGACATAAGTCGTTCCCGCCAGACGTCCGACAGGATCGAGGGCGACGGTATCGATTCTGCCGCCGTCACAGAGAGCGTCGTCGATGTGGAAAAGCACCACTTCACCGATCAAGTGATCACAGTCCGGCTCCTCATCCGTTCCGCCCAACACGAAATGCCGGTACAGCCGGCACTCCATCCGGATCTTGGCCTCTTTCAGTCCGGGAACTTTCACCGCTTCGGAAGGCACCGGAGTGAATCCGACGGCTTCCGCCTCGCTTTCTTCCGGAGGAAAGTCGATCGACGTGTCATTGACCATGGCGACATTGTTTCCGTCCACCACGTGAACGACAAACTCTCCGTGTTCCAGAATGTTTCGGGCCGTGTCCTTCATCACTCCGCCCGGCTTTCGGATGCAGCTGAACGCCAAAAGCGGCGGCTGTGTTCCCACCACGTTGAAAAAACTGAACGGAGCGGCATTGAGCGTCCCGTTCGGTCCCAGCGACGTGACAAAGGCAATCGGTCTCGGGAGCACGCTGCCGATCAGGAGCTTGTAATTGTCCTTCTTTGACTGCTGCTTCGGATCGATGATCACTCGTCTTCACTCCTTCGGGGGAAGCCAGCTGTACATATACCCCGAATCTTCAAATTCCAGTGCCGCCCGGGTCACGTGAAGCGGACGGAACGTGTCCACCATCACCGCCAGTTCCTCCGTACGATCCTTGCCGATGCTGTCTTCCATCTTGCCCGGGTGCGGACCGTGGGGAATGCCGCTCGGATGCAGGGTGAGTGATCCCTCGCGAATGCCCTTGCGGCTCATGAAATTGCCGTGTACATAATACAGCACTTCATCGCTGTTGACGTTGCTGTGATAATACGGCGCCGGAATCGCCAGCGGATGATAGTCGTACATCCTCGGCACAAACGAGCAAACGACAAAGTTGGGACCGGCGAAGGTCTGGTGAACCGGCGGCGGCTGATGAATCGACCCGGTGATCGGTTCAAAGTCGTGAATGCTCAGCGCATACGGGAAGAGATATCCGTCCCATCCGACCACGTCGAACGGATGGAAATCAAACATGTAGGAATGAAGCCGGTTTCGCGCCTTGACACGGACTTCGAACCGTCCCGATTCGTTCCGGGGGTTCAACGTTTCCGGAGGCCGCATGTCCCGCTCACAGAACGGGCTGTGTTCCATCAATTGACCGTGTTCATTGCGATACCGTCTCGGCGTCGTGATCTCACCCGTCGACTCGATCACCAAAAGGCGGGTCGGTCCCTTTTTCATTTCCAGGCGGTACGTGGTGCCGACCGGGATGACCAAGTAATCGCCGGGCCGATACGGAATGTCGCCGAAAATCGTCTCCAGCACGCCTTCCCCTTCATGGACGAACAAGATTTCATCGCCGTCACTGTTCCGGAAGAAATAATTCATCGGTTCGGTCGGCATGCAGGTGGCAATGGCCACATCGTCGTTGATCAGCCAATGCTTCCGACCGTCCACGGGATCTCCGCCCGGTTCGGCATCAAAGGTGAAGAAATGCCGGTGGCGGTTGGCTCCTTCCTCTTCGACGGGAGCGGCCCACTCCCGCAACAACTTCGCCTCACTCACCTGCGTCGGCGGATGGATGTGGTAAAGAATCGACTGATTTCCGGAAAACCCTTTGGTACCCATCACCTGTTCCCGGTACAGGCTGCCATCCGGCTGTCTGAATTGAATGTGCCTCTTGTGTGGAATCTGACCGAGGCGATGATAAAAAGGCATGGTGTTCCCTCCAGTTCCGCGGTTCTTGCAAACGGATACAATACCATTTTAGCAAAAGTCTCCCTTTTTTGCCTTATGAGAAAAAATGCCGTCTTGCCATGGTTTTCTGTACAGCTGCACAGATGACACCGGTCATCCCCGCGAAACCGGACTCCCTGCCGAATTCGGCTTCTCCGCCTGAAAATCAAGAGAGGTCAGCCCGCCCCGTCTTGGATTCCCCGAAGATTCATGGAATTTCCAACAAAGGAAGGAAACGGACGGAGTGATCACGAATAAGTGTACTCACCTTCTCATCCAGGAGATTTCCACAGAACATTGCGCAAACTCAAAAGGAGTGTTGGAACGTGAAATCAGTCAGCCTCCGGGATTCAAGTTCATCGACCTTGTCCGTGCCTCGAATCCCGGAACTGGAGTGTCCCGCATGTCTTTCGACGTTTTCCTCCGAACGATTCCGCCCGGATGCCCGGCGGATCATATCCTGTCCGAACTGTGGATTGGCCGGTGAAGAACAAGCGTTTGTTCCCCAATTGGAATTGCAGAAAACCCTGGCACTTGCCCGAAGCAAAATGGAACTGGCTTGTGCCCGGATGAGAAGAAAAGATTGAATCCGAAATGAAAGGCGGCCGGAGAGGATGTTTTCCTTCTCCGGCCGTTTGATGTGATCAGGAACGGGCCATCTCCACCGCAACGTCTTGGGCGTGTGCCTCCGCGCGTTCCATGATTTCTTCGGCCCGATCCGGCGTGAAGGCCATTCCCTCCGCGACCACGGTACGGACATCGGTGACTCCCATAAAGGCGAGCACCGCTCGCAGGTAGCGGTCACCAAATTCCAGCTCCCGGCTGGGTCCCTCGGAGTAAATGCCTCCCCGGGCCTGAAGATGCACCACTTTCTTGCCCTGGTCCTTCAGGAGACCGATCGGCCCTTGCTCGGTGTACTTGAACGTTTTTCCCGCCATGACGATCGTGTCGATGTAAGCCTTGAGGATGGGAGGGAACATAAAGTTCCACATCGGAGTGACAAAGACCACTTTGTCCGCTTCAATGAACTGCTCGGTCAATTCATTGATCCGCTCCACCTTGCGACGTTCATCATCCGTCAAATCTTCCCCGCGAGTGAGTTTGCCCCAGCCGCTGAACACGTCCGCATCAATGTGAGGGATATCCGTTTTGTAAAGATCCAATCTGATGATTTCATCTCCCGGCGCCACTTCCCGGTATGTTTTCAAAAACGCTTCTCCCAATCTCAAGCTGAACGATTCGTCCGGTGTTTTGGGATTTGCGGTGATGTACAGCAGTTTGGCCATGATTTCCCGCCACTCCTTTTCAAATTGTTCTTTTTGTTAATAACTAACTTTTAGTTAGTATCATACCTTTTGTTTCTCCGGGCCGTCAAGATTTTTTTTGCTGAATGTCAGTCTGCCTCCAAACGAAAAACGCCATTCCCGAAGGAATGACGCAGATCGTTTGGACAAGCCGGGTTTACGACCGTGCGAATTCCACCGCCACTTTTTTTGCTTCCTGAAGCGCTTGCTGCAGCGCACGCCCCACGTTTTCGGGATCCAGCGTTCCCTCCGCGATCACGGAGCGCACGTCGGTGATCCCCATGAAGCCCAGAATCAACCGGACATAGCTGTCCGCGTAATCCATTGCCCGGGCCGCCCCGTGGGAATACGTGCGGCCCCGGGCCTGAATGTGGACCGCACGCTTTCCGACAAGCAGGCCGATCGGTCCGTACTCCGTGTTCTTGTACGCTTTTCCGGCCAGACAAACGTTGTCGATGTAAGCCTTGAACATCGGAGGCAATCCGAAATTCCACATCGGGGTCACGAACACGTACTTGTCCGCCGACGCGAACTGATCCGCCAGCTCATTGATGCGGACGAGCTTTCTCCGTTCTTCTCTCGTCATCGGCACGCCGGTCACCATTTTGTTCCAACCGCTGAACACATCATGATCAAGAAGGGGAATATCTTCCCGGTACAAGTCCAGTTCCACGACATCGTCCAAAGGATTGGCCAACTCATATGCATTGAGAAACGCTCGTCCCACCTGAAGGCTGATGGATTCCCGCTCATCTTTCGGATTGGCCGTCACATACAAAAGAGTGCCCATTGTGATGTAAACCCCCACCTGGCAAGCACCGTGATTGAGAAGGATGACAAACCCGTTTTCCGCCGGTGCTTGTATCCGCAAATCGCACCGCCCGTTGACAAGCAAACCGGAGGCGGTCCGACGGAACGTGTCAACATTCCCGTTCTTTGTCTTCCCACTTGCCATACGGAACCATGATACGCTCCCGGAATCATTTGTCAAGGGAGGCGCTTTGGGATCGGGAAAGCGCGTCCAACCAACCGGGATGTCCGGGATTCACTTCGGTGAATTCCACGTCACCCACATCTTCCGGGAGAATGGTGGAAAGCAGCTCCGTGGTTCTGGCCGATTTGGGCACCGACGCACAGCGCCGGCCGTGTTTCATCTTCACTTTCTCCCAAAACATTTTCACCTTGGCCCCCCGGGTGACCGCGGAGTCCAACCGGATCAACCGGGTCATTTCCCGGACAAGCACGGGCTTGACGGACAGATGGAGCCGGTACTCCTCTCTCTCGGCCATTTTCCCGAACAAGGCCGCCATCCCTTCCGCATCATACTCCCGAAAGAGAAAACGGTGACGAATCCACTCTTTCGGAAGAAGCGTCGAATGCGGATCGATGTCTCCCGTGACGGCCAGCACGCAATCTCCTCCGATCGCCTTTACGCAACGTTCCAGATGAGAGCGCGCATTCGCGGAATCTTGCCGAAACCACTCGTGGACATCCACCGCCAGCAAGACGCCTCCGGCACTCTCATCGAGGGCGCGTGACAGAAGGACGGGGTCGCTCGCTTCCCGAACACCGATGCGAACCGTATGTCCCCGGGTCAACATCCCCAGTTCCCGCAAAGCAATGCCGTACAACTCCGCGGCACGGGTTTTTCCCGTATCCGGAGGACCCAGAAAAGCAGCGTGAAGGGAAAAGGCCGAATCCGCAAACATCCCCCGATTCTTCCTCTCCCGCAGATAATCCACGTACAGCAAGACATCCAAGATTTTCCGCCTGGCCAGTTCCTGCCCCACCAGTTCTTCGAACAGGAGGACAAACGACGGCGTTTCCGAAACGTCCCCAATCCCGTGAGAGCGTGCCGAATCCACGACGTCGCCGACGATTTCCGGCTGGCTGTCCTCCACATCCCAAATCTTTCCGGAAACTCCTTCAAACCGGCAATCCACGAACGTTCCGCGGGCATGTTCCCTCAGGCGCACCGCCACGTCCACATCGCGGAACAGACAGTTCGACAGGGACGGATCCGAAGCTTGCGCGGCTTGAAATGCCGCATCCCGCCGGAAGGCGGAGAACATCGTGTCCTGGAGAATGCCTCGCGACTTGCGCAGGAATACCGCACCACGGGCCCCTCCGTCCCGCAACGTCACACGAACCAGATCCAGCCGGCTCTCTCCGGTTACATGAACCAGATCGCGGTTGAATCCGCTCACTTCCGAACTCTCCAGGATCCCCCGTCCTCCCTCGTCCACGAGCACCCCCTCCCGGTTGCCGTCATGAATGCGACAACGGAGCAACTGGGGTTGTGCGTCGCTCAACAAGGTGACGGCCGGAGCGTCCTTGAATCCGTACAGTTCACAGCGATCCACCAGACCGCCGGCTTCTTCCTGAAACAGGAGGCCGCCGCCGGGGCAATGTTTGATCACGCAGTCCTCCAATCTGGGGACGGCCGAACCCCTCGCCCGAATCGCCGGTTCGCTCTTGCCCAGCGAAAAAAAGACGCACTCTTCGAAAATGGCCTTGCCTCCGTCCATCACCACTCCGGAAGCGTTTCCGTCATGGATTCTCGTACGCCGAAACAACGGGGTCCCGCCGATGATCCCGATGGCCGGACTGTGATCAAACCCGTAAAAATCACAGTCTTCGAAGCGTCCTCCTCCTTGCTCTTCGACAAACACCCCGTATCCGGGGTCACCCGTCACCACGCACCGCCTGAACAGCGGGTCCCCTTCCGCCACCAAAACGGCGGCCAGTCCGCTGTCTCCCCGAATCCGACAATCCTCAAACAACGTTTTGCCGGATGAGCGACACAGCACGGCCACATTGCTTTCCCCGGACAGAGCGGTACGGCGGAAGACGGGTTCCGCATCACGGCCGAACAGTGCCACGGCCGGGCCGTTCCCGCCCTGAATCCGGCAATCTTCCACGACCAATGCACCGCGTGGAATGAGGATGACCGGAAACCGGGATGGCCCGGAGTGTTTGAGCGTGAGATTTCGAAGAACGGCATAACCGGTGGCCATCTCGACAACGGCATGACGTTTGCCGAGAACCGTCACGCTTCCGGGCTCTCCCACCCCGACCAGTTCAACGTGCCGATCAATGATCAGCTCTTCGCGGTACACCCCGGGTTCCACCTCGATCACCGTTCCGTTCACGGCATCCCGGATGGCCTGACTGATGCTCCGGTAACGGGAAAAGAGCTTTCGGGATACCCTGATGCGGGCCACAGACTTCAACCTGCCTTTCCGCAACGATCAGCCATCCCCATGCGGGGATTCCGATATCCATCATATCATGGAGTCCAAAGAACGCGGAAACAAAAAAAGCGCCCTTTGTCAGGGGATTTCCCCCCGAAAAGACGCTTGAAACAGGAAGCAAGCCCTCCGCCCGCAAATCCGGATCACGACGACCGGAGGCACTTTGCGTCTTTGAATGAACGGTCATTCATAATGCTTCAGAAGCAGATCCCGAACGATCCCGGCGTGTTCTTCCGCATGCACACCCTCCGGGACGACGATCTCGGCGCCGCAAGCTTCACACCGCTTGGTCTGATCCCGATCAGAATCCGGTTTCATTCACCCTCACGTCCTTCACCCTTCGTGTTACAGGTATATTATATTATAACAGTATTCTGTTATTCAACAGATTGTGTTAATACAGAACCCCTTTTGATAAAAAATGATCCATCCACACAAACTATCTCCCGAAGGCCCATTTCGATCCCGACTTCCGGAGGTGCCGTCTGTGTCTGACAAACCGCGAAACACGCCGGGCCATCAGGCCCAAGAAGCGTCCAACGGAGAAAAGCCGTTCTTTTATTTCGACCTGGACCACCCCGCCCACATGGAACTGGAGGAATGGGATCGCCTCGAGGAAGTGGAAAAGCCGTTCGAGGCCTTGGGTGAGTGGATCCGCAGAAACGAAGACTGAAAAAAGCTCCCGTCCGGGAAGAACCCCGTTCCGGGAGTGTCGCTGTTTCCGCGGACGGGCATCCGGTGTCGGATCACGACCGGCCATCGGATGCCTTGCCCACCGTTTTCTCCGTTTTTTCGGAAGTTTTCCTCCGCACGCATCAGAATCCTCCATCTTCACCGGTTTTCCCGGCCTGAAGCGAATACACCGCCACCGGAATCCCCTGGAATCGCGTATGTCGTTCCAGGGACATGCCGATCTTCACGGCCACCCGAATCGAAGCGATGTTGGCCGGTTGAATGATGCTGATAACGCGATCCAACCGAAGATCGAGCAGGGCGAAATCGCGGAAAGTCGCAGCCGCTTCCGAAGCATATCCCTTGCCCCAACAGGACTTTTTCATCCAATACCCGATCTCCCATTCTTCTTTTCCGTCCAGAATTTGTTTGACCAATCCGGCTTGACCGACCGGTTCCCCCGTGTCCTTTTTTTCGACCACCCACGGTCCGAAACCGGTCCTGCTTCGTGCCAGCACATTCTGAAACCATTCCCCGATTTCTTTTCGGCCGCGTACCCGTCCGTCCCCGATATGCCGCATCACATCGGGGTCCAGACACAGAGACATGAAAAACCAATCATCTTCCGGCTTGTAAGGACGATACCTGAGGCGGGCAGATTCCATTTCCCCAATCCTCCATGAAGACAAAATGTTCAGAACCTGATCCGACGGGAAAACCCCCGAGCATCGGAGAAGGGAAGCCGGGCGGACATGCATCCGGCAATCCGTCCGGCACCGCCTTTCTCATTCAAGCGTCGGGGGTGAATGACTCATGACGAGGGGGGTCACTCAGTATTGAACCAGCGACACCACGTCGAGATCCTCCAGTTTCTCACGCCCGTTCAAATAGGTCAATTCGATGAAAAACGCGGCGGCAACAGGCACTCCCCCCAGCTGTTTCACCAGACGGCTCGTGGCGGAAATGGTGCCTCCGGTGGCCAGCAAATCGTCTGCGATCAACACTTTCTGTCCCGGTTCGATGGCATCTTTGTGCATGGCGAGAGCGTCTTTGCCGTATTCGAGACTGTAGTCGACCTGGATCGTTTCAGCCGGCAACTTTCCGGATTTGCGGACGGGAACGAAGCCCACTCCGAGTTTGTAGGCGAGCGGGGCGCCGACCACGAATCCGCGGGCTTCCGGTCCCACGATGACATCGATTTCGTAATCCTTCAAAAGTTCCGCAAGTCGATCGATGGCCGCCTTGTATCCGGCACCGTCTTTCAACAGCGTGGTGATATCCTTAAACCGAATCCCCGGCTGCGGAAAGTCCGGGATGACGCGAATCTTTTCCTTGAAGTCCATCTGCGAGTCCTCCTGTGTTCCTGAAGGCGGATATGGATAATGTCAAACGACACAATTCCTCGTGCCCGGAAAGAATCAGTTTCTCCATCACTTCGCTTCGACGGATCTGGCTCCGGTACAGCTCCGATTCCGTAAGCGCTTTTTTGACGGGCGAGGGCACGAGTTCGATGAGTCCATGGCTTCGTTTCAAAAAGCCCAGTTCCTCAAACACTTGAATCATAAAAGAAAGTGTCCGTTTTTGCAATCCCGTTGCCCTGACGAGTGCAGGCAGATCCGCCGGAAACCGGAGCTTTCCGCGCGCATGCAGGCAGGCGTACAATTTTTTGAAATGTTCTCTGTCCGGAGTTTTGGCCAATACATCGTCAAATGATGCATCCCCGAAGAGAAAATAGATCCGCTCCACGTTCACGAAGCGCCGAATCACCCGGGAAAACGTTTCCAGATCGGGCGGAGGATCCACCAACACCAATCGGCGGACGCCTTCCACGGAGTCCGGGCAGTCCACCGCTTCCGGCCAATACGCGACAGCCTTCCCGGCCAGATGCCGGTTTTTGACCGGATCGTCGGTTCGCATGCACACATACAGCGTCCCCGGATCATCCCGGTCCGAAAGGCGATCCAGAGAAAACCGGTTGCTGCGCCAGTCGAACAACTGGAGATGCGGAACGGCCAAGTCCCTGACCAGCAGCTGCGGTTTTCGGTTCCCGTTCCATTCGTTGATGGACAGCTCTCCCAGGAGTTCGACCCGCGAACCGTGGCTGAGATCATCCGCCAACTCTCCCATGCGAAACGCCACCGCGTCCAGCCACTTTCCTCCGGCCTCCACCGTCAGTTTCAGGTGATTTCCCTGTGCCCCCACCACTTTCATCTTTGCCAACCTGAGATCCCTGAGCACAAACAGCGGTGTCGGATTGCCCATGCCAAACGGGGCGAGGGCTTCGATCTGTTCGATCAGACGGTGCTCCACCTCATCCACCGACAGAACGGCTTCCACCCTCGACATGGGAATCATGTCTTCGGGCTTCATCGTCAGCCTCACCTGTTCGGAGAGTTTTGCCTGCAGCTTCCCGATATCCTCGGATCGAAGCGTCATTCCGGCAGCCATGGCATGGCCGCCGAAATGCGGCAAAAGTTCCTTGCAGGCGGTCAGCGCCCCGTACATGTCAAACCCGGCGATGCTGCGGGCGGAACCCTTGGCTTTCCCCGTCTCCGCATCGATTCCCAGCACCACGGAAGGTCGGTAAAACCGCTCCACCAAGCGGGAAGCGACGATCCCCACCACTCCGACATTCCAGCCTTCTTTGGCCACGACAATGGCATGGCGGTAGGTTTCGGGATCGCTTTCCACGACGGCCGCCGCTTCCGCCGCCATCTCCTCCACCAGTTCCTGCCGCTTTCGATTCATCTCATCCAGCTTGCGCGCCAACAATTCCGCTTCTCCGGGATCTTCACTCAGCAGAAGACGGACGGCCAGCTCGGCGCTGTCCAGTCGGCCGCTCGCGTTGATCCGGGGACCCAGTCCGAATGCCACATGGCCGGAAGTGACTTCTCCGTCGATTCCCGCCACGTCAAGCAGAGCGCGGATCCCCGTCCGCCGACGGAGATTCATCCTCTTCAGGCCGTGGGCGGCGAACACCCTGTTTTCCCCCGTGAGCGGGACGAGATCCGCGATGGTGCCGAGCGCCAGAATGTCCATCTCTTCTTCCGGAGGATGTCCGAGCAGGGCAGACGCCAGCTTGAACGCCACTCCCACTCCTGCCAACGCCTTGTTCGGATACGGGCAACCCGGCTTCTTCGGATTGATCACCGCATATGCATCAGGCAACACATCCGGGGGCTCATGGTGATCGGTGATGATCAGGTCCAGCCCCAATTCCTTGGCGAGTTCCGCTTCCATGGCAGCGGAAATGCCGGTATCGACGGATACTACGACGGAAATTCCACGGACCTTGGCCGTTTTCAGCGCTTCACCATGGATCCCGTAACCTTCACGAAAACGGTTCGGTATGTAATGATCCACGACGGCTCCCAGCCTTTTCAGCACAAGCAGCAGTAGCGCCGTGGAGCATACGCCGTCCGCGTCATAGTCGCCGTACACAAGAATTTGTTCACCGGATGCGATCGCTTTTCGGATTCTTTGAACAGCCTTGTCCATCCCGTCCAGCAAAAAAGGATCCGGAAGATCCTCCAACCGGGGATTCAGAAATCCCTTCGCTTCATCCGCCGTCGTGATGCCCCTGCTCACCAGCATGGCGGCCACCAGGGGATGGATTCCGAGCGTCTGAACCAGCCGATCGGTCATGGCTTGATCCGCATCCTGCAGTTGCCAACGCGTTCTGGCTCGAAGCACCAAGCGCTCACCTCGCTTTGCGCTCTCCATTATACCACGAACGCCGGAAAATTTGACGGCAACCGGCCGGTCAATGTTCGTCTTCTCCCCACGGATTGAGATGGACGAACACATCTTCCACATGATCGAAGGATTCCAGCAACTTCCGTTTCACTTGCTTGCCGATCGCATGCCCCTCTTCCACCGTGATCCGGGGATCAACGGCCACCCGGATGTCCACGATGACGTAATGACCGTGTTCCCGGGCGAGCAACCGGTCAATGCGGATCACTCCCGGAACGGAATCGGCCACTTCCTTCATCCCGCGGACTTCCTCTTCTTCGAGCACCCGGTCCATGCCCGACCG
Source organism: Staphylospora marina (assembly GCF_003856495.1). Classification (GTDB taxonomy): domain Bacteria; phylum Bacillota; class Bacilli; order Thermoactinomycetales; family Thermoactinomycetaceae; genus Staphylospora; species Staphylospora marina. Next base: position 1,026,034 of record NZ_CP034118.1, on the reverse strand, counting down.
GAGTGCGTCCTTGAACAACCGGACCGCCACGCGCAAAATGAGCACCGCCACCAAAACTCCCGCCATCGGATCGAGCAGCGCCAGCCACGGAGCCCCCACGACGGGAGCCACCATGGCCCCGGCAATGCCGACCAAGGCCGCAACGGTGGCCACCGCATCCGCCCTGTGATCCCAGGCACTGGCGATCATCGACCGGCTGTTCCACTTCGTTCCCAACCACAGGGAATACCGGAACATGCCCTCCTTCACCGCAATGGACAACAGTCCCGCCGCCAAAGCGGGCCAAGTCGGCGGTTCAAGCGGCTTGAAAAACGCTTTCGCCGCGGTGATCCCCGCTTCGATGCCCGCCCAGGCCACGATCATGGAAATGACGGCACTGATGACGATTTCAGCCTTCCCGTGTCCATAGGGATGTTCTTCATCCGGCGGCGTGTGGGCCAAGCGGATGCCGTACAGCACCGCCAGAGACGATACCACGTCGGTGGCCGAATTGATCCCGTCAGCCAACAAGGCCCGGCTGCCGAACAGCCATCCGACGACCGTTTTCAATACGGCCAAAAAGAGATTGACCGTCAGTGACAACCAGGCTCCCTTCCGAACCTCGGACAAACGCCGACTCATGCCCCCGCCTCCCACGGAAAAAGCCGCGGCTTATTGTCCGCGGCTGTCGTTTGTCCACAGTATGGACCGAAAAAGCTTGCCATATGCATCATTCGAGAACAGGTTCGGGCTGTTCGCGACGTTCTTTCTTCTTTTGCATCGAATTCCATTTCCAGACCGCCCAAACGGGGCTGGCCACGAAAATGGAAGAGTACGCGCCGGCAACCAAACCGAAGAGCAGGGCCAGTGAGAAGTTGCTGATGCTTTCCCCGCCGAGAATCCAGAGAAACAGGGCGGCGAACAGAACCGTCACAACGGTGTTGATGGAACGGGTCATCGTCTGATGAATGCTGTCGTTCACCAACCTCGCCAGATCTTCCCATTTTTTCGGTTTCATCAGTTCCATGTTTTCGCGGATTCGGTCGAAGATCACGATCGTGTCGTTGACCGAATACCCCACGATGGTCAACACGGCGGCGATGAACACCAGGTCCACTTCCAATTGGAGCAATGAGAACATCCCCACCGTGAAAATCGCATCGTGAGCGAGAGCAAGAATGGCGGCAACCCCGAACCGGTATTCAAACCGGAAAGCCACGTAAATGATGATCCCGACACAGGCGATCAGGACGGAGATCATGGCGTTGCGGGCAATCTCCCGTCCCACCACGGGGGAAACGGTTTGTTCCTGAACGCCCACGTTCGTTCCGAATGTGTCGCTCAGTTTGGCCGTGATGTGATCCACTTCCGCCTTGTCCATGGTACGGTCGAACCGGAAAATCAGATACTCCTTGTTGGGCCCGCCCACGCGACCGTTGAGATTTTCATATCCCAGTTCCTTCAGGGCCGTTTTGGCCTTTTCCAGATCGACGTTGGATCCCACCTGAAAATCCAGACGAGTCCCGCTTTCAAAGTCAATGCCCAGGTTGAGCCCCCGGATCAGCAGTGCCCCGATGCACACCGCCATCACGATCAGCGTAATGAGGAAGATCTTGTTCCGGTGTTTCATGATATCCAGTTTATAGGTCACTGATCTCATCCTCCCTGACGCTGAACCACCGCGGCGTTCTGAAGATGCCCGAGCGTACCAGCAGATTCATCAACAATCGGGACAAGGCCACCGCCGTGAGGAAGCTGACCAGAATTCCGACGATCAACGAGACCGCAAAGCCCTTCACTCCGGCGGTTCCGTATGCGAACAGCACCGCCGCGGCGATGATCGTCGTGATGTTCGCGTCAAAAATGGTCAGGAAAGAGCGCTTGGAGCCGGAGCGATTGGCCGCAGCGACGCTTTTCCCGTTGCGCAGCTCTTCCCGGATGCGTTCGTTCATGATCACGTTGGCATCGACCGCCATTCCGATCCCCAGAATGAATGCGGCAATGCCCGGCAAGGTGAGCGTCACGTCCAGAAGCATGAACGTGAGCAACACCAGATAGGAATAAGCGATCAGCGTGACAACCGCCACCACGCCCGGCAGGCGGTAGTAACCGATCATGAAGAGAAAGATGGCGAGAACGGCATAAAGTCCCGCCTCCATGCTGTCTTTCAGCGAATCGGTTCCCAGGCTGGCATCCACCGCATAGCTTTGCACTTCTTTGAGTTTCAGCGGGATGGCGCCCGCATTCAGGAGAGCGGCCAGTTGTTTGGCTTCCTCCGCGCTGCTCTGCCCCGTGATCACCGCCTGGCCGTTGGGGATGACCTGTTGCACGACCGGAGCGCTGAGCTCCTGATCATCCAGATAGATGGGAAGGGGTTGTCCCAAATATTTGCGGGTGATCTCCGCAAATTTTGTCGCGTCTTTCAACTGCAGGGAAACGACCGGACGCCCCGCTTCGTCATAATCCAGCTTTGCCCCGTTTTCTTTCAATTCAGTCCCTTCCAGAAGCACCTGTTTTCCGGAGGGGTCACGAAACGTCAGCTTCGCCTGTTTGCCCAGCAACTCGCGGGCTTTGGCCTGATCTTTCACTCCGGCCAGCTGCACCCGGATCCGGTTGGGGGGTTCCACCGTGATGTCCGGTTCGGAAACACCGAGCACATCGATCCGGCTTTGCAGGGCCTGTGCCGTTTGGGCGAGAATCGTCGTGTTGACCTTTTGCCCCTGCTCCGCCTCGTAAAGCACCTCAAATCCGCCCTGGATATCCAGACCTTTGGTGATCCGGCTCCAGACCGCGGTGGTGGTGGTCGACACCACGACCAGGATCACGGCGACCAGGAGGAAAAACAGGGCCAGTTTTCCCTTGCGTACTCTCATCCACTGGATCCTCCTTTTATGTATGACACCAACAATATTCATTATCCCGTCTGCCGACAACCCTGTCAATTTCCCGGCATGTGAGGGGATGACCGGCCAGAGATAACCGACGTTTCGATCCCGAGAAAAATGAAACGGGCACCCGAAACGGGTGCCGACCTTGCCCGTTCCGGGTGCCTCCACGCATCGGGACACGGAATGAACGCCAATGCTCAATCCTTGTACACGGAAAGCATGAGCCAGTTCATGAACCGGTTGGCCTTGAGCGACATGATGTCATTGACCAGCCGGTTGAGCCGCGGCCAACCGCGCCGATAATTTTCCGAAACGCAAGCCCAGATTTGCTCTCCGGTGACATTTTCGTAACCGTACATCCGGAACTCCGCCGCTTTGCTGTTGCAAAGGTCCTCGATGCAACGCATCAGCTCTTTTTCGCTCAAGAGCTCCGGGGAGCCTTGACGTTCCCTGCCGACAGACTTGAGCGTCGCGTGTTTCGTCATCGCTCTCCTTCCCCTCCCCAGATTCGATCCGATTCGACATGTTGAGTCGCAAAAGGACAGTTCTCCCCGTGCTGCGGGAATTCCTGTCTCCGCCTGAACAAAAATGATGGACGGGATGGAAGTTACCTATTGATTTTACCACTGGGCCGGCGATCGGGGGAGAGTGCAAATCGGTGAACACTTGGAAAACGGACGGGAATGCGCTCCGATGCGGCGGGAAATTCCGGAGCGAGAGTTGGCATGCCGTCCGGGGACAAGTCATACGCTGTAGTAACCATGGTCGAAGGAGGAACCGGAATTGTGACCAAACAGGGTTTTTTGTACGGAACGCTGGTCCTCGTCGGCGCCGGACTGCTTACGAAAATATTGGGGTTCATTTACAGGATCGCCCTTTCGCGAATCATCGGGGACGAGGGAATGGGTCTGTTTCACATGGCATTCCCCATTCTCATCTTTGCCGTGGTCATCACGACGGCCGGCCTTCCCGTGGCCATTTCCAAAATGGTTTCGGAGGCGGAAGCACGCGGAGAAGAACACCGGGTGCGATCCATTCTGGCCGTTTCCCTGTTCATCGTGGGACTCACCAGCGTGCTGGTGACTTTCCTGATTCTTGCGGGAGCCCCCTGGATCACCGGAACCCTTCTGACTGACGACCGGGCCTTGTACACGTTGATCGGAATCGCTCCGATCATTCCCGTGATCGCCGTCTCCACCGTGTTTCGGGGATATTTTCAGGGCCGGCAAAACATGAGCCCGTATGCTTTGTCCACCATCATCGAACAATCCGTCCGGATTGTCACCGTCCTGCTGCTGGCCAGTTGGTTGCTTCCCAAAGGAGTGGAATACGCGGCGGCCGGAGCCATGATCGGGATGGTGATCGGGGAATTCAGCGGATTGATGTTTCTCATCTGGAAATTCAAAAAAGATCCGAAACGTCCCCGTCTGTTCGGAAAACCGGTCAAAGAAAAAAAGGACTCGTTTCTCAATCGGTCCCGTGACATCATCCGCGAATTGCTCAAAACGGCGATTCCCGTCACCGCCAGCCGGGTGGTCGGTTCCTTTTCCTACGCGATCGAACCGATTGTGGTTTCGCAGAGTTTGGCATTCGCCGGAATCGCCACCTCCGTTTCGACCGCCCTGTACGGACAACTCGAAGGCATGGCCGTTCCTCTGGTGTTCTTTCCCACGTTCATCACCTATGCGCTCACCGTCTCCCTGGTGCCCGCGGTCAGTGAAGCGGCCGCGCAAAACCGCCCGACGTTGGTGGAACACCGCCTGCAACAAGCCATCCGCTTGTCGCTGATCACCACCGTGCCTTGTGCCATTTTGTTGTACATGCTGGCCGAACCTCTGTCCGTCCTGCTTTACAGACAGCCCGAAGTGGCCCGATTGATCAAGATCATGGCTCCGTTCACCATCGTTCATGCCCTGCAGGGGCCGTTTGCGTCCGTGTTGCAGGGGTTGGACCATGCCACGGTCTCGATGAAAAATTCCATCGTCGGTGCCGTGCTCAAAACGGGACTGATCCTTTTGCTCGCTTCCAGACCCGAGCTGGGCATTGACGGGGTGGCCTTGGCCATCAACGGAGGGATCTTGTGCGTGACCATGCTTCACTTCATTTCCCTGGCCAAAATCGCCCCGTTCACCCTGAATCTCAGGGATTTCGGCAAACTGGCCCTCGCGGCGGCGGCGATTCCGGTCACCGCTTCCTTCCTGGATTTCGGCCACCTGTCCCTGTTGGAGCAAACACTTTACACCACCTTGATCTCTCTGGGCGCGTACCTGTTGATGGTCATCTTGCTGAGACTGATCAAACGGGACGACTTGTCGAAAATCCCCTTCGTGGGCAAATGGGCCGGCCGATTTTTCCCGACCTGATCCCTTTGCGACAGTCAAGCCGGTCTTTCGGTCTCCGGGCTTGTGCCCGAAAAAGCCGCAAGTCGTTTTCCGTCGTGACGTCCTTCACTCGTCGTCGTTTTTCCCGTCCACGTACAAAATGCCGTCCTGACTGAGACTGGCGTAGAACACATCCCGGAAGTCGGAGAATCCCCGCTTCCGGATTTCGTTTTTGAGCCAAAAACGGGTTTGACCGATTTTCCGCAATCCGTTTTCCTGCACCTTTCCTTCGATGATCAGCGGAACCGGCATGCGGAAACGGTGTTGCATCGGTCGGCGATAAACATCTTCCTTTGCGGCCAGCCTTTTTTCCTGTTTCGGAAACACGCTGAGCTTGCCGTTGTTTTCCAAGATGGCAAATTCCACATCCGCCACGTCGGCAATGTTTTTTTCACGAAGCTGCTGCAACAGGTCATCCATGGTGTATCGGGCCTGTGCCATGTTGTTGTTCATGATTTTTCCGTCACGGATCAAAAACAACGGCTCCCCGTCAAACAAGCGACGGATCCGGGTGCTTTTCAGTGACACATAAGACAACAAAATCTGCAGACCTGCCAGCATCAGGATGGCCGCGACCGAATATACCAAGGGCTCATTGGTCCGCTCGATGGCCATGGCCGAAAGGTCCGCGATCATGAAGGAAACGATCAGGTCAAAGATGGACAGTTTGCCGATCTCCCGCTTTCCCATCAACCTGAGAACCAGCATCAGCAAAAAATACAAAAATATCGCTCGGAGCATCATCGACCAAAACACCTTCGGGAAACCCTCCTTTCCGGGAACACGCCATCTCCTCCATAGTTTGATCGCCTCACGGGTGACTTATGACCCGCCTTCTTCACGGGGAATGTTCCGTTTTTTTCTTCTCCCGAAGGGACGGCGGTGATATTTTGTCCACCCGGCTCATACCATGTACCAAGCAAAGGAGGTTCGTCCCGATGAAGGAAACGTTCCTTGAGTGGGGCAAACGCGGGCTGTCCTCCCCGTGGTTGACCGGTCAGCTGTGGTTGTGGGGATTGATTCTCGCCGGCTCGTTCACTGCTGCCCTGTTGCTGCGGTATTCATCCCTGGATTCTTCTTCCTTGCCGACCATCGCTTACTCCGTCAATGCCCTGTCCCTTTTTGCGGCGGGGTTTGCCGCCGCCCGCAAGGCACGTTCACGGGGCTGGATTCACGGCGGTACTCAAGGGCTGATCTATGCCGCCACCATCCTCTTGATCAGTTTTTTGGCCTTTGATGCCCGTCCGACATTGCATCCGTTTGTTCTGATCGCTTCTTCCTTCGGAACGGGAGCATTGGGAGGAATGCTCGGAGTGAACACGGGAAGCCGTTTCCGCTGAGAAGGAGCGTCAACCCCCCCATGAAAAAACCCCTTCCGGCATGCCACAGGTTCTTCCCTGTGTTGCCGGAAGGGGTTTTTGCCGATCAGGCTTCCGATTTTTCTTCCTTTTTCTCTTCCGCTTTCTCTTCCGTGACGCTGTCGTTGGCAACCGTGTTGACGGCGGAACGTTCAAACACCAGACGGGTGTTTTCGTTGACTTTCAGGGTGACCCGTTCTTCGTTCAAATCCACGATCGTCCCGTGCAGCCCTCCGATGGTGACGACCTTGTCGCCTTTTTTCAGATTGCCAAGCATTTTCATCCGTTCACGCTGCCGCTTCTGTTGCGGGCGGATCAACAGGAAATAAAACACCGCGATCATCAACAGCGGCAATGCGAGATTCATCAATTGATTGGGCATCGAAAAAACCTCCTTCAACATCCATTGTGGTCACCCCGGCAGCGGTTAAAACGCCACTTGGGGATTCAGTGTTCCGTAATACTTCATCATGAACTCGTCCCGGAAATCGAGCAGACGGTCTTCCCGGATGGCCTGCCGAACCTGCTCCATCAAGCGCAGGAGGAAATGAAGATTGTGCCAAGTGGTCAAACGCAGACCGAAGATTTCGTCCGCCTTGATCAAATGGCGCAAATACGCCCGGGTGTAGTTGCGGCAGGTATAACAATCGCATTCCGGATCCAAAGGAGAGAAATCACGGGCATATTTGGCATTACGGATGACGATCCTTCCCCGGCTGGTCATGGTGGTCCCGTTCCGGGCGATCCGCGTCGGAAGAACGCAATCGAACATGTCAATCCCGAGAATGGCCCCTTGGATGAGCGCATCCGGCGAGCCGACTCCCATCAAATAACGCGGCTTGTCCTTGGGCAATAGCGGGGTTGTCCAGCCGAGCACTTCATACATGACGTCCTTCGGCTCTCCGACGCTGAGCCCGCCCACCGCGTAACCGGGCAAATCCAGTTCGACCATCTGACGGGCGCTCTCTTCCCGCAAGTCCTTGTACATTCCACCCTGCACAATGCCGAACAGCGCTTGGTCATCCTTTCGCCGGTGAGCGGCCACACACCGTTTCAGCCAGCGGTATGTACGATCCGTCGATGCCTTGACATATTCCCGATCGGCGGGCCAAGGAGGACACTCATCAAACGCCATGATGATGTCGGCTCCGAGCGCATTCTGAATCTCCATGGCTTTCTCCGGTCCGATGAACAGCTTTTCGCCGCTCAGGTGGGAACGGAAGGTGACGCCCTCTTCGGTGATGTTCCTCAGCGAGCTCAGCGAGAAAACCTGGAATCCGCCGCTGTCGGTGAGGATGGCGCCGTCCCAGTTCATGAATGCGTGCAATCCACCCGCTTCACGGACGATCTCGTGTCCCGGGCGGAGAAACAGATGATAGGTATTGCTCAAAATGATGCCGGCACCCATTTCTTTCAGTTCTTCCGGGCTCATCGCCTTGACCGTGGCCTGTGTGCCGACCGGCATGAACACCGGAGTTTCGATGGTGCCGTGCGGAGTGTGAAGTCGCCCCAAACGGGCACCGGATTGTTTGCATTCCTTGATCAATTCGTATCTGACTGCCAATTCGGATCCTCCCGTTTCATTCCCCTTTCCGACCGGTCGGAAAGAGCCCGCTCTTCCATTATAGATGGGAAGAGGGGTCCGGACAAGTTTTTGTCACACGATGAGCATGGCATCCCCGAAGCTGAAGAACCGGTACCGCTCTCTCACCGCTTCTTCGTAGGCTTTCAGGATCCTCTCCCGCCCCGCCAGCGCACTGACCAGCATGATCAGCGTGGAACCGGGAAGGTGGAAGTTGGTGAGCAGTGCATCGATCACCCGAAACCGGAACCCCGGGTAGATGAAAATGTCCGTCCATCCGCTGCTTGCCCGAACTTCGCCGAAGTCGCGGGCCACCGTTTCCAACGTGCGCACCGTGGTCGTTCCCACGGCCACCACCCGGTTTCCGCGCCGCTTGGCCTCCCGGATGATGGTTGCCGTTTCCTCGCCGATTTCATAGTACTCCGCATGCATGACATGGTCTTCGATCCGCTCGGCGGTGACCGGCCTGAACGTTCCCAACCCCACATGCAAGGTGATGAACGCGATGATCACCCCTTTTTCCCGAAGCCGATCCAAAATCTCTTCCGTGAAATGAAGCCCCGCGGTGGGAGCCGCTGCCGAACCGATCGCCCGCGAATAAACGGTCTGGTACCGTTCCGGATCCTCCAGCCTTTCGCGAATGTACGGAGGCAGAGGCATCTGCCCCAATTCCTCAAACAGCGTTTCCACATCTTCCGCTTCATACTCCAGCCGGAACAGCCGTCCCCCGGCCACTCCGCTTTCTTCCTCCGCCACGGCACGAAGCCGTCCTCCCCCGAAAGAGATCACGGTACCCGTTTTGACCCGTTTGGCCGGCTTCACCAGGGCTTCCCAGCGATCCTCACCGAGCGGTTTCAGGAGCAACAACTCGATTTGCGCTCCCGTCTCTTCCTTCACGCCGATCAGCCGGGCCGGGCGGACGCGGCTGTCATTGAGCACCAATACATCTCCGGCATTCAGATGCCGGACGATGTCGGGAAACCGCCCGTGAGTGATCTCCCCCGTCACGCGGTTCACCGTCATCAGCCGGGATCCCGAACGCTCGGCGACAGGCGTCTGCGCGATCAATTCTTTGGGCAAATCAAAGATGAATTGGGAAACCTCCATCTCTCTCCCTTCCTCCCCTCAAAGCGTTTCCATCACAAAAAACCCGGTCTCACCGCCGATGCGTTTTCGCCGGCTCCCTGCAGGGAGCCGGCGAAACGGCCGGCGGGGATCCGGGATCCTTTCAATCCTCGTCTCCGTCCGTCAGCGGAACAGACGGAACAGCCAGCTGATCAGCGACAGGAGCAGGCTGATGACGATACAGGTGACAATGGGAAAATAAAATTTCATGTTTTCCTTTTCGATCACGATGTCTCCGGGGAGCCTGCCGAGCGGAAGCCATTTTCCGCCGACCTGCCACAGGAGTCCCAGCAGGACAAGCACCCCGCCGATCACAATGAGTGTTTTGGCCACTGGATTCATGACGGACACTCCAATCCGAAATGCCGGTAGCACAGCCGCGTGGCCACACGCCCCCGGGGAGTTCTCTCCAGAAATCCGATCTGCAAAAGATACGGTTCCAGGACATCTTCCACGGTGTGCGCCTCTTCTCCCACAGCCGCCGCGAGCGTGTCCAGTCCGACCGGACCCCCGCGAAACTTCTCGATCAGCGTCAGGAGCAGGCGATGATCGGAATGGTCCAACCCCATTTTGTCCACCTGGATCCGATCCAATGCATCGCGCGCCGCCTCACCGGTGATCATTCCGTCTCCCCTTACCTGCACAAAGTCACGGACCCTCCTCAGCAACCGGTTGGCGATCCGCGGCGTCCCGCGTGATCGGAATGCGATCTCCTCCGCACCGTCCCCCAAAATGTTCACGTTGAGCAAATCGGCGGCTCGTTGAACGATGAGCGCCAGTTCCTCCGGCGTGTAATACTCGAGACGGCAAATCACGCCGAAACGGTCCCGAAGCGGAGAAGAAAGCGACCCGACCCTCGTCGTCGCCCCCACCAACGTGAACGGCGGGAGATCGAGACGCACGGACCGGGCACTCGGTCCCTTGCCGATCATGATGTCCAGTGCGAAATCTTCCATGGCCGAATAGAGCACTTCTTCCACTGACCGGTTCAGGCGATGGATTTCATCGATGAACAGAAGATCATACGGTTGGAGATTGGTGAGAATCGCCGCGAGATCCCCGGGTCGTTCAATGGCGGGACCCGACGTGATCCGGATGCTGACGCCCAATTCGTTGGCGATGATCTGGGCAAGCGTGGTCTTTCCCAATCCGGGCGGTCCGTACAGAAGCACATGATCCAAAGACTCTTTGCGCAGTTTGGCCGCTTCTATGTATACTTTGAGATTTTCCTTCACCCGGGTTTGTCCGATGTATTCTTTGAACGTTCGAGGGCGGAGGCTGTACTCGACCGTCTCGTCCTCACTGGACAACCGGGCGGAGATGATCCGGTCTTCCATGTCCCACCCTCCCTATTTCCGGAGCGATTGCTGAAGAGCCCTGCGAATCCACTCTTCCAGGGAAAGCGATTCTCCTCCGCCCGTTTCAAGGGCGAGGCGCGCCGCTTCCCCGGCTTCTTCCTCATTATAGCCAAGCGCCGAAAGAGCGGCAATGACGTCGGCGATCCCGGGAGCATCCGTCCCGACCGATTCCGCACGCGAGCCGGTCCCATCGTCACGCATGGATGCCGAGACAAAACCGGCCTTTTTCAGCTTGTCCTTCAGCTCCAACACCAATCGCTGAGCCGTTTTTTTTCCGACTCCCGGCAGACGGGTGAGTGTTTTCATGTCTTCAAACTCGATGGCCCGAACCAGATCTGCCGGCGCGCAGACCGTCAGCATGCCGATGGCCGCCTTCGGGCCCACTCCGGAGACTTCCAGCAGCACCCGGAACAAATCCCGCTCCCGTCTCGAGGCAAAACCGAACAGGAGTTGCGCATCCTCCCGCACCACGTGGTGGGTGTAGAGCATCACTTCCCGTCCTTCCTCCCATTGAACGGGATTCGTCACGAACACACGGTACCCGGTGCCGCCGACATCCACCGCCACGCTGTCCGATTCATGATACACCACGGTTCCCCGGACAAAATCGATCATCATGAACCTCCCTTCCGCGCGGCATGGTCCCGCACTCCCGCCGAATGCGCTTCGCAGATCGCCACCGCCAACGCATCCGCCACGTCATCCGGTTTGGGAATCCCGGGAAGTGCCAGAAGGATCCGCACCATCTCCTGCACTTGCTTTTTCTGCGCCTGACCGTATCCGGTCACGGCCATTTTCACCTGCATCGGGGTGTACTCGGTCACCGGAATTCCCTCCTGTTCCGCCGCAAGCAAAATCACTCCGCGCGCCTGCCCGACGGTGAACGCCGTCGTCACGTTCCGCTGAAAAAACAATTGCTCCACCGCCACCACATCCGGGCGGTGGAGCGCGAACAACGTTCGGCACGCTTCATGAATTTGCCGGAGACGCACCGGTACGGGAAGTCCGGCCTCCGTCTGTATGCTGCCGTACTCCACCGCTTTCAGCCGGTTTCCCTCCCGGTCCACCACCCCGAATCCCACGATGGCGATGCCGGGGTCGATTCCCATGACCCGCACGATCCGGTCTCCTCTCTGTGTGATCATCGCTTTTGCGAACATGCATTCCTGCGTGTTCCATTATATCACAAAATGCGGATGGGTACCCCGTGAAGTGCCGCAACGTGGCAAGAAGCCATCAATAGGATTCGGCACCGGTCTCCTTGTTCTTCTCCCGATTGACCAGCCACACTCCGGTCAACATCAGGGCTCCGCCGACCCATTGCCACGGCGAAATCCGCTCATGCAGCACTCCTGCGGCCATCATTGTGCCCACCACCGGAACGAGATAGAGAAACACCACCGTGCGGGCCGATCCGAGAAATTGCACGCCCCGGTACCAGAACCAGAACGCAAGGACGGTGGGAAAAACGGCCAGATACGATTGCATCCACCAGTAAGAGGGCCGAATTTCTCTCCAGTCGACATTCAGGAAATCCGGCAAGGCGGCAATGCCCATAAACACGCTGCCGGCAAGCAGGGAGAGAGCCGTGGCGGAAAACGGATGAAGGATTTCCATCACCCGATTGCCGTACAGCGTGTAAAAGGCGAAGCAGACGGCAGCCGCCAGAAAACAGAGGTCTCCCGTCAGGGTGTCTCCCCCGGCGGCTTCCCCTGAAAGGACAACCGCGAAAAACACCGCCGACCCGGACAGCGCAACGAACAATCCGAACATTTGGCGGCGATCCGGCCGCTTGTTCAACCACAGCGATCCCAGCAAAAACGTGAACACCGGGCTGAGTGTCGGGACAATCATGCTTCCGTGGGAAGCGGGAGACCATTTCAATCCTTGGAAGAAGAGAAGATTGTAAACGGCCACGCCGATGAAACCGAGCAGAACCAGACGCCCCCAGGGAACGCCGGTGAACAGTTGCCTCGGCTTCCGGCGCACAAGCAAGCATCCGAGCATGATGACGGCAGCCAATCCGAAGCGAATGAAGGCGGACACGGACGGCGGAACGTCCGTCACGGTCAATTTGGATCCCACAAACGCACTTCCCCAGAACAGGGAGGTCAGCACCAGAAACAGATGAGTTCCATGAACTCCGGAAGCGGACGAATGATTCATGACTCCACTCCCTCTCCTCAAGAGACGGTGTCACTCCGTCATTTTCAAGGCGATCACGCAACCGATGATGCCCGCGATGCACAGCAGCCGAACCGGGTTTTTGGATTCCTTGAAGAAGAGCATTCCCACAACGGCACCGCCGACCGTTCCGATCCCGGTCCAAACGGCATATGCGGTGGAAAGGGAGATCGTTTTCATCGCCGCGAGAAGCAGCTGGAAGCTGATGATGAATGCTCCGATCACGAGAATGTTGTTGAACAGATTGTCCTTCTCGGAAACCCGTTTGATCCCGATGACTCCGACCACTTCCATCAAACCGGCCATGACAAGCAGCCACCAGTCCATCAGTTGCGTCCCCCCTCATCGCCGGTCCGTTTCAATCCGATCACAAACAGCAGCAGCAACAGAACAAGGAATCCTTTGATCAAAGTGAAGTTGTCGGCAAAGATGGCATCGACCACAACGGTTCCCACGGTTCCGATCGCGGTGAACACGGCGTACGTGGTCCCCACCGGAATCACTTTGGTTGCCTTGATGATCAGATCAAAACTGACCAGCAGCGAGATGATGACCAACCATCCCGGAACCGCTTCGTATTTGAATCCTGACGCCCACACAATTTCCAGGGCGCCCCCGATCCAAACGTACGCCCATGCCCTGCTCCGACTGATCGGCTTCGATTTCTTTCCCGCCTTTTCCGGTACGGATTGCCTGGCCTCGCTCAAAATCTTCACTTCCCTTGCCCGTGTATTTCCGCAGAAAGGAAATCTGATGACGGCCGGATGACGGAATCAGCCGTTCACATCAATGAATGTCCTTCTTCTTGAACCTGCCGCCTCTCACATCGTGGACGTGACCGATCGCCAGAAACGCATCCGGATCGATCTCCTCGACGATCGTGCGAAGTTTGGCCTCTTCCAGACGGGTGACCACGCAGAAGATCACTTTTTTGTCATCTCCCGTGTACCCGCCTTCCCCGTTCAAATAGGTGACTCCCCGTCCGAGGCGATAAAGAAGCGCTTGCCCGATTTCCGACGGTTTGTCACTGATGATCCAGACGGAGCGCGTTTCATCAAAACCTTCGATGGTGATGTCAATCATTTTGAACGCCACGAAATAGGCGATCAGCGAATACATGGCGCGATTCCAGTCGAAGACAAAACCGGCGCTGCCGAGGATGAACAGATTGAAAAACATGACGACCTGGCCGACGGAGAACGGAAACCGCTTGCTGATGTAAATGGCCAGCACCTCGGTACCGTCCAGCGACCCTCCGAAGCGGATCACCATGCCGACCCCCACTCCCAGAACGATTCCGCCGAACACGGCAGCCAGGAGCAAATCGCGAGTCACCACATGACCCAATTCCCCGAAGAAATAGGTCGCCGCGGACATGACGGCAACACCGAACAACGTCGACAATGCGAACGTTTTGCCGATTTGCTTGTAACCGAACAGGAAAAACGGCACGTTCAAAAGGAACAGGAACAATCCCAGTTTGATTCCGGTGAGGTGAGAAAGGATGATGGAGATCCCCACAATTCCGCCATCGATGATGGTGTTCGGCACCAAGAAGAGCTCAATGCCCACGGCCGCAAGCACCGCACCGGTGAAAATCAACAGAGTCCGTTTCAAGAAAGCGGGAACCGACAACGTTTTGTGATATTCCTTCGCGATTTCTATAGTCCTCACCCTTTTCCCGAAAAATTTGGATTTGAACCGGAAGTCAATCTGCCACGGTCACTCCCCCTTTTGTCATTTTCTCCCGAAATGGGTCAAAACGCAAAAAAAAATTTCCCGCATTGGCGGGAACAAAACTCGCTGTCGGCATGTTTTCCGGTGTTCGGGGTGTTCAGTGATACGCCGGAATGCCGATCAACTGATCCACGGTGACAAATTCATACCCTTCCTGCTTCAGATGACGGATGATGACCGGAAGAGCTTTCACGGTTTCCTTGAGCTGCGGTCCGCCCGCACTGTGTTGGAGAATGATGCCGCCCGGTCCCACCTGTTGTTTGACGGTATGTACGATCTTTTTCGACGAAGGACCGGCCCAATCCCGAGTATCCACACTCCACTGAATGATGTGGAATCCTTGGTCGGACACCTGCCGGATCAACGGTTTGTTGACCGCTCCGTAAGGAGGTCGGAACAGTCGGGGGGACTTCCCGGTGGCGTCACGGATGATGCGGTTCGTTTCCTCCACCTGGCGGGTGGCTGACGCCGAAGACAACCGGGTCATCACCGGATGGCTGAATGAATGGTTCCCGATCACATGACCCCTTCGGTCGATTTCCCGCAAGATGTCCGGATGTTTTTCGGCGAGTTGCCCCACCACGAAAAATGTGGCCGGAACGCGCTCCTTCTCCAGGATCTCCAGGATCTGCAACGTGAAATGACGGTCGGGGCCGTCGTCAAAGGTGAGTGCCACCCGTTTGGCGTCCCCGGAACCTTTGTAGATGACGGCCGGCGCCTTCGCCGGCTTTTGGGAGGAAGGTTTCATCACGGGTTTGGTCTCTTTTTTCTGCTCTGGCGGTTCAACTTTCCCTTTCTTTTGGTCACCGTGATCTGCCGGGGCTTTCGGCTGGATCTGCCGCTTCACTTCCTCCTTGTCCGGCCCGCCGGATGGCGCCTGAGCCTTCTCTTTCTGTTCCGGGCGGATCCCCGAATCCGTGCTTTCCGGCACACAACCTCCCAAAAAAACAAAAAAAGCGAGTGCACAACATGTCACTCTGACGACTCCGGTCATGAGTCTCACTCCAAAAAAAGAGAAATCCCGCGCCTCCAAAATCGACGAAACGTTGTCGATTCCGGGATTTCATTGCGGTTTTCCCCTATGATTCTATCATATTCGACCGGATTCCCCCAGAAGATCGGGAGGAGAGATTTTTGACAAAAGAAGTAATTTCACATTCCTGCACTTGCCGATGTCGAAACGCGGCCGTCGGAAGGGATCCGTTTGCAAGCGCCGTCATTTGAAACACGTATAAACGATGGCCGGCGGGAGATTGGAGAAAACCAATGACACTTCCATCCGACTGAACCGTTTTCTGAGCTGTCCCAGCATTTGCGGTGAATACTGAAACATCACGAACAACCCGCCCGGCTTGAGACTGCGGTGCACCGCATCCAACATTCGATCCCTCCGGTCCGGAGGAAACGCGGCAAACGGCAATCCCGACAAAATCACGTCGGCGGCACCCGCTTCCGTCAACAGAAGGTCGTGTTCAAGATTCATGGCGTCGTCCCGATATCCCAGCCCCGGGAACTTTTTCATCAATTCCGCCCGAAGAACATCGTCCCGTTCATAGATCACCGCGATCGCATCCGGGGATTTTTTTTCATGGATGTGGCGGGTGAACACACCGGTTCCCGCTCCCAGCTCCACGATGAGCGACACTTGATCCCACGGAACACATTTCACCATTTCCCTGGCCAGAAATTCCGAACTGGGCGTGATGCTTCCCACGCTGAGCGGAGAACGGAGAAACGATACAAAAAAACGGATTCTTTCCTGTACGGCATGCGGCAACAGATCCACCGTGCACCCCACCTGTTCGCCCCAAATTCAAAACACACTAATCAGGTCGATTTTATCAACAATAGTATACGATGTTCCGCCCCTCCCGTCACTTCTCTGCGTAAATTTTCTTTCTTTTTCTGTTTGCAAGTTTTTTCTTTTCCTTATTTTTTCTGTTGCCGCACGGGTTTGTTTCATCGCATTCTGAAAATATGGCTGTTGAATCGCCGGTTGCGTGACTTTTTGAAGGGTTTCGTCCGCCCGATCAAAATGCTCAGAACGTCAAAGAAAGGAAGAATCTCATGACGAAACGCCGGCTGGCCGACTTGGCACTCACCCTGATTGCTTTCGTGTGGGGCGTTACCTTCATCATGGTGCAAGACGCAATCCAAAGTCTGCCCCCGTTTTTGTTTCTCACCATCCGGTTCGGTTCGTCCGCCCTGCTGATCTTCCTGTACATGCGTCTGGTGCGCGTCAACGGGGATTCGCGGGAAAATTTCGGACGGGAATTGCGATACGGCGTGATTCTCGGCATTCTGTTGTTCGGAGGATACGCCTTTCAAACGTTCAGCCTGCTGTACACCACTTCGGGAAAATCCGGTTTTCTGACAGGGGTGTCGGTGGCGCTCGTGCCGATCTTCGCCTATTTTGTCACCAAAAGCCGGATCAGCCTGCAGGCCGCGACCGGTGCACTGTGTGCCCTGATCGGACTGTACCTGCTGGCATTCGCCGATTTCGGCTCGGTCAACATCGGAGATGTGCTCGCCTTTCTGTGCTCCGTCTTTTTCGCTTTTCAAATCATTTACACCGGGCAATTCTCCGGGCGCTGTTCCCTTCTTCATCTTGTGGGCTTCCAGCTTCTGACCGTGGCCGTATTGAGCGGCGTCTGCTCCCTCCTGACGGAACCGTGGAAACAGGCGCTCCGCCCGGAAATCCTGCTGGATCCGTCCGTATGGTCGGCATTGCTCGTCACCTCGGTGTTTGCAACCGTGTTGGCATTCATTGCGCAAACCCACGTCCAAAAATACACCAGCCCGGCCAGGGTGGCCCTGATCTTTTCATTGGAGCCGGTTTTCGCGGCATTGGCCGATTACGTCTGGCTGGGCGTGACCTTGACGGGCCGGGCTCTCGCCGGATGCCTGCTGATTTTCGGCGGCATGTTGTTGTCCGAACTTCCCGCCGTTCGCTTTCCCTGGGGAAGAAAAAGACATCAACCGGAATGAAAAACAGTCGGAGGGCGGAGTCGGCTTCCCGCCTTCCGACTGTTTTTTCACTCTTGTTATCGCTTGATCCATCCGAGCAAATCGAAGATTTTCATTTCCTTGTTGGCCTTCTCTTTCACTTCGTTCGGCCAACGTTTTTCCCAGTCCTCCCATGTCCCCTTCCCCTTCCGGATCTCCAACACTTCCCGAAGCGCTTTTTCCACTTGAAAATTTTGAAACACTCCCACTTTCGACCTCTCCCTTTGCAAGGTTTCCGGCACGCGGCAACCCTCCGGCCTCATCCCCGATGAAATCCCCGCGAAATCGGGACGACATTTGGAAGCCCCGGCCGCCGCCTTTCCATTCTCCACCATTGTATGGCGGATTCAACCTGATATGACCGACAGGGACCTGCTTCATCTCTTCGGAAGAATATTGTTGCCGAATAATGAACATTTATTGTTGACAACCAAAAAAACCCATAGATACAATGGTGATAGTCGAGTTTTGCACTAGACCAACTTATGTGGCTTAAACAAAAAAGATGTCCCAAAGCCACAAACTGTGGACACTGGCAATTTCGATCACAACGACGCAGAAGCGGAACCTGCGCCTGATCGGGGAGGATGAAACGCGTTGAAACCGGGAGTCCGCTTTTTCATTTTGTTGTGCACTTTGCTTCTTTTGCTTCCGGCGACGACGGGATGCACCGGAGAGAAAAAGCGTGAAGACGGTTTGATCCGGGTGACGGTGACAACCGGCATGATCGGAGACATCGTCGAGAATGTGGGCGGGAAACTCGTGAGCGTCACCACGTTGATGGGGCCCGGAGTGGATCCCCACTTCTACAAAGCGTCCCAAGGAGACATGGAAAAACTGGCGGATGCGGATCTGGTTTTTTACAACGGATTGCATCTGGAAGGCAAGATGGTTGAGATCTTCGGGAAAATGTCAAAACAAAAGCCGGTGGTGGCCGTCACGGACGGAATCGACAAAGACCTCCTGTTGAAAACGGCCGACAACCAATACGACCCGCACGTCTGGTTTGACGTGAAATTGTGGATGAAAGCCGTGGAACAGGTGAAATCGACGTTGGTGAAAACGGATCCCCGCCACAAAGACGATTACGAGTCTCAAGCCGCCGAGTATTTGAAGGAGTTGGAAGAACTGGACCGATATGTCCGGGAACAACTGGCGACCATTCCAAAAGAGCGTCGGGTGTTGGTCACCGCCCATGACGCATTCGGGTACTTCGGTCGGGCCTACGACATGGAAGTGGTCGGATTGCAGGGGATCAGTACCGCCTCGGAATACGGTCTCAAGGACGTCCAACGACTGGTCAACCTGCTGGTTGACCGGAAAATCAAGGCGGTTTTCGTGGAATCCAGCGTATCGAAACGCTCCCTCGAAGCCGTGGTGCAGGGAGCACGTACCCGAAATCATGAAGTGACGATCGGGGGAGAACTCTTTTCCGACGCGATGGGCAAACGTGGAACGCCCGAAGGTACCTATATCGGCATGGTCAAACACAACGTGAACACCATTGTCAAAGCGCTTCGATGACAAGATTTTGAAAAAGCCGCCGATTCCGGACGATGACGGGCGGCTTCAGAGAAACCGGCGGAAAGGGAGAGAGGAAGATGGGAAAACAAGCAGCACCGGTTTCCGTTCGCGGTCTGTCCGTGGCCTACCACCGGAAGCCGGTCCTCCGTGACATTCATTTCGATGTGCCGGAAGGGCAACTGATCGGCATCATCGGCCCCAACGGCGCGGGAAAGTCCACGCTGATCAAAGCGATCTTGGGACTGCTTCCGCTTGCCGGGGGAGAAGTGTCCATTTACGGGAAACCGTATGACCGTCAACGCGGTCTGGTCGGTTACGTGCCGCAACGGGAATCGGTCGATTGGGACTTCCCGACGGATGCCCTGGACGTGGTGCTGATGGGACGGTACGGGAAGCTCGGATGGTTCCGTCGCCCCGGCAAGGAAGACAGGGAGATGGCCATGGATTGCCTGAAAAAAGTGGGCATGGAGGCGTTCGCTCACCGTCAGATCAGCCGACTGTCAGGCGGCCAGCAACAACGGGTGTTTCTCGCCCGGGCCCTGGCTCAGGACGCCCGCATCTACTTCATGGATGAACCGTTCGCCGGTGTGGATGTCGCGACGGAAAAGGCGATTATCCAGGTCCTCCGTGAGATGAAAGAACAAAAAAAGACGGTGTTGGTCGTTCACCATGACCTGCAAACCGTTCGGGAGTATTTTGACTCCGTGCTGCTTCTGAACATGCGATTGATCGCGGCGGGTCCGACGGACGAAGTGTTCACCGAGGAAAATCTGAAAAAGACATACGGCGGCCGGTTGACCGTTTTGCCAGGGTTCTCCGGCATCGCGGTGGCGAGGTGACGGAGATGAGCCTGTCTCACTGGTGGATCCTGCCCGGGGATCCCAACGCATGGTGGGTCCTCTCCGGCACCACCCTCCTGGGACTCACCGGCGGCGTGTTGGGAAGCTTCGCTTTTTTGCGCAAACGGGGGCTGATGGGGGATGTTTTGGCCCACGCGGCGCTGCCCGGCATCTGTCTGGCATTCATGTTGACCGGTTCGAAACATCCGCTGTGGTTTCTGTTGGGAGCCGCCGTCACCGGTCTGGCCGCTTCCTTGGTGATCACCGGAATCACCCGGTTTTCGCGCATCAAGGAAGATGCGGCGTTGGGCCTTGTGCTGAGCGTCTTCTTCGGAATCGGGATCGTGCTGCTCACCCACATTCAGCACAGTGACCACGGCAACCAGAGCGGCCTTGACAGTTTCCTGTTCGGGCAGGCGGCATCGATGGTGGAAAGCGACGTCCGGTTGATGGGAGGTGTCGCGGTCCTTTTGCTCGTTTTGTCTCTCCTGTTTTTCAAGGAGCTGAAGCTGCTTTGCTTTGATGCCTCCTTCGGAAGAAGCCTCGGATTTCCCATGGGGCGGATCGACTTTCTGCTCATGATGTTTCTGGTCGTTGCGGTGGTGATCGGTCTGCAGGCGGCCGGAATCGTCCTGATGGCAGCCCTTCTCATCACGCCTGCCGCCGCTGCCCGGTTCTGGACGGAACGGCTGAACCGGATGATCATCATCTCGGCGATCATCGGTGCCGCTTCCGGAATGATCGGCACCGCGATCAGCGCGGCGGGATACAATTTGTCCACGGGGCCGCTGATCGTGCTTTCCGCCACAGCCATGTTTGCCGTCTCGATGGTGTTCGCCCCCCGAAGAGGACTTCTCGCCAAATGGATCCGTCTGCTCGAAACCCGGCGACGTGTGGCCAGGGAACGCATTTTGTCGGGTCTTTATGATCTCCTCGAACAAAAGCGCGCGGAAACGGTCGGCGCCGCTGAACTGGAGGCTGTGTTTCCCTCATTTCGAAGGGATCTTTCCGTCATGAAACGCTTGGAAAAAGAAGGTGTGCTTCAGCTTTGCAGATCGGGAGCGCGCATCTCGGAAATCGGTTTGACGCCCAAAGGATGGGACGAAGCGAGAGACACGGTGCTCCGGCTGCGCATGCTGGATGTCTGGCTGATGCACGAACACGAACTGGATCAGGTCCTTCCGGACCGGGAGCGGGAAGAAGCCGAGATACCGGAAAGCATCCGTCCGAAGTTGATGGAATTGATCAAGCGGCACAACCTCGATCCTTCCTGGCATCCGAGGCTTCATGAAGGGGGAAGTGCCTCGTGAGCGAATTCTGGATCATCCTGACGGGAGCTTTGGTGGCCTCAGCCTGCGGCTTTCTGGGATGTTTTCTCATCCTTCGCCGCATGGCGATGCTGGGGGACGCGATCAGCCATGCCGTCCTCCCGGGCATCGTGATCGCTTTTCTGCTGAGCGGAACCCGGGATTCCCTTCCGATGCTTCTGGGAGCGTCCTTGTTCGGGCTGCTGTGCACGATCGCCATCCAAACTTTGAAAAACACCGGTGTCCAATCGGACGCGGCGATCAGCGTCTCGTTCACCTCGCTGTTCGCCATCGGCGTCATTCTCGTTTCCATCTACACGCGACAAGTCGATTTGGATCTCGATTGCGTGTTGTATGGCGAAATCGCCTATGTCCCTTGGGAAACGGTCTCTCTCGGGGGAATCGAGCTGGGCCCCAAGGCGGTCTGGGCAACCGGAATCGCCTTGATCCTGAGTCTGGTCACCACCATGGTGTTTTGGAAACAGTTCAAACTCTGTACGTTCGATCCGGCGATGGCGGCGGCCGTCGGCATTCCCGTCACCCTGTTCCACTATCTGTTGATGGGACTCGTTTCGGTCACCACGGTCGCATCCTTTGAAAGCGTCGGAGCCATTCTGGTCGTCGCCATGCTGATCGTACCGGCCGCCACCGCTTATCTCCTGACGGACCGACTGTCCACCATGTTGATGCTCAGCATGACGGTGGGCACCGTCAGCAGTGTGGCCGGCTACTACCTTGCCAAATGGCTGGACGCATCCATCGCCGGCTGCATCACCGTGGCCGCGGGCCTTCTCTTTCTGACGGCTTTCCTGTTCTCCCCGGGTCACGGGATCGTGACCCGCCGGTGGATCCGTCGTCGCCTGAAACTGGAGCTGGCAAACGACTCTCAACGAACGTGACCCATGCAAAAAAAAAACGCCGGGAACCGCATTTGCGGTCCGGCGTTTTCAATTCTGACCCTTTCCGTTGTTCTTCACGTGTTTGTTCCACATCTCCCGGTTATGTTCTTCGGATTGTCCCTTGGGGATGCTGAGACTTTCCCACTTCGTCCCTTTCATCCATTTGGCAAGCAACACGATTTGTCCGACATGATACGCATAGTGCGCCAATTGGCGATGAATCGCGTCGATCACCGAATGCGGCTCCCCGCGGATGGTCACCGTACGAAGCAAATCGCCCGGCGTCAAAGTCGCGAGCGCTCCGAACAACACCCTCCAACCTTCCTCCCAGGCGGCCAACGCTTCCTCCTTGGTCCCGTACCCTCCTTCAAACTCGGCATCCCGGTCCCTGTCCGGCTTTTCTCCGTCACTGACAAGAAAATCCGTCCACCGGGACACCATGTTGCCCCGCAGATGCTTGATGATCAAGGCGACACTGTTCGAACCGTCGGCGGGAATCCGGTTCAATTCGTCCACGGTCAATCTCCCGATGGCTTGATCTCCCAACTTTTTCAGCTTTGCGAATTCACGGTTGACGGAAGACAATACGAGGTTTTCGAGCATTTCCGTCCCTCCTCCTGCGGGAAACTTCAACGTGTCCGGTCGTCCCCCCGACGGAAGGTACGCAAAAATCGTCCTTCTCCCGGCCTGCTTTCACTCCCATTCTTCCCGGGTGATGGCGTAGATGTTGTGATCTTCCCATTTCCCGTTGATCCGCAAATACCGTTTGGCCATCCCTTCAAAACGAAATCCTGCCTTTTCCAACACCCGGATGGAAGCAAGATTCCACGGCATCACCGCCGCCTGCACCCGATGCAGTCCCGCTTCCGCAAACGCAAACCTGACGGCTTCTTTCACCGCCTCCGTCGCGTATCCCTTTCCCTGCATCGAATGGTCGATGTAATACCCGATCGTGCAGTTTTCCCAGGCTCCCCTGACCACATTGCTCAGGCTGATCCGGCCAACCAGCGCTCCCGAATCCCTCAGGAATATTCCGAAACCGTATGTATTTCCCTCTTCAAAGTTACGAATCAGTCGCTCCAGCCTTTCCCTCTGTCCATCACGGGTATAATATCGATCCGGACGGTTGGGCTCATACGGTTTGAGATGCTCCCGATTGCGTATTTCCAGATCAAGAAATGCCTCGAGATCCGCCGGCTCCGGTTTCCGAATCAATATTTTTGCACCGTTCATCATGTCTCTTCCTTTTCCTGTTGTATCCGTGTTCCTTTCCCATCCGACATGCACCGATTTCCGGGTGATCTTCGTGACCTCAAGGTCGGACAAATCCTTCTCCTCCACCCAACGAAAAGCCGAGTGTTCAGGACTCAACCTGACATCCGCGGAATCATCCACGAACCGGCACATGTACACGATCTCGAGGATGTGGAGCCGTCCGTCTCCACTCGTCTCGGAAAACGTTTCAAGCGGGGGTCCGACCTCCACACGGAGGTTCACTTCTTCAAGAAATTCCCTCTCCAAGGCCTTTCGGGGATCTTCGCCGACCGTCACTTTTCCCCCTGGCAATTCGTAATGCCCCGGTGCATGGGAATCGTCCGGGGAACGCTTGATCATCAACACCTTTCCGCGACTTTGCAAAAATCCTCTGACGATGACAAGTCTTTCCATTATTCCTGATTCCCCCCTCCTGATCAAGCAAACCATCCAAACAAATGACGTTTTTTTGATGAATCAAAAACTCCCGGCATCAAACCGGGAGTTTTTTGTTTTCCTCACTCCGCATATTTGGCCAACTCTTCGTCATCAATCACGAAATTGGCATACACGTTTTGCACGTCATCATGCTCTTCCAGCGCTTCCATCAGGCTCAAAATGTCCCGAACCGTTTCCCCGGAGACCTCCACGCGGTTCTCCGGCACGAACGTGACCTCCGCCGTTTCGAAAACGATCCCTTCCGCTTCCAGCGCCTGCTTCACATCTTCGAAGGCTTCCGGAGAAGTGGTGATTTCAAATCCCCGTTCGGTGGCTTCAAAATCCTCCGCCCCGCTTTCGAGCGCAGCCATCAACAGTTCGTCCTCATCCTTGCCTGCGGCGGCTTCGCGGTTGATGACGAGCAAACCTTTGCGATGAAACATCCAGGAGACGCAGCCCGCTTCTCCCAGATTGCCGCCCCGTTTGGAAAACATGTGGCGAACGTCTGCGGCCGTGCGGTTTCGGTTGTCCGTGAGTGCTTCCACCATGACGGCCACGCCGCCCGGACCGTATCCTTCGTACGTGATGGACTCATAGTCTTTGCCGCCTTCACCGCCGCTCGCCTTCTTGATCGCCCGCTCGATGTTTTCGTTCGGCATGTTTTGTGCCCGTGCCTTGGCGATTGCCAATCTCAGACGCTGGTTGTTGGCGGGGTCCTTGTCCCCCAATCGTGCCGCCACGTAAATCTCCTTGGCCAGCTTGGCGAACAATTTGCCGCGGAGGGCGTCTTGGCGGCCTTTTCTGTGCATGATGTTTTTCCACTTGGAATGACCGGCCATTGGAATCACTCTCCCTGCTCTCTGTCTGGCGCAGTTTGCGCGGTCGGGAACGCTCCCGGCCGCCGCGGGCTCCGTGCGTCGTTGCTGTCGGGTACGCGCAGGCGCTTTTGTCTTTTCACACGTCATGATTCACAAAGAAATTCGACCGGAACCGACGGGTTCCTGCCCGGCACGTTCACAAACCCCAGTCGCGCAAATAGCGGAAATCGACACCCACGGTCCGGTTTCCCAGCTTCAGGATGATGGGCATTCTGCGTTTGTACTGATTGCGGATGATGCGCCGGGAAACCGCGTGGATGAAGTCGTCGTCAAAGTTTTCGGCCCTGAGCTCCTCCAACGTATACTGTTGATCCACCATGAAATGGAGCAAACGGTCCACGTCCAGATACGTGAAGCCCAGTTCGCCCTCATCGGTCTGGTCTTCCCACAAATCGGCGCTCGGCGGTTTCAGGATGATCGACTCCGGAACGCCGATCCACGCAGACAACTGACGAACCTGGGTCTTGTACAAATCGCCGATCGGGTTGATGGCGGAAGCCGAGTCCCCGTACTGCGTTCCGTAACCGAGCAAAATCTCCGTCCGGTTGCTTGTCCCGATGACCAAAGCGTCATGCTTGGCGGACAGATCGTACAAAATGGTCATGCGCTCACGGGCCATTTTGTTCCCTCGCCGAAGCGGGGTGGCGTCGGGGAAGTTCTGGAAATATGCATCGATTTGCGGGGTGATGTCAATCGTGATGGACTGAACGCCCGTGTCGTCGATCGCCGTTTGGGCATCCTCCAGACTCGACGGGCTGCTGGTCCGATACGGCATGCGGACTGCAATGACATGTTCCGGACCGAAAGCCCGCACACACAAATAGAGGGACAGCGCGGAGTCAATGCCCCCGGACAGCCCCAATATCACCTTCGAAAACCCGGCTTTCCGCACTTCCTCACGAAGCGTGGACGTCAGGATGTCCACCGTGAGCCGCTCATCCAGACGCAGGTAGGGAGCTTGTTCCCACATTTCCGCCAGCATTTGGTCCACGCTGTTCACTGCCAGATTCCCTCCCCTGTCCGTTTGCGCTGAATGCGGGAAAGTTCGCGGATGGTCAGGTCCAGTTTCTCGTCGCGGATCATGGGCATCCGGAACCGGGCCTTGCGAATTTTGTCAGGGTCGAGCTCACAGACGAGCAGTTCCTCGGTGAGAAGATCCGCTTCCGCCTCAATCCGTCCAAACGGATCGATGACCATGGATCCGCCGAAGAAGCTGACTCCGTCTTCGGTGCCCACCCGATTGGCAAACAGGATATAGATGCCGTACAACATGGCTTGTGTCCGGAGGATGTCGATCCAGGACTGCCGCGATCCCAGTCCGTCCGCTCCCACTCCCCGAACGGGGGAATTGGACAATACCAACACCACTTGGGCACCGTCCTGAACCAGAAGATACAGGGAGGACGGATGCCATGCATCTTCACATACCAGCATGCCCATTTGCCCGAAGCGCGTCGGGAAACTCCGAATGGTCTGTCCCTGTCCGAAGTACCGGGCTTCATCAAACATGCCGTATGTCGGGAGATACACTTTCCGGTGCAGGGCATGCAATTTCCCGGAACTGACGTAGGCCGCGGTGTTGTATAGGATGTGTTCGGGGCTGTGTTCCACAAACCCGAAGGCAAGATCCATGTCGCCGGCGGATTGCACAAGTTCGCTCAGATCCGGGCTGTATGGATCCCGGGCCACTTCGTACGTCAGATCGAGCAATTGGTATCCCGTGAGACTGAGCTCCGGAAAAACCAGAAGATCCACCTGCTCCTCCCGGGCCCGGTGGATCATGGATTCATGCATTTCGATATTGGCGTCCACCCGTCCCAGGCGCGGTCTGATTTGTGCGATTCCTGCTTTCATGCATGCGCCTCCTCAGGCTTGAGGGCCGGAGGTTTCCTTCTTTCCCTTCCGGCCCCGTACACTGGCTGGATCAAATCATTCTTCATCATACCACATGCGCCCGGTCACTACCAACCGATCACCAAAGGGAGAGATTCCGGAGAACGGATCTGAAGGCGGACCGATGTTCGGCCAGCTTTTTCAGATAGGGCAAAGAATGTTCCGGTTTGTACCCTCTTTTTCGTTCCACCAATCCGACCGCTTCCCGGAAAAATTCATTCGGAAACGCCAGCAATTCCACGAGAATGGTCCGTTCCACGGACGGAAGCGGCCGAATCCTCTCGTACGAGTCAACCGTCAGCTTCAGCCAGGACTCCGCACCGGCGTTTTCCGCAAGCACCCGCGAAATGATCTGCCACACGTCCCCCACTTGTGCATCGTAATCCGCCGTCTCAAAATCAATCAGCCAGATCCGTCCGTCTTCGGAGATGATCCAGTTGTGGCTGGCCAGGTCGCGATGGGTGACGGCATGGAAATACCGGTCGTGTTTCGCGAGATGATTGAGCGGAAGTTTGCGCAACCTTTCCCACGCGGCCAACCCATCCCGGTAAAAATCCGGTCCCGTACGGGCCAGGAACGCTCCGAGTTCTCCGCCGACCGAACCGGCTTTCCCGAGAGCTTTCCAGAAACGGACCAGCCGGTCGTGGATTCGCCGATGCAGCAAAAAAGCCGCCCCGTCCGCAGGCGGCGTCACCAATCCCCGGCCTGTCAGATGGAACCGGGCCAATATCTCCATCATGCGGCTGACCGTGGATTCTTCCGTATACTTCCCGGGCCTTCCCCGCAAATAGGGAGTGATCATCCACCCGCTTCCCAAAGTCATCGGCGGCATGTCATGAAATCCTCTCATCCGGAGTTCCCGGTCCACGTTCATCCACCATCGCAGGTGGGAAACATCCGCCCGCTTGGCCACATACGCTCCGGCCCCTGTTTTTACCAACCAGTTTTTCCGGAACGGTTCCATGGCGACCACGGAGGTCCCCAACATTCTTTCCATTTCCTGTCGACGTGGAGGTTTCATCATCCGACTCCTCCGGTTCAGCCTTCACGGGATGAGCTTTCTTTCACTTTCCAGGAAATGTCGCCCGACGCGGGCCATCCTGCCCAAGGTGCCGGCCAGCCCTGAACGTAAGAATGAGGATGATAAGGTACAAATCCGGAACACGGTCCACCGGACAACGTCGGCCATGAGGCGTGATCAGGCATCACGGGAGGAGCGGGCGTCCACCAGCCGGGATGCGGCGGCCACATCCAGGGCATGGGTGGTTGTGCGGAGATCATCGGTGCGGCTTCCCAATCACCGCTCGATTCGTAATCAAGGTCGGGAGATTCCCAATCCTCCACATCAAGATCGGAAGAATCATAAGGCCGGAGATCCGATGAATCATAGGGCCGCTCGTCGCGGGCACTCTTCGGATGATCGCCGGTCGCGGACGCGGGTTCCGGTTGCTGCGAAGCGTCCTCGGCACTTCCCGGCGAGGTGACCGGCACTTTTCCCGTCGGCACGCGCACCTTGAGTCCCGGGCGAAGCTGATCGAATTCTCCCAGTTCCGGATTGGCCTCCTTCAGTCGTTCGGCGGGAACATTGTATTTTTGCGCCAACCCCCACAACGTGTCGCCGGCCCTGGTCACGTGGATTTTCATGAAACAACCCCCTCATCCTGTCGGAAATCAATATCCATCCTATGCGCCTGCGGGCGGTTTTTTGCTTCACCGAGCTGTCAATCCTTCGAAAAAGGACCGGTTTTTTTTTCATTTCATTCGCTTTAAAATGGTTAGTGATGCGTACAAGCGGGTAGAAAGGAGAAGCCATGAAACCGTACAAGAGATTGGATGTGCTCGTCTCCACCGTCCTTTCCTTGCTTGCGTTCCTGATCCTGGCCGGGGGGTTTGTCCTGGCCGTCCACAGCCTGACGAACCCGCCGAAAAGCAACCTCGCATCCAAGCCGGAGGCAAGTCCGACGACCGCCACCCCCCCGGCCGGCATGCTGCTCGGACTCGGAGATTCCCTCACCCGCGGAATCGGTGATTCGCAGGGTCAAGGATATTTCGGCATCGTGAAGGAAGAGTTGTCGAAATCGAGTGGCGGTTCCTTCAGTGCCGTCAATCTGGCCGTACAAGGTTCCACTTCCGAAGACCTGCTTCGCCAAGTGCGGGAAAAGCGGGTGAAACAGCTGGTGAAGGAGGCGGGCAAGATCGTCATCACCATCGGCGGAAACGATTTGTTCCGCAGCAGCGGACGCTTGGCCCGCATCGATGAACAAGAGGCGGAAAAAGCCCGCCTTCGTTATCGGGAAAACCTTTCTGCCATCCTGAGCGAGCTTCGGTCATCCAATCCGCAAGCTCCCGTATTTCTCCTCGGGCTGTACAATCCGTTCGGAGACGTCGCCGATGCCGAAACGTCTTCCCGGCTGGTGGCCTCTTGGAATCACACGATGAACGAGGTCGCCTCACGATTTGAAAAAGTGGTGGTCGTCCCCACCCATGACCTGTTCCAACTGAACCCCGGGGCTTATTTGTACACCGACCATTTTCATCCCAACCGCCCGGGATACGAGCGGATGGCCGATCGTCTTCTTCAGGTGCTCGAATCCCCCTCCGCGGAGGTGAAACGATAAAGTGACGGATCATGCGCCCGTTCTGTCCGTCCGCCGACTCTCTAAGCGGATCGGCGATCGCGAAATCGTCAAAGACGTGTCTTTTGAAGTGCAGCGTGGGGAGATCTTCGGCTTTCTCGGTCCCAACGGCGCGGGAAAAACCACCACGATCCGCATGTTGGTCGGACTCATTCGCCCCACGTCCGGTGAAATTCGGATCGGAGGGTACGATCTGTCCCGCGAGTTTTTGAAAGCGATCCGACATGTGGGCTGCATCGTGGAAAATCCGGAGCTCTATCCGTACCTGACGGGGTATGAAAACCTGGAGTTGTTCTCGCGCATGGCAGAGGACATTCCACGCTCCAGAATCGATGAAGTGGTGGAACGGGTGGAGCTGACCGAAAGGATTCATGAACCGGTCAAAACCTACTCTCTCGGAATGAGACAACGGTTGGGGATCGCCCAGGCACTCTTGGCGGAACCGCGCCTGCTCATCCTGGATGAGCCGACCAACGGACTGGATCCGGCGGGCATTCGCGAGCTCAGGACTTTCATCCGTCGTCTGTCCAGGGAAGAAGGGATCAGCGTGTTCATCTCCAGTCACATCCTGCATGAAGTCCAATTGATGTGCGACCGGGTGGCGATCATCCATGACGGCACCGTGGTTCACACCGGACGCGTGGACGAGCTCCTTACCGGAAAGGAGCGCGTGCAGTGGTTGCTGCATCCTGCCGAAAAAGGCGCCGATCTGCTGCGCTTGCAAGCGTTTGTCAGCCGGGTGGACATGAAAGACGACCGCACGGTCATCGCCCACATGCCACCCGAAAAGGCCGCCGATGCCAACCGGATGTTGCTGGATGAGGGAATCCGGGTTGAAGCCATTCGGCCGCTCACCCCCACACTGGAAGACATCTTCCTCGAACTGACGGGAGGTGTTCACGTTGATTAGCCTCGTTCACAACGAAATGGTGAAAATGGTGAGAAAACGGCGCATCTGGGTGGTCACGCTGATTCTGCTGGTGCTCATTCCGATCTTCACGTACGGGCAATTCCGTTCCGTGCAGAACACGGTCCGGCAACTGGGAACATCCGATTGGCGGGCCGTGTTGCAGCAGCAAATCATTGACCAGCAGAACCGTCTCTCCTCCAGCCGCACGCCGGAAGAATGGAAAGCTTTCATCCGGCTGAACATCCAGCAACAGCAATATTACCTGGATCATGACATCAATCCGGCCGCCCCCGGTGCTCCCACGTTCGTCAGAAATTTCGCCGAGCAAGCCGTCTCCCTGTTTCTGCCCTTGCTCGTGGTGGTGATGGCCGCCGACATCGTTTCCTCGGAACATTCGGGCGGAACGATCAAGCTGTTGCTCACTCGCCCCGTACGCCGATGGAAAATCTTGACGGCCAAGTATCTGGCCCTGATCCTGTGCGTTTCCCTGATGGTCGGGCTCACCATATTGACCGGCTATCTTCTCTCGGGGGTGATCTTCGGATACGGAGGATGGGATCTGCCGGTTCTCATCGGTTTCCAGGAGCAAAACGGCCAGTTGCTGACCGATCATGTTCACCTGATTCCCCAATGGAAATACATCCTGATGAGCTACGGACTGGCCTGGTTTTCCTGTCTGGCCGTGGCCACCATTTCGTTCATGGTATCCGTTCTGGTCCGCAGCACCGCGGCCAGCATGGGCATCATGTTGGCGGCGGTGATCTCCGGAAGTTTGCTCGGACAACTGGCGCCGTCTTGGCAAGACCTGAAATACCTGGCATTCACCAATTTGCGACTCACCGACTATCTGGCCGGAAGACCCGTGCTCGTGGAAGGAATGGATCTTTCTTTCTCACTGACGGTCCTCTCTGTCTGGTCGCTGGTGAGCCTGGCCATCGCCTTCGCCGTGTTCACCCGCCGTGATGTACTGGCCTGATGCACAAAAAAGCCGCTGATTTCTTCAGCGGCGGGGTTATTGACAAACCCGGCGGATAAAACCGCCGGGTTTGTATGCGGAACAGAGGCCGGATGAATTGATGAGCAATTCGCAAAATGGTATGATAAAGCTGCTGGAATAAGGGAATGTAAAAACACGAACCGGTTGGTAGTCCGGTTGCATCGGAAACGGAAATTTCCGGTGTCAGTAACCTTCCCCCCTCGGGATGTCCATCATTCCCTTGATGACGTACAAGAGGGGGATCGTTTTTGAAAATGAAACTGACTGTCTTTTTCAATGGCCAGTTTTGGGTGGGGGTCGTCGAACAGTGGGATGGGAACCGACTGAAAGCGGCTCAATATATGTTTGGCTCCGAACCCAAAGATGAAGAAGTGTTGCTCTTCGTCCAAAAAAACATGCTTCCGTTGATCGCTGAAGCCAAGGAACACGTTTCCGTTTTCCGCAAGGAGAAAAAGGCGAATCCCAAGCGATTGGCGCGACAAACAGCGAAAGAAATGAAACAAAAAGGCGTTTCCACTTACGCGCAAACGGCGATCCAGCGAGAGTATGAAAGGCGCAAACAAGAGCGCAAAAAATCAGCGAAAGAGCGAAAAGAAGCGCTGGCCATGAAAAAATGGGAGATGAAAGTGCAAAAGAAAAAAGAAAAACATCGCGGCAGATAAAACCCCGTAAAAGGCCCCGATGGTCGGGGATGCCCGTTCAGGGGAACAAAACAATGCCCCCTGACAGCCGTGACTTCAAACGCCACAAACGGCAGGCTCCTCCGGAAAGAGGCGACATGGATTCGATTGATCATCTCCACCCCCGATCCTTTTTCAAAGAAAGGGTCGGGGGTTTGTCATCCATCTCGCCGCCGAACCCTTCAGCGGCTTTTTTGCATGAAATCCGTTCATCCATCGACGGTCTCCACGGTCGCACCTGCAGAGACGGCGCGAAGTTCCACGACGTCGGCGGGCACCCGCAGTTTTTGAAAAACACTCTCAAAGTATGCGATCACCCGTTTCGGATCTTTCGCGAACGAGATGATGGTCGGTCCTGCTCCGCTGAGCGCCACTCCCAACGCCCCGTGCCTGCAGGCGTTTCTCAAGGCGTCCTTCAAACCGGGAACCAATCGTTCCCGGTACGGCTGGTGAAACCCGTCTTTCATCGCATAAGACAGCAAATCCCAGCGTCCGGTGGCCAGCGACGCCACCAGCAGATTGGCACGGCTGCTGGAAAGCACCGCTTCTTCCCTCGAGTAGTAGCTGGGCAACACCTGACGGGCCAATTTGGTGGACAGCGGCTCTTTGGGAATCACCGCAACGACCGGGAGTTCAGGCGGGTCCATCCGCACCAGCCGGGCTTTTTTTCCGTCCCAGGAGGTGACCACCACTCCTCCGACCAACGAAGCTCCCACATTGTCCGGATGTCCTTCCAGCCGGGTGGCACGATCCAATATTTCTTCCTGCGACCAAGGCCGTCCGAGCAACTGGTTGGCGGCCACCAGTGCACCGACAATCGCGGCCGCACTGCTTCCCAGTCCGCGCACCAGAGGGATTTCGTTTTCAATCACCAAACGGAACTCCGGAAGCTTTTTTCCGGCATCGGCAAAAGCCTCTTTGATGACCCGGATGATCAGGTTGCGGTCATCGAGCGGAATATGGGGCAATATTTCTCCCCGGTACTCCACGATGCGTGTTTCCGACGGAGCGAACGACAGCATCAAATACCGGCTCAACGCCATGCCCAGAGAATCAAAACCGGGACCCAGATTGGCCGTGCTGCAAGGAGTGATGACCCGAAACGGCTGAAACTGGCTCACTGTTTCCCCCTACTTCCCACGTATGATATCCAGAATCGTCCGCTTGTCACAGGGGACGGTTGCCGGAGCGACGGCCGTGCCGAGGGCGGTGTCTGGGTCCTTGAGACCGTTTCCGGTGAGTACGCAAACCACCCGGGCTCCTTTCGGAAGCATTCCTTCCCGATGCATGCGGATCACTCCCGCCACCGAGGCCGCAGATGCCGGCTCGCAAAATACCCCTTCCTGCCGGGCAACTTTGCCGAAGGCAGAAAGAATTTCTCCGTCCGTCACGCTTCCGATCATTCCTTCGGACTCTTCCGCAGCCCGGACCGCCGTCTTCCAGCTGGCCGGATTGCCGATGCGGATCGCGGTGGCCACCGTTTCCGGTTCCGTGATCGGTTCTCCCCGGACAATGGCGGCCGCTCCTTCCGCCTCGAACCCCCACATGCGGGGAAGACGCGTCGAGTTCCCCGCTTCTTTCCATTCTTGGAACCCTTTCCAATACGCCGAGATGTTGCCGGCGTTGCCGACCGGGATGGCCAGGATGTCCGGCGCATCGCCCAATTGTTCACACACTTCGAAAGCGGCCGTTTTCTGTCCTTCAATCCGATGGGGATTGACGGAGTTGACCAAGGTGACATTCTCTTCGACGGCAATTTCCCGAACCAATTCCAGTGCCTGGTCAAAGTTTTCGTCGATGGCGATCACCTCGGCTCCGTACATGATCGCTTGGGACAGCTTGCCCAACGCGATGTGACCGGCGGGGACGACGACGAAGCAATTCATCCCGGCACGCGCGGCATAGGCAGCCGCAGATGCCGAAGTATTGCCGGTCGATGCGCAGATCACCGCCCGGCTTCCTTCCTCCTTTGCTTTGTTGATGGCCATGACCATGCCCCGGTCCTTGAATGATCCCGTCGGGTTGGCCCCCTCCCATTTCAACCAGAGATCCACCCCCAGCTCCTCGGAAAGGGCGGGAGCGTGAATCAGGGGCGTGTTTCCCTCAAAAAGGGTATACCGGGGTGTATGTTCCGTGACGGGCAACCATGCGGCGTATCTTTCCAGAATCCCTTGTCGCATCGCAATATCCATCCTCTTCCACTTCCAAAAAAATCTTTCTCTTCATTTCCAGAATACCAGAAAAGCTGCTTCTTTTCCCTCTGACATTTTCTTCTTTCATTCCGACCGGGTCCGCCCATCCCGCCAATTTCACGGGAAGCCGACCGATCAATGTCCCACTCCGACAATCAATGCCCGGCGCACGCCGGACAATCCGGCCAATTCACGAATCCATTCTTCCGGTTCCCGGGCGGCCTGCGCGGTGTCCACGGACAGAGAAACCGTCGCTTCTCCTTGCAACGGGATGCTCTGATGAACGGTCAGCACATTGACGTTTTCCGAAGCCAAAAAACCGAGAACCTGAGACAACACTCCCGACTTGTGTTCCAACACCAGCGAAATGGTGACGATCTTTTCCCTGATCATCGCGTTGAATGCAAACACGGCATCCTTGTACTTGTAGAACGAACTCCGGCTCAAACCCGCCATCCTGACCGCCTCCTGCACGTTCCCCGCCTCCCCTGCCTCCAGCAACCGCTTGGCTTCCAGCGTCCGGCGGATCGCCTCCGGCAACACGTCGACGTGAACCAGGGCAAACGGTTCTTTACTCTTCTTCATGCTCTCCCGTCCTCCGTGTACAGACATCCGTATTTGTTCAGCGGACATTTTACCCGATGAAATCGTTCACACGCAAGCCCGGTCTTCCAAGCAGGTTGCAACTTCAAACGCTCCATCCCAACAATGCGACGTTTTTTGCGTCGGGTCGGAAACCGCGCCCGGTTCATCCGAACGGCAACGCCATTTTTCACCTTCGCTTGTGTTAAGATAAATCATGGATTACAGACAAAGGAGGACCTCCCCATGATCTCGGTGTTGTTCGTCTGTCTCGGCAACATTTGCCGTTCACCCATGGCCGAGGCGGTGTTTCGTCATTACGTGGAGAAGGAAGGGCTGTCCGGCCGCATCCGGATCGATTCCGCCGGCACCGGTGACTGGCACATCGGTGAGCCGCCGCATCACGGCACCCGCAAAAAACTGGACGAAGTCGGGATCTCCCACGCCGGTCTTCGCGCCCGGCAAGTGAAACCGTCCGATTTCGACGAGTTTACATATATCATCGGCATGGATGACAGCAATGTGGCCAATCTGAAAAAACTGGCCGGCTCCCGTGATGTCACCGTCCACCGGTTCGTTGATTTCATCCCGGGAACCCGTTACACGGAGGTTCCCGATCCCTGGTACACCGGCAACTTCGATGAAACCTACGAATTGGTCTCCAAGGGTTGCCGCCATCTGTTGGAGACGATCAAGGAAAATCACGGGCTGAAGTAGAAAAGAACCCCCGGTACCGAAACGTGCCGGGGTTGTTTGCGGAAAAGGTCCTCCCAGAAACGAAACCGGAACATTGAACGATTTTCCGCCGTCGAGTCAATATTTCGATTTATCAGACGCAAATCGGAGGTGCTCCAAATGGCTCGAAAAGATTACTGGCACCAACCGGACGCGCCGAAACCCAACTCGTTGGTCCCCGCCGCATCCGCGGTGGTCACGGATGATCAAGGGCGGATTGTCCTCCACAAACGGAGCGACAACCATCTCTGGTCCCTTCCGGGCGGCGCCATGGATGTCGGGGAATCCATTGAACAAACCATCATCCGTGAAGTGAAAGAGGAAACCGGATTTGACGTTGTGGTGGAAAAATGCATCGGCATTTACACCGATCCCCATCATGTCATCGCATACTCAGACGGTGAAGTCCGACAGCAATTCTCCATTTGTTTCCATTGCAACATCATTGGCGGAGAAAAAAGGATCAGTCCGGAATCCACCCGTGTGGAACTGTTCACGCGGGAGGAAATTCTGCAGATGGATCTTCATCCCGCCCAGCGGATCCGACTTGAAGACTTTTTCGCCAATCGGGAGCGGTCTTTCATTCGATGAGCAAACACCCCTGACATGGAGAGCGTGGTAGCGCAAGGAGAGGATGGCACATGAATCTGCTCGGCCACCCGGGGGATCCTTCCCTCGCCTTTGAGTCGGACGAGTTGTCCCGTTTTCTTCCGGAGAACTCTCCCCGGTATCGACACATTCTTGGGGTGGCCCGCTGCATGGAAGAGGTGTTCCCCCGATTGGATCTTCCCCGTTCGTGGAAGGAAGAACTGGTCACCGCTTGCCTGCTGCATGACATCGGGTATGCCCCGGAATTGGCCGGTCACCGGTTTCATCCGCTGGATGGAGCCGTTTTCGCCCGGGAACGTGGATTTTCCAAGTCGGTGGTGGCGACGGTGTTGTTCCATTCATGCGCCGATGACCAGGCCAGACTGACCCGTCCGAACCTTTATCCCGTCTATCTGAAGAATGCCTCCCGGCTGAATCAGCGGGACCGTCTGTTCATCGATCTGGTCACCTATTGCGACTTGCATACCTCTCCCGTCGGAGAGCGGTTTACCCTTGATGAACGCGTTCGGGAAGTGGTCGACCGGTACGGACCGGATCACCCGGTGAGCCGGTTCATGGTGAAACACCGGCCCGTTTATGAAGAGACCATCCGACGTGTGAACGGCCTGTTCGTTCGATAAACAAGAAACGGACGGTTGTGCGAAATTCCCTGACCTCGGGGACCCACAACCGTCCGTTTCCGTTTTCTTGCTTATGGTCACTCATCGCCCAGATCGTCCGTCAGCTCAAACACGCGGTCCAGGATGGCCACGGAATCGCCTTCCTTGGCCCCGGCGGCGCGAAGGGCATCTTCCACGCCCATTTTTCTCAACGTCCGCGCGAAGCGAAGAACACTGTCGTAGTAATTGAAGTTGGTGAGCTGCACCAGTTTTTCCACCCGTTCTCCCTCGACGATCCAGTATTCGTTCTCCCGTCGGATGGTGAAAGGCGGTTTTTCCTCGCTGCGATATATTTTGCGGTCGGTGGAACGTTCGGGCTGCAGGGGTGCCTCTTTTTCTTCCTGATCCACCTTGTCAAGCAGATCGGCCACGGCAAACAGGAGCTCCCGGATCCCTTGCCGGGTGGCCGCGGAGATGGGAATCACCTGGACTTCGGGGCCCACTTGCTCTCGGAACATGGCCAACTGCTCCATTGCATCGGGCAGATCCATCTTGTTGGCCGCGACGATTTGCGGACGGTTTGCAAGATCTTCCCGGTACAGGCGCAATTCTTCGTTGATTTTCACCCAGTCATCAAAGGGATCACGTCCCTCCGAACCGGCCATGTCCACCACATGCACCAAGACACGGGTCCGTTCCACATGCCGCAAAAACTGGTGCCCCAGCCCCACTCCCTGATGCGCGCCTTCAATCAGCCCGGGAAGGTCGGCCATGACGAAGCTTCGGCCGTCTTCCACCTGCACCACTCCCAGGTTGGGAGTAAGGGTGGTGAAATGGTAAGCACCGATTTTCGGCCGGGCCGCTGATACCACCGACAGGAGCGTGGATTTGCCCACGCTCGGATAGCCGATCAGTCCGACGTCCGCAAGCAGTTTCAGTTCCAACTCGACCCAACGCTCTTGACCGGGTTCTCCGTTCTCGGCGATTTCGGGAGCCGGATTGACGGGAGTGGCAAACCGGCAATTGCCCCGGCCACCGCGTCCGCCCTTCGCGATGATCGCGCGTTGTCCGTGTTCCACCAGATCGGCGATCAGCTCCCCGGTATCTGCGTCACGGACGACCGTTCCAGGCGGTACCTTGACCACCAGATCTTCTCCCGCCGCCCCGTGCATGGATTTGGGTTTGCCGTTTTCACCACGGGGCGCCTTGAAATGACGCTGATAACGGAAATCCATCAACGTCCGAAGTCCTTCATTGACGACAAACACCACGTTTCCGCCCCGTCCTCCGTCGCCGCCCGCGGGGCCGCCCATGGGAACATATTTTTCACGGCGGAAAGCCACCATGCCGTTTCCGCCGTCACCGCCTTTGACATACACTTTCACCTTGTCGACAAACACTTGGTTCACCTGCCTGCACGATTCCGGCTGAACGGACACCGGATCTCGATTCCCCGTCCGTTTGTGAGGAGACGAATGTCACCCCTGAATTCTTTCATATCTTCCCTCAGTCTCCCCCACTCATGCGACCGTGTGTGCAGGGAGTGAAGCGGATCGGTTCCCCCGTCCACTTCCATCAGAAGAACGGCGGCCTGCGGTTCACGGACCGCCGTCACCCGGAGAGGACCGGGATCCGTTTCCGTTTTGAGCGTCTGTTCCAACCAGGGAATCACCCGTTCCAGAATCCGGCATAGCCGGATTTCATCTTCCCGTTTCATGAACGACAGCGGGGCCTCCAGAGCCAACTGAACCTGCCGCTGCCACTCGCGATACTGCAACGTGGTGAGCGTGACCGCGAGCGGAGGATATGTACACTCGGAGGCCATGCGTTCCTTGCCGGCATGTTCGGCCAAATTTTCCAGATATTCCTTGATCCGATCCCGCTTGTCCAGGGAAAGATACCCAAGCAGGACCTGGACATGGTTCATCCAATCATGCCGTTGACGACTGATAAACTGTTTCAGCCGCGCGGCCTCTTCCTCGACGGACTCTTCCCGCCAGCGCTTTTGCAAAGAGCGAATCCCGACAGCCAGCAAAACCAGCGAGGCGACAAAAAACGGGATCGCCCCCGCGAGGCCCCAGGGCTGCGCCATTCCCCCGGCCATCACCAAAAGAAGCGGAACAAAGGGCCTCCCATGGCGAAAGAGGTCTCGCCACACCATCGATCTCTCCCATCCTGTGTGTATGTAGGCTCGACCTCATTTTACAGTATTTTTTCAAAAATGAAAAACCCCGGTATCAGACCGGGGCTTGTTCAATCGGTCACTCAGGCTTGAGCGGCGGCGACTTCGTTTTGAGCCACCGGGTAGATGCTCACGCGCTTTTTGTTGCGACCGAAGCTTTCAAAGCGGACAACGCCGTCCACTTTTGCGTACAGGGTGTCGTCTCCGCCGCGGCCAACGTTCAGACCCGGATGGATCTTCGTGCCGCGCTGACGCACCAGGATGTTGCCGGCCAACACGAATTGACCGTCTCCGCGTTTCACGCCGAGGCGTTTGGAAATGCTGTCACGGCCGTTCTTCGTGGAGCCGACCCCTTTTTTGGAAGCAAAATATTGAAGGTTCAGCTTCAGCATCGTTCTCCACCTCACTTTGTTCAGTCGGAATGTCGTTCGTATATCGTCACATGATCCGGATATTCATCCGCCATATTGCGAAGTGCGACGACCATGGCCTCCATGATCAGACGGATCTTCTCCGCCTTCTCCGGGTCAACGGACGGCGAAAGCCGGCAATCCAGTTTTCCCGGAGCGTCGTCGTCCGCATGGACACGCACGCCGAACATCGTTTCGATGGCATTGACCAGTCCGATGGAGAGCCCCGATACGGCCGCACAGAGAATATCCCGTCCGTGTTCATCAAAATCCGCATGTCCCGTGATGAGTACGCGGGTGAGTCGACCCCCGCGATCCCGTTCCACACGAATCTTGATCATGTCAGGCTTCGATGCCTTCAATCACGACTTTGGTGAACGGTTGGCGATGACCTTGCTTGCGCTTGTAGTTCTTTTTCGGTTTGTACTTGAAGACGATGATTTTTTTGCCTTTGCCGTGTTTCACGACTTTGGCGGTCACTTTCGCACCCTCCACGAGCGGAGAGCCCACTTTGGTTCCGTCTTCCTTGCCGACGAGCAGAACCTTGTCAAAAGTGACGGTCTCGCCTTCCTGCGCGGCCAGCTTCTCAATGTAGAGAACGCTGCCCTTCTCCACGCGATACTGTTTGCCACCGGTTTCGATTACAGCGTACATTGTCAATCCTCCCTCTGTGCAGAGACTCGCCACGTTCAGGGACGGCCGTCCGGCCGGTTTGAAGCCCCGACGTGAGCGGTGACGAACCACAACAGACATCTTAGCACATCGGTCGTCGATTGTCAAAAAAAGAAAAAGGAAACCGCGGATCGGAAATCCGCCGTCTCCTTTTCAGGATCTCCGATTCGTTCCATCCGTCCCCGTCCGTTTTTTTCCATTCGGGATCCGACCGTGGAAATCCCCGGGCCTTCCACCGAGAAAATAGGCATCCAACACTTTTTCCTCCGGAATCAAACCGATCTCCTTTCCGGAGCGGTCTTTCACGCGAATCATGTGATATCGTTCCTTGTAAAACGCATGAACGACCTTTTTGAGCGAATCCGTTCCGCACAGGAAGAGTTCGTGGGGCCGGGCGGAACCGGGGACGCCGAAGGCGTGTCGATGAAGCAAAAACCTCATGAACTGAATGGAACGTTTCCGGTAGCCGCCGATATTGGACCCCAAAAGGAACAAGGCAATGACGGCGAGCGACAAGTGGACGGACTCTCCGGAAAGCAGCGCGATGAGCAGAAGCACCGCGGACAAAAGGAACCCCGTCCCGTACACGACGGAAATCGCCAGCCGGTAAGGCATTCCCCATCCGAGGATCGCGAGCAGGATTCGTCCGCCGTCCAGCGGCCAAACGGGAAGCAGATTGAATCCGGCAAGCCACAGATTGCATTGAATGAAATACTCGGTCCACTCCCGGCTCCACAGCCCCCCTGAATAAAAGATCCAGCTGACGGCCACCATGATCACATGATGAAACGGTCCGGCCAAAGCCACGGCCAATTCCTCGCGGGAAGGAACGGTGCCCCACTCCTCCGTGTTTGCCACGCCCCCGAACGGGAGAAGGGTCACCTCCCCGATTCTCCAACCGAACGATACCGCGGCCGTCACATGTCCAAGCTCGTGAATGACGACGAGCACAAACCAGGTGAGCACCTCCACAAACCGGCCGGTCCAGACGGAGAAGGCAATCACCAACCAAAAGAGTGGGTGAATCCGGAGTCTCGTTCCTTTCCAGGGGAAATCATTCAAACGAAATCACGCTCGTCGGGTTGATGAAATTCCCGTCCTTTTTGACGGCGAAATACAAAAGTGTCTGTCCGCCCGTCTCCTTGGCCTGTCCGATCGACTGTCCCGCCTTGACCCAGTCGTTCTCCCGAACCGGTGTGTTTTCCAGCCAACCGTACCATGTTTCCGTCCCTCCGGCATGCCGGACGATCACCGTGTTCCCCAGGCCTTCCTTCACTCCGGAAAACACCACCCATCCTTCCGCGGCGGTTTCCACCCGATTCCCGGAATGAATGCGAATCACCACGCCCTTCCTTTTGTTGTCAAAAGGGAGCGCGACGGATCCCTTCGCGGGAGCCGACCAAGAAATCTTTGCTCCGGAACTTTCCTTGGACGGACGGAACGCGGGCAGAATCCCTTCAGCCCCTCCCGTGACCCTCTTGACCCACTGACCGGCTCCCGCAAAGTTGAAATCCCGGGTCATCACTTCACGGACAAACGCCTCCATCGGCTGCAAGGCCGGAGAAGAGGAGCTGAACAGCATCAGCGTCAACACAAACAGCGTCGCCGCTCCGACTCCTTGCTTCAAAAGCCTGTTTGCCACCGATCTTCCGGATCCAGGCTGACTCCGATTCCATGGCACCTGATCGCCCGAACCGGCCACATCCAACGTCCATCCCCCGTCCGCCGGGATCGGAATCCCTTCGCGGATCCGGCGAATTTTCTCCCGACGTCTTCGTTTGTTGTTTTCACTCCAGTGCCTGGTCATCCGCATCACCTGTTTGTCCGATGATTCCATTCCAAGATATGACCGGGAAGGACAAGGTATGCACGAAAAAAAACGAACCCCGGAATGAACCGGGGCGAGCTCCCGGATTCCGGGGTGTTATGTATGAAAGAACTCACGCAAATCCCAGCCAACGTTTCATCCGGTTCACAATGCCGAAATCCTGGTCCTGTGTCATGAGCGGAACCATTTCTCCCTGAATCCGGCGGGAAATGTTGCGAAAGGCCCGACCTGCCAGACTGCGGTTGTCGTAGACAATCGGCTCCCCGAGATTGCCGGAACGAATGACCTGTTCATCGTCGGGAATCACGCCGAGAAGGTCAATGGCCAACACCGCCACCACCTCATCCACATCCATCATTCCGCCGTCTTTCGCCATTTTCCGGCGGAATCGGTTGACGATCAGCTTCGGTGCAGAGGTGGTCAGCTGTTCCAGAAGCCCGATCACCCGGTCGGCGTCACGAATCGAGGTGTTCTCCGGAGTCGCCACGACGATGGCCTGATCGGCTCCTGCCAGCGCATTTTTGAAACCTTGTTCGATCCCCGCGGGACAGTCGATGATCACATAATCGAATTCTTCTTTCAACTCGGCGATCAACCAACGGATGTCACTGGCCGACACGGAACTTTTGTCACGGGTTTGGGCAGCGGGGAGCAGAGACAGTTCTTCACAGCGCTTGTCCTTGATCAGGGCCTGCTGAATCTTGCATCGCTTTTCCACCACGTCCACCAAATCATAGATGATCCGGTTTTCCAGTCCCAGGAGGACATCCAGGTTCCTCAGTCCGATATCCGTATCCACCAGACAGACTTTTTTCCCCGTGAGCGCGAGTGCCGTGCCGATGTTGACCGAAGTGGTCGACTTTCCGACGCCGCCTTTCCCCGAAGTGATGACGATGCTTTCCCCCATGGGGG
The DNA here is from genome assembly GCF_003856495.1 of Staphylospora marina. Classification (GTDB taxonomy): domain Bacteria; phylum Bacillota; class Bacilli; order Thermoactinomycetales; family Thermoactinomycetaceae; genus Staphylospora; species Staphylospora marina. Next base: position 983,460 of record NZ_CP034118.1, on the reverse strand, counting down.
TCCCTCCCTTTCTCTATAGAAAGAAACGCTTTCTGTTGTCTTTCCATTCAAACTCGGGTCTCACCCGGGCGAGATGCTGGATGCGCTCGACGATGATCGCGTCCCCTTCCTTGAACGCGTACTTCATGCCCACATCCGATTCATCCCATTCGTCCGGCGGACGGGAAATGGCGTCGGCAATCCGGAGCTGGGTGGGCCGAAACACGGAAGCGACGATAATGGCGGATGCATCCCCGTCCATTCCTGCATGGGCCAATCCCCTCAGCGCTCCCAAGACATAGATGCTTCCGGTGCTTTTGATGGTTCCCCCGGGGTTGACATCTCCCATGAACAAAAGGTCTCCCGAGTGGGTGAGCACCTGACCGGACCGGACGGTCCCCACTTTGATGCGAATGCCGGACGTCCCCGATTCCTGCAAATAATCCCCCGAGTCGGTCTCAAAGCGATGAATGATGAGATTCTTGCGGATGGAGAAGAGTTCACGAACCTGTGTCTCTTCGGCCCGCGTGATCTTTCGTGTTCCCAACTTGATGACCACTTTCATCTCCGGGCCGTCCCAAATGGAGGCTGCATGGCGGTTTTCCAGCTTGTGTTTGAGCTCTTCAAGCACGTTGGGAAACGGTCGGGCGTCATCGAGATAAAATGTGAGCCCTTCCCTGGTCCCCTTGATGGTTACGCCCGGTTTCATCACTTTTCCCATGCTTTTGTCACCCGCCTCACCAAAAAGATTTCGCCTTCGGCCATTCATTTCCTTCTCTTTCCAGCTCCTCAGCGGAACAGCTGAATCGGGAGATTCCGCTTGCCGGGAAGAAGCATCGAAACACCCTTGGAGACGGGATAACCCGTGACCGCATCAAAGAGCACGGATGGCATGATGTGAAAGAAAAGCGCTTCATCAAACGAAACGGCGGTGAATCCGAACAACACCATCCATCCGTAGACCATCAGAAACCAGACGAACAACACGGACGCCGCGGTGAGTCCGGTCAACCACCCGACCGGAGGAAATTCGCGGGCAGCCTTGGCGGACAGCCAAGCAGCCGCTCCGGTACAAAACGCGTGAATGCCGATGGCCGGCCCGTAAACGATGTCGTGCAACAGGCCGAACCCCGCTCCGGTCAACATCAACGCGCGTTCATCCAAATCTTCGGCCGCGGCAACGATTCCGGGAAGAACCCACTGCGGCATGACGACAAAAGGGCTCCCCCATGTCTGGGGGAGCAGCCACACCGCCAGGGAACCCTCCAACAGAAACACGAAAAAAAGGAAGAGAGCCAATCTCGGAATCACTCGGGTTTCCCCTCCCTCTTGAGGATCTCTCCATTCATTGAAGGAGTTTGTCGGGGTCGCGCACCACCATGACCATGCGCAGACCTTCGAATGAAGCCGCAGGTTTGACGCAAACCGTCTTTTCCGCTCCGAGGGATCCCGGTGACACCGATTCGACCCGGCCGATCAGAAGCCCGCCCGGAAACATTTCCGACAATTCCGAAGTGACCACGATGTCGCCGCGGCGTGGCTCCGCCGTGACGGGGACTTTTCTCATGATCAGGCAACCTTTTCCCGGATCATGTCCTTCAATGATTCCCAACACATCCTCTTGATTTTCGGTCTGAATGACGGCGGCGATTCCCGGTCCGTCCCCGCTGTCCGTCAACAGCCGGACGTCAGCCGTGGCGTTCGTGACCGACTGCACCCTTCCGATCAGCCCGTCCGCCGTCACCACCGGCATTTTCTCCCGAATCCCGTCCTTTTTTCCACGGTTGATCGTGATCCGTCCGGTCCAGCGGTCGGGATTCCGGTAAATCACCCGGGAGGGAATGGCTTCGATTCCCCGTTCCTCGCGAAAACCGATCAGCCGTTTGAGCTCCCTGTTTTCCCGTTCCAACTCGCGGATCCGCGCCTTGAGCCGGAGCAATTCCGCCTCGTTTGCCGGACGGTCTTCGTGGAGCTCGGATGAAGCGACCCATCCGACGGGGGCGGAAAGCCATCCCTGAATCGTCCCGACCATCTCTTTGATCCAGGATTCCGGACCGGTCAAGGAACGATCTCCGCGGGTCATTTCCACGGTGATGAACACAAGGAGAACCGTACACACCAAAAGAAGCAAGCGATGGGTGACGGGGCGGAGCATCGTCACTCCCCCCTGTCAGAAGCGGCGTCTTCTGAAGCGGAGCGCCTGTCCGGTCCGGGGCTTGAGCATGTCCAGATGCTCGAGTGCCGCACCGGTGCCCACGGCCACACAATCCAGCGGGTTGTCCGCCACGTGCACCGGAATCTTCGTTTCTTCCGCCAATCGCCGGTCCAAATTGCGCAGCAGGGCTCCTCCCCCTGTCAGGACGATTCCCCTGTCCAATATGTCGGCCGCCAGTTCCGGAGGAGTTTCTTCCAGTGTCCGCTTGACTGAATTGATGATCGCCTCGACGGTTTCGGAAAGAGCTTCGGCGATGTCCCTGGAAGTGATTGTCACCATGCGCGGCAATCCGCTCACCATGTCGCGCCCCTTGATTTCCCGTTTCGTATCCTCGTCGTCCGGGATCGCAGACCCGATTTCAACCTTCAGGATTTCCGCGGTGCGCTCCCCGATCAACAGATTGAATTTACGGCGAATGTACTGGATGATGGCTTCATCCATTTTGTCTCCCGCCACCCGGAGCGATTTGGCGGTGACGATGCCTCCCAACGAAATGACGGCCACTTCGGTGGTGCCTCCGCCGATGTCCACCACCATGCTGCCGGTCGGCTCCCACACCGGAAGCCCCGCCCCGATGGCCGCGGCGAAAGGCTCTTCGATCATAAAAGCCTCTTTCGCCCCCGCGCCCAGGGTGGCTTCTTCGACCGCTCTCTTTTCCGGTTGGGTGACTCCGGAAGGGATGCACACCATCACGTTGGGCCGACGAGGCAACAGCATTTTTTTGGTGTTGATCGCCTGTCTGATGAAATATTCGATCATGCAGAGCGTCTTGTTGTAATCGGCGATGACGCCGTCTTTCAGCGGGCGAACGGCCACGATGTTTCCCGGTGTCCTTCCGATCATCCGCTTGGCCGCATTGCCCACCGCCTTGATTTCATCGTTGTGAACATCCACGGCCACCACGGACGGCTCACGGACGATGATCCCCTGCCCTTTCAGGTAGACCAACGAGTTGGCCGTTCCCAAATCGATGCCCAAGTCTTTCGAAAACCCGCCAAACATGCCCGGTCCCCCTTTTATCCGGAAACGACTTGATACCCCCGGATGCCGTTCGACATCGAACTTGGTTTTCACGCAAGTCGATGAATGAAATCATTCCGGGATCAGTCCTTTTTCTTTCATGCTGTACCAACTGGAATCACCGATGATCAAGTGATCCAGCAGTTCAATTCCCAAGATGCGACCGGCCTCCAGGATTCGGACCGTGACGTCAAGGTCCTCTTTGGAAGGAGCAGGGTCTCCGCTGGGATGGTTGTGAACGCAGATGATGGCGGCTGCACTGTGGCGGATGGCTTCATGGAAGATTTCGCGGGGGTGAACGATCGATGCGTTGAGACTGCCTTTGAAGATCACCTTTTTGTCGATGACCCTGTAGCGGGTGTCCAGAAACAGACAAACAAACAGTTCCTGTTGTTCGAAGCGCAATTCATCCATGACGTAACGGGCGGCATCCTCCGGTGTGCGAACCGGAAAGCGCTCTTCGGGGGAAAGCCGGGAAATCCGTCTTCCCAGTTCGATGCCCGCCAGAACCTGGATCGCTTTCGCCATGCCGACTCCGCGGATCCGTGTCAGTTCCTGCAGCGACAACCGGCTCAGCCCTTTGATTCCGCCCGCCGTCGCAATCAGCCGTTGGGCAAGCGCCATCACCGATTCCCCGGTGCTGCCCGTGCGAAGCAGAAGTGCCACCAGTTCGGAATTGGAAAGCGAAGCGGCTCCACATCGGATCATCCGCTCTCTGGGACGCTCCTCCTCGGGAACGTCCCGGATGAGCAAGCAAGATTTCGCATGATCTCCCAATCTGCATCCTCCCTCGCCACTCCACTCCATTCACCGGTTCGGCCGGATGCCTTCAGTCCCGTGCTTTCGCGAAATCACGCACCATCATGAAGCCCATTCGCTCCATCAATTCATCCAACAATGCCGGGGACATCCCCACCACATTGAAATAATCCCCGTTGATTTTTTCGATGAAGCAAGCCGCCTTCCCCTGGATGCCGTAGGCTCCCGCCTTGTCCAACGGCTCACCCGTTCCGACATACCAATCGATGTGACGTTCGGACAAACGGCGCATCGTCACTTCCGTCACCCGGTGTCCGGCGATCTCCCGCTTCACGGCTCCGTCTTCGACCAAAACCAGGGCGATTCCGGAAACCACTTGGTGTGTGTGGCCGGAAAGTTTTCGCAACATGTCCGCGGCATGGGAGGCATCTTTCGGCTTGCCCAGCAACTCCCGTTCGTGAACCACCACGGTGTCCGCACCGATGACCAAGGCGTCAACGCATTGGGACGCCACCGCCCGCGCTTTCCGAAGCGCCAACTCTTCCACGGCTTCTTCCGGTTTCATGGGACGGCCGAGCTCTTCATCCGCCTGACTGGTCATCACCCGGAACGAAAGCCCCAGCCCGGACAGGAGTTCCCTTCTGCGCGGAGAACCGGATGCAAGCACCAGCTCCGGTCGCATCATCATCCCTCTTTCAAATCCGACAAGTACGACGGATAGTATCACCAATGTTTGGAAACACATGCATCTCCTGCCACGGAAAAGAGCACCCCCGAGAGGTGCCCGTTCGGCAAGAACACTTTCAGTTTAGCAAATGAACCCCTTGTCAACAAGAGAATTTTGGCAATTCAGGGCGAATGTTGTTGAAGCATTCCATGTTCGTCAAATCCGGCAATCACCGGATGCCGAGTGCGTGATGAAGCTTTTCATACGCCAACACGTACCGGACCAATCCTTCCTGGGTTTGCCACAAAAGCGCCTGACTCGGATGACGTCTCACTTCGTCTCCGCTCTGCACCGCTTGGTCCAACGCCCGCACCATCTCTTCGACGGGTCCCTTTGCCGCTGCCGGCAACGCTTTTGCCAATCCCTGATACTCCGTGACAAACGTCCGGTACTCCGCAAGCCACGACTCACTGAATGCGCTCGGAGAAGGAGCTTTGCCATCCTGGCGGATTTGCGAAACCGATGCCGCACCGAGGCGGGTATACAGCCCGTGACCGCGCTCCAGGACGGCGCGGAGTTTTCCGGCCGTTTCACTGTCCGTACGGAACTTTCCTCCCAGTTCCATCTCCTTCAGATAGACATCCACCTGTTGATTTTGAAAAATGGAGGAAAGTTTGAGCGCTTGATCCCTGTCGGGACTGATCCCGAGGAAGATGCGATAGGGAGCCGTTTCCGACATCACCGCGGCCAATCCCTTGGTCCGAAGCTGCTGCACCATTTTTCTCGCCCGCTCCCGGTCGTTGAAATTTCCTGCCTGCAGAAGAACCGCCGGCAAAGTCGGCCATTCCTCCTCCACCGTGGTCACTGCGGGAGTTTCCTGTTCATTCGCCTTATTTTCCGGAGGGTTGGAGGGCTGAGGCAAATGACTGTCGATCGACTGCTGCGAACGCGTGCTCACATCGTCGGCAAAAAACAGGTTGAGCACCGAGAACCCCATCGCCATCCCCAGCAACACGGCTCCCAAGATGGAAAAGATCACCTGGAGCACGCGGGAAGAGACGGGACGCAGGGACCCGCTTTTTGTTCTGAATGGGTTTGAGGGAGAACCCCACTCGATCACATTGCGCGCTCCCTTGAACAACTTTTCCGGTTCCAGCCACATGGCGGGGGTTTTCCGAAGCTTGTCATCACGGATTTGCTCCGGCTCGGAACGGGCCGGGTTTATCGCCCGGTCCGTGATCCTCTTTTCGTCCCCGGGCTTGTCCTCTTTGCGCAAAGTCACGGGTCCGATCGAGGGACCCGGTTTGGCCACTTTTTTCACGGTCCGTACAACCAGGCCGGATCCGCCGGGGACGGTGCCGTTCATCCCCTTGGCCCGGACATTCACCCGGACGGACTCTTTGACGGACGCCTGGCTCATCTTGTGAGGTTCCATCATGATAACCGCCCCCTGAAATCTTCTAATATAGCTTATGATCCGATGCAAGAGATAGAACAGGGGACGGAACAAATTGAATCAGCTCAAGAGTGAGGACAAACCGCTTACGAAATCCCTCCGGTCAGCCAGGTCGACCACCACCGTTCCACGGCGGAGGACCAGATCATCACCGTCACCACACCGGCGGCCAGATGGGGAGCGAAAGGCAAGGGTTCTTTCAACCCCCCTTTTTTTCCGGCCAAACGACACAAAAACAGGTAGAGAAGCGCACAGACCGATCCCAGCCAAAATGCGAACAGGATGTGGGGCCAACCGATGACGGTCGCGGACAGAGCCAACAACTTTCCGTCCCCTCCGCCCAATCCGCCCCCGGTGATTTGGATGAGATGGCAGACTCCCCACACACCCGCCGCCGCCCCGACGGCGGAGAGAAACGTTTCCGGCGACAGCACCGCCCGCACCGCGGCAAAAAGGAAGAGCGCCGGCACGGTGACGACGTTCGGGATGAGCATCGCCCAAGCATCGGTCAAAACCAGCACGCACAACACCCATACGAGAAGCAGACGGAACCAGCTTTCCCACGGATCCCCGACCGACGCCCCCAACACGTTCGTCAATGAAAGCAAACCGAGTGTCATTCCCCAACGAAGGCGATTCAATTCCCTGGAACAAGCCGGACACAAATCCCGGGTCCACCCTTTGAACCGGAGAGGACAATCATTCATGCACCGGGAAAATCCCGCGGCCGAACCGTCTTTCCGCCGGGCAAGCACCCACAGTGCCAGCGGCGGAATCCATCTCCCGGCCACCACACCGGTCAACATCATCCACAACAACTGTTCCCTCATCTTTGCTTCGCTTCCTTCCAACCGACGGGAAATGCTCCCCGTTTCCCGGAAAGGTTCGGGCCGAACATGGAAAATCCTGCAACGGACCGAACACGCTCCCGTGACCACACACACCCGGTCCGCCGCCCTTTTCCGGACAAACCGGGTGTGTGGGCAAAACCCGGTCACAACGAATGGGACAACCCCGGAGAGCAGCCGGGGTTGTTTGTCATTCCGGACGAACGGCAATCCAGACTGACCAACGATCCCTGTCCGTGACGGGAGATGCGGTACCTGTTTTTTGCGCGAGATCCCCGATGAGTTCCTCGATCTCCCGGTCCGTCAATTCATGCAAAATCGACCGGCCTGACCGGTTCCTCATTTCATCGGCAAACTGATCAAACGTTGCATAGGTTTTTCGTGTTTCCCAGAATGACTTGCAAACGACCCCTGCAAAACCGGTTTCCAGCAAAGCCCGCACCACGTCCTCATGGCTATGTCTCCGGCTTTGCTCCACTTGCAGCAAGCGGGGGAACCTTTCGAAAAAATATCCACGAAGATGCCGGGGACTCCCCGGCAGTTGACAATCTGCGATTGTGCGGTTTTGCGTCATGACGATCCCGCCGGGTTTGAGAATCCGAAAGACTTCCCGGAAATAAGCCGTCAAATCGCGGAGATGATGGATCAAAGCACGTGAAAAGACCAGATCAAATGAGCCGGCCACCAATCCGGTGTCACAGGCATCCCCTTTGCGAAATTCAATCCCCTTGTGTTCCGTTTTCGCCACTGACAGCATGGCCTCCGAAAAGTCAATCCCGACAACATGTTCGGCGCCGAGACGCAACATTTCTTTGGTATAAATGCCTCCGCCGCAACCGATATCCACGACCCGTTTTCCGCGCCAATCGATCACTTGCTCCATGAAGCCCCTCCAGGCCGGATCCACATTTCGCCCGGCATACGACAAACGATTCGCGCGATCGTGAAAATTGATCAACATCCGCCGCCCCCTTCGGTTTCATAAAGCGAAACTAAGTTTCATTTTCATTATACCATTTTCCCAAAAAAAGAAGCGAAAGAGGGGCAAATGATCCCTCTTCCGCCTCTGCAACCGGATCCTTCTTCTGCTTCGTTTCGTTGCCGTCCAAAGGCACTCACAGGAGAAGGGACCGGCAATTTTGGAAGATTCCGTTCGCTCAACATCCGTCAATCGGCCATCAGCGGCTCAATCCATTCAAAATACACATAGCTTCCGCCGAAAAACAACGCGAACAAACCGGCAAAAAAGAATACGGTTCCCCTGAGGGTGGTCACCCCGAACAATCGCGGGAGCACATAGACGATCGGGAGAAGAAACACGCCACTCCCGCGCTCGGGAGATCCGATGAGTTTCCACCCCAACCACAATGCAAATGACAGGAACACCCCAATCAGCGCTTCGGTGATCCGATCCTTCCATCCCGTTTCGGTTGGCGGTTTGGCACTGTCTTCCGACACTTCAACCGGTTTGCCCGTTTGCACGGATTGATCCAGGATTTTCAGTTCTATGTCGGCGAAGGAATCATCAAGGATCAACCGCGCTTCCCACGCTCCGACGCGGAACGTTTTCTCCCGGTCTTTCCACGAATTCAGCTCTCCGACAACGTTCCCGTTCACGACGATGCTGTGTCTGAACCACCGGGTCTTTAAAACCACCTGCTGCAACGCCCCGTCCGAATCGCGAAACAGCCAGATGATGTTTCCCCCGGACGTCAATGCTTTCAAAGATTCAAGTCGTTTTCCGGTTTCCACATCCGTTCCGTTCACGTAGAGCCGCCAGCTGCGCCCCATCCGATGATCCAGGAGAACCCCGCTTTCTCCGGTGCCGAGCGGAAGCGGGAACCATTCGTAATGAATTTCGTTCCAGGTATATCCGGCCAAGACGTCACGCCAGGTTCTCCGATGGACGACTTCTCCGTCCAAAAGAATCTTGGTTTCCAGCCGGCCGGCGTCGATCCCGATCTCCCGGCTCGCCCCGTCCAATTCCACCGTCCAACTGCGAATCCCGTCAGCTCTCCGCTGCAACAGATGCCCGACGGGATCCCCGGTGGTGAAAAATCTCCCGTCCACCACCAAATCGCATTCCTTCTTCTCGTCAAATGTATCCCGCACGCAGATGAAGCATTCCGAGTCGCCGATCCTGACCGGGATGCAATTCACGGATTCCTTGAACAAACCTCCGACTGCCGTCTCCGGCCGGCCGTCCACCGATACCTTGAAGCTCCGGCCGAGTGCCCCGAAATGAACCTCCACCCGGTGGATCCGCTCCCCCCGCGTCACATGCCAGGCCCGAAACCGAAGCTGATCGGGAGGAGTGGTCGAAACGGGGTCGACAGATTGCAAGCTGTCTTGATCCAACCCGTCCACGATCAATTGATACAGATATTGCCCGTCTTCCACTTGACGAATGCGTGCGTGGATCCGGTGATCCCCGATCCGCATCGGCAGATCCGTACTGCCGCTCCACACATGGCATCTTTCCATGAGTTGCCCGTCAAACTGCAACTCCACTTTCGTCCGAGCGTGTTTCAGACGAACTTCATGCTCCCCGTCACTCAACCGAATGTTCCAGACCTTGTCGATGCCGTACACGGGTGTGGGCCGCAACTCCTCCACTTTCCTCCCGGTCGTCACCGAGATGGCGTCCACGCTGAGATCCGCCACAAACTCTTCGTATTCCGTCTCCTTCGAAAGATGAAGCACCACCCGATGATCTCCCACCCGCACGGTTCGACGCACGTTCAAATGGTTCCAGACGGATTCCCACTTCTCCATTTCTTTCCCGTCCACCGTCAGGGTGCCGCCATTCTCTTGCCACTCGGCCCGAATTTCCGTCTCCCGCCCGTTCAGGCGCAGGATCCACTGTTTCGTCTCCGTCCGTTTCTTCCCCATGTACTTCCATTCCCCCGTCAAGAAGCCTTCATCAAAATTTCCGACAAGATCATTATATGGCAACCATGGAATCTGAAGGTGAAAGAAAAAAACATTTCACAATCATTCACGACAACCAAGCGTCACCACGAACCGTTCCCGCGACCGATGACGGTTCCTGTTTTGGCGAAGGGGATCTTATCGCCAAAAAAAACTTCCGCATCGCCCTCAGGCGGCGCGGAAGTCCGATGTTCGCCGATCACTCATTTTCCCGTCAATTGTTTGACATCTTCCAAAATCCGGTCCGGATCCGGCTTCAGACCGTCATAAAACCGCACCACTTTGCCGGTATCGTCAATCAGGTAAAACTGGGTGGGGTGCGTCACCAGAATGGGCACTTCGGGTGAGGGGCTCTTCTGCTGCCGGACGGGTCCCTTGAAAGCTTCCATGGCGATCTTTTCAATCTCTTCCACCTTGTATCCGGTCAGAAAATGCCAGGTGGAAAGATCCGCCTGATGATCTTCGGCAAAAGCGGTCAATCGCTCCGGCGTGTCATACTCGGGATCGACACTGAAAGAGACGATTTCCACACTTACTCCCGCTTTTTTCAGATGCTCTTGGACACGGGCCATGTTGGCGGTCATCGGGGGACATACATCGGGACAACGGGTGAACACGAAGTCAGCCAGCCAGAATTTCCCCTTGAGATCTTTCAATCCGAACGGTTTCCCGCCCTGGTCGGTGAAGGTGAAATCAGGAACTCGCCAGTTCAGCGAGGAGACATCATTGTTCGTCGTTTGCGGAGCTTCCTGTTCGGAAGTGCCGTGATGCTCATGTCCGGCCTGTTTCCCGGAAGAATCGCATCCGGCCAACACCAGCGCCATCGTCGCCGCCAGCACCGCGGGAGCCATAACCAACCGCTTCATCTGCCTGTCCTCCTCGAATCCTTGTCTGCCCTTACCATACCACAACGGCGACGGATTCCGGAAACGGTTCACCGAATTGACACAACGGAGCAGCCGAAAAAAAGGGATCCCCCGTACGTCGACGGGCGGGATCCCACTTTTCTCCTCAAGCCGTCTTGATCCTTCGCGGACGTGCCCTTCCTTTCCGCCGGAATGAGGCGGCGGATGCCAGCCGCCTCACCGGTCAGGATGAAAAAGGATGAGAGCTCATGCTTTCCGGACACGTGTTTCCAACTTCGGCACCAGACCGTGTGCCAATCTCCAAATGTCTCCGGCCCCCATCGTCATGACCAGATCTCCGGGTCGGACGGTGTCGAGCAGATACTCCTCGATCTCTTCCTTGGTCTCGAAGAAACGGGCGTTCGGATTGCTGTTTTCCCTGATGCGCTCCGCCAGTCGTTCCGCGCTGACGCCCGGAATGGGTTTTTCGCCCGGCGGTGCATACACCGTGTTGATGATGACTTCATCCGCCTCACCGAACGAGCGGCTGAATTCATCGAACAACAGATGGGTGCGGGAATATCTTTGCGGCTGGAATACGGCAACAATCCGGCGGTTCAGGGCACGAGCCCCTTTCAGGGTGGCGGCGATTTCCGTCGGGTGGTGGGCGTAATCGTCCACGACCAGGACCCCGTCCACTTCCCCGATCACTTGGAAGCGTCGTTTCGCTCCCTGGAATTCATACAGGGCGCGGGCAATGTCGTCGAACGCCAACCCCGCTTCCAATGCGGCGATCACGGTGGCAAGAGCATTGGCCACATTGTGGCGACCCGGAATGCGCAAGGTGATTTCCCCGAGCATCTCTTCGCCGCGGTACACCTCAAATGTCGTTTCCCTCAAGCGATGGCGGATGTTCCGCGCGGTGAAATCGGCCGGCCTGTCCAAGGCGTACGTGGTGACGCGGCCGCGAACTTCTCCGGCCATCTCCCGGACATACGGGTCGTCCCATCCAAGGATGGCAATTCCCTCGGGCCGCACCTGCCGCAGGAAAGAGCGATAAGCGTTTTTCAGGTTCTCAAAGTCCCCTCCGTAATTTTCCAAATGGTCCGGCTCGATGTTGGTGACCACCGCAATATGCGGAAAATATTCAAGGAACGTGCCGTCGCTTTCATCCGCTTCGGCCACCACCCAATCGCTGCTTCCCGCTTTGGCGTTGCCTTTCAGGCTGACAATTTCCCCTCCGATGACATAGGTGGGATCAGCACCGCACAACTCCAAGGTTTGCGCGATCATTGACGACGTGGTGGTCTTGCCGTGCGCACCGGCCACGGCGACTCCCTTTTTGTCATTGAGCAGACGTGCCAACATCTGCGAACGATGCAGAACTTCGATTCCCCGTTCCTCGGCCGCAAGACGTTCCACGTTGTCCGGGGCAATGCTGGAAGAGTAGACCACCATGTCCACGTCTCCCACATTTTCGGCGCGGTGACCGATCGACACATTGGCTCCCCGCTCGATCAGTTTCTGCACCAGCGCGTTTTCCGCCACGTCGGATCCGGTCACTTCCCAGCCCAGATCCAAAAGCACACGGGCAATCGCACTCATTCCGTAACCGCCGATGCCGATGAAGTGCACGCGTTTGATGTTTTGCAAACGGATCACCAGCCTTTGTCTTTGATGCTCATGCTTCCTCCGTCCGGACAAGCATCGGCCGCACCTCTGCAACCAAAAAGAGGGAACCGGCCACCGTGATCAGGTCTTGTTCCGTTGCACGCCCTCTCGCCAGACGAACGGCATTCTCCGCCACGGGCTCGACCACCGTTTCCGTATCCGGTGACAAGCCGCGCAGTTCGGCAGCCAACTCTTCCGCCGGAAGACTCCGCGATTCGCCGCCGACCTGGGTGGCCACGAACAGGTCCGCCAGGTCCGCAATCGGACGGAGCATGTCCCGAACGTCCTTGTCCTTCATCACCGCGACAACGAAAATCCTTTTTCCGTCGCCATATTGCCTCACCGTCTCCGCCAGTGCATTCATCCCGTCCGGATTGTGAGCGCCGTCCAGGAGTATCATCGGTCGGTTTGACACTTTCTCCAACCTGCCCGGCCAATCCGTCTTGGCCAATCCCTCTTGGAAATGTTCGGGGTCGATCACCGTGGCGTATCGTTGCCGGAGAATTTCCAGCGTCATGGCAGCCACCGCGGCATTGGAAAGCTGATGCGCCCCGGCCAGCGGAATGCGCAGGTCTTCCAGGCGACGGTACACATTCCTGAAATGGAACCGGTGCCCGTCCAGGTCGGATGAAACGGACTCCACCGCGAAATCCCGATCCCGAACGTACAGGTCACATTGTTTGTTTTTGGCCGTCTCCGCGATCACAGACAGGGCTTCCTCAGAGGTTTCCCCGCAGATGACGGGCACTCCCGCCTTGATGATCCCCGCTTTTTCCCGGGCGATCTCCGACACGGTGTCACCCAGCCATTCCCGATGTTCCATCCCCACCGTGGTGATGACGGAAACGAGCGGCCAAACCACGTTGGTGGAGTCCAATCGCCCTCCGAGTCCCGTTTCCCAGACGACAAACCAAGGGCAAGCCTCATGGGCAAAATACAAAATCGCCAGCAATGTCCAAAATTCAAACGGAGTGGGTGCTCCCGGCCCCGATTCCGCCATTTCCCCGACCAGCGGGCGCAACTCATTCGCCCAACGGACAAACGACTCTTCCGGAATCGGCTCACCGTCAAACCGGATGCGCTCTCTCCAGGAGGTCACATACGGCGAGATGAACATGCCGGTCGGATAGCCGGCTTCCCGCAGGACAGCGTCAATCATCGCGGCCGTGGATCCTTTGCCGTTGGTTCCGGCGACGTGGATGTACTTGAGCCGGCGTTGCGGATGATCGAGCCGTTCCAGGGCCCACTCCATCCGTTCAAGGCCGGGTTTGATGTTTCGGGCAAGAGCCCGGTCCATCCAAGCAAACACATCGCTTGCCGAAGTCAGAGGCACAGTGTTCATGAGATTCGATCCCTTCCGCATGGTTCCCTGTCATTTTGTGGCGAAATAATTACTACTTGACCATTTTCCCCGGAAACAATCATTCCGTCAATCGAAGGAAGGGGAGCCCTCGGACGGAGGGAACTCCCCGGAACGATCAACCTTCCAATTCTTTCAGACGGGCGAGCACCTTTTCGCGTTTTTCGCGGTACTCCTCTCCTTTTTTGCGCTCCGCTTCCACCACGTGGGCGGGTGCTTTGGCGACAAAACCGGGGTTGGACAATTTCTTCTCCACGCGTTCCACTTCCGCGTTCAGCTTTTTCAATTCGGCTTTCAGACGGGAAACGGTCTGTCCGATGTCCACCAATCCGGCCAACGGGAGGAACAATTCCCCTCCGGAAACCACGGCCGTCATGGATTGTCCGGGCCTGGTCAGTCCGGGATCGATGACAAGCGTTCCCACGTTGCACAGCCGGCGGATGGCTCCTTCGCTCCGACGGAACGCCTCTTCGCGGCCCGCATCGGGGCGGATCAAGAGCTCCACCTGCTGTTTGGGAGCCACTTCCATTTCGGCCCGGATATTGCGCACCGCCCGGATGGTTTCGATCAAGGTCCGCATTTCCTCAGCCGCCTCTTCATCCGTGAAGGCCTCATTCACGCTCGGCCATTCGGCAATGACGATGCTGTCTCCCTTCACCGGAAGGTGATGGCGGATCTCCTCGGTGATGAACGGCATGAACGGATGAAGCAGGCGAAGCGATTGGTCCAGCACGTGCACCAGCACGGAACGCGTGACCCGTTTGGCTTCCGCGTCATCGCCGTACAGCGGGAGTTTGGAGAATTCGATGTACCAGTCGCAGAATTCATCCCAGATGAAGTTGTACAGAATGCGACCGGCTTCCCCGAATTCATAACGGTCCAGCATCCGGGTGACGTCCCTCACCGTCTCGTTCAGGCGATGGAGAATCCAGCGGTCGGCCGTGGAGAAGGGACCTCTCAGCTCCAGTTCTTCCGCGGACACGCCTTCCAGGTGCATCAAGGCAAAACGGGAAGCATTCCAGATCTTGTTGGCAAAGTTTCGTGCCGACTCGACCCTCTCCCAGCGGAATCTCAAATCATTGCCCGGTGTCACGCCTGTGGAAAGCATGAAGCGCATGGCGTCCGCCCCGTATTTGTCGATCACGTCCATCGGGTCGACCCCGTTGCCCAGCGACTTGGACATTTTCCGTCCCTCGGCATCCCGCACCAGGCCGGTGAGAAGCACGTCACGGAACGGCATTTGGCCGGTGAACTCCTGCGAGATGAAGACCATCCGGGCCACCCAGAAGAAGATGATGTCATAACCCGTCACCAGACAGTCGGTCGGGAAATAGCGCTGAAGATCGGGGGTTTTTTCCGGCCAGCCCAGCGTGGAAAACGGCCACAGTTGCGAGCTGAACCAGGTGTCCAGCACGTCTTCGTCCTGCGTGAGAACGACGTCCTCCCCATACTTTGCCCGGGCTTTCTCGTATGCCTCTTCCTCGTTGCGGGCGACGAACACTTCACCGTCCGGCGCATACCAGGCCGGGATGCGATGCCCCCACCACAGCTGACGGGAAATGCACCAGTCACGGATGTTCTCCAACCAGTTCAGGTAAATTTTCTCGAAGCGCTCGGGCACAAACCGGACTCCCTGTCCGCTTTTTTGAGCCTGGATGGCCCGCTCGGCGAGCGGCTTCATTTTCACGAACCACTGGGTGGACAAATACGGTTCGACCACGGCGCCGGACCGTTCGCTGTGCCCCACGGAGTGGACGTGCTCCTCCACTTTGACCAAGAGCCCCAGTTCCTCCAGATCCTTCACGATCTGTTTGCGGCATTCGAAACGGTCGAGTCCCTGATATTTTCCGGCGTTTTCGTTCATGCGGCCGGATTCGTCCATGACCAGCACCTGCGGCAAATCGTGCCGGTTGCCGAGCTCAAAATCGTTGGGGTCATGGGCCGGGGTGATTTTCACCGCGCCGCTGCCGAACTCTTTGTCCACGTACTCGTCGGCAACGATCGGAATCTCCCGGTTGACGAACGGGACCACGACCGTTTTTCCGACGTAATCCCTGTACCGCTCATCGTCCGGATGGACCGCCACCGCCGTGTCGCCGAGCAGCGTTTCCGGACGGGTGGTGGCCACCTGGATGTGTCCGGATCCGTCTTTCAGCGGATAGCGGATGTGATACAGAGCCCCTTTCACTTCTTTGTGAATCACTTCGATGTCGGAGAGAGCGGTGCGGGCTTCGGGATCCCAGTTGATGATGTATTTCCCGCGGTAGATCAGTCCTTTCTCATACAGGCGGACAAACACTTCCTTCACGGCATCGGACAACCCTTCGTCCAAGGTGAAGCGTTCGCGGGAATAGTCGAGCGACAGTCCCATCCGTGCCCACTGGGAAGCGATGTTGGCGGAATACTCATCCTTCCACTTCCATGTCTGTTCCAAAAATTTCTCGCGTCCCAGATCGTGTCGGCTGATGCCCTGTTCGCGCAGTCTGGCTTCCACACGCGCCTGCGTGGCGATTCCCGCATGATCCATGCCCGGCAACCAAAGAGCGTCATACCCCTGCATGCGCTTGAACCGGATCAGGATGTCTTGCAGCGTGCTGTTGAGCGCATGTCCGATGTGCAGATTTCCCGTCACGTTCGGCGGCGGGATCACAATGGTGTACGGCTTTTTCGCCGGATCGGTGCCGGCCCTGAACAGGTCTTTTTCCAGCCAGCGGTCATACCACTTCTTCTCCGTCTGTTTCGGGTCATAGGCCGTCGGCAGCTTGCTTTTCATCTGTTCTGCCATACGCGTTCTCCTCCGTTTCGGGAATAAATAAAAAAACCTTTCGCCATCAAAGGACGAAAGGATTCTTCCGCGGTACCACCTTTATTCGCCCATGGGAGTGATTTCTCCGACCGGGCGCACTCAACCGGATAACGGCCGGTTCCGGGCAACCCTACGCAGTCCGCATCCGCGAACGTTCGGGTTGCCGGCTCCAGGGCGACGTTCGGCGGCTTGTTCCGGGAAAGCCTTTCAGCCGGCGGGCTCTCCTCTCTGGTCGGACAAGGACGCCTACTCCTCCCTGTCAATGCCGATGATTCATTGATCAGATTCAAGTTGGCTGATGTTGTCTCTTATCATACAACGGGAAGCACATCACCGTCAAATCGGACCAAAAACACAAGCGGCAATCCCTGGTTGCCGCCGAAGGAGGTGATATGAGTCCGGGATGTGAAACCGACAAGATCCCTGCCACATTTCGGTGACGAAACGGATCACGTGATTCCGAAAATCTTCTTCACGGCTTCGTACATGGCTTCCGGGTTGGCCAAGAAAGCGAGCAGCAATACAGTAACCAGGAGAAGGATGCTCAGGAATCCGAGGAAAAGAGCCCCTCTGTACGCCTTCTTGACGACGGACTTCACTACGCTCAAGGTCGAGTTCCCCTTCCTGTGAGACTCCAATTCTTTTCACATCAACATATTCTTATTCTCTACGTTTTGACTTCATCTGTCCAGACCGCTCGGGCGGTCATCATGTGACGAAATGACATTCGCCCTTTCTTTATTATAATGTATCGGATCGGATGATCAACGTTCCACCGAATCCGTCCGGAAAATGAAAAAAATCCGGGAAACATCCCGGAAAATCCGCCGCAGATTCATTTTTCCGCGAACGGTTGAACACCGCTCATTCCCGCCGACCGGACCGGTGTCCTTTCGGAAATTCACCGGGGGCGTCCGCGCCCGGGCGGCTTGCGCATACCATTCCGTCCGGCCACGCGAACCGTCCCTTCCGCCCTTTTCCGACGCGGCCACAGGGAACGGATCAGGTCTTGCATGCCCTCAAGCTGTTCGATTTCTTTTTCCAGCCGCCCGGACACGTTCACTTCGTGGTGGGCCACCCGCGGTTGTTCCCCGTATCTGGCCAGCGATTTCAGGATGTTTGCCGGATAAGCAAGGTACAGGGCGGTGAGCCGTTTTTCCTTCGGGGACAGCGGTCGTTCTTCCGAATATGCCTGGAAGAGGTCAAACGCACGATCCGCTCCTTCCCCCGGACGGGTGAACCGCCTGATGGCTGCCGCCAGATCCCTCGCCGGTGAATCGAACTGGGCGTGATCGAAATCGATGAACCAGAACCCGGTCTCGTCCGCCACCACGTTTGTCGGATGGAGTCGCCGGTGACAAAGGGCGTAGACGGGAGCTTCTCCCCCCTCCGTTTCGATGAACCGCTCAAGCCCGAGAATGGCGAATTGCAACGATTTGTCCACACTCTCCCGTCCACGGAGCAGGCATTGTTCAAACGGAGTGGGATACTCCTTCTTTTCGATCTCCCCGATGATCTGCCGAAGTCGTTCCCGCTTCCTCTTCCAACGGGAAACGCGGGCTTCTCCCGCCCTGATTTTCAATCGGGGGTAATTGTCCGCGAACGTCTCCGTCGCCCGATGAAACCGCGCAAGGGCCCGCACCACTTCCTCGGCGTCCGGCTCCGTCTTCGTGCCGTCCGGATTCCCGATCCAGGGAGTGGCGTACCAGGCCGATTCGTCCGTTTCCGCTACCACCTCTCCCCGACGGGTTTTTTCCCATGGCAGCAAATGGGGAAAGCCACCGGAAGAGACCTCATGCAACATCCGGTGAAGAAGAGCCAGCTTTTCCGGTGGGGCCCCCGATCTTTTGAGTGCGTATACTCCTTCTTTGGTCACCACGCGAAACACGCCGCCGACCTGCACGACTTCCGAGGGCTCCCATCCGTATTGACGAAACACGTTCCCGAGTTCATGCGCACGGGAAAACGGCGGAACATTCACCCGAACCAGCTCCTTTCCCATCCTCACGGCGCGTTTTTTCGGTCAGGAATATGAAGAATCTGACCTTCTTCAAGAAGGTCCGTTGTCAACCGGTTGACTCGAATCAGCTGGTTCGCGGACACTTCATATCGGTCCGCCAGCTGGTTGACCGACTCCTCTTTCCGGACGATCACCATCCGCATGGGGGTGAACTGTTCCGGTTTGTTGCCGATGAGCCAGCGAATCCAATCCGTCTGTTTCCGCACCGCTCCTTCCGCTTCTTCATGAAGCCCATGCCGCTCATCCGCTTCTTCCGGGCGAATTTGCGACGGCTCGTGACCATCGTTGTCGCCGTCCCGGAACTTCCTGCTTTCCTGCCGTTCTTTCCAAAACTCTTCGGGGGGTTGGCCCCGATGCTGAACGGGAGACTCCCATTCCTCACTCAGGCCGCGGGGGCTCTCCTCTTCCGGCCTTCCCGCGCGGAATCCCGTAGTATCCGGGAACAAGGCTCCCGACTCGGCCGGACTTTCTCCGCGGTCCCATCCTTCAAAAACCGGTTGTTCCTTCCCGGATCGGGATTCCGGCTCTTCCGCCCGATCAGGATCTTCCGCTTCTTCTTGTCGATCCTCCGATCCTTGAATCGTCAGCGGTCTGGCGGGAGCCCCGCTGAACGCGGGCACCTCCGGCAATTCTTCTTCCTCCTCCCGGGCCGCCTCCACGTCCTTTTGATCCGGGATCAGACCATCGATCATCAAAACGGCCTCAATTTTCAGCTCAAAGGGAGACAACACGCTGTAATCAAACGATTCTACCTCGGCCAGGATGCGATTCTGCTCCGCCCGGTCCGCCGGCAGGGTGATTTCCACCGGAATCACGTATGCCAGCTCGTGCCGCAATTCTTCTTCCGGTATTTCCGTGCGCTCCCCATCCCCGGCCCCGGTTTCAACCGAATCTTTTGAGGCGAGGTACGTACCGCTCAACCGGAGATAGCCTTGGATTTTCAGGTGTTGTCCTTCATCTTTGATCTCCACGTCCGGATACAGGTCCATCTCCAGGAGGGTGTCAATGCCCGGCTGTTGCGGATGCAGGCGCACTTTTTCCGAGATGTCAAAGCGAAGTTGCGCAAACGGGTTTTCCAACTCTTGTCCCTCCTTCTACGGGGTCGCTCCGAAACCGCAAGCTCCGGCTGTTCAGCCGATTCCTGCGCATTTGGGACGCTACTCCATCTATATGCGCGTGAAGAGGGGTTATAACTGAAGGTGGGGACAAACCCGAAAGAGGGCACAAAAAAACATCCCCGATCCTTGGGATCAGGGATGTGACTCGTTACGGTCATCCGGCAAGTTTTTTCAGTGCGCGCCGATTGGCTTCCAGCGTGCGGGCGATGTCCTCATCCGTATGGGCGGTGGAGAGGAACATGCCTTCAAACTGGGACGGCGGAACGAGCACGCCTTCCTCCAACATGAGACGGAAGTACCTCGCAAACAGGTCCGTGTCGGAAGTCTTGGCACCGGCGTAGTCAGACACCTTTTCATGGGTGAAGAACAGGCAAACCATGGAGCCGACGCGATTGATCCAGTGGGGAATCCCCGCTTCTCTTGCATTTTGACGCAATCCTTCTTCCAACACCCGTCCTTTGCGCTCCAGTTCGTCATACGCTTCCGGAGTGAGTCGGGTGAGCGTGGCGAATCCGGCCGCCATGGCCAGCGGATTTCCGGAAAGTGTCCCCGCTTGATAGACGGGTCCCACGGGTGCAATCCGTTCCATGATTTCCCGTTTGCCGCCGTAGGCTCCGACCGGCAAACCTCCGCCGATCACCTTGCCCATGGTGGTCAGGTCGGGATCAATGCCGTACAATCCCTGTGCGGAGTGATAACCGACGCGGAATCCGGTCATCACTTCGTCAAAGATGAGCAGCGTGCCGTGGCGGCGCGTGATTTCCCTGAGTCCCTCCAGGAATCCCGGTTCCGGCGGAATGACGCCCATGTTGCCGGCAACGGGCTCCAGAATGACGGCGGCAAGATCTTCGCCGAATTTTTCAAAGACAAGCTTCACGCTTTCCAGATCGTTGTACGGAACGGTCAGGGTGTGCTGTGCCGTGTTTTCCGGCACGCCCGGGCTGTCCGGAAGTCCCAGGGTGGCCACGCCGGAACCGGCCTTGATCAACAAGCTGTCGGAATGCCCGTGATAACTTCCTTCAAACTTGAGAATTTTGTTTCTCCCCGTATACGCACGGGCCAGCCTGAGCGCGCTCATCGTCGCTTCCGTGCCGGAATTGACCATGCGCACGATTTCCACGCCAGGCATGCGATCGATCACCAGTTTGGCCATCTCCGTCTCCAGCTCCGTCGGCACGCCGAAACTGGTTCCCTTTGCGGCGGTCTCCGCAATCGCTTTCACCACTTCGGGATGTGCATGCCCGAGGATCAACGGTCCCCAGGAAAGGATATAGTCGATGTATTCGTTGCCGTCTGCATCCACCACCCGGGAACCGTACGCGCGTTCGGCAAACACCGGGTTCATTTTGACGGAACGAAACGCACGGACCGGACTGTTGACACCACCGGGGATGTATTTGACGGCTTCGGCATAGAGAGAGACGGAACGATCAAACCCATTGTGCGACATGTGGAATCACCGCCTTGAAACCAGAATTGTGGCCTGACCGGCACCGGAATGAGCCGGTCAGGCATGTCGGATGAAAACCGGACGGATTCTATTTCGTCAACATCCGAGCTGACGGATGACGCAATTTCGTCTTCACGGGTCAAGCGGATTCGTCTTCTTTGAGCCAACGTGCGGCATCTTTGGCATGATAGGTGAGAATCAGGTCCGCACCGGCCCGCTTGAACGCCGTCAACGTCTCCAGCACCACCTGTTTTTCATCGAGCCAGCCGTTTTTCGCCGCCGCCTTGATCATGGAATACTCTCCGCTGACGTTGTACGCCGCCACGGGAAGGTCAAACCGCTCACGCACCCGATGAATCACGTCCAAATAGGCAAGTCCCGGTTTGACCATCAGGACATCGGCCCCTTCCGCCACGTCGGATGCCGCCTCACGCAAGGCTTCACGGCTGTTTGCCGGATCCATTTGATACGAGCGGCGATCGCCGAATTCCGGAGCGGAATGGGCGGCATCTCGGAACGGGCCGTAAAAACCGGACGCATATTTGACGGCGTATGACATGATCGGTACATGGGAGAAGCCCGCCTCATCCAATCCCTTCCGGATGGCCTGCACAAATCCGTCCATCATGTTGGAAGGAGCGATCATGTCGGCACCGGCCCGGGCCTGCGACACGGCGGTGGACACCAGCCGCTCCAGGGACGGATCATTCAGCACCTCCCCGTTTTCCACGATGCCGCAATGGCCGTGAGACGTGTATTGGCACAGGCAGGTATCGGCGATGACATACAGTCCCGGAAAACGTTCCTTGATCCGGCGGATGGCCCGCTGCACAATCCCGTTCGGACAATCCGCCTGACTTCCGATTTCATCCTTCTCCGCCGGCACACCGAACACGATGACCGACGGAATGCCCAGCCGGGTCACCTCTTGAAGCTCGTCATCCAACATGTCAACGGAAAAATGATACACATCGGGCATGGACGGCACTTCTTCCCGAATGCCCGTCCCTTCCACGACGAACAACGGATAAATGAGATCCTCCACATGCAAATGATGTTCCCGAACCATCCGTCTGAGCACTTCCGAGCTTCTCAGACGGCGATGACGAATGAATGAAGACATGTCTCATTTCCCCCCAGCCGGCAATTTGCGGACCGCATCCAACAGTCCGTCGATCGTGTAGTCATCAGCGACGGCATCCACGTTCAACCCTTCTTCTTCCGCCGCTTTGGCCGTGACCGGCCCGATGCAAACAATGGAAGGGCGAGCCAGCAATGAGTGAACATCCGGTTCCAACGTTCCGACCGCTTTAAGGAAATTTCGAACGGTGGAAGGACTTGTGAAAGTGATCACATGTATGGCTTCTTCTTTCAGCAGCTTCACCACTTCACCGGCATTTTCCGCGTTCATTCGGGTATCGTACGCATCCACTTCGGTCACTTCGCACCCCAAGGCCGCCAGTTCCTCGGACAGCACCTTGCGGGCAATGTCCGCACGGGGAAGCAGGATGCGTTCGCCCGGTTTGACATGCGGACGCAGCACTTCCACCAACGATTCCGCCCGGTATTCATCAGGCAGAAGTTCCACCTGAATCCCGCGCTCCAGCAGCGGCTCCGCCGTTTTCGGTCCGATGGCCGCCACTTTGGCCTTGTGCATGCTGCGAATGTCGATGCCCAGTTCCCGAAGCCGGAGGAAAAAGCGGCGGACCCCGTTGGCGCTGGTGAAGATGACCCAGTCGTAACTCCCCAGGCATCGGAGCGCCTGATCAAGAAGATCCTGACGCGCCGGAGACGTGATGCGAATGACCGGGAATTCCAACGGTTCGCCCCCCAGTTCGCGAATTTTCTCCGACAGAACGCTCATCTGGCTCCGCGCCCGGGTGACCAAGATCCGTTTGCCGAAAAGCGGTTTTTTCTCGAACCAGGCGAGCTTTTCCCGAAGCTTCACCACTTCCCCCACGACGATGACCGCCGGTGAGCGGAAATCCGTTTGGCGCATCTTTTCCGCGATGTCGGCAAGCGTGCCGGTCAGGGTCTCCTGCTCGACGCGCGTTCCCCGGCAGATCAGCGCCACGGGTGTTTCCGGGGATTTTCCGTGTTTGATGAGTTGCTCGGTGATGTAAGGAAGATTTCCGACCTCCATCGGAAACACCAACGTATCATGCGCGGCGGCGATCAGATCCCACCGGACGGAGGTTTCCGCCTTTTCCGCCCGGTCTTGTCCGGCAATGACGACAAAGGAGGCGTTGAAGTCACGGTGTGTCACGGGAATGCCCGCATAGGCCGGTACCGCGACCGCCGAGGTGACTCCCGGAACCACCTCATATGGAATGCCTTCTTCCACGCACCGTTCCGCTTCTTCTCCACCCCGTCCGAAAAAGAACGGATCATCGCCTTTGAGGCGACACACGAATTTTCCTTCCTTTGCCTTTTGCACCAACAGTTCATGGATTTCTTCCTGCGTCAGCGCGTGCCGGTCGGGCAATTCCCCCACATACACCAATTCCGCTCCCGGATTTTTGTGTTTCAGCAAAAGCGGGCTGGTGAGCCGGTCATACACGATCACATCCGCCTTTTGAATCACTTCGAGCCCTTTCACGGTCATGAGGCCGGGATCACCCGGACCCGCTCCCACCAGCACGACTTTTCCGTTCATCCAACCATCCCTTCTTTGACCCTGGACAGCAATTCGCCGGCTCCCCGGCTCAGAAGGTCTTCGGCCAAAGCCATTCCCGTCGCCTTCTCATCGGTTCCTTCCATTTCCCCGCGCAAGACGCGTGTTCCGTCGGGATCTCCCACCAATCCGGTGAGCCGGACCCGGTCACCGATGACTTCCGCATGAGCGGCCAGCGGCAGATGGCACCCTCCTTCGAACGCTCCCATGAAAGCGCGCTCGGCGCGGACGGCCCGTGCCGTCTCTTCATGATGAATGCGGGAGAGAACTTCCAGCAGTTCATGGTCGTCTTCCCGGCACTGAATCGCCAAAGCCCCCTGTCCGACTGCCGGCAGCATCACGTCCATGGGCAGCTCTTCCGTGATGCGGTCCGACCAACCCAGTCGGTTCAGCCCGGCGGCCGCCAGCAAAATGGCATCGAACTCTCCCCGGTTCAATTTCTCCAGACGGGTATCCAGGTTGCCCCGGACCGGTTCCACCCGCAGATCGGGCCGCGCGGCCAACACCTGGGCCTGACGGCGCAGACTGCTGGTTCCCACCAATGCCCCGGAGGGAAGCTCAGCCAATTTCCGCCCGTTCCGGGAAATGAGGCAATCCAAGGGGGTTTCCCGGACGGGGATCGCGCCGATCACCAATCCCGGCGGCATTTCGGAAGGCATGTCCTTCATGCTGTGCACCGCAAGGTCGATGCGTCCGCTGAGAAGCGCTTCTTCAATCTCTTTCACAAAGAGACCCTTGCCCCCCACTTTGGACAAGGTGACGTTCAAAATGCGGTCGCCCTTGGTGACGATCTTCTCCACCCGAAGCGATCTGTCGGGGGCCGCTTCCCGAATCCGGTCGATCACCCAACCGGTCTGGGTCAGCGCCAGTTGACTGCGTCGGGAGCCCACCACCCATTCACGCATGACTTTCCCCTCCTTTCACAAGTGTTTCCTCTCCATTCCGTCCTTCCGGCACCTCCGCATTTTTGCGGGTGACGGCCAGCCGGCCGCGTCGCATCACGGAAGGAACGGTGAAATTGCACAAAGCCGGCTGATCCGCCACATTGCCCCATCGGCCGCTGGCCATGGTGTCGTGGTGAACCTGCCGGTTTCCATCTTCCCGGGCCGTGGCCGCCGACACAAGGAGACCACCTTCTCCGTCTCCGTTCCGGCAAGACCACGGTTTCCACCGGAGCACGCCGGTCGCCGACCATTCCTTGATCACCGGCGTGACCACGGGGCTGACCGGACGGACGTCCGCTCCCGCTCCAAACGGGGAGGCGGTTTCCGTTCCGCGGCACGGCCGCCGGCCACCGCCGGGCAGGGGATACCGAATCTCCTCCGTCATTGAACAGTACGGCTTCATGTCGGCCCGACTCCTTTTTGACTAAATCCAATGATGAAACGAGGTGCGCAGCAATTTGGGAACGAGGTAGTTGGCCACCAGAAACAGCAAGGCCAGCGCATTCCACCAAGCCTGCCGGCGAATCGGCCATCGGAACAGATGACGTCCGACCAGCACCCAGCCGTACACGGCCACGACCACGAGCGAACTCCAAGGCTTGGGATCTTTCCAGAAAACGGCCCCCACCGTCTGGTAGGCGTACAAGATGCCGAGCACCAACGAAACGAGCAGAAACAGGATTCCGCCTGCCACCAACCATGTGGAAACCATCTCCAGGCTCCCCAGGCTGGGCAGCCTGTCCAACAGCCGGTTCCATTTGCGCTTTTTGAGCAAATGGTTTTCCAGCAAATACAAACCGGCGCCGATGCTGGAGAGGGACAAAGCCACATAGGCGAACACCGCCGTCGTCACATGGACAAACACCAATTCCGTGAGCAAAAGATTCTGGAATTCGGACGTTGTGCCGCGGGCAAAGAACAGATTGAGCACCAGCACCAGAAATCCAACCAGATTGGCGATCCAGGAAAACAACGCCATCCGGCGATTCAGGCTGAGAGCCAGCGTGAACGTGACGAGTGCGAGTGAATAAATGTACAAGGTGTCCACCCTCACGGAGAACGGAACCAGTTCCAGCATTCCCGCCAAAAACCGGCCCATCATCAAAAGCCAGACCAAAAAATGAAGACCGGTGCCGATCCGCCAAGCCTGGCCGCTCCGGTGCAGGAGATCGGAGAATGAGAATGCCAGAGAAAGCGCATACAGATAGATGAGCAGATCGTACAACCAGCGTTCCGCAAACATCACGGTCCCCCTTCCGCTCTATTGGCGGACGGCTGCACCGGCAGGGATCCAACGGGGCTGTTTGGCCGAAGTCTCCTTTTCCTCTCCGGATCCATTTTTTTCCATCGTATCCTCCAGAGCGAACAGATAAACAAACATTTCCTGCGCTTCCGCTTTTTTCGACGTGGTGGCCAGTTCTTTGATCCGCACGATCGGATCATGCAAAAGCTGGTTGACGATACCTCTGGTGTGTTTGCGGATCACGCGCTTCTCCTGCTCGGTCAGTTCCGGAAGTTTCCGCTCGATGCGCTGGACGGCTTCTTCCTGGATGGCCAGCATCTTTTCCCGCAAGGCGCTGATCAGCGGAACCACGCCCAGCGTATCCATCCAGTCGCGGAAAGCGGCCAGTTCCCCTTCGATCCAGGTTTCCACTCTTCGTCCTTCCTGTTCCCGCAGAGCCAGATTGGAGTCGACAATCCCCTGCAGATCATCGATGTCGTACAAGAACACTTGGTCCAGCTCGTGAACGGTCGGCACGATATCCCTCGGAACGGCAATGTCGATGAGAAACAACGGGCGTCGACGGTTCTTCACGGCCTCGGACACGAGTCCGAAGGTCAGGACCGGTTCTCTCGCCCCGGTGGAACTGACCACGATGTCCGCTTCGCGCAGGCTGTCGGACAAGTGCTCCCACGGACGAGCTTCTCCGGAAAAACGATCCGCCAATTCCCGGGCACGCTCAAACGTCCGGTTGACGACAAGCACTTTCCCGGCTCCCACGGAGCGGAAATGCCGGGCGGTCAATTCACTCATCTTGCCCGCTCCGACCAACAGCACCGTTTTTCCTTCCAGGGTGTCGAACATTTTGCGTCCGAGTTCGACCGCGGCATAGCTGACGGATACGGCGTTCTGACCGATTTCGGTTTCGGAGTGAACCCGCTTTCCGAACGTGACGGCTTGCTTGAACAGCATGTTGAAGATGGTTCCCGTCACTTTGGCCCGTTGTGCTGCCAGAAACGCGTCCTTGACCTGCCCCAGAATCTGCGTTTCACCGATCACCAGTGAGTCGAGACCGCATACCACCCGGTGCAGATGACGGATCGCCTCGTCCCCGGACTTCACGTACAGGTGAGGGGAAAACTCCTCCCGAGGGAGGCGGAACCAGGTTTCAAGGAAAGATTTGGCATAATATTTGCCTGTATGAAGTTGATCGCAGACCGCATACAATTCCATGCGGTTGCATGTGCTGACGATCACGCATTCCAGCACGCTCTTCATCCCGTGCAGCGTACGAAGAGCCAGTTCCAGCCGCTCCCCGTCAAACGACAAGCGTTCCCGAAGTTCGACCGGTGCCGTCTTGTGATTGAGTCCCACGACGAGAATATGCATGGTCGATCACCTCAACCCGGAAAGCGTTTCTGTCTGTTATTTGCATGACTTCCGGGGTCCTTTTCGTCCATAAATCATCTCTCATTATAGCACAGGGTTCCCCAATCCCGATGTTTTTGCTGTGAACACATTTTGAAGCGCCAAAAACCGCCCGGTGGTCTCTCGCGCCTTAGACCAAAATTTGGTATCATTAAATTGGAGTCTGAAAAAACCGAATATAAGAAAAACAACATGTTCATTTGATTGAATTCAATGTTTTGATCCCACGATCCGAAACGGGGTGTTTCCCTTGATATTCAGCCGGACTCGAAGCCGAATCATCCCGGCTTTGGCATGGATGCTCGTTCTTGCGATGGTGCTCGCGGGTTGCCGGACGGTGCCGGATGATCGGGAAGGACTTGTCAAAATCCGCTTGGTGGAAGTGACGCATTCCCTGTTTTACGCCCCGCAGTATGTGGCGATGAGCAAGGGGTTTTTCAAGGAAGAAGGATTGGACATTGAGCTGTCCAACGGCAACGGCGGTGACAAGACCATGACCGCCCTCGTCTCGGATCAGGCGGACGTGGCGCTGGTCGGCGCCGAAGCAGCCGTCTACGTGACCGCGAGATCGTCACAAAACGCCGTTCAGGCGTTCGCCCAACTGACGCAGACGGACGGTTCGTTCCTCGTCTCCAGGGAACCGATCGAAAACTTCGATTGGAGCATGCTGAGAGGAAGAACCCTGCTCGGACAACGCCGCGGCGGCATGCCGCAGATGGTCAGCGAATATGTCCAAAGACGCAACAACCTCATTCCCCACAAAGACGTCAAGATCATCCAGAACGTGGATTACGCCAACCTGGGCAATGCCTTTGCCGCCGGGACCGGGGAATTCGCCCAGCTGTTCGAGCCCATCGCCTCCAAACTGGAACAGGAAGGCAAAGGTTACGTGGTGGCCTCGTTCGGCACGCAAAGCGGACACCTTCCCTATACGTGCTATCTTGCCCGAAAACAGTTCCTCGAACAAAACCCCGATTTGATCAAAAAATTCACCCGGGCCATCCAAAACGGACAGCTGTGGGTGTCCACGCACTCCCCCGAAGAAATCGCCCAAGTGATGAAAGAACACTTCCCCGACACATCCGACGACATTTTGCTCAAGGTGATCCGTCGCTACAAAGAACAGGAATCGTATGCCGCCGACCCGATCATCGATCGGGAGGAGTACGACAGACTGCTGGACATCATGCGCACGGCGGGTGAATTGCCCAAGGACATTCCGTATGAGCAGCTGGTGAACATCCGCTTTGCCGAGGAAGCCAAACGGGAGATCACCCAATCACCCTGAAAGGGGGCATTCTCCCATGACATCACCGGTGATCCGCGTGGAGTCCGTCACCCAGTCATACTTCAGTCCGATCGCCGAAACGCAGGCGATCCGCTCCGTTTGCTTCGAAGTGGAAGCCGGGGAATTTCTGGTCATCGTCGGACCGAGCGGCTGCGGAAAAAGCACGCTGCTTTCCCTGATCGCCGGCCTTTTTCCGCCCACCCGCGGCAAGATTCTCCTCTTTGACCGGGAAGTCCGCCGTCCGACCCGGCATACGGGATACATGCTTCAAACAGACGGGCTTCTCGCATGGAAAACAGTGGAGGAGAACGTGATGTTGGGCCTTCGCATCCGCCGGCAGGCCACCCCGGAAAACCGGAAACGGGCGCTTCACTGGCTCGAACGAATGGGATTGTCCGATGCCCGCCATCGCTATCCGCACGAACTCTCCGGCGGGATGCGGCAACGGGTGGCCATCGCCCGCACCCTTGCCGTGGATCCGGACATCCTGCTGCTTGACGAACCGTTCTCCGCCTTGGACATTCGCACCAAGATCCAGTTGGAAGATCTCCTCCTCCGGACCGTGCGGGAAGAAAAAAAGACGGTGATTCTGGTCACCCATGATCTCGAGGAAGCTCTCGCCACCGGCGACCGCATCCTGATCATGGGCGGAAAACCCGGAGAAATCCGCCGTCAGCTGACCATTCCCGAATCCATCCGGCGGCTTCCCCCGCTGGAGAGCCGAAACCATCCGGAGTTCCGCGCCCTGTTTCGGGAGCTCTGGAGGGAGGTGGACGCCTCATGAGCGAACGGCAAAGTCCCGAACATCGCCAATGGATTCGACGATTGAAGAAACAAACCCGTTGGGTTCGGTTTTGGCAATTGACCTTGCTGCTGGGATTCATCTTTCTCTGGGAAGGAGCCGTCAGGCTGGGCTGGATCGACCCGTTTCTGTTCAGCAGCCCGACCCATGTCTGGCAGGAAGCCGTCAAACTTTCGGCATCCGGTGAACTGTGGCGCCACATCTGGATCACCTCGCTGGAGACGGTCTGCGGATTCCTGCTCGGCACCGCTTCCGGCATCGGCCTGGCCACCCTGATCTGGTTCTCTCCGTTCCTGTCGCGCGTTCTCGATCCTTATCTCGTCATCCTGAACAGCATGCCCAAAGTGGCGCTCGGTCCCCTCTTCATCGTGGCGCTCGGTGCGGGATTCATCTCCATACTTGCCATGGCCGTGGCCATCACCATCATCATCACCACCTTGGTGATCCACACCCGTTTCCGTGAAACGGACCGCAACTTGCTGATCCTGGCCCGTTCGTTCGGAGCCACCCGCGGCCAGCTCTATCGGATGATCATTTTCCCCTCGGCGATTCCCGACATGCTGGCCGCACTGAAAGTCAACGTCGGGCTCGCCTGGGTCGGCGTGATTGTCGGAGAATTCCTGGTTTCCAAAGGAGGACTCGGTTATCTGATCATCTACGGATTTCAAGTGTTCAATCTGCATCTGGTGATGCTCAGCCTGGTCATCGTCGCCGTGATTGCCACGGGAATGTATCAGGGAATTGCCTGGTTGGAAGCAAGATTGCCCGGTCATCGACAATCCGGATGAGCACGGGAAGAAAAGGGTTCCGAAACTGTTTTTCTCCAAAGATGACGGGCCTCTCCGGCTTGAGCGGAGAGGCCCGTGCTTATGTCTTCGGGAACACTGACAATCTTATGGATGTTTCGAAGTCTCGCTCTCCCCTTGCGCGCCCGACTCCTCCACTGAAGTGACGGCGGCTTGTCCCGCAAGTCATCCGTGCATAACCGGAGACCGGTCAGTCTTGGGATGATTGCTGTTCCCGGACGGCTTCTTGACGCAGCAGGAATTTCATCACCTTGCCCATGCCGTTTTTCGGCAACTCCTCGACGAATACCACTTCATGCAGGTGGTGATCCGGCAAGGACCGTCGGACATGCGCGATGACTTCCCCGGCTTCCGCCGAACGGCCTTCTTTCAGAACAACATAAGCCCGGGCCAGTTCGCCCCACACCGGGTGCGGAACTCCGACGACGGCGGACTCCGCCACGGCTTCCAATCGGTTGATGACCAATTCCACCTGTGCCGGGAACACGTTTTCCCCGTTGGTGATGATCACGTCTTTGAGCCGGTCCACGACGTAGAGGAGCCCGTTTTCGTCCATGTAGCCCAAATCTCCCGTGTGATACCAACCATCGCGAACCACTTCGGCCGTCTCTTTTTCCATGTTCCAATACCCGGCGAACATCAGCGGTCCCCGGCATGCCACTTCGCCGATTTTTCCCGGCGGAAGCACTTCGCCCGTCTTGGGATCCACGATTTTCATCCCGGTCAGGAGCACCGGTTTTCCTGCCGATTCACAGGTTTCGATGCCGTACTCCGGCAGCCAGAACGTGGCGGCCCCCGCAAATTCCGTCGCACCGTACACCTGCACCACATTGTATCCGAAATGGTACAGACCGCGAATCAGATCTGCCGGAACCTTGGCCCCTCCGCAGATGATCATGCGAAGCGAAGCCGCCTCCACAAAGCGTTGTTTGAGAGACTCATACATGAAGTTCAACATGCCGGGAACGGAGAACATGATATTGATCTTCTCCGATTCCAAAAGATCCCAGGTCTGCATGGGGTGGAATTGGTCGTTCACAACCAGGGTGAATCCCCGGAACAGGGCACAAACGCTGATCACCATCCCGCTGATGTGGAAGAGCGGGGTCACCATCAGGAAGCGATCCCGATACCGCCAGTCGAGCGTGGACGTATTGGCGATGCAGGCAAAGTACAGGTTGTGGTGGGTGCAGACCACCCCTTTGGAACGTCCGGTCGTTCCGGACGTGTAGATGATCAGCAACGGATCTTCCGGATTTACGTCTGCCACCGGTTCCTCGTCGGGATACGGTTCGATCAGTTGTTCCAGCAAGGAAACATCGTTCTCCAAAGTCACCAGGATCTCTTGCCGAATGAACGGATACACGCCCAGAAGCGGCTTCACCTGGTCGTATTGCGCGTCGTAAAACAGGATTTTCGGTTGGCAATCCTCAAGTATGTATTGAATTCCTTCGGTTTTGAGCCGCCAGTTGATCGGGACGGTAATGGCACCGATTTTGGCGGCAGCCATGTAAATGAGCGGAAAATGATGGCTGTTTTTGCAGACCATCGCGATCCGGTCGCCTTTTTTCACTTCCATCTTGAGCAGATAGTGGGCCAGCTTGTTCACCATCCGGTTGTATTCACGGTACGTCCACCGTTTTGTCGGGCTCACCACGGCTTCCAGTTCCGGGGACAACCGGGTGCGATGACGCAGCAGATCTCCGATCACGCTCATGCGTTGACAACCCCTCCTTGCAACCACAGATTTGGATATGTCATTTCCATATTAGATGATTTTTGGCGAATTGTGAACGAATTTTATTCTATTTATCAAAAATAGATCTGAAACCCAATAATATTTATACAAATTTTACAATTCTTCCCACCCTGATTTTTTCCCGTCCGGTCTGCCCGTTGATCAAGGAATGTCCCGACCAAAGTGGTGACACGTCTCCTCTCCACCAAAAATTTTTCAGACGAATTCATATCATCATGTTAAGATTGAAACAGATCCACCCATCTGATTTTTAACAAGAATGAAACAATTGTGGGAGATCAACGCATCACCTATACATTTTCTTGCACAAAAAATCCAACAGGAAATGCACAAAAATAATAGAGAAAGAATCGCATTTTCTATCAATAAACCAGAAAAAAGTGCCGCCAGCAGATCCAGTCCATCGTTCTTCCATTGAACCATGTTTCAGGGAGGTCGGCAACGGGTGTCCGGAATACTCAAAAACAGGTCATTTCTGTTCGTGTTGACCAGCCATTTCATCCACAAGATGGCGGAGCAATTGTACGATTTGGCCATCCCTTTGTTGATTCTTAATGCGACCGGATCTTCCGTCCTGATGGGTTTCATGTACGCATTGGGCTTTGTCGCGGAATTTCTGGTCGGATTCTTCGGCGGCAGCATCGTGGACATGATGGATCGGAAGAAGCTTCTCATGATCATTTCGGCATTGCAGGCATTGTTCATCAGCCTCCTTCCGATCTCCGCTTCCCTGGACGTTTTTGACGTGGCGTCTGTGTTCTTGGTGGCTTTTGTGTTGGATCTTTGCATCGCTCTGTACCGGGTTGCCGATACTTCGATCATCCCGCAACTGGTGGAAAAACGGGATTTGCCGAGAGCCAACGGCATCATGCAGATGGCCATCTCGACGGCGGAAGCAACCGGTCCGGCCGTCTCCGGACTGATCATCACCGCCCTGGGGCTTTTCGCGTCTCTTTGGATCAACGTGGGGGCCTTTCTGCTGCTCCTGTCCACCCTGTCGTTGATTCGTCATTACAAGCCGGCGCGGGAAACGGACCTGTCTTCTCCCGGAGCCATCTGGTCCGCCAGCAAGGAAGGGCTCCGATACACGCTGTCCAACAACCTGTTCCGTTCCATCCTGGTCTGGAACCTGTTCGTCAACTTCGGTCTCAGTGGAGCCGTTCTGATTTTGCTTTACCATTTGAAGGAAGTCATGAATCTTCAGACGTCGCAGATCGGAATCATCATGACGATGGCCGCGGTGGGCGGATTGCTCAGCGGGCTGATGTTTTCCCGAGTACAGGCGGCGTTCCGGTCCGGAAGAATTCTGTTCGTGTCATCGCTCGTGGTGTCTGTTTCCCTTCTCTCCATCCCCTTCCAGGAACACTGGTTGTTCGTCGGTATTTCCGTTTGTTTCCTGATGTTCTGCGTCGGTCTTAATTCAAGACTGATTCATCTGCTGTTCCAGACATGCGTCCCGGAACACATGTTGGGGCGGGTGATCAGTGCATCCAGACTGGTCTCCACGCTGCTCGCTCCTCTCAGTGTCGTGCTCGCCGGTTGGGTGGCGGAACATTGGCACCCGGCCCACGTGTTTGTCGGGGGCGCAATGATCATTGTGTCGGCAACGCTGGCATCCTTGATGACGAACATGCCGGCGGCAGATTGGTCGGTCCGCGAAGAAAGCCGGCAGGCGTAAGAAACATCCTTGATTCTTCCAGATCACTCCCTCCCTTCGAAAGATTGAACAAATTGTGATAGAATGGAAGAAATGATTTCCATCCGGGAGGATTGTGATTCATGCAATCGAAAGTGATCGGCTTCTTGCTCATCCTTGCCGGCTCACTTCTGCTTCTGGTCTGG
The DNA here is from genome assembly GCF_003856495.1 of Staphylospora marina. GTDB lineage: Bacteria > Bacillota > Bacilli > Thermoactinomycetales > Thermoactinomycetaceae > Staphylospora > Staphylospora marina. Next base: position 949,550 of record NZ_CP034118.1, on the reverse strand, counting down.
CTCGGACTGGTGGGAGTGGCCGACTTTGTTTCTTGGCCTTTTCTCTTCTTCCTTTTGGGCGCGGTCTTGCTGTTTTTCGGATTTGTGAAGAAAAACGGGTCGCTGGTGTTGACCGGAGGCCTGATCGCCGCGCTGTTTTTGGCGATTTGGGGCAAAGCGTCGGTGCAGGGATGGCCCGGTCACTGGAGCATTTTGCTTGCTCTGGTCGGTATGGCGGTCCTTCTGCACTTCGGCGTGACCAAAAACACCAACTCGGCCATTGTGGGAGCCACTTTGTTCCTGTCGGGCATTTTGGCCTATCCGGGCATCACGGAATTGCCGGTGTTCGCCCCCCTCACGTCGGCAATGCACAAAGTCTGGCCCGTTTTGATCATTGTGCTCGGCTTCGTTTTCCTGACACGAAAAGGATGACGATCGGGCGAATTTCCGGCGAACGGTGTACGAGCCCCCGCTCTCCGGACATCCGGCCGTTTTCTCTGTCCAAATCGACATCCGGCTGATACCGACCCGTTTGCGGGCCATTTTTCATAGGATGGAGGAAACGTTCTTCCGGAAGGAGTCCGATCATGATCCAACTGAAAACATCCGACGAAATTCGTCTCATGCATCGGGCGGGAAAGCTGCTCGCCGCCTGTCACCGTCAGCTGCGACGCCTGATTCGTCCCGGCGTCACCACGCTGGAGATCGACCGTTGGGTGGAAAACTGGCTGTCCGCCCGTGGAGCCCGTCCCGCCCAGAAAGGATATCTCGGATATCCCCATGCCATTTGTGCTTCCGTCAATGATGAAGTCTGTCACGCAATGCCCCGCGATGTTCCCCTGAAAAACGGAGACATTGTCACGATTGACATGGTGGTGGAACTGGATGAGTGGATGGCGGACTCCGCGTGGTCGTATTCGGTCGGGACCATCGGCAGGGAGGCGAGAAAACTTCTGGACGTGACCCGTGAAGCCCTGTACGTCGGCATCCGGGCCGCCCGTCCCGGGAACCGGATCGGAGACATCTCCCATGCCATTCAGTCGTTTGCCGAGTCGCACGGCTTGTCCGTCGTCCGCCCGTTCATCGGACATGGAATCGGCCAGCGCATCCATGAGCCTCCGGAAGTGCCCCATTACGGGTCACCCGGAACCGGTCCGGAACTCAGGGAAGGCATGGTGATCACGATCGAGCCGATGCTCACGCTGGGCAACCATGAAGTGAAAATCGACGCCGACGGCTGGACCGCCCGCACGGTGGACGGATCTCTGTCCGCCCAGTATGAACACACCGTGGCCATCCTGGCAGACGGACCAATGATTCTGACCGAGCAAAACGAGGCGCGAAAAAACAGGAAAAACATGGATTCTTGTCGAAATTGAAGTCATGCTGAGAAAAAGCGTCATGGTGGTGATCATCCCCCTAATCCCACCTGACGCTTTTTCTCTCCCGACTTTTTTGGCATCGCCTTGTCCGGTGCCGCCGGACTCCTTCGACTTCCATTTCTCCCCTGTTTTTCCGCTGCACGCAGCTGCGCAACACTCCGCAGGAGACTTCCCCGTCTGCCATCAAGCGGTTTTCAATGCCCCGTCCGTTTCCCGACGTCACAGATACGGATGCCGCTGATGATCTTGCCGGAAGCGCCTCTCCAGCCCTACCGACAGCAGATGAAACACCAACAGAAGCGCCACGTAAGCGATGAGCGGCACCCAGACGAGATACGGATGCACGATCATCCAATCCCGGTACTGCCCCATCAATCCGGTCCATTCCAGACTGCGGGACCAGTACTCGATCCGTTCTTTTTCCTGCGCGATGTCGGTCCCGCCAAGAAAAATCCGAAACAGGCTGAGCTGACCCAGCACTCCCAGAACCACGATCATGTCCTGGACCAGCAAAATGACGAACGTGTCTTTCAGCATGGGATAGATGTGTTTTCGTATCAGCCAGCCCCGGGTGGCCCCCATCACCAGTGCCGCTTGCACGGACAACCGTCGTTTCAGTTCTTCCGTCCTCGTCCGGATGGAGGCGATCACCGGCGGCAACCCGAACAGGATCAACACGGTCCCCTGGATCAAGAGCACTTCCCGGAACGGGAGCGTCTGGCTGAATGTGCTCAGCAGAAGGACCAAAATCACCACCCCGGGAATGCCTCCGAACAGACCGGAAGAGATGCGGAAATGCCCCTTCGTGCCCGCCGGTTTCTCCACCTCGTCCAATGGTCTCCTCATGCCCAACCAAATGCCGGTCCATCCGCCGATCCCCACCCGGAGCAGCGAGACGGTCACCACGAAAAACAACGTGTATTTCAGCCCGTGCAGCATGAGGGAAAACACATCCCGTCCCCGTGGATCCTTTCCGAACCAGTGCTCTTTGGAGGGCGGCTCGGGACTGGTCATCGGATTCTCTCCCACGTATTGAAGCGGCTCTTCATCGGAAGGAGCATACGGAGCCAACCACGGACCGAACACCGCGACGAACAGAAACACCATGAGCAGCAGGCTCCCTGTCCACAAGGGCACATTGATTCGTCGCTGCCGATCAGTCACGATTCAACCACCTTTCCGTTCCGGCAACCACCAGTCGCAGGAATCCCCATGTGAGCAGGTACAAAAGCACCAGACACCACAAGGTATTGACAAGCACTTCGTACTGATCCAAAGGATTGGGCTTAAGCAGGGAAAACTGCCGCTCAGTGGTGAAATTCCGCATGAGGCCCGGCTCCAGAAACCTCGTGATCCCCGGGGAATGAAACAACAGTTCCACGATGATCAGATTGCCGCAAAGAATCGACACCATGCGCGGAAGTTCCGCCTTGACCACCGGAAGGACATTGGACAGCACATGCCGCACATAAATGGTGAGCTTCCCCAAACCTTTGGCCCGCGCCGTCCGGATGTAATCCTCCGTCAGGACCTCCAGTGTACGGTTGGCCGTCATCCTCATCAAGAGTACGAACGGAAATATGAATAGTGCCACAAACGGCAGCAACAAAGCAAAATCATCATCGTTCAGCGTGTAGATCTCCGCCATTCTCCATCCTGTCCGTTGGTACACAAACACCACCGTCAGCTGCAAAAACATCACGATGATGAAATCGGGGATGGTAACCAGAAATTCCATCAATGACTTCAGCCATCCCCCCGAACGGGCCCATGCCATCCCCGCCGAAATGCCCAAGATGAGAGCACAGAGAGACACGGCCAGCAGATGGACGGCCGAATACAGAAACAACGGCCGAATCTCCTCCACGAAACTTCGCGTTACCGTTTCGGCATATTGGGAAGAAACTTCTTGTTCATACACGAAACTGCTGCCGTCGAAAATCCCCGCCAAATACGCCAAGATTTGCTCTCCCGTCTGAATCAGCACTTCCGTGACGGGCGGCTGGTCCATTCCCGGGGGAACCTCCGGCTCCGTGAGAAGCTTGTCCAATGCCCCCGGAAGAGCCGCGAGCAAGAGCACGCCGAAAACAAACGCCAGCCATGCGGCCGGTCTTCGAATCCGACGCCAATGAAACGCCAACCGTGCAGCCAGCCATCCCACCCAATACACGAAGAGGTTCCAGGCAAGCCGGTACCGTTCCGTGAACCCGAGATCGAGATGCGGAACTTTCCCCTCCTTCTCCCGCCAGCGAAGCTCCAGTCCTCTCGCCACCAGAAAAAACGCCAGAAGCAATATCATGTACGCCAGCAGCGGAATCCATACCAGATACGGATAGACAATCACCCAAGTCTTGTTTTGGCCGATCAGTCCCGCCCATTCATGACTATTGGAGAATGCATGCTCTTCACCGGGAGCGATCTCATCCCATGCGCTTCCGCCGAGGAACAACTGAAAGACACTGAGTTGCCCCAACGTGTTGAGCACCAGGATCATGTCCTGGACGAACAAAATCAGGATCCGCTCCCGAAGCATCGGAAGAATATGCTTGCGGATGATCCAACCCCGCGTGGCTCCCATCGCTCCGGCTGCCTGAACGGACAACCGATCCCGCAATTGAAGGGTATGCGCCCGAACCACGGAAGTCACCGGCGGAATTCCGAACGCCGCAATCACCAACCCTTGCATGAGAACGGACATGTCAACAGACATCTCTGCGAGCAGATGAGGCAGAAGGATGACCAGCAAAAAGATCACCGGAATTCCGGAGAACCAACCGCTCAGAGAAAGAAGCTCTTCCGGTCCGCGTCGCAAAGCGGGTTCCGCCCGATCCTTCCCGCTCATTCCCGACCATACGCCGAGTAACAAGCCGATCCCCACCCGTACCGCCGCCACACCCGCCACGAAAAACAGGGTGAATCTGAGCCCGTACAACATCAGTGACAGCAAGTCCCTGCCACGCTGGTCCTTGCCCAGCCAGTGGTCTTCAAAGGGAGGTTCCGGGGCGGTGACCGGCTCTCCGTTCACAAACCGAACCGGCTCCTCGAACTCGGGAGAATACGGAGCGATGAACGGTCCCGTCATGGCCAGCACACAAAGCAGAAACAGAATGGCACCTCCGGTCCACAAACGAATCCGGCCCTGCCGTGTCCGTTCAATCATGGGCCATCCCCCGCTTCATCGCACCAAGAGTCCCCCACATCGTCAAAAAGGTGATCAGAAACAGAAGAATGAGCATCCACAAATGATTGAGCATCGTCCCGTACGTTTCGACCACTTGGGAGTGAAAGAAAAATCGGGTGACCCCCGGTGAATTGAACAAGTACTCGATGACGATCAAATTTCCGGTCAAGATGGCCGAGAGCCGAACCAGGTCCGCCTCGATCACCGGGAGAACGTTTCGGGCGACATGCTGCAGCCAGATCCACGTTTTGCCGAGTCCTTTCGCCTTGGCCAGCAAAATGTAATCCTCCGTCAACACTTGATACGCCTGGGCGGAAGACTGCCTCACCGTATAAACAAACGGGAGAAGAAACAACGTGATCAGCGGCAACAGAACGGCCGTATCCGATTCGGTGGTGAACACCTCCCCGGGCAAGACCCCCGTCCGTTTGTAGATGAACACCATCAACAACTGAAGAAAGAACGCCAGCGCAAAATCCGGAACCGTCACCAAAAACTCCAGCACTTCCCGGACCACCCCGCCCGATCTTGCCAAGAGCAGGCCCGTCATGACCCCAAAGAACACAGCCAATGATCCCGTCACCATCAAATGGGTCGCGGAAAACAGGAACATCGGTCCCGCATCCTCGATATAATTCCTGTGTTCGTGCACAATCTTGGCTTCTTTTTGGGAGAAGAGCCGCTTCTGATAAATGAAGCTTTCTCCGCTCCAAATCCCTTTCACATACTCCACCGTTTCCTTCGTCAATTGCCGGACGGCTTCACCGCGCGGCACGGGTGGAGCGTCGATGGATGTCCTCACGTTCCCTTTTGCGATACGGATCCAACCGGGCAGTGAAGCAATGAACATCACCGCGACAATGAAAGCCGGTACCCACCATATCCTCTTGATCCACAAGGCACTCCCTCCTGTCGTCAAAAGGATAGAAGTTTTTGGATGTTCCGACTACAACATTCAAATTTCCCGATTTGACAAAAAAAATGCTCCCGTCCCATGTCGGGACGGGAGCGCGGCAGGAAGTCACTCCACTTCAAACGTCGTTTTCAGTTTGGACTTCTCTTCGTAACGTTCGATGGCCAGCTCGATCAAGCGATCCACCAGCCCGGAATAGCTGATGCCCGAGTGTTCCCACAGTTTGGCGTACATGCTGAACGGAGTGAAACCGGGCATGGTGTTGATTTCATTGATCAAGGGCTCACCGGTGTCTTTGCGGATGAAGAAGTCAACCCGCGCCAATCCGGAACCGTCGACGGCCTTGAAAGCGCGAATGGCCATCTCCCGAACCCGTTCCGCCGTCTCGGCCGGCAGGTCGGCCGGAATGCGCATGACGGATTTTCCGTCGATGTATTTGGCGCGATAATCGTAGAATTCATTGGACGAAATGATTTCTCCGGGTACGGATGCCTGCGGCTCATCATTTCCGAGCACCGCCACTTCCACTTCATGGGCGGGGATGAATTCTTCGATCACGATTTTCCGGTCATATTGGCAAGCCAAGTCGAGAGCCTCCGACAGTTGCTCCCGGTTTTTGGCTTTGGAGATCCCCACGCTGGATCCAAGGTTGGCCGGTTTCACAAAACAGGGATACCCCAGTTCCCGTTCAATCGTGTCGAGAACTTCCTCTCTTTGCTTCAAGATCCGGGATTTGAGGAAATGAACGTATTTGGCTTGAGGCAGACCCACTTGGGAGAAGATCTGTTTCGCCACCACCTTGTCCATGCCGACGGCCGATGCGAGCACACCGGCTCCCACATAGGGAAGCTGGGCGATTTCCAGCATGCCTTGGATGGTACCGTCTTCGCCGTATGTACCATGCAATACCGGAAAGACGACATCGATTTCACCGGGCCGGAAAGACGGCAAATGGCCTTCCCCCGACTGCGTCGAAGGTACGGGTACGGAACCCGTGTCGCCGCCATGGCCATCGATGTTTCCCGCGGACAAAGGGGTTTGCAGGCTTTCCTGAAGCAGCTTCACACGCTCCTGACTCAAGTTTCCTTCGATCATCGGCATAGCGGCACGTCCCAGCTTGAACACGCCTTCTTTGGTGATTCCCACCGGAATCACTTCGTACTTGTCCGGATCCATCGACTGGATCACCGAAGCGGCGGAAGAAAGCGAAACTTCATGTTCTCCCGATTTCCCCCCGAACAGGACGGCCACACGCAGTTTCTTTTTCATCCTCTCCCATCCTTTCCCGTGCTTATTGCTACCTTTATTCCCCCGTCGATCCGCCTATGTCTTGCTCCGTCCCGTCTTCTTCCGGATCCAGGGCGAGGACTCGGATGGCATTCCACAGCTCTTCCTTGCCGAGTCCCGTTTCGGCGGAAAAGAGAATGACGGATTCTCCTTTCGGGAGTTGCAGACCTTCTCTGACAATTTTCAGGTGCTGCTGCCATTTTCCTTTGGAAATTTTGTCTGCCTTGGTGGCAACGACGATGGTGGGAATTCCGCAAGCCTGCAAGTATTGATGCATCTGTTTGTCATCGGCGGTGGGAGGGTGACGGAGATCGATCACCTGGATCACGCCCCGCAGAGTGGCCCGACGCCGCAGATACTGCTCCATCATCTTTCCCCAGGACTGGCGGACGCTTTTGGACACCCGGGCAAAGCCGTAGCCCGGAACGTCCGCCAAATACAGCTCGCCGTTGATCCGGTAAAAATTGATGGTTTGTGTCTTTCCGGGCTTGGAGCTGGTGTGCGCCAGTTTTTTTCGCTGCACCAAACAGTTGATCAACGAAGATTTGCCTACATTGGAACGCCCGGCCAGAGCAATTTCCGGCAGGGCGTCTTCCGGATACTGATCCGGACGAACGGCACTGGTCACAAACTCAGCTTTCTTCACCAGCATACGGATCCCTCACCAATGCGAGCTTCAATACTTCATCCATGTGCGCAACGGGGATGAGTTCCAAATCCTTGCGCACGCTTTTCGGAATCTCTTCCAAATCCTTTACGTTATCCCGGGGCAGAAGCACTCTTCGAATTCCGGCACGATGAGCGGCCAGCGTTTTTTCTTTGAGGCCGCCGATGGCGAGCACTCGTCCTCTCAGCGTGATCTCCCCGGTCATCGCCACTTCCCGGGAAACCGGAATGCCTGTAAGCGCCGAAACAAGAGCCGTGGCCATGGTGATCCCCGCCGAAGGTCCGTCCTTGGGAATCGCTCCTTCGGGAACGTGGATATGGATGTCGTGTTTCTCATGAAATTCCTCGTCAACGTTCAGCTCACCGGCCCGCGAGCGAATAAAACTGAATGCGGCCTGCGCGGACTCTTTCATCACTTCTCCGAGATGACCCGTCAGCGTCAGCTTTCCTTTGCCCGGAAGAAGCGACACTTCGATCGACAAAGTGTCACCTCCCGCTTCCGTCCAAGCAAGACCGGTGGCCACTCCGACCTGATCGGTCTCTTCCACCCGACCGTACCGGTATTTTTCCGCCCCCAAATACTGTTCCAGGCTTCTGGCCGTGATGACCACTTTCTTCTTTTCCCCGGATACGATCATTTTGGCAGCCTTGCGACAAAGCGTACCGATCGTCCTTTCGAGATTGCGGACGCCCGCTTCACGCGTGTAATTGCGGATGAGCCGAAGGATGGCCCCGCTCTGGATCTGCAAGTGATCCGGTGTGAGACCGTGTTCCTTCATCTGTTTGGGAAGCAGATAGGACTTGGCGATATGTTCCTTTTCAATCTCCGTGTAGCCGGAGATGTAGATCACTTCCATCCGGTCCAGAAGCGGACGGGGGATGTTGTGAACCGCGTTGGCCGTGGTGATGAACATCACCTTGGACAGATCATACGGAATCTCGATGTAGTGATCGCTGAAAGCGTTGTTCTGGTTGGGATCGAGAACTTCAAGCAGGGCTGCCGAAGGATCTCCCCGGAAATCCATCGACATTTTGTCGATTTCATCCAGCAGAAACACCGGATTGATCGTTCCGGCCTGCTTCATGCCCTGGATGATCCGTCCCGGCATCGCCCCCACATAAGTGCGCCGGTGTCCCCGGATCTCCGCTTCATCCCGCACGCCTCCCAGCGAAATCCGCACAAAATTGCGTCCCAGTGCCCGGGCGACGGAACGGGCCAGCGACGTTTTCCCCACCCCGGGCGGCCCGGCCAGGCACAGAATGGGTCCCTTCATGTGACGGACCATTTTGCGGACGGCCAGGTATTCCAGGACCCGTTCCTTCACTTTTTCCAGTCCGTAGTGATCTTCATCGAGGATTTTTTGCGCCCGGTCCAGACTCAGGTCATCTTCCGTTTCCTTCTGCCAGGGAAGTTCCAACAGCCACTCGATGTACGTGCGAACCACGCCGCCTTCCGCCGAGCTGGTGGGGATCTTCTCCAACCGGTCAATTTCGCGGGAGATTTTATCCTTCACGGAATCGGGGGCCTCCAGCTTCTCAAGAAGCGCACGCAGTTCTTCCACTTCCGCGCTGCGTCCTTCTTTTTCCCCGAGCTCTTTCTGAATGGCCTTCATCTGTTCACGCAGATAATATTCTTTCTGCGTCTTTTCCATCTGTTTGCGAACCCGGCTGCTGATTTTCTTCTCCAGTTCCAGCACTTCCCGCTCATTGTGCAGGATGCCGAGCAATTTCTCAAGGCGCTGACGAACGTTGACTTCTTCCAGAATCATCTGTTTGTCCGAAATCTTGAGCGGCAGATGGGAAGTGATCACGTCCGCCAGCCGACCGGGTTCTTCGATGTCGGAGACGACCGAATACGTTTCCGGCGACAGCTTTTTGGAAAGGCGCAAATATTGTTCAAAGTGATCGAGCACGGCACGCATCAGGGCTTCCGTGTCGCGACCGCCCTCGTCCAGATCCTCGGCTTCCTCGTAACGGACCACGAAGCACTTGTCGGTGTTCACGTAATCCGTAATCTTGACCCGCTTCAAACCTTCCACCAACACGCGAATGGTTCCGTTGGGAAGCTTCAGCATCTGACGAACTTTGGCAATCGTTCCGGTCCGGTAAATGTCCTCTTCCGTCGGCTCTTCGATTTGCACCTCTTTTTGCGCAGAGAGCACGATCAGATTATCGTCCACCATGGCTCGCTCCAATGCTTCGACTGATCGCTCACGACCCACATCCAGGTGGAGAACCATGGTCGGAAACACGATGAGTCCTCGAAGCGGCAGGAGCGGCAAGGTGCGTATTTCTTTCTCAGCCATACATGCACCTCCGCTTGCTGTCACACAAGGAACATTGCAACATTGTACGATTGTATCCTATTCATTCGCGTTTGTCTATGACATCCGAAGCCGACTCCCCGCAGTGTTGTCGGCGAGCCGGCCGTCCAAACGGGTTACATCACGGGGGCCGTTGTCCAGGTTGCGGCAACGGCCACGTTCTCTTCCTGCTCTTCGCTCTCCGCTTTCTCCGGCAACAAAGCCAGTTCCAGCACCGTTTCGACCCTTTCCACAGGGATCACTTCAATTCCTTCCATCGTCCGGAAAACATCCTGCATGTTTCCCGCCGGAATCAATACGCGGCGGGCCCCGGCACGTCGGGCCGTTTCCACCTTCGTCACGATTCCGCCCACCGGCTTCACGAAGCCGTGGATGCTGAGTTCACCCGTCATGGCCGTCAAATGATCGACCGGAACTTTGCGGATGGCCGAACAAATCGCGACCGCCAGGGCAATCCCGGCCGAAGGGCCGTCCACGGGCATGCCTCCGGGAAAATTGATGTGCAAATGATAATCATCCGGCTTGAGTCCCGTTCCCCGCAAGACGGTGAGCACATTTTCCACGGATCCCCGTGCCATGCTTTTTCTGCGGAGCTTCCGGCTGTGCGCACCCACTTCTTCCTCTTCCACCATGCCGGTGAGACGGATGCTTCCCTGACCGGGACCGGCGGGCGTGGCGGAAACCTCGATTTCCAGTATCGAGCCCATATTGGGGCCGTGGACGGCGAGACCAGCCACCAGTCCCACCCGCGGCGAATCAGGCATGCGCAGATCCGGACGCGGGCTCAACCGGCTGCTGTTCACCACCCACTCCACGTCGGACACTTCGATGTGATCCCGTTGTTCGGACATGGCGATCCCCACCGCCGTTTGCACGATGTTGACGGCATCGCGGCCGTTGGTGGCATACCGGGTGATCAATTTCACCGCATCGGGCGAGTAAGCCATTCCGATCCGCTTCAGGGCCTGCGACGCCACCTTTTCAATCTCTTCCGGGAAGAGCGGACGGAAAAAGATCTCCATGCAACGGGAACGAATCGCGGGCGGGATCTCCTCCGGAGTCCGGGTGGTTGCGCCGATCAAGCGGAAATCGGCCGGCAGCCCGTTCTGGAAAATATCGTGAATGTGGCCGGGCACATTGGGATCTTCCGCGTTGTAATAGGCGCTCTCCAAGAATACTTTCCGATCTTCCAGGACCTTGAGCAATTTGTTCATTTGGACCGGATGAAGTTCACCGATCTCGTCGATGAACAACACACCTCCGTGTGCCCGGGTCACGGCCCCCGGTTTGGGTTGGGGAATTCCCGCGGCTCCCATCGCTCCGGCTCCTTGATAGATGGGATCATGGACGGAACCGATCAGGGGATCGGCGATGCCCCGTTCGTCAAACCGGGCGGTGGTGGCATCGATTTCGATGAAGCGGGAATGCTTGCCGAACGGAGATGCGGGGTTCTTTTTCGCTTCTTCCAGGACACAACGGGCCGCCGCCGTTTTTCCGACGCCGGGAGGACCGTAAATGATGACGTGTTGGGGGTTGGGTCCGCACAGCGCCGCACGCAAGGCCCGGATTCCCTCTTCCTGACCGACGATCTCGCCGAGCGAGGAAGGCCTTGTTTTTTCCGCCAGCGGTTCGGTCAGGGACATGCTGCGCATGTTCCGCAACTTTTCCAATTCCTTGCGGGATTCCCTGTCCGAGGCATGGCGACCCAGTTGTTGGCTTTTGAGCAGGTTCCAGAAATACAAACCGATGATGACGGAGAAGAACACTTGCAGAAACATCAAAAGCGCTGTCCAGTTCATCCTGCAATCCTCCAGGCATGCACCTTTTTTGCTTATCGTGTAGGATGCCCGGGTCCATGCGCCGGTACTCCTGCCATTCTTCACCGTCATCTTGCGCGGGAACCAAGCGGTCAGCGCCTTTTCATGTACATGTCAAACGCCCAATGAAGCATGGGGATGACCGGATAATCCCACTCGCCCATCAGTTCGCACGCTTCCCCTCCGAACCCCATCTTGAATGCGAGCAATTCAAACAGCCCGTTTTGCTCATCCAGCGTGGTGCTGATGCCACGAAAATCAAAGATCCGATCTCCTTGATGAAAAGCATCCTGAATCATTTTCCACCGCAAAAGAATGCTTGCCGGATCATCCACGACAGGTTGCAGTCGTGCGTTGTAAAGGTCCCAGGTGTGTCCGGACACCCGGATGGCCAACGAGGCGCTGACCAGCGTGTCCCCTTTTTTGGCGAGATACAGCTTCACACGGTAAGGATCCTCCAGGATCAGGTTTTCGAACATTTTCTCAAAATACACCACATCCCGGACTTTTGCCTGATCCCGTTGCGCTTCAAGCTGGAGCAAGTGGTGAAATTCATGCAGATCCCGCTCCGTGCCCACATGGACGAGAACTCCTTCCATTTCCGCCTGGCGGATTTGATATTGCCAGTGAACATCGAAGCCCGCGTAAATCTGCTCCAATGATTTTCCCTTCATGTTCAGGCGATACACGTATTGAGGCTGTACGGTATCAAAACTGTCTTCTCCGGGATTCTTGTTCCACCCCATCTCCCGGAGCTCTTGCCCGACATACTCCACTTCGTTGAATACCTGGTCGGGGCGGATGTCGGTGAGCCGACGGTTTTTCAGCCCGAGTGAACGAAACTCCTGCAATGCGTGAGCGATGGTCTCCGCGGACCACTTTTTCCGCACGAGGGGAGGATCCATTTTCACGCTGAACACATGTCGCTCTTTCAGGTGTGCAAACAACGGACGAAACCACTCCGAGAGCGGTATTTCCGAAAACCAGTCAATCATCGGCCCACGGGGAATATATGCCAGGTATTTGTTGAGTCCAGGCACTTTTCGGTAAAGAACCAACGCGCCACCCACCATCATGCCGTCCTGGGTGAACCAGCCCAAGAATTCACCCACCCATTTCCATTGGGATTTCAGGTCCGCCCAAGAGGGATATTGCAAAAACGTACGGTATGGATGGCGTTCCACGAACTCCAAGTAATGTTCACGGTCGACAATGCTGACAGTCAACATGGATGTCTGATCACCTCTGTCACACCGGACACGGCACTGATTCCCTTCCAAGTATCGGGAAACGTGCCGGACACTCCGCCTTCCGAAATCAAAATCCGTCTTTCTCCCCCGCCGCTCTTTTTCCGGAGAGTGCCCGATGCCCGACTTCTCTGACCGAGCTGCCGGAAAATATGCGGACGGCGGAACGAAGAACTCTGAAAACAGCCACTTCCATTGAAACTTCTACATTTTAACATACACGTTCCGAACAAAAAAAGCATCCGCCTGTTCAGCAGATGCGAAAGAAATCCGACAATTTGCCCTCAAGCACTTTCTTCCTTTTTGGTCGTGATCACGTGACCGTCACGGGTTACCAGTTTCGGCAATTCGCCGTTGATCACGGTGTCCCGGGTGACCACGCACCGGGTGACGTCGTCGCGGGACGGAAGTTCGAACATCACATCCAGCATGATCGATTCAATGATCGCCCGCAGACCGCGTGCTCCCGTCTTGCGTTTGATCGCTTCGGAAGCGATGGCCTGCAGCGCGTCCTTGTCAAACTGGAGTTCCACATTGTCCATTTCCAACAGCTTCTGATACTGTTTGACCAGCGCGTTTTTCGGCTCCGTCAGGATGCGGACCAGCGCCTCCTCATCCAGCGGCTCCAGCGTGGAGATCACCGGCAAACGTCCCACGAATTCCGGAATCAGACCGAATTTGAGCAGGTCTTCCGGCAACACGTGCTTCAGATATTCACCCGGCTTCATGTACACGCTTTGGCCTTCCGCGGAGAACCCGATGACTTTTTTGCCCAGCCGGCGTTTGATGATCGTTTCCAGTCCGTCAAACGCCCCGCCGCAAATGAACAGAATGTTCGTGGTGTCGATTTGGATGAACTCCTGATGGGGATGCTTGCGGCCTCCTTGCGGCGGCACGCTGGCCACGGTCCCTTCCAAAATTTTCAGCAGGGCCTGCTGAACCCCTTCACCGGACACGTCACGCGTGATGGAGGGGTTTTCGGATTTGCGGGCGACTTTGTCGATTTCGTCGATGTAGATGATCCCTTTTTCCGCTTTCTCAATGTCATAGTCAGCGGCCTGGATCAGCTTGAGCAGAATGTTTTCCACGTCCTCGCCCACGTACCCCGCCTCGGTCAGGCTGGTTGCGTCGGCGATGGCAAACGGCACGTTGAGAATGCGGGCAAGGGTTTGTGCCAACAACGTTTTTCCGCTTCCCGTCGGTCCGACGAGCAGAATGTTGCTTTTCGCCAGTTCCACATCATCGGACTTGCGGGCGGAATTGATCCGTTTGTAATGGTTGTAAACGGCCACGGACAACGATTTTTTCGCCAAATCCTGACCGATCACGTACTGGTTGAGAATGTCGCAAATCTCCTGCGGCTTCGGGAGATTTTTCAGATCGATTTCTTCGTCGTTGCCCAGTTCTTCTTCGACAATCTCGTTGCACAGCTCGATGCACTCGTCACAGATGTACACTCCGGGACCTGCGACCAGCTTGCGGACCTGATCCTGCGATTTTCCGCAAAAGGAGCACTTCAGCTGTCCTTTTTCCTCGTTGAACTTGAACACTTCGGTTCACCCCTTCCTACTGACCCACACGGGTGATGACCCGATCAACCAGTCCGTAAGCCCTGGCTTCTTCGGCCGTCATGAAGTAATCACGGTCGGTGTCGCGGGCGATTTTCTCCAAAGGTTGCCCGGTCCGTTCCGCCAGGATGTCATTGATCCGTTCCCTCGTTCTCAAGATCCAGTCCGCATGAATCTTGATGTCGGTGGCCTGACCTCTCGCACCTCCGAGCGGTTGGTGAATCATCACTTCGCTGTTGGGAAGCGCGAGGCGCTTGCCGCGGGTCCCGGCCGCGAGCAGAAAAGCACCCATGCTGGCGGCCAATCCGATGCAGATCGTGGACACATCGGGCTTGATGTACTGCATGGTATCATAAATGGCCATGCCGGCAGTCACGGAACCGCCGGGAGAGTTTATGTACAGGTGAATGTCTTTCTCCGGGTCTTCCGCAGCCAAAAACAACATCTGTGCCACCACCAGGTTGGCCAGATGATCGTCGATCGGACCGCCGATGAAGACGATTCGATCCTTGAGCAGTCGGGAGTATATGTCATACGCCCGTTCTCCACGGTTGGTCTGTTCCACCACCATGGGCACCAATGGCATGAAATCCACCTCGTTTCGCAAGGGGCTGATTTTAAAAACAAGGCACGTTGTTCACGTGCCCTGTTTTGCGAAGTCTCCTATCACCATTATGCCTTATTTTTACTGCTCGATACAAGTAGATCGATCGTTTTCCTCACGCGAACCTGTTCCTTCACGGAATCCATGGCTCCCTGAGCTTCCAGGATCCGGCGGACTTCATCGGCTTCCCGTTGCATCTCTTTGGCCATTTCCGCGATTTCGGCTTCCACTTCTTCATCGGTCACGTCGATGTTTTCGGCCTTGGCGATCGCTTCGAGAACCAGGGATGCGCGCACTTTCTTCGCGGCGTCTTCCTTGAACTGGTTCTTGAGGACATCTTGATCCTGACCGGTGAACTGGGCGTAGAGATCCAGGTTCAGGCCTTGCATCATGAGACGTTGTTCGAATTGGCGGAGCATGTTTTTCGTTTCGTTTTCGATCATCACTTCCGGAATTTCCACTTCGGCGTTGGCGGATGCCAGCTCGACGAGGCCGTTGCGCAATTCGTGCTCGGCTTCGCGCTCTTTGGCTTCCTTGAGTTTGGCCTCGATGTCGGCTTTCAGTTCGGCCAGCGTGTCGAACTCGCTGACATCCTGAGCGAATTCATCGTCCAGCTCCGGCAAGGACAAACGCTTGATCTCATGAAGCTTCACTTTGAACACGGCCGGTTTGCCCGCGAGTTCCTCGGCATGGTATTGTTCGGGGAAGGTGACATGGACCTCTTTCTCTTCGTTCGGTTTCATGCCGATCAGTTGATCTTCAAAGCCCGGGATGAACGTGCCGGAACCCACTTCCAGCGTGTATTTCTCGGCCTTGCCGCCTTCGAAAGCTTCGCCGTTCACGAATCCTTCGAAGTCGATGATGACGCGATCGCCGTTTTCGACGGTGCCGTCTTCCACGGATTCCAGTTGCCCTTGCTGTTTTCTCATGCGTTCCAGCTCGGCATCCACGTCCTCCGGTTTGACGGTGACGTCTTTTTCTTCCGCTTCCAGGCCTTTGTATTGGCCAAGCTTCACTTCCGGTTTGACGGTGACGGTTGCTTTGTAAATCAGGGATTTGCCTTTTTCCAGCTGTTCAATCTCGATCTCCGGCTGGTCCACCGGTTCGATGCCGGTTTCCTCAACGGCTGCTTCATACGTTTCGGGAAGCAGAATTTCCAGAGCATCTTCATAGAGCGCTTCCACACCGAAGCGTTTCTCAAAAATCACGCGCGGAACTTTTCCTTTGCGAAAGCCCGGCACCTGCACTTTGGCAACCACTTTTTTGAATGCCTTGTCAAGCGCTTGGTTTACCGCTTCGACGTCCGCTTCGACGGTCAGAACGCCGCGGTTGATTTCGGTTTTTTCCCACGTTGCTTTCATGTAAGTCGCACCCTCCTGCCATCAAATCAGTGAAGGTTCTTGCGGCCTCCGGGTTTTTCTGTCACGGTTGAAGCCCTTGCACAAAAACAAAAAACCCCTGTCGGAGTCTGCACGCATTCTTTCGTGAACCCGGCTGACATCAGCGCAAACCCATGCATTTACACTTTCTATATCTTAATACATGGCCCTCCCGCGTGTAAAGAAGCTGGAAGTGGCTTCAAAATGCGGGAACGATCCGGCATTCCGGCATCCACCGCCAGAAACCCGGACAAGAAAAATCGCACCGGATCAGGGCCGGTGCGATGTGTCTTGGCGTCCCAGGAAGGATTCGAACCCTCGACCGACGGCTTAGAAGGCCGCTGCTCTATCCAGCTGAGCTACTGGGACTCGTTTGAAGCGACAGCAACTATATGATAACTCATCCCTCAAATCCGCGTCAAGAGGAAATTTGTGTTTTGGGCAATCGGCAAGGGGGCGGAAGGTGAATGCCGCCCCCTCCCGTTCATCATCGTTTCTCCTCGTATCCGAAGCCGGGAACGAGGGTGCCGTCAGGAGTATGATATGTAACTTTGAGGGAAATGTCACTCCACTGCAACACGGCATATGTGGGTTCTTTCACGATTCTCGGCAGGGAAATGCTTCCGGGATTGATGAGCAGCACTTCCCCGTCCTTTTCACAGAAGGGAACATGGGAATGTCCGAAACAGGCCACGTTTGCCCCGACTTCCAGGGCGCGGAAGCGCAGCGGAAGCGGAGACCGTTTGACTCCGTGCCTGTGCCCGTGCACCACCAAAATCCGAAGCCCGTCCGCTTCCCAAAGCTGCTCTTCCGGCACCGGTTCCCAGTCGCAATTGCCCCGGACCACCGTCATGGGAACGTCGGGCAACCGTTCCCGGTCCGTGCAAAAATCTCCGCAATGGATGACATGATCCGCCTGTTCCCGCCGAACGATCTGACGAAGCAGTTCTTCACGTCCGTGGGAATCGCTGACAATCAGCACTCTCATGCATGATCCCCCGCTTTTTCCCGGATGAATTCCTCCTTCAAAACGGCGACAAGACGGCGGGTGGCTTTTGCCCGGTGACTGATTGCATACTTTCTGTCCGCGGAAAGTTCCGCCATCGTTTTGCCCTCGGACGGGACATAAAACAACGGGTCATACCCGAAACCGCCGGACCCCTTCGGTTCGTCGAGAATGATTCCCTCACATTCCCCCCGGACCAGCCTGGTTTCCCGTCCCGGTACCGCAAGAGCCATCACGCACACGTAAATGCCTTTCCGGTCCGTCTTCGGAACTTCGCGGATTTTTTCCGCCAGTTTGCGGTTGTTTTGTTCATCATCGGCATTCGGCCCCGAGTAGCGGGCGGAATAAACGCCCGGCTCTCCCCCCAGAGCGGGTACGACCAGTCCCGAATCATCCGAGATCACGGGCATGTCGAGAAGGCGTGAAATGGTCTCCGCCTTTTTGACGGCATTTCCTTCAAACGTGTCCCGGTCTTCCTCCACCTCGGGCAAATCAGGATAATCATGCAAACTCTTTACGCCCAGGCCCAGTTCCTGCGCGAACAAATCCCGGAACTGGGCGATTTTCCCCTTGTTGCGGGTGGCGATGATCACATGGGAAAACGGCCAGCTAGTCTTCAAATCCGGTTCCTCCTCCTCTGGCTTGTCCACGTGGGAAAAACGGTTCATGTGCCGGAGCAACCGACGGAGGGGCCGGTCATTGACCGGAAGTCTGCGTCCCGATCGGTGCGGCGCCGACCAGTGCCGCGTCTTCTCCGAGAGCTTCCTTCTGCAAACGGATCAATTCCGCGGTTCCCTTTTTCGCCAGGGCGAGAAGAGCGGACAATTGGTCCGGAGAGAAGGGAGATTCCTCGCCCGTTCCCTGAATCTCCACATACTCGCCGGATCCCGTCATGACAACGTTCATGTCAACGGTGGCACCGGAGTCTTCTTCATAGCAAAGATCCAGCACCGCTTCCTCTCCCACGATGCCGACACTGGTGGCTGCCAGGAAATCCTTGACGGGCAAAGACGGCAACGTCCCGTTTTTCACCAGGGGAATCAATGCATCCACCATCGCCACGAAGGCACCGGTGATGGAAGCGGTCCGCGTTCCCCCGTCCGCCTGAATGACATCGCAATCGAGCCACAGGGTGCGCTCTCCCAGTTTCTCCAAATCCACCACGGCGCGAAGAGCGCGACCGATCAGGCGTTGGATCTCCATGGTTCTTCCGCTCAATTTCCCTTTGGAAGCCTCACGGGGCGTTCGGGTTTGAGTGGCCCTTGGCAACATGGAATATTCCGCGGTGATCCACCCTTTGCCGGTATTTCTGAGAAACGGCGGAACCCGTTCCTCCACCGATGCCGTGCAGATGACACGAGTGTCGCCGATCGTTATGTAGACGGAGCCTTCGGCATTCTTGATGTAATTTCTGACAATCTCCACCGTTCTCAGTTCATCGTTTGCGCGACCGTCAATTCTCAAGAGTTGTCTCCCTCCTGTGCCGAGTCACTTTAGTATAGCATACCCCCAACGGGAATCCGAATGAAAATCTCATGTTCACGGAATCGCGCCGGAACGGGCTTTCAAACAACCGACAAACAACAAGGGAGCCGGAGCCGCTCCCGGAAATCGGACGGTTTTGTGAAAACGGGAAGCGACATCCGGCGAACCTTTCAAGGCCGGCAATTTCCCCCAAGATCCTTGATTTGCGATCAACAATGAACGGGAGACGAAACGCGAACAGAGTCCCCGCAAACATGCAAGTGCCGGTGCTTTTCCCGACAATCCCCCGAATAAACGCCATCTCGGAACCGGGAAAAGCGCCGGCGATTTTCCGCATGAACTCGTCGCGGCGTGATCCATCCCGTCTTGCCGCTGATTACAATTGGGCCGGATTGATCCATTTGGGACGGCTGACCGGTTGACTGAGCGGTTGGTCCTTTCCGGTGAGAACCTGCTGCTTCCCTTGAACCGTGATTTTCACTTTGCTCGCCTGGGTGTTTTCGGTCAAGGAGAGCACGATGGATTGCAACGCTTCTTTGGAAGCGGCCTGTTGACCGTGATACTGGAGAAGTGCTTCATCAAAGTCGGCCGTGACCACATCTCCCTGCTCCTGCACTTTGAGAACCTGCAGCGAAGGAGCCAGAGCACCGGACAAGCCCGATTGCTCCAAGGGACCGCGAATCAGTTCGCCGAGAACCGCTTCGGCAACGTTGTCGGACCGTTCCACCATCCTCGTCACCGGTACGTAATAAACTTGATGATCGTCCGTTTGTCCGAGGAAATACACGGTAACCGGCATGCTCCGGGTGACATGCACGCCGGAGACGGGTTCCAGATTGATGCCACGGCCTCGGGTCAATCCTTGTGCCGTCGTCTTGTTTTTGGGCATCTCCGACAACTTTTTGCCATCGACCCAGATGTTCACTTCTTTCACGTTCGAAAATCCGGTGAGCGTCCAAGTGACGGCGTTCAGCAACTGTTCTTCTTTGTCGGCTTCATATTGAAGAAACTCCTTGGAGAAATCGACCACGGCTGTCCCGTTTTCAATGTTGATTCCCTTGACCTTGGTTCCTTTGGGCAGAATCGGCGAGATCCCCTTGGGAAGCATCGCCTCTCCGGGGCCTCCCTTGACCATGTACTCAAGCGCGGTTTTGGCCACGCTTTTTCCGGCCGGAATCTTGACGGTCCACGGAACCACATGACCCGTATGGCTCAGCAAATACAGCTGCGTGTCAGCCGTTTTGCCCTGTTCCTTTTGGGCTTCCGTTTTCTTTTCGTTCATCGCTCCCACCGGCTGCGCATCCGCTTTGGCCTGGTCCGGCGGCGGGTCGATCTGCCTCGACGTTTTCTCCTCAGGCCCGAACAGACATCCGGTCAGCACCAAAGGCATCAGGAGCAGGACCGCAACGGCCCTCCACCGTTTCTTTCCCATGACAATCCCCCCTTGGACAGGATCAGTCTTGTTTCATGTATACGAGCCCTGTCCCGAAATAGACCAGAATTGCCTTTTTGGTGAAGGGCACAAAAAAACCCGCCCCGAATGAGGCGGTATCCTGGCCCGGACACGGACCGCCGCGGTTCGCTCAACCGGTCACCGGTTCAAGCGGTTCCAGCGCCACCTGTTCCACATGAATCGGATGGCCGAACCAATCTTCGGCGATCCGGGCAAACGTCTCCGGTGATCCGGTGGTGAAAAACCGGTGACGGGGTGTTTCAATGTCGGAAAGGAGGTTTTGATGCTGCAGGATCGTGCTGAGTTCAGCTGCGGTTTCTTCGGCGGAACTGATGATGGCGACGGACTCTCCCATCGCGCAGCTGATCGGATCGGCGAGAAGCGGATAATGCGTGCACCCGAGAATCAGCGAATCGATGCCGGTCTCTTTCAACGGTTCGAGCGTCTCGGCGACGATTCGCCCGGCCTCTTCCGATCCGCGTTTCCCGCCTTCCACGAGCGGAACGAATGCCGGACACGCGAGACTGAACACCGTGATGCCCGGATGAAGGCGTCGGAGGGCCTTCTCGTACGCGCCGCTTCGAATGGTTCCTTGCGTGCCGATCACTCCCACGCGATTTCGCTTCGTCACCTTGATCGCCGCACGGGCCCCCGGCTCGATCACGCCGAGCACCGGAACGGCAAGTCGGGATCTCACCGTTTCCAAAGCTGCCGCCGTGGCGGTATTGCAGGCGATCACCAGTGCCTTGAGACGAAATTGCATCAGGAATTGCACGATCTCCAGCGTGAACCGGCGAACTTCGCTTTCCGGACGGGGACCGTAGGGACAACGTGCCGTGTCTCCCACATATATCACGGTCTCCCTCGGAAGCTGCCGCATCACTTCCCGGGCCACGGTCAAGCCGCCCGCACCCGAATCAAGGATTGCAATCGCATCACTGCGGAGGGGATTCATCATTGAATGTCATCTCCACTTCTGTCCGTTCGCCCGACGCGTCCAGGCAGAACCAACTGTCAATTGCTTCGTCATCATATCATATGTTCAATCGAAATAGAATGAATGGACGGTTCAGCAAGAATCGAAAAACCCCCTTTCACAATGGAAAAGGGGTCAAAATCTCATGATTTCTTCATTTCTTCATACAATACGGCGAGATGGGTTTTGATCTCCAGCTTTTCGCTGTCCGAAAGGCCGGACAGAACATCCGCCAGATATTTGCGCCGGGCCTCCAGGACCTCATGAATCACTTTGCGCCCTTTCTCCAGCATGTGAATCCGAACGACCCGCCGGTCCCGATTGTCTCTCACACGCTCCACCACACCGTTTTTCTCCATGCGGTCCACCAAATCCGTCATGGTGCTGCAAGCCAGAAACATTCTCTGGCTGAGTTCGCCGATGGTCATGTCCCCTTCCTGGTGAAGCAGATACAGGGCGTCGAACTGGGGATTGGTGATCGGAAACGCGTTCAGGATCTCCCTGCCCTTGATTTTCACGATCGTACTGATTTCCCTGAGCAGACGCTCAATCTCCCCGACGGTTTGCATGGTGACCGGTTGCTTTGCTTCCATCTTGATGCTCCCCTTCTGTCTGCCTGATTTTGAACTTTCGCTTCAACTCATGACGTCAAACAACAATCCGGCTGCAAAGTTCATCTGTATATGTTTTAATTTTCTATACAATTAAAGAAAGCCCTACTATCTAATTGTAATTTTTCCGAATTTAACAATAATGTCCCCTTCTCTTCGCGCCGGCTGTGACAGATTCCCGGCCAGCGTCCGGTCGGGGAGAGACTCAGCTCCAATGCTATCCCGGCACCATCGCCCGAACACAAACCGTTCCATCCGCTTCTCTCCCCCGCTGTCACCGGATCTGTTCGAAACAAATTGCGTATTCAGATGGTTATTATAACACAAACCACTGCTTTCGGACAGTTTGGCCAACAAAATCTTCGTGTCAATATTCGCGATCTTCTCATCCGTCCGCGAAACGATTCTCTCCCTGCAAAAACCGTACAAAATCTGATAAAATGGTTTCTCGAATTCACAAATTGCCCGGTCAGCACCGGCACCCGGGGCAGGCGACGAAAACGGGCAAAGTCTGCTTGTGAAAAGGAGGTTCCGAGATGACCGAAATGCCCAAATTCCTCCAGGAAGTGAACGGACAATTGTGGCTGGTCGAAGATGAACGGGAAAACATGAAAATCAGCTACCGCATCAACAAAGTGATCTATTCCGAACAGTCTCCCTTTCAGCATGTCATGATCGTGGACTCCTGCGACTTCGGAAACATGCTCGTGCTTGACGGCGTCGTGCAGACCACGTCTCTGGACGGACACATCTACAACGAAATGATCACCCACATCCCCTTGTCGATCCACCCGAACGCCGAACGCGTGCTGATCATCGGCGGAGGAGATTGCGGAGCTGCACGGGAAGCGGCCAAATACCCCCATCTCAAGGAAATTGACATGGTGGAAATCGACGAACTGGTGGTCAAAGCCTGCAAGGAACATTTGCAGGAAGTGTCCGGCAATCTTTCCGATCCCCGCGTCAACTTCATTTTCAATGACGGCATGAAACACGTGAAAGAATACCGGAATCATTACGACGTCATCATCGTGGACTCGTCGGACCCGGTCGGACCGGCCAAAGCGCTCTTTGAACGGAGTTTTTACGAAGACATTTACGGAGCGCTCAAGGAAGACGGGCTCATGGTCTGTCAAAGCCAGTCCCCGCTCTTTCACCGGGACGTGATGAAACAAACGTTTGACAACATCTCCGACCTGTTCCCGGTCACCAAACCGTATTACGCCACCGTTCCCACCTATCCGGGCGCGTTCTGGAGCTTCACGCTCGGCAGCAAAAAGTATGATTCCGTCCACGTGAAAGAATTTGACAAAGACACCCGCTATGTCAACCAATCCATCCTGAATTCCTGCTTTGACCTTCCGGCTTTTCTCCGGCTCAAGTGAAACCGGGAATGTGACGGGAAACCCTGTCAATGTCATGAGACAGGGTTTCTCTCTTTATTTCATAACAATCCACACGCCATTATGCAATAATGTTCGTTAATGATTCCCTTCCCCCCTTTTCAACCCTTGTCTTTTCTGCTAAAATCCATTCAAAAGCCGCATATTCAGATGGTTCCACGCTCGTATAATTGCGGTAATAGGGTCCGCGAGTTTCTACCGGGCTGCCGTAAACGGCCCGACTACGAGTGAAAGATCCGGCACGGGAAGCACTGTTCCCGCGCTTGCTTGCCATTGGCTTTTTCGCCCGGCACAGCATGTCTTTCACTCCGTGATTGCTTTTCCCGCGGGGTGACGGACGTGCGGTGCCGGGTTTTTCATTTGAAGCGGGAGTGGAGAAGATGGAAGCATTGAAGAGAAAAATCAAGGAAGAAGGCATCGTCCTTTCGGAAACGGTGCTGAAAGTGGATTCATTCCTCAATCATCAGGTGGATCCCGCGCTCATGGAAGCCGTGGGAGAAGAGTTTGTCAGACGGTTTGCCCGCAGCGGTGCGACCAAGGTTCTGACATTGGAAACATCCGGCATCGCTCCCGCCTTGATGACCGCCCTGAAGCTGGGGGTACCGATGGTATTCGCCCGAAAAAAAGCATCCGTACTCACGGATACGGGTGAATACCGCGTGCAGGTGCATTCCTTCACCAAGCGGGAAACGAACGACGTTCGCATTCAAAAGCGGTTCCTGTCCCCGGACGACAAAGTGCTCATTATCGATGATTTTCTCGCCAACGGAGAAGCGGCACTGGGACTGGTCCGACTGGTGGAACAAGCGGGTGCGACGGTGGCGGGCATCGGGTTTGTGATTGAGAAGTCGTTTCAATCCGGAGCCACCCGAATCCGCGAGACCGGATATCCGGTGGAATCCCTGGTGCGGATCACCCGGCTGTTGCCGGAGATTTCATTCAAGGAGTGAAAACCCGTGAATCAAGCCAAAATCCTTTCCCTGGGCTTCCAACATGTGCTGGCCATGTACGGCGGAGCCGTGGTCGTGCCGCTGATCATCGGCGGAGCCCTGAACCTTTCCACTGAACAAACCGCATGGTTGATTGCCGTGGACCTTCTGACCTGCGGCATCGCCACCATTTTGCAAGTGCTGAAGAACCGCTGGTTCGGAATCGGTCTCCCGGTCGTGTTGGGATGCACGTTCACCGCGGTCGGTCCGATCATCGCCATCGGATCGGCGCACGGCATGCCCGCCGTCTACGGAGCGATCCTGGCATCCGGTCTGTTTCTTCTCGCTTTTTCCGGGGTATTCGGCAAGATCATCCGCTTCTTCCCCCCGGTGGTGATCGGATCGGTCGTCACCCTGATCGGCATCACCCTGATCCCGGTCGCCGTCAACAATCTCGCCGGCGGAGACGGAGCTCCCGATTTCGGCTCCTCCGAAAACCTGCTGCTGGGATTCGGCGTGTTGGCTCTCATCCTGATCGTTCATCGTTTTTCGACCGGATTCCTGCGCGCCGTCGCCGTCTTGGTGGGACTGGTGACCGGAACGTTTGCCGCATGGCTGTTGGGAAAAGTGGATTTCTCCGCTGTGTCCAATGCCTCCTGGTTCCATCTGCCGGAGCCGCTTTTCATCGCCGCTCCTTCGTTTGAAGTGAGCGCCATCCTCACCATGATCCTGGTGTCGATCGTCAGCGTGGTGGAATCCACCGGCGTGTTCATGGCTCTCGGCAAAATCTGCGACAAAGAAGTGAAGCCGGATGATCTCGTCCGCGGCTACCGGGCGGAGGGAATCGCCACGCTGATCGGTGCCTTCATGAACGCTTTCCCGTACACGACCTTCTCTCAAAACGTCGGTCTGGTGCAACTTTCGGGGGTCAAAACGCGCAATGTCATTTTCGCCGCCGGCGGCATTTTGATGCTGCTGGGGCTGGTTCCGAAAATCGCCGCCGTCACGACGGTCATCCCGAACCCGGTCCTGGGCGGCGCGATGGTGGCCATGTTCGGCATGGTGATCGCATCGGGCATCCGGATCCTGAGCGAAGTCGATTTCACCGACAATGAAAATCTGTTGATCATCGCCTGCTCCGTCGGCATCGGTCTGGGGGTCACGGTCGTTCCGGACCTCTTCAAGGCGATGCCCAAAGGCATCAAAGTCCTCACGGACAGCGGAATCGTGGCTGGAAGCCTCACCGCCATGTTCCTGCATCTCTTCTTCCGGCTGACAAAAGGCCTCTCCCTGGCAGCCGGCAAGGAAACCAAAGCGTCCGAATCCTGATCGGAAACCCCAATCTCTGCATCAAAAGAACGGCCCTGTCCCAAGCATCGGGACAGGGCATATTTGTTTGCATTGGCATCTTTGCCGAGTCCATCCCCTGTTCGTTTCGTTGCGATGGCAAAGGCACTCACAGGGGATGGACCGGCAGTGGACCGGCAGTGTTCCGGCCGTGTTGCCATGCATGCCGGTCGTTGTTCCCCGCGAGTGACTTTGCAACAGCTGCGGAGCGGAGCGGGGAATAACGACCGCATTCTCTGCATTGGCATCTCTGTCGTGGCCATCCCCTGCTCGTTTCGTTGCAATGGCAAAGGCACTCACAGGGGATGGACCGGCAGTGTTCCGCGGTGTTGCCGTGCATGTCGGTCGTTGTTCTTTACGAGTGACCTTGTGACAGCTGCGGAACGGAGCGGGGAACAACGACCGCATTCTCTGCATTGGCATCTTTGCCGGGTCCATCCCCTGCTCGTTTCGTTGCGATGGCAAAGGCATTCACAGAGGATGGACCGGCAGTGTTCCGCGGTGTTACCGTGCATGTCGGTCGTTGTTCTTTACGAGTGACCTTGCGACAGCTGCGGAACGGAGCGGGGAATAACGACCGCATTCTCTGCATTGGCATCTTTGCCGGGTCCATCCCCTGCTCGTTTCGTTGCGATGGCAAAGGCATTCACAGGGGATGGACCGGCAGTGTTCCGGCCGTGTTGCCGTGCATGTCGGTCGCTGTTCCCCGCGAGTGACTTTGCGACAGCTGTGGAACGGAGCGGGGAATAACGACCGCATTCTCTGCATTGGCATCTTTGCCGGGTCCATCCCCTGCTCGTTTCGTTGCGATGGCAAAGGCACTCACAGGGGATGGACCGGCAGTGTTCCGGCCGTGTTGCCGTGCATGTCGGTCGCTGTTCCCCGCGAGTGACTTTGCGACAGCTGTGGAACGGAGCGGGGAATAACGACCGCATTCTCTGCATTGGCATCTTTGCCGGGTCCATCCCCTGCTCGTTTCGTTGCGATGGCAAAGGCATTCACAGGGGATGGACCGGCAGTGTTCCGGCCGTGTTGCCGTGCATGTCGGTCGCTGTTCCCCGCGAGTGACTTTGCGACAGCTGTGGAACGGAGCGGGGAATAACGACCGCATTCTCTGCATTGGCATCTTTGCCGGGTCCATCCCCTGCTCGTTTCGTTGCGATGGCAAAGGCACTCACAGGGGATGGACCGGCAGTGTTCCGGCCGTGTTGCCGTGCATGTCGGTCGCTGTTCCCCGCGAGTGACTTTGCGACAGCTGTGGAACGGAGCGGGGAATAACGACCGCATTCTCTGCATTGGCATCTTTGCCGAGTCCATCCCCTGCTCGTTTCGTTGCGATGGCAAAGGCACTCACAGGGGATGGACCGGCAGTGTTGACGGAATCGAGCTGTGCAAGCATCACAATCCGGCCGTCTCTTCTTCCAAGACCATCGTGTAACACTGCACCGGACGTTCCACATCGGGACGGTACACCGCGAACAAGGCCGTCTCCCGTTCGACCGTTTCACCGCTCTTCAGATAGTGTTCCAGATCAAACGGAAGCACTTCCACCACGGCATGCTTGTACATGTCCCGTTCCGTCATGCCGATCGTTGAAAAATCACCGGACACCCGATCGGGGTGCTCCACCGCGAGCCGCACCAAGCGGGATTGCCGCTCTTTGTCCACCTTCTTCTCCCACCACACCTTTCGGGGGCGGTGACGATGGTTGAGATAGAAATCGTATTTCATCAGACCGAGAATGATGTCGGAGTGACCGGTGCCGCGCCGGCCGAGAAATTCCCACAACCGGGAAAACAAATCCTCCAGTTGGTGACCGATCCGTTGCCAGCCCCGTTCTTCCCAGTAGTCCCCGAATTCCTGGAAAAAGTCAAACGGAGACGGAAATTCGTGCTTCAGAAGATATTCGACGGTATGGTCCATGCGATGCGCGTTCCAATATTTCTCCAGCACATCTTCCACCCGCTTGATGCGAAGGATGTCGGAAAACGGAAGAACGTCGCTGCCCAGAATTTCATACGGGGCGCGCTCCATGAACACATATCCCCATTTGTCCGCCTCCCGCCGCAGGCCGGTGCCCCGCAACATCTTCAAAAATCCAAGCTGCAATTCTTCCGGCCGCAAGGCAAACACATCATTGAAGGTTTTTTTGAACGTTTCGTAGTCCTCCAGCGGCAAGCCGGCGATCAAGTCCAGATGCTGGACGATTTTCCCGCTTTCCCGGATGCGGGTCACCGTCCGGGAGAGCTTTTCGAAATTCTGGCGGCGTTTCACGGCCAGATTGGTGGGATCATTGGTGGACTGCACACCGATCTCAAAGCGGAAAATGCCGGGCGGCGCATGTTCGGCGAGGAAATCGACCACTTCCGGCCGGAGAATGTCCGCGGTGATCTCGAACTGAAAGACACATCCGCCGTGGTTCTCGATCAGGAACCGGAAGATTTCCATGGCATAATCCCGCCGGATGTTGAACGTGCGGTCGACGAACTTGATCAGCCGCGCACCGTTTCGGATCAGGTACAACAAATCTTCCTTCGTCCGTTCGATGTCAAAATAGCGCACGCCCACCTCGATGCTGGAAAGGCAGAATTGGCAATTGAACGGACAACCCCGGCTGGTTTCGAAATAGACCACCCGGTTCGGAAGGTGAGGCAAATCCTCCGCAAAACGATGCGGAGACGGGATGCGGTTCAAATCCAACTTGGGTCTGGGAGGATTGATCACCGTCCGGCCTTCCTTGCGCCAGGCAAGTCCGAACACGGAACGGAAATTCCCGTCGCCCCTCAGTTCGGTAAGCAGATGGTGAAACGTTTCCTCCCCTTCGCCGACCACGATGAAATCGACCTGAGGCAATCGCTCCATCCAATATTCGGTATCGTAAGAGACTTCAGGTCCGCCCAACACGATCTTCACATCGGGTTTGACCTTGCGCAGCATGTCGATGACGGTGACGGTCTCTTCGATGTTCCAGATGTAACAGGAAAAGCCGACGACATCCGGAGCTCTTCCGTACAGGTCGGAGACAATGTTCATCGCCGGGTCCTTGATGGTGTACTCGGCAATCTCCATGTCAAACTCCCGACCGCTGAATGCCTTCAGATACCGGAGGGCCAGCGAGGTGTGAATGTATTTGGCATTGAGCGTTGACAACACCACTTTCATGGGCCTTCCACCTCGTTCCCGTGAGAGTTGCTTTCTCTATTCTAGCCATCCGGTATCTTGAATTCAAAAGAAAAAAGACGGCGATCAAAGGCAGACCCTCCCCTGCCATCAAAAAAGGGGAATTCCTGATTCAAGGAATTCCCCGATCCAATATTTCCTTCGTCCATCAATGCTCTTTTTCCGCGCTCTTGAACCGGAACCAGGGGGACGGCCGTCCATGGGACGTGATGAACAGTTTTTCCCTTGCCCGGGAACTGGCGACATACAGCAGAGAGCGCTCTTTTTTCAGCAACTCCTCCGATTCTTCATCGTCCAGCGCTTTGTTCAGCACGTACGTGAACGGCACGTCTCCCTCGTTCACCCCCACGAGAAACACCACCCGGAATTCCAGCCCCTTGCTGCGATGCATGGTTCCGAAGTGCACGCCTTCATCCCCCAGATGGGAGCGGGTGGTCAACTGTTGGCAGGGGATCCCCGCTTCTTCCAGCGCTTCCCGGTATTTGTTCAACCGTTTGGAGATGCGTGCCAACATCACCATCTCGTTCAATTTCACGCCTTGATTTTGCAGCTCCCGGATGCAGCGCACGATGAATTCCTTCTCTTGCTCCTGTTCGGCAAAGGAGAGGCATACCGGTTCCGCCCCGGACATCAGGGAGAAATCGTCCGCCGTGTGGACGCCGCCGTCGAGATCATCATAGCCGGTTTCCACCAACACCTGAACCGCCAGCTTGCGAATCTGTTCCGTCGTCCGGTAATTGATGCGCAGCCGCTTCGAACGCTGGCCCCGAACGTCGATGCCGCACCGGGACAGCACCACCGGACGGTTGTACAACCGTTGAAGCGGATCACCGACGATGAACAGATCATTCCGATTCTTTGGAACCAGCGCCCGGATCAGGCAAAACGCATCCTCGGTAAAGTCTTGGGCCTCATCGATCACCGCCGCCCGGTATGTCACCGTTCCCGGATGGGCTTCCGCCCAGCGCCGGGCGATCCGGAGAATGTCCGGATAATCGTACCAACCCTTCTCCTTTTTTTGCGATTCCACGAATTGTACGACATCCCACACTTTTTCCCGCTGCTCCTGCGTCAGCTTTTTCTTCCGGCCTTTTCGCATGACCCGGAGATAGGTTTCTTTGTCTTCGATGTATTCCGGCAGAATGAACCGCTCATATTCCGCACGGATGAATGAAATCTCATCCGCTTCCAGCCCCAAGGCATCCCCGGCCTGCTTCCACAAGGCTTCCCGCTCTTCATTCCCCATCATGCAGTGAATCCGGATTCCTGCATGTGTTTCCGCGATGTTTCTGGCCAGCTGGTCGATGGGGATCACGTCGATCCGGTTCATTTCTTCCTCCGTGCACATGGAGGCAAGCTGGTCCCGGATGATTTCCGCCAAGTTCAGATTGAAAGCGGTGACCAGCAACTTTTCACCCGGACGCAGCAAATCCCTGACCAATTTTCGCGCCCGATGCAAGGCCACCACCGTTTTGCCGGTACCCGCTCCTCCCAACACGCGAACGGGACCGCTGTGGTCGGCTTCAATCAGTTTCTTCTGGCTAGGGTGCAGGAACAGCCGCCATGTTTCCAGCGGATGACGCATCATTTCTTCCAGCTCCAGATCGGAAGAAATGACGGTGATCTCACTGCCGGAGCGGATCAAGGCATTCAAGAAGGCCGAACGCTCCCTTTCCTCCCGCGCCTCGACCGACCGCTCTTCCTTCGCCACTTCCAACACGTCTTCAATCGGTTCCCCCTGCAAAAGCCAGAGAAGATACAAAAACACATCGTTGGGGATTTTCTCCACTTGATCGTGCAATTCGTCTTCATTGCGGATGTTGTACACCACGGGAAGCACGTCTTCCGGAACCCCCAGTTCCAACAGCTGTTCGCGGGTGTACCGTTCAAACACCCCAGGCTCCCGCCAATCGGGAGATTCCTTTACCTCTGCATGCGTCCAGATCTGAAAGGTCCCGGTCCGCGGGTTGATTTCAAACCGCTTCCGCTTCGCCCAGTTATAGGCTTCATCATGATTGTCGACCCACACAAGCAGGTAGATCTCCTATTTTTCGGGCTTGAACAGGATGGCCCGATACTGATCATTCACTCTCAGGGAATACAGATTTCGGTCCCCGTGCAATTTTTCAAAGTTCAGCCCGGGCGCTCCGGGATGTTCCATAAATTGATGAACCATGTTCCAAGCCTGCACCTGGATTTTCGGAGGAAGTTTCACCACGGATTGCGTGAACCATTTGTGCACGAAGACGTTTCCGGTCATGTGAACAATGCCTCCTTCGGGTTGTAACTGCGATTGGTGAATGGATCAGGACGGCCACCAAACAAATAATTTCAAATTGATTCGATTTTTATTTGTTTGATAAATCTTCTTTAATCCCTTTCGAAGACACTGTCCATTTTTTGTCGTGCACAAAAAAAGAATCCGCGTTGCGCAGATTCCGTAAACCTCGCATCTCCGTCCGTGACGGTTTTCTCAAGACTTGTCCGTCTCATCCCATGACAATTGCGTGACTTCCGTATAGTCGCCCCGCCGGATTTCCTCTTCGGTGGCGGGACGATCCAGTTCTTCATGGTCATCCAGGCCCGGGGCGATTTCCGGTTCCCGGGTGCGCACCCACTTACGTTTTTGCATGTTGTGAACCTCCTTTCCGCTCAAGAGGTATCGTGTGCGCCCCGGAACCGTTTCATTCTCTCGCCCTCGCTTCCGCTTGATCCTCCCACACCCGGAGCAGGGCGTACGGATTGACGGGTTTCCACGGGTATGGAAGCAATCCTTCGCTCACGTACAGGCCGAAGTGAAGGTGGGGCGGGAATTTTCCGGTGGTTCCTTCCGGGCCGTATCCCGTGTCGCCGACATAGCCGATGACCTGCCCCCGCTTCACTTTTTCGCCTTCTTCCACTCCGTCAGCGTATTTGCTCAAATGGGCATAGTAGTAGTGCATTTGCGGATGATGTTCATCCCGGATCATCAGACGCCATCCCCCGAGCCGGTTCCATCCCTTTCGCACCACTTCCCCGTCCGACACCGAAACGACGGGAGTCCCCTTCGGAGCCATGATATCGGTTCCCTCATGCTGCCGCTTGCCTCCGTATGTTCTGGATGCTCCCCAAGTATCCTCATAAGAAACGTGCTTTCTGTCCTCCGCGCGAAACGGAAAACCGCTGCCGTCGGCCATCGATGCCGCCTGCCACATGTACGCTTCCATGATGTGCTTCATCCGTTCCGCTTTGGCTTTGGAATACATCTTTTCCCATGCATCGGCAATGTTGTCCTCGTTCGGCTTTTCACCGTCCAATGCTTCCTTCAAACGGCGTGCCTGCCGCTCGATCGAAGCCTGGTCCGTTTTCCGGTAACGGTGTTCCACTTCATCCATTGCCGCCAGCGCTTCCCAGGGAATGCCTTGCTCCCTGGCCACTTTCACGTAGAGGGGCGCCAACTCTCCGGGCACCCGCAGTTCGATCACTTCATGTTTCTGTTTTTCGTACACCCACCAGGTAGCCGCTCCGGCCAGCCCCAGCAGGAGCAGGATCCACGCCGTTCGTCTCAATCAAGACTGCTCCTTTCCGGAAATTGAGCGTTTCCTTCTTTTTCTGTATTACCCGGGGTGATTCGCAAACAGTCCGAAAGATGCTCTCCGCTTGTCCGGAAAAGCTCCGGTTGATTCAAAATCGGTGATCATGAATGGTGCCCCGGAAGCCGAACGGTGAAGGTGGTTCCTTTCCCCGGTTCGCTTTCCACATCGATCGTTCCGCCGTGCGCCAGCACCAGTTCCCGCGCGATGGCGAGTCCAAGACCGGAACCGCCGCTGTGACGGGACCGGGCTTTGTCGGTACGGTAAAAACGATTGAAGACATGCGGCAAATGCTCCGGTTCGATACCGATCCCGGTGTCGGCCACGCGGATTTCCACCTGTTCCGTGTCCGTCTTCCGGACGGAAACGGTGACCGCTCCCTGCTCCGGCGTGTAGCGAACGGCATTGACCAACAGATTGAGCAGCACTTGGGTGAGGCGATGCGGATCCGCCTCCATCACCAAGGGTTCATCGGGAACCTCCAATCCGAGAGACACCTTTTTGTTTTCCGCATCATGGGAAACCCGCTCCATGATTCGACGCAGCAAGGAGACGACGTCGGTCGGCCGTTTTTCCAGCGGAAGCCTTCGCGCTTCGGCGAGCGACAACACGTGGAGGTCGTCGATCAGGCGGGTCAGGCGGATCAGTTCATCCTGAAGCGGCAAAAGCTGTTCCGGGGAAACCGGCTCCCCCTTCTGCTGCAAATAATCCAACGTTCCTCCGATGACGGTGAGCGGCGTCCTCAATTCATGCGCCACGTCGGCGGTCAGGTTTCTTCTCGCCTCTTCCGCCTGCATGAGCCGCTCTGACATGTCGTTGAACGCCTTCGCCACCTTGCCGAATTCATCTTTGCCGTGCTCGGGCGCCTTCACGCCGAGTTCTCCCCGGCCCAGACGGTCAATCGCCGGCAAGAGCGAACGGAGCGGAGCCGTCAGGGAGTGAGCCAGCCAGAACGCCATGATGTTGGAAACCAGGATGAAAAACAGGGTGCCGACCGCCAACAGAACGGTCGTTGACGATTCAATGCCCATCTTCTGCTTGTTCATCCGATCCACTTCGTCATCATGGTAATACAGGACGGCCACTTTTTTCCCGTCCACTTCCACCGGTTTCCGGATTCCGAAAAGAAGGACGAAATTCTCCGGCTCCTGTCCCGTCAAGCGAATCATCTTCTCTTCTTCCACCAGGATGACGGTGGTATTTCGTTCCCCTTCCGTCACCGAGGCTTCCTTCCATCCCGCCCGGTCGATTCCTTCCAGCGTACCGCGGTTTTTCACCCAATCCGTCACGCGCTTCGTCCAGACATCGAGTTCCGCGCTGCGTGCGGAACGAACGAGGGGATCCAGGGCATCTCCCACCACCACTTTGGTGACAAACGCGTACATCAGTCCCATAATGACAATCCAGACAGCGAGCGCGATTCTGAGCTTTCGGCGAACGGTCATGAGCGGTCACCGAACCGGTAACCGAATCCGTATACCGTTTGGATGTACACCGGGTGGGCGGGGTCATCCTCCAGCTTCTTGCGAAGCCGGCTGACATGGGCGTCCACGGTCCGCTCGTCGCTGAGATAATCATCCCTGAGGACCGACTGCAACAGTTGAAGCCGACTGTACACAATGCCCGGTCGGGCAGCCAAAGTGGTGAGCAGCTTGAATTCCGTCGGCGTGAGCGGAATCTCCCGGTCCCCCTTCCACACCCGGCACTCGGATTCCGAAATGATCAGGTCGCCCCGCACCATCCGTTGTTCCACGGTCGTCTCCGAACCGTCAATCCGTCTCAACACGGACCGGATGCGCGCGGCCAATTCCCGGAGCGAAAACGGCTTGGTCAAATAATCGTCGGCTCCCATCTCCAGTCCGATCACTTTGTCCGCTTCATCCGTCCGGGCCGTCACCATGATGATGCCCATGTTTCCGATGGTTCGCAGCTGCCGGCACACGTCCAGACCGCTCATCTCCGGCAGCATCCAGTCCAGCACCACCAGAGCGGGACGCTTCTCTTTGGCCAGCCGCACCGCTTCCGTCCCCGTCCGAGCCGTGATCGTCTCATACCCCTCCTGGCGCAAAAACGGTTCCATGAAATCCAGCACGCTTTGTTCATCATCCACCAAGAGCAGTGTGCGAGCCAT
Organism: Staphylospora marina; assembly: GCF_003856495.1. Taxonomy (GTDB): domain Bacteria; phylum Bacillota; class Bacilli; order Thermoactinomycetales; family Thermoactinomycetaceae; genus Staphylospora; species Staphylospora marina. Next base: position 915,110 of record NZ_CP034118.1, on the reverse strand, counting down.
GGGCCACTTCTTCCTTTCCCGCGTGTTTTTCCTCATTATACCCCCGAAATTCCCCCGTCTTTGGAATTTCATCAAACGCGCAACGCATCGTCAAAAGTCCGCAACATCGGGTTGATATGATGAACAGGCCATCCCGCGGAACAACCGGATGGCACACCATCACGCAAAAAGGAGAGATGTACCGTGAAAAAGGCTCTCTTGACCATATTGGCATTCATCATCGGATCCATCGTCGGACTGGTGCTTTCGGAATGGATCGGCATGCTCGGCTTCCTTCTGTGGGGAAAGTTCATCGGCATCAGATTTCTGGCGTTGCTGACGGGTGTTCTCTGCGCTCTGTTGGTTTACAGGCGCACCGGAAATCGGGAACACGAAGCAGCAACCTGATTCGGAGGGATGGAGCGTGATCCGCATGTGGTCCGGGCATGCACCGCGTATTTGCAATGAATCACTTTGGATCTTGGAGAAAAAGAGGTGATTGGAGATGACGAAGCCAACCGTTGACGCAAAGGGAAAGAGACGGCGAATTCGTTTCACGGCATTCCGCCTGGTGAAGCTGTTTTCCGCCTTTGCCCTGCTTCTTTCCGCCTGCGGTCCCCACATGCCGGAAGAGCATGATGTCACCGCGGGAGGGCATCACCCGTCGTCACACGGGAAAAAAACCGCAAATGCGGTGTCCTGTACCGATCTGAAAGAAAAACCCCAAGCGGGTGAACCGGTCAAAACCTTCCATTTGACGGCCAGAGCAGGCTCTTTGCAATTGGATTCGGGCAAAACGGTGGAAGACGCATGGATGTTTTACGGACCGGATCCGCAGCCGGAACTGCGTGTCCAGGAAGGCGATCGGGTCATCGTGCATGTGAAAAACGAAAACATCCGGGAAGGCGTCACCATTCACTGGCACGGCGTGATCCTCCCCTGCTCCCAGGACGGAGTGGCCGGAGTGACACAGGACGCGATTCGTCCGGGTGAGACCTTCACGTACGAATGGATTGCGCGTCATGCGGGAACCTATTGGTATCATTCCCACCAGCAAAGCTCTCTTCAAGCGAGAAAGGGCTTGATCGGCAAACTGGTGGTGGAACCGAAAAAGCCGACGTTTGCTTACGACAAAGACGTGACGGTCTTGCTGCAGGAGCTGGACGACGAACAGCTGGCCAATCTGGCCAACCGGCTTCACGTCCATGCCGATCCGGGGGAAACCGTCCGTCTGCGCGTCATCAACAGCCGGAACTCCACCGAGCGATTGACGGTCTCCGGGGCCCCGGTGAAGGTGGTGTCCATCGACGGAAATGATCTGATGAACCCCCCTCCGGTGGAAAAAGCCCGGATCCCCGTCGGTTCCGGGCAGCGGTTGGATCTGCTGGTGAACATGCCTGCGCAGGGAGCCGTCAAGATCACCGGTGGCGAAAAGAAAGAGTCGGTGGTGCTGGGCCGGGGCCCGGAACCTCCCGCATCCGACGGCAACCGTTGGCCGGAACTGGATCTGACCCGGTATGCCGCCTCCCGGTCTCCGCTTCCCGCGCCGAAATCGTTTGACCAGACGCACACCCTGGAGCTGGATTGGAGCTTTCCGCACCGGTTCACGATCAACGGAAAAGTGATGCATGAAATCCCGCCGATCGTCGTGAGGGAAGGAGAATGGATCCGGTTGCGCATCGTGGCCAAAGGCGGCGCCCCCCATCCGATGCATTTGCACGGACACCGCTTTGCCGTGCTGAGCAAGAACGGTGCTCCGCTTCCGCATCCGCTGGTGATGGACACCGTCAACGTGAATCAGGACGAAAGCTATGAAATCGCCTTCCTGGCGGACAATCCCGGCTTGTGGATGATCCATTGCCACAACCTGACTCACGCCTATCTCGGGATGTCCATGATGATCAACTACGAAGGGGTAACCACCCCGCATCGGATCGGCACCAAATCGGGCAATCACCCGGATTGAACGGCATTCATACAAACCGCAAACCCCTGCCATTTCATCATTCTTGGCAGGGGTTTGCGGTTTCCGAAGCCTGTTTGCCGGAAACGGTTTCAGACTCGCTCCTCACTGTTATTCCCTTGAAACCGTTTCCGGTTCCCCAACCATGCAAGCAGCCTCAAGTGTACATGCTCCCAAAGAACGAAAGCATCGGGAATAGATTGGATGGGCCGTCTACTCCAGGCTCGCCGGATCAAACGGGGGAACCAGTCCTTCCTTCGCCGCGCGGGTCAGCAGGGTGCCGATGGCGTCCCTGCCGCCGTCCCCGAGGTTGGCGGAGTACTCATTCACATACAGGCGAATATGGGCTTTTGCCACCTCAGGGTCCATCTCCTGGGCATGCTTCAGGATGTATTCCATGGAAGCTTCCGGATGTGTCCAGGCATGATCGAGCGAGGCGCGAATCCAGCCTGCGATGGTCTCACGGTCCAACGTCCGCCGGGCAATGATCGCCCCCAACGGAATCGGCAGCCCGGTGTCCGCTTCCCACCATTCACCCAGGTCCACCAACATGTGAAGCCCGTATTGCGGATAGGTGAAACGGGCCTCGTGGATCACCAGCCCGGCATCCACCCGACCTTCTTTCACGGCCGGCATGATTTCGTGGAACGGCATCACCGTGATTTCACCCACACCACCGGAAACATGTCCGGACGTCCACAATCGGAACAGCAAATACGCCGTGGACCGCTCGCTCGGAATGGCCACCCGTTTCCCGGACAGATCGGCCGGTATGACCGGTTCACGGGTCAGGATGAGCGGCCCGCACCCTTTGCCCAATGCACCGCCGCACGGCACCAGTGCATACCGGTCCAACACCCACGGCAAGGCCGCACAGGAAATTTTGAGCACATCGGGTCCGTCCGGCCGGGTGGCCAGCTCATTGGTCACATCGATATCCGCGTAGGTGACCTCCAATTTCGGCGCCCCGGGCACCAAGCCGTGCACCCAGGCGTGAAAAATGAACGTGTCATTGGGACAAGGGGAAAACGCGATCTTCATCATCCTGTCATCTCCCTGATCACTGCACTCGCTTGCGTCAATTTCTCCAGAGCTTCGGCCATTTTCCACAACGATTTGTCCCGCGGCCCCACCGGATTGGACACGGACCGCAGCTCCAGCGCCGGAACGCCGAACGCCCGTGCGGCCAGCGCCACACCGAATCCTTCCATCGCTTCGGCCACCGCATTCGGATTCCTCCGGACCAGCCTGTCCGCCGATTCCGCCGTCCCCGTGACCGTTGAGACCGTCAGCACCTGTCCCATCGTCACCGGGAGACCGGCTTTCCTCAAGGCTTCCGTCCATCTCCCGGCCCGATCACGGTCCACGGGGATCCGGCTGCTGCCAAAACCCAGCTCGTCCAACGAAAGAAACCCGTCCGGTGTTTCCGCTCCCAGATCCGCCGCGATGATTTCATCGGCCATCACCAGCGTTCCCACTTCGGCCCGACCGGCAAACCCGCCGGCGATCCCCATACAAACCACGAGGTCGAACGATTCGACAGACAAAGCCAAGGTCGTTCGAACGGCCGCTTCCGCCGGGCCCACTCCGGCCGCGATCACGGAAAAACGCGGATCATCCTCCAACCCGCGCAGCACGGCTTCCCGTTCGGCATCGACGGCGGTGACGATGAGAACGCGGGGTTGGCCGTCGGATTGCATGTCCTGTCGGTTCATGGGCCCCACCCCTCGCGCAACATGATTTTCCGTTTACGTGTGACCACCCGTCCAGTATATCACGACCGGGAAGCCTTGTCCGTCACCAGTCGATCACCCGGTAATCTTTGAGAAACACGCCCGTCCACGGACGCTCCGCATCTTTCCCTTCATAAACCGGATCACAGACGCGTGCCGCGGCGTCTTCCATGGTCAAGGGAGGAAGAATGTTTTTGTCCGGAACCTGGTTGGACACCCATCCCGGATCGACGCTGGTGATGAAGATCCGATCCCGTTTGTATTCCCGTGCCATGGTGAGGGTCATCATGTTGAGCGATGCTTTGGCCATGTTGGTGTGAACATGATACCGACCCTTCCGTTTCATGTTGAACTTGCCTTCCATTGCCGACACGTTGACGACAAACCGGTTTCGGTGCGGGCTCCTCATCATGGCCGGTTTCAGACGGGTATTGAGCAAAAACGGAGCCGTCACGTTGATCAACTGCACTTCCAGCATCTCCATGAGGGAGATCTGTTCCGGGCGGGCATACCAGGCATGGACATCGGTTCCACGATAAGGCAAAACACCGGACTCCAACGAGGACGGCAAGACGGCAAGCGCTCCGCCACTCCCTTCCCTGTCCTCTTTCTGCACGTTCGGAGCCGGAAAATCGGATGCCATCAGCGCCGGAACACCGCTTGCGGCAAGTTGCTTCCTCATCGCCTCTTCCCCGGCGGCCAAGGCTCTGTATTCTTCTTCCGGCATGCGCACCGTTTGGGCGGCGTTGTTGATGATCACATCCAACCACGGAAGCTCCCGGTCCAGAGCAAGAGCAAACTGCTCCACCCGGTCGATTTGCCGGAAATCCAGACCATGGATGCGAAGCCGGTCCTGCCACTGGTGAGCATCCGGTTCTTGCAGATAACGGCGGGCGGCATCATGGGGAAAACGGGTGGTCACGATGACCCGTGCGCCATCCCTGAGCAACCGGAGCGCGGTGTGGTACCCGATTTTGGTCCGCCCGCCGGTCACCAGAGCGATCCATCCCTCCAAATCATGCCGTGCATCCCGCTTCGATGCATTGAACTCCCCGCATTCCACGCACAACTTGGAATACTCCGGATGCGCTTCATCCAGCGGGGTCTTGCAAACATAACACTTGATTTTCGGCGATTGTTGCTTTTCTTCCATAAAAACATTCCTTTTCAATATCAATATCTGTTCAACCTGTTTACAAATATATCAGGATTTGATAATATATTCACGCACGGTAGTTCAATCAGAATACCCGCCTTTCCCGCGGGAGATGGAGGTACCCAATCCTCCCCGTGCGTTGCGGTCGCTTAATCAAAGCGTCACCTTGGCAGGGTGGAGATGAAGGTAACCAATCCTTCCCGCAACCGGAACAAGGCGCCGCTTGGCCAAAGCGGAGCCTTGTTCTTTTTTTTGCAGGTTCATCGGAACGTTTCCCGGAACAAAGTGAGCAACCGCTCCAGTTCTTGAATCGGTTGCGGATGGTCATCCACGCGAAGGTCGATGTACCGGTCATTCCAGCCACCGTAGCCGCCGCTTTGCCTCACCACCAGAAGCGCCGCCGATTGCATCCCTCTTCGGTCTCCACCCGCCGCCTGCCCGGCCGCCAGCGCTTTCACCAGCCGCTCGGGCAACAACCCGTCCGTTCCCCGGAACTCCCTTGCCATTTCTTTCACCACATCTTCTCCCGCCAGAATGTTTCCCTGACAGGCAAATCCCGGTCCCGCGATCCCTCCCGCCCATTCATGACAGCCGGAACCCGTGTACGTGGCACTTCTCCCCATCGCATCCACGATGCCCACTTGGCGAAGACCAGTCTCCGGATCTTCTTTCAGAAGCAGTTCCAGCACCGTCCGGGGATCTTTCCCTTCTTGCAGCAACGCCAGTCCTTGCGGGCCGAATCGCGGATTGGCGTACGATTGGGTGGCGATGGCTCCCACCCCCGCTTTGGCCCAAGGCACCACCGCCCCCACGGCCAGGAACCGGGACTGGACGGCGATCCCCAGTTCCCCGGTAACGGGATCGACAGCAACGATGGAATAAGTGGAGACGGGAAGCCATGAAGAACGCTCGGTTGACACGGTGATTCATCTCCTTTTCGTACCTTTTTTCTGTTCCGGAAGCCAATATCCTTTTCAAAAATAAAGAACCCCGCCCGAACAGGCGAGGCAAGCCATTGACATGTTCCAAAACGGAATCCCCGTCATCCTTCACACAACAACACGCTCTCATGATACGCACGGACATGTTGACTCCAGTGCCGAAGGGCCATCTCCCACTCCGCGGCAACCCGGGGGTCATCTTCCAGCAGCGCGAGCGGAACGCAGAGATTGAGGATTCGCCCTTCCACGCGGAACCGGGTGACACCGGCCGGCAACACGTCCCCCCGATTCACCGTTTCCACCAGATCTTCCGGCGTCCGGACGGGATGACGGATCCAAACAAATTCCGACTCAACCGGGTTCGCCGGAAATTGAGTGAGACGACACACCGGAAAGCGGCGGGAATAAGCGGACACCAGCTGATGCCAACGCTCCAGCGGAATCCGGTCATCGTGCTCGACATCCTGATCCAACCGGATGGTGAACCGTTGTCCCCGCCGCATCCAGGTCACGCTCCACCGTCCGTCTCCGGCAGGCGTTTCGTCACCGGTGAGAACCCGCAATCCCGATGCCCGGACCCACTCGTCCAGCCAATCCCCGTCCGGAACCTGGTGGATCCATGAAGAAAGTGTCAGGGCTTCGAAAGTGAGTACTTGCACGGGAGCGAACGCACATCCAAGCTTTTTCAGGGACTCCAACCGGTGAGCACCGTCCACCACCATCCAACCGCCACCGATATCCAGAGCCAAGACCGGATGACGAAGCATGCCGTCTCTCCGGATGTCGGCCGCCGTCTTTTCCAGGCGACACGGTTCGTGAGCTTCGTGCAACCGGAGCTCTTCGGTCCGGATCCGTTTCAATGACTCAGACAGATTCACGGTCTGCTTCCCTCCGTTCCACCGGAAGCCAGACGTGGTCCGGATGAGGATGGCTGAGAAAATCATGATGCGAAATGGCCCATCCGTAGGCACCGGCATATTGGAAAACGATCAGGTCGCCGATCCGCAGGCGCCCGACCGGCACGTTCCTCGCCAGCGTATCTTTCGGAGTGCACAGCTGCCCCACCACGGTGACGGGCTCTTCCCTGATTTCTTTGCGAGGGAACGGACGGTTCCACTTCTCGACCGGCACCACCTCAAACGGGTGATTGTGTTGCCAGGAAGCGGGCAGCCGGAAATGGTGGGTGCCTCCCCGAATGATCGCAAACGTTTCCCCGTGGTTCGATTTGAGATCGATGACTTCCGTTGCGTACACGCCGCAGGAAGCGGTGAGGAACCGGCCGCACTCAAACATGAGGGTCCAGGTTTCCGGAAGTTCCCGCTCAATGAGCTCACCCAAACCGGAGCAAAAGGTCGCCCAATCGAATTGGTTGTCAAGCTCGCGGTAATTGACCCCGATGCCGCCGCCGGCATTCAACCGGGTGAGCGCCAGACCATGCTCCTTCGCCCACCTCTTCGCTTTGCTCATGTAGTGACGGATCACCTGCAAATGCGTCTCTTCCTGCAGGTGATTGGACACCGAGTGAAAATGGAATCCTTCCAGCCGCACCCGCCGAAAGCGTTTCAGTTCTTCCAGCACGGTCGGCACGTCCCGCTCGTCGATGCCGAAAGCGGTGGGCCGACCGGCCATGTGCAAGGTGGCTCCTGCCGGAAACGGGCCGGCCAGGTTGACCCGAAGCAGCACCCGGACTTCTCCGTCAAGTTTCTGGGCGAGATGGGCCAAACGACGGAGCTCGTGCAAACTCTCCGCATGAATCAGGGAGACCCGCATGCGGATCGCTTTTTCCAGTTCCTCGTCCGTCTTGCCGGGACCCCCGAAAATGACCGGGATGGTTTCCCCCGCTTCCCGCGCCTTTCGGATCTCCCCGCCGGAAGCCACTTCAAAGCCGTGAACGAGGGGAGCCAGCGTTTCAAGGACGGGACGCTCGGAATTGGCTTTCATGGCGTAATACATTTCGCAGCGTTCCGGCAACAGCTCCATGACCTTTCGCACGTGCCGGTGCAGATGGTCCAGGTCGTAGACAAACGCGCAAACCGGCCCTTCCTGATTCCGGAAGCGGCTGATGACGGCTTCAGTCAGTCGCTTGTTCATGTCCGATCACCGTGATTTCCGAAAGATTCTGTTCCAAATGGGCTTTCATCGCCCGATAAGCGATTCCGCGGTCATCTCCCAGAACAAACACACGCACACCCCGGTTCCACCACATGCTCATTTGTTCGCGGTTTCTGGGGATGGCGCAGAACGGCACCCCCGCCCGGTCCGCCCGTTCCCACACGTGCGACAGGGCGTTTTTCACAAGCGGATGGTCCGTTTTCCACGGGACGCCGTATGAAGCGGAAAGGTCCGCCGCTCCCTCCAGCACGAAACTGATCCCGTCCACTTCGAGAATTTCATCGATGTTTTCCACGCCTTCCCGGTCCTCGATCATCGGGATGCACATCACTTCCCGGTTGGCCCTTTCCATCGCTTCCAACAACGGAATGCCGCCGAAGGCCGCATTCCGTCCGCCGTTCAGACTGCGTGTTCCTTTCGGTGGATAGAAACAGTTTTCTACCGCCTGTTCCACGTCTTCCCGCCCCCTCACATGAGGGATGACCACTCCCTGCGCGCCGGCATCCAGCACCTGGAGCAAAAGGGCCGGCGACCGCTCCGGAATGCGGACCAGCGGCGTGATCCCGAACGATTCCGCTGCCCGGATCATGTGTTGGAGGGTGTCCGGACTCATCAGGGTGTGTTCCATGTCCAGAATCACGAAATCATACCCGGCCGCTCCGATCATTTCCACGGTCAACGGAGAGGGATTGGAGCAGAACAGGCCGAATACCGGCTTTCCGTCCCGAATGGACTTCCAGGTCTTGTTCACGAACCTCATCGTCCTTCCCCCTCACACACCTTCGCCAGCGGATTGGGCACCGAGTGGACCCGCAGCTCCGTCTCCGGAAAAAGCCGGCGCTTGGTCAGCTGTTCCACCCGGATGGTGTCACCGAACACGTCAAACCATCGAAACCGCTCTTCAAATTCGGGAAAAGCGTTCCGGTATTCGCAGATCGCCTCCTCCGCCAGCTTCCAAAAGCTCTTCTCGTCAAGGCCGTACCGTTCGTCCAGGAACAGGGCCAACTCCCCCAGGTTGATGAAAAAGAAGGCATCCATCACGAAATCGCGAACCTCATCGATCCGGTCGGTTTCAATGAACGAATTTCGATTGACGCGGGCGTGAATCTCGGGCGTCTTGGCCAGCGGCGGGCATTTCTGCGGCTTGCTCAAGAAACGCCGGGAAAAACGGATGCCGTCGTGGAAATCTTTCAGCGCCAACCGGTGCGGCAAGCCGTCCTTGAGAACCAGCACCATGTTTTGAGCGTGTGATTCGAGTGCCACTCCGTGTGCCACCAGGAAGTGAAGAATCGGCCACACGCTGACGCGAAGAAGCCGCCGGACCCATTCTTCCAGTCCGACTTTCCCGACAAGCGGGTGGATGAACGGTTTGCCGTCCACATCGACGGCCGTGAGGATGTTGAACGGGACCGCCCGTTCACCGTCTTCCAGCAGCGGCTCCAGGCTTTCCCGCCAAATGCATCCGATCACGCCGTACACCTCGCTTTGAAACTCCTCGGGCACCGGCGGATCCCAGGAGATTCCGCCCACTTCCCGCAGAAGGATGAGCCGGAGATCATCGCGAAGAAACGGATCTTCCTTGACCAATCCGTCGAGCCAGTCGGACACGGGCGCGGCGTTGCGGACGGTGTGCGGGGCCAGAACGCGTCCGGTCGAGGTGTTCACGAGACTCATGGACAATTTGACCCATGGCTTGTGCGGAGAACTCAAATTGGTCAGGGTGCGGATCGATTGTTGCGCTCCGTATTCGTCCTCCGATTCCCTGATGAGCAGGATCTCCCGGGCGTGAAGCGAATCCTGCAGGCGGGGCAGAATGCTCGTCTTCCATTGCCACGGATGCACCGGAACCGGGACATAATCTTCCGGATCCAACCCCGATTCCCGGATTTTGCTCCGAAACATGGCGGAGACCGTTTCCCCCGCTTCCCGGAACAACCACTTTCTGACGTCAGGGATGGAACGGCTGAACGAGAGAATCGCATGTTTGCGGCTCACGGCCAGCCACACCGGCCGGACGGGGCGGGAAAATTCCGGTCCGAACCGAATGTTCTCTTCCATGTCAAACCCGATGCGCGATTTGTAGGAAGGATGATACGTATGTCCGTCCATCACATGTTGTTCCAGACGGGCAAACGGTTCATCTCCCAGCCGTTTGTTTTCTTTCCGCTTCACGTATTGGGCCACCGTGTCCTTGAACCAAGTCTCTTCCAGCTCATGGATGAAGCGGATCAGCCGTTCCCGGTCCACCCCCGAAAGCGGCGCGATTTCAAGCAGAAACTGCCGGATGGAAACGACTTCCCGCTCCTCTTCGCCACAACGACGCATCACCGCCTCATCCGTCAACCGGATCCGTCCGAACGTGAAGCACCGCCGCGCCCGGAAGGTATAAGTGACAGGCCGTCCTCCGGATTCCCCCTCCAGACGGAAGAGGGAGATTCCGTCGTTACCGACCGGCTCTTCCTGACAGGGAACGATGCCTTCATACACCATCGATTCCACCAACTGGCGAAAGATTCTTCTTCGCACGCGAACGGATTCTTCCGAGCGAATCGCCTGATCCGCCAGATCCAGCCACTCTCCGTTCATTCCGCTTTCACCTCTCCCGTTTCAACAGATTGGGCACACGAATGTAAACGGCATTGTCAGACCGATTCTGCAAGCGGCTCACCAGGTTGGCCTTTGCCGCAAGGGTCTCTTCCGTCAGCAATCGGTCGAACCACCCGGACCGGTGCGATGGGGTGCGGGAAAGGTGCCGTTCCAATCTCTCCCTCACCGCCATCCAGGCCGCGGACTCTTCCCAACCGCCGTAATATGCCAGCACATGGATCAAATGCCCGAGATGATTGGTGATCAGGTAGTACTGAAGCCGTTCCCAAGCCGTCCGCTCCTCATACAGCACGGGGCTGTTCACGGGGATCACCCCGCCGGTGATTTTCCGAATCTCCGGATGTTCCCGGTTGATACTGACTCCTTCCATGTCCCGCACATAAAAATGGGTCGGCCAGCCGTTCTCCAAATGAATCAGGGAATTCTGCACATGTGCCTCCAAACTGATTCCTGTCTCCGCAAACAGCTCAATCGCGGGGATGACCGCCACTTCCACATACGCTTCCAGCCACTTGGCCAATCCCTCTGCAAAAACGGGCCCGTCCGGCAGGTTCAGCGCTTCCCGGATCGCCGAAAACAGCGGAGGCTCCGAACGTCCCGGTGCACATTCCAGGAGAGCCGCCACCACCAGAGGGGCATGCCGGTTCCGGTCCGGATTTTCCCGGAACAGCACATTGGCGCTTGCCGCAGGAAAGACTTCACGATCCCGCGCATCGGGCGGGCAAATCTGAAGTGCCCCGGTCTCCGTCAACACCGTCAGGGATGGACAGGGCCATTGTCGCCGGAACTTCCGGATCACCCGGCTCGCATCCAGCGAACGTCGGATCTGCTCCGGGGTATTCTCCCGGACGAAATGCGTGATGCGCACATGAAGCGGAAGTTTCAGGGACCACGGCAGTTCCGGACTGAATACCGTCCGGACGGAAGACGTGGGAGAAACCAAGGGGCCGCCCTGCTTCAGGCGAACGATCGCTCCGTGTTCGAGCGCCTTTTGAAAGACCGCATCGCGCTCCAGATATCCGGCCTGCCACGGATGGATCGGAAACAGACGGTACCCCTTGGCGAGAAGAAGAGCCGCTTCCTCTCTCACATCCGCGGGGAACATCGCTTCATCGGCGGGGTTTTCCCCGTCCACCCGTTCCTCCCGAATCCATTCCGGATGCACCGCCACCCACACCAGCGGAAAGGAGGCCTCCATTTCCGGGGCGTATTGCTCCAGATCTTCCGGGCCGAACCCTTCGGAGCTCTTCGGGGTGGGATGGAACGGATGGCCGAACAGCAGACGCTGCTCCGCCCGGCGAGACCGCTCGCCGTCCGGAAGCATCATCCAGTCTTCGTCCTTCTTCTCGTCCGCTCTCCCCAGATACACCGCAGTCTTGTCGATGCTGTTTTCCATCTGGTGAAGCAATGCATCCCGCTGCTTCTCCTCCGATTCGTCCCGGATCTCGTCCAGCAACAGGACAGCCACCTGCTTCCACGACTCCGCGGGAACCGATTCCTCTCCTTCCCCGCTGACGGCGAATGCATCTTCATACCGGTGATGGCCGAACGGCGAGAAATGGGCAAACGTTCCGTGAATCCGTTTGTGCTGCCGGGGAAGAAGGATCGTAAACCGGCCCGATTTGCCCGCGGAGGCGTCCAGAGTCTCCTCCGTGCACAATCCGTCTCCCTTTTCTCTCAAATAGGTGTTCAACAACCGCTCCAGCGTCTGACGCTCCGCGATCCGGCGCCACTGCCGCCTCATGTTCCGCTCCTCCCCTTTCAACCTGTCTGTCCTTCCGACGTTTCTCCCGTGAACGCATGCACGGCAGGACAACTCCTCCCGCTGTCCGCCTGTGGGATCTTTCCGACAGCCACCCAAGCCGCTCCGACGATGAACAAACCGCCCATGACCATGAGCACCCATGGAGTGGAAAGGGTGACCAGACACGCGGAAGCCAGCAGCGATCCCTGGATTTGTCCTCCCGTCAGGCAGCTGTTGGCCAGTCCCACTCTCGTTCCGTGCAGGCGAGGATCCCCGCTGCGACAAATCTGGCAAAACACGGATGGGATCAGTGCGGAAAACAAAGCACCTTGCACCATTCTCAGCGGAACCAACCAACCCACGTCCGTCACCCATGCCTGGATCATGACGCTGATTCCGCAACCGAGTGCCGCCCAAACAAAGGAGACATGCACCGGCTTCGTGTCATTTCGTTTCCCCCACCACGGCGAAGCAACCATCACGGAGAGCCAAGTGACGGCTTGCAACAGCCCCACCCAAGTGGCCGCCATGGAAGAGTCTCCGGAAAGAGCCGCCACGTGAAGGGCGAATACCGCGGTAACGCCGTAAATCCCCGCCTGTGCGAACACGCCTCCGCAGAGAAACGCCCTTGTTTCGCGGTGGCGAACCAATGAAAGCCAAGCTTCTTTCAACGGGCGAACGGCGCTTTTTTCTTGAGACTCCCTCTGACGGACGATGTTCGTTTCCCGAAGAAAACATGCGGCGGTGACGGTCAAAACGCCCGTCAGTGCGGCCATGATGAAGAACAGACTGCGAAATCCCGCCAGGTCCGCCAGCATGCCCCCCATCAACGGCCCCAGCACCGAACCGGCCGCCGTGGCCGCATTCAGCCGGCCGAGCACCTGCCCTTTCCGTTCCGGCGGAGCTTCGGAACCGGCAAACGCGGCCGCCGCGTCCACCACCCCGCCGCACGCTCCCTGAAACAGCCGGCACAGCAAAAATTGCCAAGGGGACCGGCAAAATCCCATCAACGCCAGACTGATCACCAGTCCCCCCAATGCCCGAACCACCATCCACTTCCGGCCCCATTCATCCCCCAACCTCCCCCACAAGGGAGCACAGAACAACGAAGTGACGGCCGGAGCCGCCAAACAGACTCCCGTCCACCAGGCAGCCGCCTCTCCGCTTGTACCCGTCAACTCTTCGATGAACAGCGGCATGAGCGGCACCATGACCGTCAAACCGCTGATCGACACGAATTGACCCGTCCACAAAATGAGGAAATTGCGACGCCAGGTGTCCATGTCATCCGCTCCTCCGGAACGGGTTGGCGATCCGTCCCATGCCGGACGGCATGCTTCCTCCGCCCGTTCCCTGTCTCTTCAACAGGGGAGCAATGATTTCTTTCATGGGCCAATTCTCCGCCAGGAACAGCACCCTTCGGGCTTCTTGCGCCAGATCCGGCGATTCGATCCTCGCCAGCTCTTGACGCAGGATTTCCTCCACCGTCGACCAACCCTCGTCTCCGGTGAAATGACCTCCCTTTACGAACCCTTCCATCACGGACGCAACATTGACCTGGATGATCAGCGTCTGCAGATAGGCCATGAGCTCCTCCAGGGAAGGAAGCACCAGCGTGTTGCGGGTTCCCGGCTTGAGCACGTACGAAATTTCCGGAATTCCCGCCCGTTTCATCCATTCCGGGCAGATCCGCAGCGTGTCGTGATCCCGAATCAGCAGACGCTCCGGTTTCCCCCGCCGCATCAACAGCACCACATTTTGTCCGTGAAGTTCCGGCAGCACTCCGTATCGAATGAACGAACACGCCGTCCGGATCAACACACGGCAGACGCTCCCGAACAATTCCCGTCCATCTCCGTCCCCCTGTGACAGCAGAAACCGAAGAAGCGGAGCATCTCCTTTTTCGTCATGTACGGACAGGGCGGACATCGGCACGACCGTGTCCGCGGCAAACACTTCCCGCGGATACCGACGAATCAGGCAACCCAGATGACCCGATTTGTCCGCAAACAGGTCGCTCCCGGGTTCCAGAAACGTGGCCCAGCGGGATTCGTCACAGACGAGGAGATGTTCCGCCAACCACCCATCTTGGTGAATGATCTCCCGGATCAATCCCTGGGCGATCACCGCATTCCGCAGATAGCGGGGCGGCAGAATGCGCAATGCCCCCAGCGAGTAAATGCCGAGCGGCACCTTCACGTGAATGTCCGGACGGGTCAGACAGATCAGGCTCCGAACCGAAGATCCCGGCTGGAAACATCCCGTCGCACCGGCGACCGGCACGATGATGCCGTCTTCCAGCTCCGATTTGAACACCTTTGGAATCTCCCGTTTCATCTGCCAAGGATGCACGGGGATCAGGACAAATTCCCCGTCTTTCACCCCTTTCGCTGCCGCTTCGCTCCGCAATTTCGCCGCTTCTTCAGGGGTGAGAAGCAGTTCCGGCAAGTCGTCCACTCGGTCTTCACCCCTCGTCACGTGAGAGTTCCGGACGGCCACCCAATCCAGCCCGAACCTTTGTCCGAACTCCGGGCTGTACAAGCGGTATTCCTCCGCGTTCCACCCGTTTTTCACCCGGGACAGCGGATGAAACGGACGATCCCTGAGTGCGGCGAACCGCTCGCCTTCCTTCAGGCTGACGCCGGAGTCTTGTCGGAGACCGCCGTCCGCCTCACCGGACAGAACATGCTGCTCCACCGCGAGACGGAGCTCCTCGCACACTCCGTCCAGATTGGGCCAAGCTTCGCCGGAAGTCTCCGCGAGCAGCCGCATCAATGCGGGAGCGTCCAGCTCGCTCGGTTCCTCTCCGCTCCTGAGCAGCAGCACAGGCGGGCGGCTCATTTCCCAAGAACGGAAGCGAGGCTTTTTGCGCCCCCGAAACACCACTTCGCCGGCGAAACCGACCGCCACCCGCAACCACTGTTCCCCTTCGTCCAGCGGCAGGGAAAGCTCCCGGATCTCTCCGCAGACCCCGGCAGATTCCCGCATGCCGGCGAAATTTTCCTCCAGCAGCGCGTTCACCAGTTCGGTCAATACTTTCCGCCTTGCCCGATCCCGGTCGGCTTGTGTTCTCCGTTCCATGTCTCTCTCCTCTTTTCCGCGTCAATACAGGTCCAACCGTTTTCCGATCCGTGCTTCCAGCGCCTTCCGATAGATCTCTTCCGCGCAGGCGATGTCCTCGATGGCCATGCCCATGGGGTTGAGCAAAATGATCTCGTCTTCCGTTTCACGCCCGGGTTTGCGTCCGCTCACGATCTCGCCCAGCTCCGCGTGAAGTTGCTCCCGGGAGAACCGTCCTTCCAGCACCAGCCGGTGAATCACTTTTTTCTCCCGATTGGATTGATCCCAGTCATCCACGACCACCTTGTCCGCCTTCAGGAACACGTCCTTGTGGACGTCCATGATGGATACGTTGCTGATGAACGCCCCTTTGCGGATCCAGTCAAACGGAATGTAGGGTTCATCCGCCACGGTGCAGGTGATCACCGTTTCTCCCCGGCGGACCGCCGCTTCCGCCGATTCGGCCACCGTCACGGTGACTTCGGGGAATGTTTCACGCAATTCACCGGCCAACCGCTCCGCAGATCCGGGGTTCAGATCAAACAGGTGAATCTCCCGGATGTGCGGGAACTGTTCCAGCAGAGTGATCAATTGCATGCGGGCGATCACTCCGCACCCGACGCAGCCGACAACCCGAAAGCCTTTCCTGGCCAGATGCTTTGCGGCCACCGCCGTCACCGCGGCGGTCCGCATCCCGCTGATCAGGCTTCCTTCCATGACGGCGACGGGAAAGTTGGTCGTCGGGTCATTCAGGATGATGAGCGCGCTTGCCCGCGGAAGTCCCCGTTTTTGCGGGTTGTCGTGCTTGCTTCCGACCCATTTCAGCCCGGAGATGCCCGGATCTCCCAGATGGGCCGGCATGGCAATGATCCGGTCCGCGATATGGCCGCCCGTCTCCTTCGTGCGCAGATACGGTTTGAGCGGCTGCACAAAGCGTCCTTCGGCATGCAGTTGCAACGCCCGTTCAATCGCCTCGACGTACAGGTCGGAACGGTCCCCTCCCAGCGACACGATATCCGATTGCGACAGATACAGGATTTGCGGCCGTTTTTCCGCTTTCATTTCTCTTCCTCCCGTTTCGGCAGTTGTTCCACCCAGTCATCGTTGTATACCAAATCCAGATACCGGTCTCCGCGGTCCGGAAACAGCGTGACGATCCGACACGGCTTCGGAAGGGAGGGAATCAGCTTCCGGATGGCCGTGACCACCGCCCCCGACGAACCTCCGGCAAAGATCCCTTCGCGGGCCAACAGATCGTGGCATCCCTGCACCGCTTCCCGATCGCTCACGTAAATGACCTCGTCGATTTCCTCCCGGCTGAGAATCTCGGGCACCCGGCTCGCTCCCATTCCCGGAATTTCCCGTCGCCCCGGCTTCCCTCCGAAAATCACCGAACCGACCACATCCACCGCCACGGTTTTCAGCCCGGGCCACGTTTCGCGCAGCCTTCTGGCACATCCGAGAAGGCTTCCGCTCGTACTGACCGCCGCCACCAGCACATCGGGTTTCCCCGGCAATTGCTCCGTCATTTCACGGCCCGTTCCGTGATAATGCGCCTGCCAATTCCGCTCATTGGCATATTGGTTCAGCCAGACCGAACCGGGAATCTCCCTCAGAATCTCCTTCACCCGCCGGATCCTGGTATGGAGATAACCGCCGTGCTCATCCTTCTTCGTCACCAGATCCACCGATGCTCCCAGTTTCTTCAGGATTCGGACATTGGCCGGAGACGTTTTCGGATCGATCACACACGTGAACTTCAATCCGTACACGCGGGCGATCATGGCGATGGCGATTCCCAGATTTCCCGAACTGCTCTCAATGAGATGGGAACCCGGCCGGATCGTCCCGTCCTTCAAGCTCTCCAGGATCATGTGCCGGGCCGTCCGGTCCTTCATGCTGCCGCCGGGATTCATGTACTCCAGCTTGGCGTAAACCTCCACGCCGTCCGCGCCGAACAGACGGTTCAGACGGACCATCGGCGTGTTTCCCACGCAGTCAACCACGGAATCCGGAACGGTTCGCCGCAACATGTCTTCGGCAGAGACCGACATCCGCTTCGCCTCCTGCAGATAATGAGAATCATTATCATCCGTTTTCCGTTGTCCAGTGTAAATGATAATCATTTTCAAGTCAATATTTTTGAATGAGTTTTTTTCGGGCAACAAAAAAACTGCCGCATCTTGGCGGCAGTCAAGCGACACGGCAAATGCCGGATCAACGGGAGTGCACGAGCCGTCTGATTTTCATAGCCCCCGGGAGCAGGTTCGGTGGTTTCAAACTCGAATCCGCCCACAAGTACAATCGGATGGCTTGGATGCTCCATGTCTGCGGCGGGATGTACATGACGCAGTCTCCCTCAATCTCCACCATGCGTCGTGCGGACTCGGCGTTCCCGGATTCCGTTTCATGATGATCCTGAGCCATTCCATGTCTTTGTTCAACATGTTCTTTTCCTCTTTCTTCTGACCGGTGTGTCCATGGATCTGCGTGTCCCGCTCCGACGGTCGTTCAGAGCCGAAACCAATGTTTAGGATTGCACGATCTCATCCACGATTCCCAATTTCAATGCTTCATCCACGGAAATAAACCAGTCCTGCCGTTTCTCCTTTACTTCGACCAGTTTCTCTTTCAGAATGCGGGTTCTTGACAACACCAGTTCATCGTACAACGCTTCCAGCCGCTCACACTCTTTGACATCCCGTTTGATGTGGGTCAAATCCCCCCACAAAACGGCGGACAGCTGATGGTACATAAACGTCGAATGAGGATGCGCGACTCGCTTGTGTCCGGCCACCATGATCGCCAACGCCATGCTCATCGCCTTCCCCAGACAAATGGTGTGTACGGGCGTTTTGCTGGCCAGAATTGCATCCACCAGGGAAAAGCCGCAATAAACGGACCCGCCGTAACTGCTGATGTGCAGCTTGATCGGATGACGTTCGTACTCCCTTTTCTCCTCTTCCTGCAAGTCGTCATACAGATTGATCTCCACGATTTTCTCCACAACTTCGGCCACCGACTTCTCATCCACTCTGGAGAACAAGTACAAATTCCGTTCTTTCCGGCACTCCCACTTCCGCTTGTCCATGTTTCACCCACCCATCGGCAAACTGATCAGGCGAGGGTAATTTTTCTTCAGTTGGATTCATTTTCCTCCATTCATTGCAATAGGCTGAATTTTCAGATCGAGATTCCCATGAAAAACCTGCCCGTACCGGACAGGTCGAATTGCCACGTTAAAGAAAACATCCTCTCTTTCCGCACCGTATTGTCCTCATCCGATCTGTTCCAAATACTCTTTCAATCCTCTGTAAGAATACTCCCATTCCCAATCCACAACCTGAAACGTCCGAAGCAGTTCATGAATCAATCGCTTCAACTTGGGGGCATTCAAGCGGGCCAGTCGCTCCGTTCGCTCATCCCTGACACGCCTGAACGGGACGAACAGGTCCGTGTTGATATCGATGTAAAATCCCCATTCCTCCCCATTCGGCTCGATATAAAATGACAGAGTGACGCCTCTTGCCATCCATCTTTCACCACCGGTCTCATCCACACAAAAAGTCCCCAATTCAAAATGCATCTGGGTAACGTCAAGCGTACTGGTCACAAACGAAACCAACGCAGCGGAAGGTCTTTTCCCTTCATCTCCTTTTGAATCTTCTATGTTCATTTCCGTGAATGCATCGTCTCCCACGGATGCCGTGTGGATTTCCACCTTCGTCACACAGCCGAATTGTTGTGCCACTTCATATACTTTATGTACGATCTCCATCTTTGATATGTTTTCGCGATCGATAATGGCATAGATCGATGCCAAATCAGGGTCATTAAGCTTCCACAGCCGTTCATGCACTTTGTTCTCCTCCCGTTTCAACAGTCTGACAAGTTTCTACCAATAATTTTCATGGACTGGATGAAGATTGTCATGGAAAACATCAGATCACCGGATAAACAAAACTGTCTACAGCTTCCACGTACATTTCCTTTGAATGATTCGTATTAGTGTTTCATGAATATCCCCCTACCGCAAAGACGACCACCTGGTTGCACAAAGGATACACGCAATCGCAATAAATCCTGTGATGGTGTGACAGGGTCCGCTCCTCCATCCAACCTGGTATCCTCATTGTCCAGATATACCGGCAATGTCACGCTCATGAAGATTCCTCACTTTTGGACCATGATTGGTCTCATCAAATCTGTTCCAAGTACTCTTTCAACGCACTGTAGCAATAATCCCATTCCCAGCTT
Source organism: Staphylospora marina (assembly GCF_003856495.1). Lineage (GTDB taxonomy): Bacteria > Bacillota > Bacilli > Thermoactinomycetales > Thermoactinomycetaceae > Staphylospora > Staphylospora marina. The sequence goes on along the minus strand of NZ_CP034118.1, from coordinate 895,558 downwards.
ACAACCGGAAACGTCCGAAGAATTTCCTCAAGCAACCTCTTCAACTTGGGAGCATTCCATCGAGCCATCCGTTCCGTCCGCTCATCTTTCACAAACCTGAACGGGACAAACAGGTCCGTATTGACATTGATGTAAAAGGCCCATTCCACATCGTTCGGATCCACCCAAAATGACAGGGTCACTGCTCCCGCCATCCATCTCTCATCACCGGTCTCATCCACACAATACGTTCCCAAGTTAAAACGCATATCGGTAACGTCAGGGCTGTTGGTCACAAATGAAATCAATGCATCCGACGGCTTTTGCTCTTTGACACTTTGTTCATCTTTTCCGATATGTTCCAGGTATGCATCATCTCCCGCAGATTCCGTGATGATTTCCACTCTCGTCACATCGCCGAAGTGTCGAGCAACTTCATACACTTTGTGTACAATCTCCACCTGTGATATTTTTTCCCGGTCAATATAGACATCCAACGATGCAAGATCGGGATCAGTAAATATCCACAACCGTTCCGACACTTGGATCTTCCTCCTCTCCAATCATGAATTTCGCCCTGTGGCAAAAATACCGACAGGGCGAAACATTGGTTGCAAAGCGGGTTCGATACACGCCAAAATTCCTGCTCATGGATGCAACAAGATCCCGGGCATTCATCCGATGTGTTGACCAGAAATAATTATTCACCGTTCCATTTCCACGTATTTTTCCCGGCTAATCATCCGATCCAGAGCCTGATTCCGGAACCCGAGCGTGTGAAACTGTTCCGGATCCAGCTTCCGGGCTTCCGCATTGTTTTCTTTCAGGATCTGCAATGCCATCCCCGATGTCTCAATCGTGAAGGGTTTCAGTTTGAGGTCCGGGTATTCTTTTTGAAAGACGGATTGAACGGCCTGATTCATCCGATCAGCCGCTTCCCTGGCTTCGGGTTGCAGACCTCCCGGATGCTCTGTCAAACGGGAAAGTCTTGTATGCATATCGACGAGTTTGTACAGCGTCCCGGAATCCACCTGTGTCCGTTCCGAAGTCGGTGCCTGACTCCGATGATGTACCCGGGTAAGGTCCACTTCTTTCATTTGCCACTTTTCATCCCGGGCAAACTGCAAGATCAACTGATTCTCATAATAAATATGGACTTCTTTGACGGAGCGGTACTGACCGGGGTGACAGTGTCTGATCACTTTATTCCGGAGGTCCTCCAAATTTATGGTGAGATTTTCTTTGTCTCCCTTCAACAACTGAATATATGCGATGCCCGTGGGAATCCGGGCTTTTTTTCCGTCAATCTCTTCCGTCAAGAGTACCGGAGACTCATATCCTGATCCCTTGATTTGCTCATTGATCTTCCTCAACAGATTTTGAATCGTGTTCTTGCCCAACTCATTCGTTGTTTTTATCTCACAAATCTCTCCTTCCACTCTGTAATCAGGATTCTTTATTTTCTTCTCCGGCTCGAGCGGATGAGGGAGATTCCGACCATCTTCCAAAACCTTGACGATCCTTTTCTCCTCGAAAACGGCTCTCTCCAGGA